>CAWCLM010000006.1:0-263460 GCA_963796395.1 Sulfurovaceae bacterium
AGGAAGTGTTTTGGCCAGACCTTATGATGGTACGATCGAGAGCATAAAAGAGATCTCACTCGAAGATATCCGAACATTTATCTCTACGCATTTAGGGTACAACAATGCTCTAGGTGTTGTAGGGGGAGATATTACATTTGATGAGGCAGAAGGGTATCTAAAAAGAGTGCTTTCACTTTTCCCAAAGGTAGAAGAGAAGGAAGAGAAGCGTATTCAAGCTTCACATAAAAGAGAAATAGTTTTAAAAGATGAAGATACCCATCAGGCATATATCTATTTTGGTGCGCCATTTAACTATAGCTATAAAGAAAAAGACCAGTACTTGGCAAAGATAGCAGAGTATCTACTCGGTGGAGCAGGCTTTGGTTCACGTCTGATGGAAGAGATACGTGTAAAGCGCGGGCTCACTTATGGTGTCTACTCCTCACTTAGACGTACAAAACCTGTTTCTTATTTGAGTGGATATATGCAAACAAAGCTGAGCACACAAGATGAAGCAAAAGATCTGATACAAGAAGTGGTAGACACTTTTGTCAAAGAGGGTATCACACAAAAAGAGCTTGATGACACAAAGAAATTTTTACTAGGGTCAGAGCCTTTGCGCACAGAAACACTTTCGCAAAGACTCAATCGTGCCTATAGTGACTATTACTATGGGAGACCGCTTGATTTTAGTAAAGCGCAGTTGAAAAAGATCGAATCAGTCACACTTGATGAGGTCAATACCTTTATTAAAGCACATACGGAGTTGTCAGATATCACTTTTAGTATCGTGACTAAAAAAGAAGCCAAAGCAACAAAATAATATGTCATATTGACATATTATTTCAACTGTCTCTAAAACTTTTGTATAATAGAACCCACTGAGTGCCTTAGGTTACTCAGTGGGTTCTAACATTAAAAAAGAAGGGATAGGGATGGAAGAAGCAAAACAACTCTTTAAAAAGCTTAAGATTCACTCCTTGCTTGACTTAGCGCTTATTATCCCTACGTCGTATAATGATACGACGCTCTCAACTACACTGGAACTAGGAAAGGTCAATACGCTTGAGGCTAAAGTGGTTGATTCGAGTGTTTACTCTGGTAAGCTACGTGTTACTTTTATTCTTACCCAATCTGGACGGCGTCTCTCCTCTACATTTTTTAGGGTCACACCCTACCATCATAAACTTTTTGAAGTAGGATCAAGTCATGTGATACAAGGTAGACTCGAAGAGTACAAAGGCTATTTGCAAATGTCACAGCCCAAGTCGATTAAACAGATAGGCAAGATCACGCCTAAGTACAAAACCGTACTCAAAGAGAGTGAAATATCTTCATTGATCGAGAATTACATCAATGAAAAAAACCTCTATAATGAAGGGTTGGATAGTAAAGAGGTCTCTACACTGATGCATATCCATTTTCCTAAAAGTATGGAAGAGATCTATGATGGCAATGCCTTCAAGGCTGATTTTCAATCAGTACTCAAATTTGTTGAAGCGTATAACCATTTGAAAAAACTGCGAGGGAAAAGAGTAGATTTCCCTGCACATAGGGCGTTGAATGGTGATATTTCTCCTTTTGTAGACGGTCTGCCTTTCACACTGACCAGAGAGCAGCAAGAGGTCATTGCACAGATCCAGTCGGACTTGGCTAGAGAGGAAAAAGCAGCCAAACGTATGGTAGTTGGTGATGTGGGGTCAGGTAAAACCATGGTGATACTTGCTTCTGTGATGATGGCATTGCCATATACAAGTATATTGATGGCACCGACATCATTGCTTGCACTTCAACTTTATGAAGAGGCGTGTAAACACTTGCCAAAACATGTCAAAGTTGCATTAGTCATGCAAGGCAAAGATGAAGGAGATTATAAAGAGGCAGATTTCATCATTGGAACGCATGCACTGCTGTTTAAAGAAGATCTTCCTCAAGCTTCTTTGGTGATGGTAGATGAGCAGCATCGTTTTGGTAGCAAACAGAGACAGAGTTTGGAAGCGTTGGTAAGCACAGGTGACAAGCATCTAAAATGCAGTGCAAGCGAAGCACTAAATGCTGAGTCGTACAAAAAACCGCATTTTATTCAATTCTCTGCTACACCTATACCAAGAACACAAGCGATGATGGAGTCTGAACTTCTTGATGTCAGTCTCATCACTACGACACCTTTTGAGCGTGAAGTATTGACACAGACCATCAGTAAACAAGATTTCCCTAATTTGCTTACGCATATTAAAGAGGAGATAGCCCAGCAGCATCAAGTGCTTATCATTTACCCTTTGGTAGAGCAGAGCAGTGAAGTGCCTTATCAATCTCTAGAAGAGAGTAGAGGGTTCTGGGAAGAGAAATTTGAAAATGTCTATGTCACACATGGTAAAGACAAAGATAAAGAAGAGGTACTTCTGGAGTTTAGAGAAAAAGGAAATATACTCCTGGCTACAACAGTGGTTGAAGTGGGTATCTCTTTGCCAAGACTCACACTCATCGTCATCGTAGGAGCAGAACGGCTTGGATTGGCTACATTACATCAGCTTAGAGGTAGAGTAGGGCGTAATGGGTTGAAGAGTTGGTGTTATCTATACTCTAACAGTACTGAGAACTTTAGACTCGAACAGTTTTCTCGCACAAATAATGGTTTTGATATAGCAAAACTTGATCTGAAGTTTCGTGACAGTGGTGATATACTTGATGGTACGATTCAAAGTGGTCAGAGATTTAAGTGGTTAGATATGGCTGAAGATGAAGAGATAGTTATTAGGGCTAAAAATAGATTGGGAAGTGTAGAAAAATAATCCTCAGGCAAGACCTGAGAATAGTAAAATGGAGATCCTAATAGAGTCCGAATTTTCCATCTGCTCTTTTGTACATGACGCGCATCAAGCCTTCATTGTCATTAAATACGATAAATTGTCTTTTCTTCTCTGCTTGAAGTGCTTCCATCGCTTCATCAAAATCAAGTGGTTTGTGTAATTCAAGGTCCATCGGAACGATTTCTATATCCTCAGTCGATTGGAGCTCTGCAACTGCTTCGGCTTCTTCGCCCATATCTCTAAAACTCATGATTTTATGATCTTTGATCTTGTCGGCATGGCGTCTAAGTGATTTTTTCACTCTCTCTATGGCAAGGTCCATAGCTGCATATACATCTTTATCTACTTGGGTAATTACGATAGTATTTTTGTCTTTAAGGTTTATGATGAACTCTGTGACAAAACCTTTTTTTCCATGTTTCTCATTGGCCGAGATCACAGTACTTGCAGAGATAATGTCTAAATGATATTTTTCTAAGCTATCGATCAATGTATCTGCATATGCCTTTATAGGTTCAGTGAGTTCGAAATGTCTTCCAGTAATACTTTTATTCATAATATATCCTTCGTTTTAAAGTATAGATATATCGCTATATCCATACTTAATTTTAACTTAAGTTACTTAATGGAAGGTAAATAGAAGGAAGGGTTAAGAGTCTTCCTTCGATGAAGGCATATCCGGTTTCTCGTGAAATAATAATATCTAAAACGGTAATAGCAGCCATCTTCAAATCCAAAGCTAATAGTACAGTCACCTGTCATAGACTGTACGATAATCATTGGTAGCACCGCCAAACACTCCTTTATGAGGCCTTCCTAAGTGATCAAAAGCGATGTGTGTAGAGGCTTTTGTCCATTTGCAATTGTTCGCAGTTACTAAAGTCGACATTATTTATACCAAATTTTTTTCCAAGAAGATATTCGGACTTTCATCAGCACATATCTGTATTCCCACTTGAATTATACATATATTTTCCATTGGTAGGGTCGATAGCTGTTTCATCTTTACTCACGAGTATTCCATTGTATCGGATGAGATAGTATAAAAATAGATACCCTGTCTGATGATGTTGATAAATTGAATTTTCCATAACTTATTTTGCCAGTTTGGATCAAAAGGATCTGTTTTATTGTCGGTCAATGCTAAATGCTGAGTATATCGTATTGCAGAGAGTATATTGTCTGCCGCTTCCTGTCTAATATCACGTTCTATTCTAGGGAGAGCAAGTGCAGCGAGGATTCCCAGTACGACAATAACAAAGACGAGTTCAATCATTGTAAAGGCTTTTTTGTGTTTATTTAGAGTTCTCATATTTTTTGTAAGCTCCTTCTATGATAGGTGATTTCAGGAGAACTTCCACTCTGGATGATCAATTTCCTGATATCTGACAAAGACATCGACAATGATGTTAAGAGGTGATTTTGGTGTGGTGGCAGTAGGATTAATTCTATGCAATATCCAAGTACAATTTCCATCACGGATCAGTATTACCGATATAAGAGATATTTACATCGATATTATAGATATTGCCATTGCCGTCATCACCATAGCTTCCTGTAATGTTATTGAGACAATTAGAGCGTGTTGTGCTCATTGGCAGTGACTGCCATAACGGCATATTCCGTGTAGCTTTTTGCCAGAAGCACAGACTGTTCGCGTAAAAACTGTGAGCTAGTACCTTTAACCATTTTACCTGCAAGTTTCATAATAAACCCTGCGACAAGTGCCATTAATAATAATGATAAAGATCGCAGTCACGATTGAAAATGCTTTTCTCATTAGAATACCGCCTTTTCTTTACAAGCTGTAATGTTGTATCCATCGCTTCACTAATTCTTTCTTGTTTACAGATCTTAAATCGTATAGTCCGTCCAGCTCCTTGAAATTTAAAGGTACTGACATTTTTCATTAGCAGAGATCTTGTATTGCCTACAGGTGTTGCTGTGTAGGAGCAAAATTATAGTAAAGGTAAAGGTCTCCTCCCTCCACTATTAATGCATAAGAAGTCCATGCCAATTTATAGTGTTCAACGATGGTTGACGCATTATTATCAAGTGTAATAGTCTCAGTAGCAGCACTACTGATATTATGTTCATTTATATTATAAGGGAAATAAATTGCAGCATCTGCAACAGATTTCGTACCTGTAGCTGTTGAAAGTATTCCTATAATAGTATTTGTCAAACCAAGATCTGAGCCCGGAGTTGAAGAACAGTTTGGGTACTGCTATCAACATCACAAAAACCACTCCATCCTGGTGTCGCTGCAGTACTAAAACTTTCTGTATCGCTGCCAACCCACTGTAAGCCCTTATAATCATCACTGTCAATACCGGTGGGAAAATCGGAATCTATCGGTTCATAACTATCATTGTTCTGATCTCTGTAAACTGTTCCGGGTATTGCTGAAGTGAGTCTATTTGCTATCTGTATGGCAGCCAGTTC
Organism: Sulfurovaceae bacterium; assembly: GCA_963796395.1. GTDB lineage: Bacteria > Campylobacterota > Campylobacteria > Campylobacterales > Sulfurovaceae > Sulfurovum. Next base: position 5,238 of record CAWCLM010000006.1, read on the forward strand.
AGTTTTAATGGTGGAACGATGCAGTGCTCTTTGGACTATATACCTATCATAGATTTTAGCAATCAATTCAGCACCTATTGATGCAACGATACCGAGTATAGCTATGACAAAGACAAGTTCAAGCATACTGAAAGCAGGGGTAAGTTTCTTATTTCTCATACTAGAAATTCCTCTCTTCAAGTTGATATGCACCAATATTACAGCTAAAAGCACGAAGGGATATTGATTTATTTAAATCATCTACCCCACTGGTACTGGTTAGGGTAACAGTGATTGATTTGATATTTGTTGTGGTACCCGAAGCAGCATCGACAAAAGGAGTATACGTAATATTTGGTTGATTGTATCCTCCGGTCACAGTATCTGTACTGTAATTAATAGCTTTAGAGATGACAATAGTAGTTGTTTCTACATTATCTCCCACTAGTGAGGTTTCAATATTCAATGAGATTCGTTATTCCTGCGAAATCATCAATATCATCTTCCATCGTCTCTAGTATCTATACTTGGTATTGTGGAAGCATTGAGGTCATCTACCCCGTCTGAACGTACAAATGAGCGGTAACTCTCTTTGGGTGTACCTTTACGTCCGACTGGAATTAACATCTGCATCTAAATCACTGCTTCCTGCTGAAACACCTAAAATAGGATCAAGAAATAATTCATCTGCGTCATTTTCATCCCAATGGTATCCTGCGATCATGTTGACTTGAGAGGAAGCTTCATGGATTGCTTCCTGCAAGATAGCAACATATCCACTTTTTGTTGCAACACTTATGAGCATAGGTGCCGACATCAGGACAATACCCATGATGACAATTGCAAAGATCAATTCGATCATTGCAATAGCAGGTCGCTTAATTTGAATATGTTGCATCATTACGGTCACCATCCTAAACGTCTATTTTTCTTAGTACTGACATTACTGTCAACAACATGCCCTGTATCACCATGTCCAGCCCAGTCACTTTGACCTATGAAACGTACACGATAGAAAGGAGAAGGAGTGGTATTGGTATCTTTATTATAAATAAGCCATCTGTTTGTGTTACTTCCAAAATCAATATATACATCTTGAGGACGATCAGCTACCTGTTGCGCTAACTGAAACATTAGTATCAACTCCTCCACTGTTTTCAATATTTACTGCTGTAGGATCATTTGGATTCACACTACCGTATCCTGAACCCGATGCACCATCTACAACCAAGGTTATATTCCCGTCATTGTCGCTTGTAACATGTTCACGTGAAAGGAACCACTCATATTCATCAGTGGTACTTAATGACGTATTAATATTGTAAATGACTGAACACGTGACAGGGTCTTCATCACAATAGATAACAACTGAGATCGGTGTATTTATACTATTTTCAGTCACATCATCATAAAAGTATTGTGAAGGTTTAGCTCTACCATATACAAAGGTGACGTTATCATCAAGATCTTTATTCCCAAATATTTGGAAGTTACTTTCCAGGTCAGCTTTAATGCCAGCTGGATTTGTATTATATGTAAGGTTGAAATCATGGAATGATATAAATCTAGGGTTTAATGTTTGATTATAATCGCGTACAAAATTGTAACCCAGATCCATGTCTATAGATCCATTCATATCTTTAGCAAAGTATGCTTCATCTTGCATGATAATAAATGGAGTGGTACTACTGTGTATGATGACCCACCTCAAAGTCATTCGTACCAGAAGCAGGTCTAATTCTTTCTGCAGTTGAGTTGAGGTCCTTTAAATTATATGAGAGGAATGGCGTTATAGTTGGTTCCGGAATATTGTAGGTAAAAAGAAGATCCATATCAACATCATCAGCGTAACATCCCGTTACGAAGTTACTAAGGCTACCGATGTTTTGAAATCCTGTAGCATAGAATATACCGTTCATGTTATAGCTCATTTCTGTATAGTTAGCATCTGACGTTGGTGGGGTATCTATATAGACGAATGTTTGATCATTGCTTCTTGTGGAAGGACCAATGATTGGATTGGTACCATTTAGATCAAACTTATAAGGGAAGATATGAAGTGGCATATCAGTATATACAAGGGTATTGTCATCACTGTTTGTATGGCTACTTGTGTTGATGTCACAACCACTCATATCAGCTGCATATGAACCGGTTAAACTATTTTGTATAGGTACAACGGAACTAGCGACCACACAATCTTCACCACTTTGAAAATAGCTATTATGATGAGCCAAATAATTACTATCCCAGTCTACACGTGTCCATACTCTGTCAAGTAAGTTAAGATCATATTTTCCTACTTCATCGTTACTAAGATTTGCATCGGCAGTACCATTAAAGAAGGTGATTGATTTATTGTGATCAGATGTATCATTACAATAAGTGTCATCCCCTGTGAAATCCCACCATTTTAGACTAAATACCCGGTCACCAGCATCGCCATCTTCTGTAAATGAAACGTAATATCCTGGAGTAGCATTGTCATTTTGGTGATTGGTTGCATTCAGTTCAACGTAATAATTATAACCTGCTACGATGCGGTCTCCAGTGTCACTCGAATTTAATTTGGTAGGTGTGTCATTATTGGCTATAAAGCTTTTGTTTGTTCCATTCTGCTCCTGGTCACTAAGTGCTATACGGAAACTTTCAGGACGTATTGCGAAGTTGTCTCGTGAACAAATGTATTGTATGCCTGCCCCATAGAGACATTCCATACATTGTGCTAATTGAATACGGTCAAGACCTTTGGTACCATTATTACCACACCATTGTGAAATTTGATCCTGACCATTTGCCATGTCTGTAGCACAAACTCCTGTACCTTTTCCCACATCTAATTTAAGAATCTCATCAAAACCTTTATCCTTCCATATGTAGCAATGGTTGGAACTTGCCCTCCTTGCAGGTTCCATGCTCTAGTCTTTGTAAGATATCAGTCTCCAAAAGTATTATATGAGACTCTAAATGCAGTATTTTCTTTTGCAAAACCGAAATATTCTCCAGCATTGGCAATAGGTGTAGCATTTGTATTTAGTATTTGATCTGACATTCTTCCTTCAGCTATCGCACGAGTAAGTGTTGCTCATCAAAGTCGGTAGTGGTGGCATTATTCTCAAATAGAAACATATGCTCTTGGAGTCAATGCACTGTCAGGCTCTACACATGACGCTTTGATATCGTGATACTTATTGGCATCTATGATTTCTACACCAACAATGGCAGTAACACCCTGTCTCGTATGAATTGCATTGGCATTAGAAGCATCTGCCTGTTGATAAGAAGCAATTTTGAAATCACCTGCACGATTGGCAGTCTGTGTAGGCAGATTATATTTAGGAGGACTCTGATTTGCCAATGTACTGTTCTCAACATTAAATATATTATATTTTGGTAAATAGGCAAAATTGTCTTCAGTACAAAGAGGCAGATCTGCATTGAAGTGAGTTTCAAAGTCAAGCGGAACAGGGTTGCCACTTGAATCAGAAAGGACCAGTGTGTATTCAAGGTAAGCCTTTATTGGCATATCTATATTCCCAGTTACAAGATCAAGATCATAATCGACTGAGAATACTGACTTCCTCCCATATTATTTATATAAATATCCTGTAGTGGAGACCCCTGTGCTTCTTCTTCGAGTATCTGGCCAGGCTGTGTGACATAGGCACTGTTGGTTACATAGGTAGCTTGTGAAGAATTGATATCTGTAATATGGAATACCACATTAGTCAAATTTGTATCGGATTCCTCATCATTACGAACAAAGAGTTCGACAGTAACGGGATCAGTTGTACTTAACCCCTGTCCATAGATAAGAGGAACTTCTGAACCATTATTATCTTCAGTAAAATAGACACCGTTTTGTTTGTAAGCATAATCATAACAGAGTTCCGGTGCATAGAGTTCAGTGTTGAAAGCGATCATTGATGGCCAGTAAACATCCTGCGTAGAAGTAAATCTAAAGTTGATCTGACTGTCTGTATGATCTAAAAGGTCATAGCCGTCAGTTCCTAACTGAAATGATTGAATATCGATACCCTGATTATTACTAGGGTTTGGTGTACGGGTGAAGTCTGGGTAGATAGCGGACCAGACTGCTTGTGTATCACCTGTTACAGTATCATTGGATAATGTGGCTACATTACCACCTTGAGATGTAGCAATGAGATCATCCCCTGGAAGGTTTTTATCTCCTTCTGCTGCAAATATGGAAGCAACTGAAGATATGTCTCCTTGTTTAGGCGTATAAAAACCACTTACATCAATAACAGCATCATTACTGCTTGTGATCTGCTGCCATCCATCAAAGATGGAGAAGTTACGTACTTTCTCACTACTATTTTTATAAACAAGACAAGGGTCCAGGCACCATAAGTTCCTAATCCGTTAAAACCTCTTCCCTCACTTACAGGGATATCTCCAACAGTAAATTCTCCAGTCATCCATCCATTGTTTTGTAAGATCGATGTCACATCTTTAAATGCAGAGTAGCTATATCCTGAGTATCCATTTGCTTGATAATCAAGCTTGTCAAAACCACCAATCGAAACAAATCCGTCAGTACCATTTTTTATCTTCACATCCATACTTGAAAGTCCACTTGCATCACTTACAAGTGCCTGCCAGTAAAGACCTGCCCATACGACTTCACTATTTCCCGGATCAGGTATATGCGTGTTATCGACCGTTGCGCTGGTAGATGGTCTTGATGGATCATCCCAATATTCACATAAATAATAATCGTCATTTGTTGATTTGTCGCATTAGAGATATATGGACCATCTGTATATGTACTACATGGATTAGAATCTTGTGTGGTAGGGGCAACCATAATAGTATTACCTATAGTCACCATATTTCCAGGTACTGTGAGTTTTTGACGTAGACAGAAATCACGATAAACTTGGTCAGTTCCTGTCGAACATGTTGATACGAATGAACTTCCGCCGCCACCACCTGATTCATCAATATCATTAATATTGATAGTAATGTTACATCTAGGTGTACGCTTGTTTGAGTATTATCAGCTCGAACACTTAGAGTGTAATAGGATATTGTGTAGTTTCATAATCTAGATTGGTTATTGTCAGCATATTTTGGTTAAATTAAAATCCTGAGTTTCGATGATCAAAAATCATCATCACCATTACCAGAATATCTAACACGTATGTTTAATTAAGATCTTCTGTACCGGAGCTTCATTGTACTGACGGTACCATACTGTTTACTGTTAATTGTCATCTTCGTTCAAGCTACTGGATACTGCTGGTGTTACTGTGGGTGCTAGGAATAGCAGCGGGAGTAAATGTCCAGTTAAAGGTATAGGTACTGGGACCATTATTTCCATCTTTATAAATTAATATTAAAATCTTGTAGCGTAATTACTGTAACAGTATAGGTTCTGGATGTCTATGTTCTCCTTCATTAGGACAAGAACTTGTACTATCTGCAAAATAAACTTGATTAGGTCCATTGAAGAGAACATATACTTCCAATGTCACCCGGTGCATCAAATCTAAAATATATATCGATCATTGTCACTAGAATTGTCTTTACATTGCCTGACATATTATCACTGTATTATTTGATGTCAGTATATATCTGAGAATTGGTACATTCGTCATCAGCAAGAAGTATGGTGAACAGACCACTTAACATTATAAGCAATACACTAATAATTCCTTTATTGATGAATGAATTATTCGAACTTTTGTCTATCATAATCTCTTCTAGAGCTGTAATGCTTACTTAAATTTAGAGATGAATAAAAACGGATTAGAAAAAGAAATGGGAAAAGCAAGTAATTTAAAAAAAGCAGTTAAATTCTTCATGATAACACCTTTTAATGCTCAACTATAAATTTGAGCTAAATTTGTGTATGTACATCTAGAAAATGATGACATAAGCTTTCTGGCTTACGAATGGTAACCTGGCTATCTGCTTGAGACCCGTGGTTTTCCGTCCCTACTTCACAGTAAGTTTGGCTTTTTCGTTATGTAATACTTAGCTAAAGAATATCATAGTTAATATAAAATTGATATTAAATAATAATTTATTATATTATGATTGTGTGAGCGTTACATTTCTACGTGTATCAAGTTAAGCGTATCCCTATAGAGGGTCTCTTTTTCAAATTATCTTTAAATCTAATACGCTTTTTACATACTTTGAGCTATTATATATGTTATTAGATTTTAACTAGGGAAAGATATGAATTTGAAGAAGCGTTTTTTAGTAAGTATGGCTATGGCTGTGTCATTTTTAGTTGTCGGTTGTGGTGACAAGGATGAAGTTGTTGAGTTTAACAAACCAGCATTGTACTGGTATCAGCAAATAGCCAACAGCATCAGCAATGGCAATCTAGATAAGGCAGATTCGTATTTTATCTCTTTAAAAAGTGAGCACATTCGTTCACCCTATATGCCGACCTCTTTGATGATGCTCGCACATGCTCACATGAATGAAGAAGAGTATCTGCTCGCTAACTACTATCTGGATGAATATAACAAACGTTTTGGAGAGTATCAAAGCCGTGAATATACGGACTTCATGAAATTAAAAGCATCATTTTTGGGTGTAAAAGATGTTTATAAGGATCAAAAACTTATTATGGACAGCATTTCAAAAGCCAAAGTATACATTAACCGTTATCCGGGGTCTCCTTATGCAGCGCTTGTTAACACAATGCTGATAAGATTGCATATGAGTCAGTATCTGCTGAATGAAAATATCGCAGCACTTTATGACCGTACCGGAAAAACTGATGCAGCGAAGATCTATAGAGACAAAAATAAAGGCTCTGTAGTAGAAATGGCTGATATTACACCGCCTGAAAAAGGCATTGTAGGGTATATCTTTGACTAATTTTTAAATGCTTTTATGTTTTAAAGGCATTTATTGAGGGGCATATATGCCCACCTACAAACTATAAAACAAAATTAAATATTTTTAAAGGAGCAACATTATGCAACTTAGCGATTATGATGCATTTCCCACTACCTTACCTATAGTGGTCGAGGATGAACTTTTCCTTTACCCTTTTATGATAAGCCCGATCTTTCTGACAGATCAAAAAGATATCGATGCTGCGAGTGACGCAATGGAGAACAACTCTTTGCTATTTGTGACTTCATCTATGCCTGGAAAAGAGGGTATACATGATTTTGATGCCATGTATAAAGTCGGTGTCATTGGTTCTATTATGCGAAAAGTGCACATACCGGATGGTAGAGTAAAGATACTTTTTCAAGGGCTTGCACGCGGAAAGATAATCGAACCTCAAGAGGGTACATTTAACCGCGCCATCATCGATGAGGTTAATTTAGAGAATTATAATAAACTCAAAGCAGATGCTTTAATGGAGATACTTAGAGATAAAGTAAAGAAACTTTCTGCTTTGAACAGTCAGATACCTGCCGATCTTGTACGTACGATAGAGGAAAATGATGAACCAAACCGTATAGCTGATCTCGTCTCTTCTATGTTGAAACTCGATAAAGAAGTAGCTTATGTTCTCTATGTAGAACTGAACATTGAAAAACGTCTGTTAGGTCTCATCGATATCGTTACCTCTGAGATAGAGTCAGCAAAAGTACAGCGTGAGATACGTACAAAAGTCCACACTAAGATCGAACAGACCAATAAAGAGTATTTCCTCAAAGAACAACTCAAAGAGATACAGCAAGAGTTGGGCATGGATACACAAAGAGAGGAGGAGATAGCGAACTTTAGAGAAAAAGTAGCAGCACTCAAGCCTCATATGCAAGAAGATGCCTTTAAAGAGATAAGCAAACAGTTAGACCGTTTTGCCCGTATGCATCCTGATTCTGCTGATGCGAATGTACTTCAAAGTTATTTGGAATGGGTACTTGAACTCCCTTTTGGAAAATTAACCAAAAAGAACCTGAGCGTACAAGATGTTTCGCTTGAACTTGATAAAGATCACTACTCACTGGAGAAACCTAAAGAGCGTATCGTTGAGTTTTTCTCTGTACGTGAACTTGCACAGCTTAGAGGCATAAAGCAAAAAGAGACAGGAGGAGTGATACTCTGCTTTGCAGGACCTCCGGGTGTAGGTAAAACCTCACTGGCTAACTCCATTGCGACTGCATTGGGAAGACCGCTTGTACGTATGGCGTTAGGTGGACTTGAAGATGTCAATGAGCTTAGAGGGCATAGAAGAACCTATGTAGGTGCCATGCCTGGACGTTTGGTCCAAGGGCTCATTGAGGCAAAAAGTATGGATCCTGTCATTGTTTTGGATGAGATAGACAAAGTAGGGCGAAGTATGAGAGGTGATCCTACCGCAGCTTTGCTTGAGATACTTGACCCTGAGCAAAACAGTAAGTATAGAGATTATTATCTCAATTTTAATATTGATCTGAGTAAAGCTATTTTTATCGCTACAGCAAATGATGTTGGACGTATACCTCCTGCTTTACGGGATAGAATGGAGTTCATCGGACTCAACTCCTATACCCCTAAAGAGAAATTTGAGATCGCAAAGCGTTATCTTATACCTCAGGAACTCAAAAAACATGCACTGAAGCGTAGAGAATTTTCGATAACGGATAAAGCACTTAAAATGTTGATCGATGAGTATACCAGAGAAGCAGGTGTACGTAATCTACGTCGAAGAATCGCAGGATTGATGCGAAAAGGTGCAAGACAGCTTTTGGAAGAGAAGACAAAAGAGACTATAACGATCTCAAGAAAGAATTTAGAAGAGTTTACAGATAAAAAAGTATTTGAGATCTCTTTGGTGGACAGTAAGCCTCAAGTTGGTGTTGTCAGCGGATTGGCATGGACAGCAGTGGGTGGAGATGTTTTAACGATAGAGGCGATCAAGATCAAAGGAAAAGGTGCTTTACAGTTGACCGGTAGTTTAGGTGATGTAATGAAAGAGTCTGTACGGATCGCACACTCTGTGGTCAAGATACTTATCGACAATAGAGAACTTGCTATTTCACCTGCGATCATACCGCACTCTGCAAAAGAGAGAGAAGAGCGAATAGAGATTGATCCAAGTGAAGTTTATAAGCGTTATGATCTTCATATCCATGTTCCAGAAGGTGCTACACCTAAAGATGGACCAAGTGCAGGTATTGCTATGGTAAGTGCTATCGCTTCCATTTTAAGTGATAAAAAGATAGACAATCTGGTGGCCATGACAGGTGAGGTAACACTTACAGGAAAAGTACTGCCTATCGGTGGACTGAAAGAGAAGCTGATCGCTGCATATAAAGCAGGTGTCAAGAAAGCATTGATCCCAATGAAGAACTATGAACGTGACCTAGATGATATACCTGATGAAGTTAAAAATCATGTAAACATTATCGGTGTTTCTCGTATTGAAGAAGTATTGAAAGAGATATTTGTAAAATAAGGGAAAGTTTTAAGTCTGTTTGGCCAGCTTTAAAAAGCTAGGTCAAACATTTAAGTGAAGTAATTAATCAGTCCACTGATCGATTTTTTCATAGAGTGCATCTTGCGCAACAGGTTTACGCAAGAAGTCATTTGCTCCGTTATCATATACTTCTGTCTTGCGTGTGTCATCTGTAGAGAGTACGACCACAGGCACATGTGCATTGGACATATCAGATCTGAAGATCTTCAAAAATTCTATTCCGTCTACAACTGGCATCATAATATCCAAGAGGATAAGATTGATGCTAGGATCCTTTTTCATTTTATCTAATGCATCAGATCCATTCTCTGCCTCTACGACTTCAGCTACTTTCGGGTTCTTTTTCAAAAGAGTCTGCATGAGCTTTCTATTGATAAAGTCATCATCTACTACAAGTACTTTTAATGCCATATTTATTATCCTCTATACTTATTAATTATATTTTCTGTCTCTTCTTTAGATGCTGTATTTGAGATGGTTTCACCTTTTTGTACGGCAATCTCTAGAGGATTGTTTGAATCACTTGACGTGATTATAGCTACATTTTGATTAGAGTCACTAATTTGATCTGTGATTAGATCGGCATCTGCAAAGAGTATATCATAGCTGCCAGATGCCAATGCGTTTTCTAACATATTCATATCATCTAAGACATCATACTCATGACCTAGGTTCTCTAATACTTTTGCAAATACTCTACGTGCCAGTAAGAATTTTTTAGCAACAAGTATCTTCTTGGCTTGAGGAGTCTCAATTAGATCAACGGTAGGCTCTTCGATATTGAGTTCTAGTGGTTCATCAACCATATCATTTACGGGCGTAACGATCTCTTCAGGTTCTGTCTCAACCGTTGGTGCTTCAACAACAGGCTCTTCTGCTTGGGCTGGTGATTTAGTCTGAGAGCTTGCTTTATCTGATAAGAATTTGTTCAATACATACAGTAATTCTGTAGTTTCGATCGGCTTAGTGATATACTCATCCATACCTTCGCTTAAGAATCTCTCTCTGTCACCTTTAAGTGCATTCGCTGTCAAGGCTACGATAGGGACATGTGGCAACTCTTCATCCTCTTCATAATCAAGGATCTCATGGGTCGCTTCAATACCATCCATAACCGGCATTTGAATATCCATAAAGAGTAGATCATAATCGCCACTTCTACGTTTTTCAAATGACTCAAGACCATTGTTCGCAATATCAACTGTGATACCATGCTCCTCAAGGATACGTCTAATAAGTTTTTGGTTAATGATATTATCTTCAGTTACCAATACTTTTGCGTCAAAGTTCGTCTGTTGTGTTGCTACGGCTTCCTCAACAAGTTGCGGTGTGACAGTTGCAGTAGCGCTTAATACAGTTTTGAGCTTACTTAGCGTTACAGGTTTAAAGATAACATTACTTTGGTCAATACCAAGTTCTTCAATTTTATTACGACTTGTGACGTTTGCAATAATAATAAGTTTAGATTTATCCATATTATGGATAGCGTCTAACATGTTTTGTCTGGCTTTATCTATATCGATCCAGTAGTTTTTACATGTATCATTGTAATCAAGCTCTTTAAGCTCTCCTATGGACTCAAAATGTTTCACCGTTGGACCAAAGTATTCAAAGTATTTTTCTAGATAGTTGTCTAGTTTTGTTGGAATATCCTGTTCGTATTTACCGATAGTAAGATCAGTGAAGGCATGTGTATAATTTACTTCTGTTGATGTCACTTCCTCTAGTGGTATGGAGAAGAAGAATGATGTACCATGGTCTTTAGCACTTTCAAGTTCAAGTTTACCACCCATAAGCTCAACGAACTGGCTAGAGATAGTAAGACCAAGTCCTGTACCACCATATTTTCTTGTTACAGATACATCTGCTTGTGAGAAGGCATCAAAAATACGTGACTGTTGATCTTTGGTCATACCGATACCGTTATCTTTTACGGTGAACTGCACTCTGTTTTCACCTTGCTCATCAGTGACTTTTAGGATCTCAAGGTTGATCTCTCCACCGTAACTCGTAAACTTAACGGCATTAGAAAGAAGGTTAATAACGATCTCTTTGATCTTTGTTGGGTCACCCTTGAGTTTTGCAGAGATCGTTGGATCCATATAGTAGTTCAGGTCAATGTTTTTCTCTGTTGCAGCTACTGCATAGGTCTCAACTGCACTTTCAAACTCTTCAGATGCGTCAAAGACGATATTTTCAATTTCAATTTTATTACTCTCGATTTTTGAAAGGTCAAGAATGTTGTTGATAATACTAAGAAGGTTTTCAGAACTCTTATCAATAATAGAGAGGAACTCTTCTTGCTCTTCTGAGAGGTCTGTACTACGCAAGATCTCTGTAAATCCAACGATACCGTTCAGTGGTGTACGGATCTCATGTGACATATTCGCAAGGAAAAGTGATTTCGCTTCATTGGCCTGAAGTGCGATGAGTTTATCATCTTTTGCTGTTTCAACAAGTTCTTCAAGGAATTTATAGGCTTCTTTAGTACCTTCGTGTGTATCAAGGTCAATATTTTCAATCGCATGTGCATCAGATGCGAAATACTCATCACTGGCTTTCATCTCCTCAACGGCTTTGTTCAGTACGTCTTCAAGCTCTTTAATGTTTCTTGTAATATCTCTTGCAGTTGTGTATCCTAGATAAGCCAAAATAAAACTCAGTAACCAGATAGCTGCTGCAATACCAAGAAGTAGCATTTGCTGTTCAAGATAGATATCACTCATTTTCCATAACGCATCAGATACGACAAGTTCTGCTTTTGAAAGTAATGCGATCTTTTTTGTTTGAAGTTCAAACCAGTCCATAACATCTTCAGCATAGTCACCATTATCGATATCTGTTTGAATTGCAGATGATGTTAAGCCAAGTTCATTCATCGTCTCTTTGGCATGATCATTGTAGAGTACTCTTTCAAGCTGCTCACGCAGGACAGGATTGGTTACTTGTTTGATATCAAAACTGTTCGCTTTAGTTTTAAACTCATCCCATAAAGCAATTTCATCAAATGCCATAGAAGATCTTTTAGCCATATAGTATGAAATAAATGCTCTTTCCATTCCGGCATTCTGTTTAGCAGTGTAGAGCTGAATAAGTGTAGAGATGATTGATGACATTTCCGTATCAAGGGAATACTGTTTTACGGTTATGAGTTTATCCAGTACAGGCGTCGCTAGTTTGGATGCATAGTCATTAAAGAACACATCTTTAAAGTCCACATCTTCTGTATCAATTTTATTTCTTGATTCAGAAAGTTTACCAATATTCCCTAGCAGTCGTTTATACGGATCAAATGCTGCCGCTTTTTGTTCACCCAATAGTTCAAGTATTACAGGAAGATAAGCTGTATTTTCAGTAATGATCTCATATTTAGCATCTTCAAATGCTTCATCTAACGCTTCTCTTTGTTTTTTGAGTGGTTCAGCAAATGCTTTTTTATCGCTTCCCAGATATAAGGCAGTCAATCCGCTTTCTTTACCTATATTGATAAAGGCTTTGTCCAATGCAGCATTATTGATCAAAGTCGTTTTAAGCGCATTTGCTTTCTCAAAATTCAAATATGAAGTTATAAAGAAATAACTTGATAGTAGAATAAGTAGTGTAATTGGTACAAGTCCAATGAGTTTAAGTCTATTACGTATAGTCATAGTGTATTCCTTTTTATTTTGCTAGTGCATTTATTTGAATTTCGAAAGACAAAAAGTGTCCCCAATAGTCTTTGATAAGCTGCTCTAGATCATTACTGTCTTCACAGAATTGTATTTTATAAAGTGTATCAGACAGGTCTTTGATACGAAGGTTGCTAGATGCACCTTTAAGTAAGTGTCCTATCTTCTGAATAGCTTCTAGATCACCTTCTTCATAGGCTTTTAACATATTTTTTGTCTCAATATGTCCCTGTTCGATAAAATCATGTACAAACTCTTCAATGAGGTCTACCGGTAATGACAGATCATTTGCAGCCTCTTCAAGTTGGAAGTCAAAGTGAATAGGCTTTACATCGTCAAGGCTGATCGTACCAAAACTATTTGCACTGACTACAGGTGCAGCTTCTTCTACTGCAGTCTCTTCTTCTGCATCAAAGAGGTCAAATTTAGTTTCTTCTGTTACATTCTGAGATGATGTTGTGAGTCTAGAGAGTGCTGCATAGAAAGATTCTACTGTTTCTTTCTTTCCATCTGTGGCTATGCTTTCTATGATCTCTCCTACCACTGGAAGTTGTAGTACTTCACTAAGATGAGACAGTGTTGAAACAGCATTTGATCGTTTTTGAGCATCCGAACTTCGGAGATCTTGTTCTAGCCCAAGTGCTGTATCGATATATTCATCAAGGAATGTGTCGTAATCTTGATGAGAAACACCGATCTGTTTACTGATATTGTCTATATCTATAAGGATTTCAGCGCTGTCATCAAGAAGAACTTCATCTTTAGCTTCAGATAGACCAAGATCAAGTGTCTCAGTATCTTCCGATAAGAGATTGAGTGAGTCTTCTATCTTTTCTAGGTTCTCCTCAGCTTTCTCTTCCAATGCAAGATCAAATAACTCACTGTCATCTTTGAGTGTCTCAGTTTCCATACTTGTATCTGATTGGATAGAGATAAGGTCTGAATCTAGATCCAAAGGTGCACTGACCTCTTCAGTTTCATCAAGTTCTAGTACAGGTTGGTCATTTTCCTCAGTCTCTTCTTTTTCAGCTTGGATCTCAACGAGTGTTAGGTGACCAAGCATACTCGAAAGAGTGATCTTTGATACAGGGAATCTCTTCTCATTATTGTCTGTTGTAATAATGATGTTTGTTTCAGATGCAAGATCAAATTTTATATCGCCTAATGCAATCTTTAATGAGAGTTCATCAATGTGGGATACACCACATAAATTCAATAAGTTCTCATCAGCAGCAATAATTTGATTGGTTTCATTTAGTATGTAATACATGTTATCAGCAGCTCCTCTTTAGTTACTTTCTTTTTCTAGCAAATCCCTGTAGATAGGAGTTGTCTCTTCGATCTCTGTTTGAGATGCAGGTCTTCTGGCTGCAGTATAACCAGTGATCTCTCCATCGACAACGATAGGTGAAATATGTGAATATACCCAATAATATCTACCATCTTTTCTTAGGTTCTTCACAATACCTGTCCACTCTTTTCCACTTTCTATCGTGTCCCAAACTTCTTGAAACGCTGCCTTTGGCATATCAGGATGTCTTACGATATTATGGTTCTTGCCTTGAAGCTCGTCTTTGGTATATCCTGATATCTCACAGAATTTTCTGTTTGCATAAGTAATAATACCTTTTATGTCAGTTGAGCTAACGATCAGGCCTTTTTCAAAGGTATACTCTTCATCAATTGGATCAGGTCTCTTCATAGTATTCTTTTCCCCTTTTTATAGTGTGTCAAATTAAGAAGTGTAGTCTCAGTAAACTCAAAGTCAGAAAGTTTACTGTCTGCAACCTGGCAATCTTCTTGAGACCCACGGTTTTCTGTCCTCACTTCACAATGAGTTTAGCTTTTAACTTAGAGTTATGTATATTATAATATAAGCTATAGTAATCAATCTAAAGTATATTATATTGATAACACTACTACTAAAACTCTATAACAATTAAACTAAAAATAGATTGAATATAGGAATTTTTTAGTAAAAAATATTAAATTATGTACGATTAGGGATTATAATTTTTAATAATGTTTGAAATTTTCTTATTTGTAACTTTCTCAATATCTTCATAAGATGCATTTTCTATGGCCTCAAATGTGCCAAAATAATCAATGAGCTTCTTTACGGTTGCTTTGCCTATACCTTTTTTATTGAGCAATGAAATTTGTGTATCCTCTTTGCGTTTTTTGTTTTGATGGTAGGTGATGGCATATCGATGTGCTTCATCTCTTTGTTTTTGTATCCAGTGTAGACGTCTGTCATTTGGTTTGAGTTCAATGAGTCCTTTGGATGTATAGATAAGGTCTTTTGCTGCTCCTTTTGCTCGGTGTGCTTTGGCATCGAGTTTCTCTTTTGCTATAGCGATCACATCAAGATTTACATTCGCAGCTTTTAAAAGTGATTTTGCAAGGTTTAGGTTGGCTTGGCCCCCATCAAGTATCCAAAGGTCCGGAGCAGGCGCTTCTTTAAAATTCTCGATACGTCTACTGAGCATCTCTTTCATTTGCCCGTATTCATCTCGTTCATGTAAAGTGTATCGTCTGTAGGCACTTTTGTCCCAGTTGTCCTCATCCCAAACGACCATACCTCCTACGGTAGCAGCACCCATAAGGTGGGAGTTGTCAAAGGTCTCGATACGGTAAGGTATGCGTGAGAGGTCAAAAAGATCTGCTATTTTTTGTTCCATGATCGTATCGTTTTGCGTTTTACGTAACAGCTCTTCACAGTTTTGCATCGCTAACGAGACCAGTTTGGCTTTAGGTCCACGCTGTGGCGTGAGTATCTCTATTTTTTTGTTAAAACGGTCCGAAAGTGTTGCTGCAACCTGCTTGGAGTCTTCAAAACTATGGGCAGTGAGAATTTGTTTGCTTATATTGGGACTGTCGATGGTATAAAATTCAAGCAAAGCTTGTTTGTATGCTTCATTTTCATCAAATATATGTGTATGCCTGAAGTAGGTGTAGGCTGAAGAGATGATCTTTCCGTCACGCATAAAAAGTTTCACGATGACACCTTTTTCATCCCCATTTTGTATGGCAAAAATGTCAAGGTTGAGTGTATTGGCCAAATCGATATTCGATGAGATCGTTAGGGAAGAGATAGCCTCTATATTGTCTCTGATAGCAGCTGCCTCTTCATAGCGTTCCTGCATCGCAAGCTCAGTCATTCTCTCTTCAAGTGTAGAGATAAGATCTTTACGTTTGACTATGGATGTTTTGGCCTGAGCCACGATATCCGCATATGCTTCAGGTGTTACTTTTGATTCACAGGGAGCAAGACATTTTTTGATCTGGTAAAAAAGACAGGCTTTTCCTTCTCTGAGGCAAGATTTTTTCTGTACAAGCGGATAGACCTCATAGAGTGAATCAAGCAGTGCTTTCCCTCCGGTAGGAAAAGGACCATAATAGGTGATTTTTTTTCCTTTGATGACCTTACGTGTAATTTCGAACCTTGGGTATATTACAGACTCGTCAATATAGATATAGGGGTATGTTTTGTCATCACGGAGCAAAATATTATACTTTGGTTTGAGTTGTTTGATAAGAGAGTTTTCCAAGATAAGCGCATCTTCTTCTGTTTCAACCACAATATACTCTAATCTTTCGGCTTCATGGAGCATTTTGATGATACGTGAACTTTGCGCGGTGTTAGGTTTGAACTCTGGAGAAAAACGCCAATAGCTTTTGACCCTGTTCTTAAGGTTTTTGGCTTTGCCTACATATAGGAGTTTGCCATTTGGATCAAAATATTGGTATACACCTGCACAGGAGGGTAGGTCTTGGATTATTTCTTGCATGTAACAATGGTTTTGATACGTTCAAATTTTTCTTTGAGTGCTTCATCAGTTGGTGTATCAAAATTCCCTTCAGCGCGTTCATGGTAATGGGGAACACTCTCATAAGAAACTTTCTCTTGAGGCATAGCATGGTACTTACTGTGAAAAACGACAACTTTTTCAGCCTGCATCATCTTGCATGCTTCATCGTGTCTGTTCAGCTGAGTTAATAGGGATTTTAATAAATCTCTATTATAATTAAGTTCCATTTTAAAGCCAGGGTGTGTGACTGCTATAAAGAGTGTCTCATCTTTGATGTAAACAAAGGCAACAGCTTTTTGCCATTTGGAACTGAGAAGATTGATATATTTTTGGTAACACTCCTGCCTTTTTAATGATTTAAACTGAGGTTGAGAAGATAAATGAGACAAAATCATACTGGCGTTTTTCATAAAGCGATTATAGCATCACTTTGCTGTATCATCTTGACAGGATGTGGTTATAAAACAAATCCTGTTTATGTAGAAGATACGGTTGAAAATAATACAAGCGTTAAGACAGAAGGGTAAAGATGCAGAAGTATGATGTACTGATCATAGGTGCAGGTATTGCAGGTTTATATGCTGCGATGCAATTCCCTAAGAGTAAAAAAGTGTTAGTTGTGTGTAAGGATATCCCTTGGGAGTGTAATACTTTTTATGCTCAGGGAGGTATGACCACAGCATTGGATGAAGCTGATATACCAGTGCATGTTTCTGATACGATGGCTGCGGGTTCGTATCATAACAATAAAGAAGCTGTGGAAATTCTTTCTCGTACTTCACTCGAAACCACTCCTGACATCATAAGTCAAGGAATGGAATTTGACACGAATGAATCCGGTAAGCTTCTGTATACAAAAGAGGCAGCACACTCTGTAGAGCGTATTATCCATGCTGGGGGAGATGCTACTGGACGTTATATGCACTATTTTATGATGGTGAAAAACAAACACCAGCTTCAAAAAAATACTTTGGTGTATGATCTGCTTATAGAAAATGGCAGATGTTTTGGTGTAAAAGCAACTGTAAATTATGAACCAACAACCATTTATGCTGATGATGTGATCATCGCTTCGGGAGGTATAGGATCCCTCTATGCGTATAATACAAACTCTCGTACGGTCAGTGCAGATATTCATGGTATCTGTGTTGAGAAGGGTATAGAACTTGCAGATATGGAGTTTATGCAGTTTCACCCTACAGTATTTGTGGATACACCTTATGCACGAAAACTCTTACTGACTGAAGCACTCAGAGGTGAGGGTGCACATGTAGTTGATGAAGATGGAAGACGTTTTTTATTTGATTATGATGAGAGAGGGGAGCTGGCGAGTCGGGACATTGTGGCACGTGGTATTTTCAAGCATAAACGAAAAACGGGGCAAAAAGCCTATCTTGATTTTTCTATGTTTGAAGAGAAATGGTTTGAAAATCGTTTTCCTAATATCACACATACTTTTGGTGCTTTAGGCTATAAGTTTCCCAAAGATAAAATTTCAATATCACCTGCATTTCACTATGCTAATGGCGGAATAAAATGTGATACAAATGGCTGTATAGAAGGCATTGAAGGTCTTTATGTCATAGGTGAAGCAGCCAGAACAGGTGTGCATGGGGCGAACCGTCTTGCCTCAAATTCACTTTTGGAGGGCGTGGTCTTTGCCAAGCGTGCTGTAGACCATTTGCTTTCTAAAGAACATAAGGCTATTGAAACACCTAAATTTGAGAAAGATTACGGTAATATTCTGCACAAAGAAAATGATAAAATCTATAAACAAAAGCTGCGTCAAGTAATGTGGGATGATATAGGTATTATCAGGACAACAAAAGGCTTGCATGAAGCGAAAAATCTCATTTATGATATGAAGAATAAAGAGATTGGAAGACTGCTTAAACTCAGACTAAATACTGCCTCTGCGATTGTAGAAGCGGCATTGGCACGTAAAGAGTCATTGGGGTCACACTATATAGAATCATCTAAAATAATGCATAGAGAAATGAATGGACTAAGAATTAGGAGAAATTTGGCAGCAGAGACATTACACACATGATTTAACAACTACATGGGTGGGTATCATGTCATTGGCGGTATTTGTAATAAGTTACTACTTTATTGCAGCAGAAGACAAGTACCGTATCAACAAGGCAAAGCCAGCACTTTTTGCGGGTACGTTTATCTTTATGCTGATTGGGATCTACTATGCGATGAATGGACTGGATCTGGTAGACTGCACACATGAAATAGAGAACCATTTTCCTAGAAATTGCAGGGATCTTCTTCTTCCTCTTTGTGGCAATGACCTATATAGAGGCAATGATCGACCGTAATGTGTTAACTCACTTCGTTATAACGTTGTTCAAAAGGGTATGATTACAAAAAGCTATTTTGGGTCACAGGAATAATAGCATTTTTCCTCTCTCCGATTGCAGATAACCTTACCACAGCCTTAATCCTTTCAACAGTATTGTCACGATCGATAAAACGAATAAAGCGTTTATTGTTCCTGCTGCAGTGAATATTGTCGTTGCAGCCAATGCCGGTGGTGCATGGTCTCCATTCGGTGATATTACGACATTGATGGTATGGATTGACGGAAAAGGGGCGTTTGTTGATTTCCTTTACCTTTTCCCGGCGTCTATTCTTGGTTGGGTTATTACAGCATTTCTTTTAAGCCGTTTTATACCAAAGGTACACCACCATTTGCAGCGGAAGAGAAAAAAGTTGAGATCTCAGCGGGTGGTAAAGTGATCATGGGTCTTTTTGCTTTGACTATTGCATCAGCGGTTATTTCGCACCAAGTACTTCATCTTACCGGCGATGTGGGGAATGATGTTCGGTTTAGCAGTTTTAAAACTCTATATCTATAGAATGAGTAGAGAAGTAAGATTATGACAGTGATGGCATCGTTTGCCCTACGGTCAATGTCTTCTCATTCATTGCTAAAATTGAAAATGACACACTTCTCTTCTTCTTTGGTATTTTAGCTGCGGTCGGTGGACTTCACTTCCTAGGTTTCCTAGAGTACTTTACTGCACTCTATACACAGTTCGGTGCGACAACAGTAAACATCGGTGTAGGATTCCTTTCTGCCATCGTAGATAACGTTCCTGTTATGTCGGCAGTACTTAAATCAAGTCCAGATATGGGGGTAGATGCTCATGCGCAGTGGATGCTTGTAACACTTACAGCAGGTGTGGGCGGTTCACTCATCTCATTTGGTTCAGCGGCAGGTGTTGGTGTAATGGGTAAACTTCATGGAATCTATACATTTGGTGCACATATGAGACTTGCATGGACAGTACTTGTTGGATACATCGTATCTGTTGCAGTATGGTATCTACAGTTTCAGATCCTTGGGATCGGGGCTGCAGGAAGTTAGCGTGTTTTCACTCCTTGAGGCATGTTCAAGGAGTGAAAAAACATATTTTTATAGTTAAGTTTTTAGTACAAAGATTTAGCCATATAAATAGAAGGAACCCTGCATGAAACAAGTACCGATTCTAGTGTTAGATTTTGGATCACAATACACACAACTTATCGCTAGAAAACTTAGAGAGAGTGGTGTCTATACAGAAGTTGTACCATACCGTGAGAGTATTGAAGATATAAAAGCTAGAAAACCGCAAGGTATTATTCTCTCTGGTGGTCCGGCATCTGTTTATGCTGAAGATGCCTATAAACCAGATGAAGGTATTTGGGATCTTGGATTACCGATCTTGGGTATCTGTTATGGTATGCAGCTTATTACACAACATTTTGGCGGAAGTGTTATACCGGCAGATCATCACGAGTATGGAAAAGCAAAACTTAAAGTAGAAAATGATTCTACGATATTTAAAGATATCTCTGATGACTCTATCGTGTGGATGAGTCATGGGGATAGAGCAGAACGTATACCTGATGGCTTTGAAGTGGTGGGTACAAGTGAAAATTCTCCATATGCTGCGATAGCCAATGAGAGCAAAAAGATCTATGCATTTCAATTTCACCCTGAAGTACACCATTCTGTAGAGGGTACAGCGATGTTGAAAAACTTTGCTAAACATATTTGTGGTTGTGACAGTACATGGAATATGGGAAGTTTTGCGAAGGAAAAAATAGCTGCGATCCAAGCACAGGTCGGGGATAAAAAAGTACTTTGTGGTGTAAGTGGCGGAGTAGACTCTTCAGTCGTTGCTGCTATGCTGAATGAAGCGCTGCCAAAAGAGCAGCTTATCTGTGTATTTGTGGACCAGGGACTTCTTCGTAAAGATGAAGCAGAGCAGGTACAAGCGATGTTTAAAATGTTAGACATACCACTGATCACTGTAGATGCGAAAAAAGAGTTCATGGCAGCACTCGATGGTGTGTCGGACCCGGAAACAAAACGTAAAGCGATCGGTGAAAAGTTCATTGAAGTATTTGATATAGAAGCGAAGAAGCATACAGATGTTGCATTTTTGGCACAAGGAACCCTTTATACGGATGTCATTGAATCCGTTTCGGTCAAAGGACCATCTAAGACGATCAAGTCTCACCATAATGTAGGTGGACTTCCAGACTGGATGACATTTGAACTGGTAGAACCTTTGAGAGAGATCTTTAAAGATGAGGTAAGAAAACTGGGGCTCGAACTGGGCTTACCTAAAAATATGATAGGCAGACATCCATTCCCTGGACCTGGTCTTGCTATTAGAACAATGGGTGCAGTGACAGAAGAAGGTCTGCATCTTATCAGAGAGTCTGATGCCATTATGCAAGAAGAGTTAAAAGCGACAGGTTACTATGACAAAGTATGGCAGGCATTTACTGTACTGCTTAATGTACAGTCTGTAGGTGTCATGGGTGACAACCGAACTTATGACAATACAGTGTGTATCCGTATGGTTGAGTCCGTAGATGGTATGACCGCTACTTTCGCACACATACCGCATGATGTACTTGAAGGTATGAGCAGAAGGATCATTAATGAGATCGATGGGATCAACAGGGTAGTGTATGATATAAGTTCTAAACCTCCTGCAACAATTGAGTGGGAATAGTACGATCATGTGTATCTCTTCATATGCTAAATATCTATTTCTTTTCTTTATTGTTGGAAGTCTGATCATACTTTCGATCTTTTCAGAGAATTTATTTTATTTTGTACCAGTCATGGTATTTGCCATCATTTGGAGTCGTATACGTTGTCCTAAATGTGGAGAATCGTTGTGGAAAGACAAAAATGGATGGTATATATTTACTATAAGAACGATATGCCGTCACTGTGGACAAGATACCAATTTATGTGAAGTTGAACCTGATGAGGTTACCCAAAAGCGTTTACAGTAATTTAGTCACATCTGCCATGACGTTTATTTGAGGTGCTTCTGCTATAATATTTTTTAAAGGAATCTCTTATGAAACAAACGCTTCTTATTACACTATTTTCTTTTGCTATTACATCATTTTTGAATGCCAGCACCGATACAATTACAGATACAATTACAGATTCAATGGCTGCTGTAGGCAATCCTGGTCTGTCGTCTGATCCATGTGCTGCAATTGATAAAAAAGTGCTTAGATTAGATAGGTTTACCGAAGTAGTAAAAAATACCAGTGCCTTCCATTTGGAAGAAAAAGCCAATGCGATACCTACACCAGGAATTACGGTAAGTAATAACAGAAAAAAAATGCTAAAAGATGCAAAGAAAAAATATGCTGAGTATGCAGCAGAACGTCAAAAATATGGCTGTGAAATCCCTGTGACCACAAGTACTGCTCAAATAGCTGATAAAATGCCAATTCTAGATGCATGTGCTGCATTAGAGAATAAAGTTCTGAGATTAGATAGATTTACAGAAGTAGTAAAGAATACCAGTGCTTTCCATTTGGAAGAAAAAGCCAGCGCGATACCTACACCAGGAATTACGGTAAGTAATAACAGAAAACAAATGCTGAGAGATGCAAAGAAAAAATATGTTGCATATGCTGCAGAGAGTGAAAAATATGGTTGTAAAACCTCTCCGGGAATCACTCAAAAGAGTGATGAATTGAGAGCTATAAATAGAGCTACTTTGTCATCTGGACACTCTGCTGATACTGCCAAAAAAACCATGAGTTCGGCTGAACCTACGACAAAGGTAAGTAATACCACTGCAGTGCATGCAGAAAAGAAAGCGGCAGCAGTACCGGTAGCAAAAACTACCGTAAGTGACAACAAAGAAGAAATGGTAGCAGTTACAGAGAAAAAAGATGTAGAACCTTCAACAGCGCGTCAAACATCCAATGTTGAAACACCTGTCACTGCAAGTACTGCCCAAATGGATGACAAAATGACGGCTTCAGATAACGCTACTTTCTCTCCTGAGAAATGTAATAGTTTAGATGAAGAACTTATAGAGTTATCTGAATTTACCAGTATGGTGAAAAATACCAGTGCCTTCCATTTGGAAGAAAAAGCTAGCGCATTACCTTCACCGGGTTTTACAGTAAGTAACAATAAAAAGAAAATGTTAAGAGATATAGAGAAAAGACATTCAGAGCTCTTAAAAGAGCGTAAAAAATATGGTTGTGAACCTCTTTAAAAGGCATAAGAAAGACTGTTCTATAGGACTAGTATGACAAGTGAAAGTAAAAAATACCTTTCTCTTCTCATTATAGTGATTTTTTTCATCGCTTTTGTCTACGGTACCATCAAAGCGATGCATATCGTAGACAAAACACATGTAGGTACTTCAAATGGTATCTACAGATCTTATGTGACAACTTCAAAAGAGATCCAAGATAAAGCATTCAAACTCACACAAGACTGTCGCGATGAAGTATGTGAAGTACAGGCATTGTTGGATTTTGCAACAAATATTCCTTATCAGACAAATACCTTTCAGCAACATTCTGCACAAAAGACCATACAGGAAAATTTTGGGGATTGTGATGATAAGAGTAATCTACTTATCTCCATGTTACATGCTTTAGGCAAAGAGGCATATTTTGTTCTAGTGCCCAAGCATATTTTTGTGATTATTCCACTGGCTGACCCACAGTTAGCAAAAAGAAAAGGACTTTGGGTAAATGGAAAGAAGTATTATATTTTGGAGAGTACAGCTAAAAATTCAAAAATAGGTTATCCGCTGCGTTATAAAATTGATGCTATCGATGTGATCGTTGAGCCATTTACCAATGAAAAGATCTCTATCAACAAATTAGAGTGGAAACAATAGATATTATCTATACATTTTAGGGTAAATAAAAAAATTCAATTTTACCTTTTGGGCTTTGAATCTGTTCCAACTTTTGATAGGAAGTTCAAAAGCCACGATACCCAATGTAGGTACGTTCTCAATATACTGATCCAGCATAAGGTTTGTGAATTCAGTTGTTTCTGGATTGTGTCCTACGATAAAGAGATGATGGTATGTGTCTTTTATCTCTTTTAACATGGAAATGACATCTAGAGGCTCAGCCATATAGAGTGCATCTAGGTATTTGATCTTTCCACTATATCCTATCTCTTTGGCTAAACCTTCAGCCGTAAGCTTGGCTCTTGTGGCGGAACTAGAGAGTATAAGATCAGGCATCACTTTTTTCTTCTTCAGCGCATCCGCCATAGTATAGATGGCTCTTTGTCCCCGTTTGTTGAGGCCTCTCTCAAAGTCACTTTTACTCTCATCACTCCAGTCAGATTTTGCATGTCTAATTAAATATAAGTTTTTCATAGTTGATTATAGCACGAAACAGAAACATGTAATAAACCCATACTTTAGTCAGTAACACTAAACTTTCTTTCAAAAAACTTGTAATATTTAGAAAAATATATTATAATCCCACAAAAATTAATACACTATAGGAGAAACACAAATGGCAAAACATCAGTTTCAAACAGAGATCGGGCAGTTGCTTAAGCTTATGACACACTCACTTTACTCAAATAAGGAAATTTTCATTAGGGAACTTGTATCGAATGCTTCTGACGCATTGGATAAATTTAATTACCTTTCTTTAACCGATGAAAAATTTAAAGCAGATGAATGGTCTGGAAAAGTCTTTATTAAACTAGATAAAGAAGACAACTCTCTTACGATTGGTGATAACGGTATAGGGATGAATGAAGCGGATTTGATGGACCATTTGGGAACCATTGCCAAATCTGGTACGAAAGCTTTTATGGAAAACCTTACAGGTGATGCGAAAAAAGATTCAAATCTCATCGGTCAGTTCGGGGTAGGCTTTTACTCTGTGTTCATGGTAGCAGATAAAGTAGATGTGATCTCGAAGAAGGCAGGTGAAGAGCAGGCATATATGTTCAGTACAGATGGTACAGGTGAGTATGAAGTAAAACCTGTGACAAAAGAAGAGCATGGAACCATTATCTATATCAAGCTTAAAGAAGATGAGAAAGAGTTCTTAGACAAGTGGAGAACACAAGAGATCGTGAAGAAATACTCTAACCACATTCCATACCCGATCATGTTGAATTACTCTGAAGAAGAGACTGAGGGGGAAGGGGATGAGGCTACGACTAAAATGGTCAATAGATCTGAACAGATCAATGCAGCTACTGCATTATGGACAGTTTCTAAATCTGAATTGAAAGAAGAGGATTACTCAGAATTCTATAAAACCTTGGCACATGGTGATGATGAACCACTTACATATTTGCACAATAAGGTAGAGGGTGCCAATGAATTTACAACACTTTTCTATATTCCTAAAACAGCACCTATGGATATGTATAGAGCAGATTATGAAGCTGGGGTAAAACTGTATGTGAAACGTGTGTTTATCACAGATGATAACAAAGAGTTGTTACCGCCATACCTGCGTTTTGTAAAGGGTATTATCGATTCTGAAGATCTACCTCTGAATGTATCTCGTGAGTTGCTTCAAGAAAACAGAATCCTCGCAAACATTAAACAGAATGCAACCAAGAAGATACTTCAGTCGATTAAAAAGTTAAGTGGTGAAGATGCTGAGACTTTTATTACTCAATACAATAGAGTGATAAAAGAGGGTATTTACACAGATAATACCAATAAAGAATTACTGCTTGATATCGTCAAATATAAGAGTTCTACTGAAGATGGTTTGGTTTCATTTGAAGAATATGTAAGTCGCGGTAATTCTGAAAAGAAAGAGATCTATTATATTACTGGTGATGATGAACAGGTACTGAGAAACTCTCCACTGCTAGAAGCCTATAAAAAAGCGAATATTGAAGTACTTATCATGGATGATAAAGAGGTAGACAGTATAGTCACACCAATGATAGGAACGTATAAAGAGTGGAATCTTAAAGACATTACAACGATTGATGCACCCGACTCGAAGAGTGAGGAAGAGAAAGAAGAGATCTCCAAAGAGTTTAAATCGCTTACAGATAAGATCAAAGAAGTGTTGGGTGAGGAAGTAAAAGAGGTAAAAACTTCTACACGACTTACATCTAGCCCTTCATGTGTACTCAAAGACAGCTCTGACCCTATGGCTGGTATGGCAGCGATGTTTGCTCAAATGGGACAAGAGATGCCAGAGATACCTCTTATCTTAGAGATCAATCCTGACCATGAGATGATCAAAAAGCTCGATGGTCTTGAAGATAAATCCCTCTTTGATGACCTCTCATGGATCCTTTTAGATTCTGCAAAACTTTCAGAGGGACTTGAGCCTAAGGACAAAGGTGCATTTGCGCAAAGGGTAGCTTCTTTGGCAACTAAGGCACTATAAACCCAAAAGAGGAGAGACCATTGTTATGGTTTCTCTTTAAAATCTATGTAAGAAGTTGTTCAAACTCATGCATTGGCATAGGTCTATGACCGTAGTAACCTTGGTAGATATCACAGTTTAAACCTTTTAAAGCTTCTAATGTTTCTTCATCTTCCACACCTTCTGCTAATACTTTAAAATCAAACTTTTCAGCAATGGCGGTCACAGCTTCAACAATGATAGCATCTCCTTTACTCTCATGCATATTTGAGATAAAAGACTGATCTATCTTCACAAGATTTACAGGGAGCTGTTTGAGATAGGCAAGGGAAGAATATCCTGTTCCAAAATCATCGATAGCCAACGTAAATCCAAAACTTTTTAACTCTTTGATCTTTTTAGCTGCATCATCAATATTACGCATAATACCACTCTCTGTTATTTCCAATTCGATCCATTCAGGTTTTACTGCGTGCTTATACAGCTGTAACATAAGCTTTTCAACAAAATGCGGTTGTAAAAAATGTACAGTGGAAATGTTAAGTGCAATGTGATCGAGTGGAAAATGACCAAGATGTTCAGTTAACTCTTTTATCTCAGCTAACACTCTATCGATGATCCACTCTTCAAGTTTGATAATGATACCACTCTCTTCCGCAATAGGAATAAATAGCGCAGGAGAGATAAATCCTTTTTCTGGATGCTCCCATCGTACAAGCGCTTCAGCACCGATAATTTTATTGTGTTCTATATCCATTTGTGGTTGATAATAGACAATAAATTCATCGTTTCTGATCGCTTTATGTATATCATTTTCGACCATGAGTGTTTCTTGCGTCTCTTGACTCATGCTGCTTTCATAGAATTTATTTGTTCCTCTTGCGTCTTTTTTGGCTTCATACATGGCTGTTTCAGCACGTTTTAGAAGATCATAGGCAGAGATAGCATTGGTATTGAACATCACGACACCCGTGGTAAAACCTAAATGTTGTTCATCTCCTGATACAAGAAATGGAGGGACAAATTTATCATGAATGGTACTTATATAATTTGATGCCATCTCTTTTGATAGCGTTTTATCACTGTCTAAAGTAGGAATAAGAATAGCAAATTTATTACCGGTTATTCGTGCAAATATATCATGGCTGTTTATGCACCCATCAATCCTTTGAACCACTTGTTTAAGCAGGTGGTCACCCATATCATGTCCATAGGTTTCATTGACTTTTTTAAAGTGATCGATATCGAGAAAAAGTAAAGCAGCATATACCTCATTTTGCTTTGTATTGGAGAGAAAAGCGTTGAGTTTGTCTAAAAAGAGTGTACGATTTGGGATGTTTGTAAGCATATCATAATAGGCATTTCTCAGTACGGCTTCTTTTGCGGTGACTTCACTGGTAATATCATCGATAATAGTGATGCCTCCAGCAACATTACCTTGAGCATCAAGCATAGGTACGGTTGAAAGATTCACATAAAGGCTCTGGTTAGAGTTAAGCACTTCGAAAGGACCACGATAGTTACCGGTTTTGCCTTGAAATATCTCTTTATGTGCATGGATCACTTGGGAATTTGAAAGGTGATTCAAATTGGTATTGAGTAGGGCCTCTTTGTCTTTTTCCTTATTCATGTGCATGAAATGCATATTGACATCTTGAAGTTCCAAAGCAGGATTGTAATAATAGATACCTACAGGGGCACGTTCGAACAGGGAGAAGAAGCGTTCTTTGAGTTTTTCATGTGAATGTTTGATGGTCATGAAGTGTTGACGGTTGTTCAATGCATTATTGATCACTTTTCCGTAATAGTTTGCCGTAAGTATCATGATGAGCATTAGAGCAAGAATAATAAATGCGATCATACTGTAAAGTTCATCTTCCATAAAAAAGAGACGTAAGATAATAGGAGCATAGGTAACCAATGCATAGGTAAGCAGGAGATCTGTTTTAGATGCCAGTATACCCATGGCAGAAAAACCAATGGCAAATAAAAAGAAGAGCAGGGTCATTTGATTTAAAAGTCCCGATTCAGGGAAGAGTAAAAATGCACTGCTTCCCCAGACAATACCACTAAGCAGTGTATTGGTATAATATTTGTCAAGCCAGATATTTGCATTTTTGAGTTTATTGGTCTCACTTTCATTTCTAAACTGATAATAGTGATAAAAGCGATAGAGGAACATAATAAAACTGACAAGAAGCCAGATACCAATCGAATCGAGATCTACAGATTCTAATTGAATCGCAGATAAAAGAAGGGCACCTAAAAGATTTCCGATAAGCATAATGGGTAGTGAAATATAGTAGAAAACCATCTTATCATAGGCAAGACGCTCTTCAAATGAGATATCTGTATTATCAATAGCTTGGTCTAAACTATCTCTTTCTATTTCATTATCTCTATTATCCATTTAAGCACCTATCTGTATGAAATACACGTATTAAAAATTGAAAGTATATTTGAAAATTATAACATTACTATAACATAAGTTTTGACATAAAATGAATTTTATTACATCTTTTTTTGGAATGGTGAAATAAGATGACACGTATGGTTAAACCTAACTTATGTTAAAATCGCTTTATATTTTATTATGAGGTCTTTAACCTATGGATATTCCAAACTTCTATGAAGAAATCATTGTCTTTGGACTGCTTCTTCTTGCTGTAGTTGGAGTATATATGATGCTTAAGATACACTATCATTTTGCCTTTGGTCTGATGAAAAACACCTCTTCGTATGAAAAAAATAGGCATACGATACTTAAAGCCAAAAGATATCTCTTCTTTGTGCTTAAAGTGCTGTTATGGTTAGGATTGATCTCTACAAGTATATTTTGTATCTATTATCTGTCGGAGGGAATGAGTCTTAAAGCACTTCTCATCGAATGGTGGCAGAAGATACCAGATGGATTTTGGCTCGAAGCACTTTTCATCATCATTAGAATAGCAGTGATCATTACTTTATCACGTTATGTATTGAAATACGTCTATGCATTTTTAGATAAATATCAGGAAAAAGCGCTTGAGAAAAGATGTGCGAACTGCAGCGAAGCATCAATAATCAAGTTTTATAAACACTTACATAATGCAGTAAAATATACAGTCTTACTAGGTATAATATATCGTATTACGCTTTTCTTCCCTTTTTTGGAGATGATAAGTCGTGGGTTATGGATACTTCTTATACTCTATTTAGTCGTATCTTTTGTCTTATTGATCATAGATGTTTTGACGATAATAAAAGAAAAAAAAGGGATAATATAGATGAATCAAAAGATGAAAATGTCACCGCAAAAAAGAGCAACAGTTGTCTCAAGTTCAGTTGCAACACTTCTACTCATTGTCAAACTGCTATTTGGAATCGCAAGTGGATCTGTGGCAGTACTTGCCTCTGCAATTGACTCACTTTTAGATATGCTGGTTTCAGTCTTGAACTTTTTTGCGATTAAAAAATCAGAAGAACGTGCAGACAGCGAGTATCAGTATGGTAAGGGAAAGATTCAGGCTATTGCCGCAGTGATAGAGGGTACTGTCATTACCATTTCAGGTATCTATATTATCTATGAAGCGATTAAAAAGTTAAATAATGGCGTGGAGACCACACTATTAACACCTTCGATCATAGCAATGACTTTTTCTATTATTATTACCTATCTTTTGGTTAAATATCTTTTAAAGATCGCTAGAGAGACAGACAATATTGTTATTAAGGCAGATGCGCTGCATTACCAAACAGACCTCTGGAGTAACGCAGCTGTCCTGGTAGCGTTAGGACTTGTATATATGACAGGTATGGATGCGATCGATGCTATATTTGGTTTAGGTATAGGGCTTTATATCATCTACTCAGCGTATGAGATCATACAAGAAGGTGTTGAGATACTTTTAGATCGTGCTTTAGATGGAGATACAGTAGCACAGATTGAAGAGATTATTTCCAATCATCCTGAAGTGACCAGTTATCATTGGCTTAAAACACGAACAGATGGTACGACAAACTTTGTAGAGTTTCATATGGTCTTACGTCCCAATATGTTACTGCTCGAGGCACATCGTATAGCAGATGAGGTAGAAGATAAGATACATCGGCTTGATAAAAATAAAAAGTGGATCATTACACCGCACTTTGATCCCTATGATGATGAGTATATGAATGTTGCGATGCTTGATGGTAAAACTTTATTAAAAGTCAGTAAAGAACAATAATGTC
Source organism: Sulfurovaceae bacterium (assembly GCA_963796395.1). Classification (GTDB taxonomy): domain Bacteria; phylum Campylobacterota; class Campylobacteria; order Campylobacterales; family Sulfurovaceae; genus Sulfurovum. The sequence continues at coordinate 35,975 of CAWCLM010000006.1, forward strand.
TGATACGGAAAGTAGTGTTTATCTTTTATCTCCTTTGCCCATAGAAGAAACGATACACCTCCCTATGATTTGTTTCTCTCTTTTATCCGAAAAGATAGATTTTTCTGGATGTGATACACTCATGTTTACATCCAAACAGGCTGTAAGGAGTGCAGAAACCCTAAGTCCCGAATGGAAAAAATACCCTTGTTTGGCCATAGGTTCAGCCACGGCGAAAGAGATAAAGTCTTTAGGTGGTAAGGTTATGTATCAGCCAGAATCATTTTATGCTGGGACGTTAAGTCAAGATATTATTGCATTATTTAAAGATAAAAATATTTTGTATTTACGGCCACAAGAGGTCTCTTTTGATTCAAAAAACTTTTTAGCCAAAGCTGGTATCTTACTTCACGAACAGATCATCTATGAAACCTCCTGTATTCACTATGAGAAAGAAGAGAAACCTGTAAAAGATGCTATCATTATCTTTACCTCCCCTTCGACCATACACTGTTTTTTGAAGAATTTTGAATGGGACGAGAGTTATACGGCGGTGGTGATAGGTGAAGCTACAAAAAAACATTTACCGCCACATGCCCGGTTTGAAGTAGCAGATAAACCACTTATCGATGCATGTATCACAAAAGCAAAGCAACTTTTACTCACTTCTAACTCCAAATAGGTTATAATAAATTCAACCTGGGTGGTACGACTACTGTATTTGGGGTCCAACATTTATCTTAAGTGGGACATGTAGGCTCTTGGTGAGTGGAAGTTTTCGTTTGAGCTTGACCTGGTCGGCGAGAAATCATCCCCTAAAGAGAGACTCTCTCCTGCGCTGTTGGCTATATAGGGCCGACTTTTAAACAGAACGGCCACCCGGGGCACTTATTAGTGACGATATTTGCACGCATAGGACTTTTCAAAAAGCTATCGATGAACTATCAGTTCACTTTCTAGCCTTTTGAAAAATCCTCTACGCACAACTCTCATCACTACAAGATAACCCTATAAACATAGGTATTAGACTTTTTATTTCGGAGAAATTTTTATGAATGTATTGATTATAGGTGCAGGTGGTAGAGAATATTCTATTGGTTTGGCATTGACTAAAGATGAAAATGTAGAGAAAATTTATTTTGCACCGGGTAATGGCGCTACTGATGCATTAGGTGAGAACTTAGAGATCAGTGATTTCAATGCATTGGCTGATTTTGTTGAAGCAAATGATGTAGAACTTACCATTGTTGGACCTGAAGCACCATTAGTTGGTGGAATTGTTGATGTTTTTGAAGCTAGAGGTCTTACGATCTTTGGTCCTACGGCAGAAGCCGCGCAGCTTGAAGGTTCAAAGATCTTCATGAAAAACTTTCTTGCTCGTCATAATGTCCCTACAGCAAAATATATCGAGACTGATTCTCTTCAGGATGCATATGATTTCATCATGACACTTGATGCACCGATCGTGGTTAAAGCAGATGGTCTTTGCGGCGGTAAAGGTGTGATCATCGCTCAAAGTCACGATGAAGCCAAAAAAGCTGCTGGTGAAATGCTCTCAGGAAATTCATTTGGCGATGCTGGAACAAGTATTGTTGTTGAAGCGTTCTTGGATGGTTATGAACTTTCTGTATTTGCTATCTGTGACGGAAAGGACTATGTGGTTTTACCTGCTGCTCAAGATCATAAAAGATTACTCAATAATGATGAGGGTCCAAATACAGGCGGTATGGGTGCCTATGCACCTACTCCACTGGTAAATGACGAGATCTATCGTAAACTGAATGAAAGAGTTATCGAGCCTACACTTAAAGGAATGGAATCTGAAGGCATGCCATTTACAGGAGTGCTTTTTATCGGTGTGATGGTAGTGAAAGGTGAGCCTATTATTCTTGAATATAACGTACGTTTTGGTGATCCGGAATGTGAAGAGTTGATGCCACTGCTCAAATCTCCTGCTTCTGAACTGTTCTATAAGGCTGCGACAGGTGATCTTAAAAATGCGAATATAGAGTTTCATGATAAATACGCTGTTGGTGTAGTCATGGCAAGTAAAGATTACCCATACAAAAGTACACCTCCTGCAGAGATCATTGTGGATGATATCTACCATGAAGAAGTCAGTGAAAATGCACATATCTCTTATGCAGGTGTGACACGAGGTGAAGATGGTAAACTCTATGCTACCGGGGGAAGAGTACTGGTTTGTGTGGGTGTCGGTGATAGCATTAAAGAGGCACAGAAACGTGCTTATATGTTAGTGGGGCAAGTACATTTTGCTGGTAAACAATGTCGTACGGACATTGCATATCAGGCACTCTAGGAAGTAGAAATGTCTGAACCCCTTTCTACATCTATAGCAAGTAATCAAAAGAGAATTACGGCTTTTGTCATAGATGACATTGTGATCTCTGTATTTTTCTTTATTATTTTTTATGATCAATTTGCTGCAGTTTTTTCTAATATCACTGTGGTTGATGAAGCTGCAGTTGCGAGTATCAATACTTTTCTCGCACAGAATCTTTTAGTCGTGTTAGGGATCAAGCTTATTTATCATACGGTTTTCGTTTGGCAAAACGGTATGACTTTAGGTAAGTACTTGATGAAGATCAAAGTGATAGATATGGACACAGGGAATATCCCAGACTTTTCAAAAGCATTTTTACGTGCTTCAGTAAGGATTCCCAGTGAAGTATTGTTTTATCTGGGTTTTCTTATGGCATTTTTTGTGCCACTGAAACAAACACTGCATGATAAACTTTCAAACTGTGTAGTCGTGAATGACTAAATATATCTCCTTTTTTCTTTTATCTATCGTTGTTGGTATGCAGATACTCTCTGCTGCATCAGATAAAGGTAAAATAGAGATCACAGCAAAACATGTGGATTCTGTTGAAAACATTGTTACAGCAAAAGATAATGTAGTGGTTTATTATGAAGATTCTGTGATCAAAGCATCTTCTGCAACCTATGACAAAAGTAAAAAACTGCTTGTACTTGATGGCGATATAGAAATGATCGGGTATAAAGGTACAAAGGAGCATAGTAACCATATTGAAATATATACTGATACACAAGAAGTGACTTTTGACGAACTTTTTCTTATGAGTAAAAATGATGTATGGCTTTTTACAGAGGATGCACACAAAAAAGATACCAATTATACGCTAGGCACATCAGTGATCTCAAGTTGTGATATTACAGATCCCTTATGGAAAATGAGTTTCTCACGTTCTTTTTTCGATAGTGAGGCACAGTATATGAAGATCTATAATGCAAAAATGTACCTATGGGATGTACCTGTATTTTATACACCCTATTTTGCCTTTCCGTTAGATAGACAGAGAACTTCTGGTCTGCTTTTTCCAAGCTTTGGATATTCATCCAGTGAAGGATTTCGTTATGAACAACCTATCTTTTGGGCAATCTCACCCAGTATGGATATGGAGTTCAACCCTCAGATACGGACTTCGAGGAGCTTAGGGCTCTATACAACATTGCGTTTCGCCGATTCAGCACACTCTTCAGGCGCATTGAGGGTAGGATATTTTAAGGATAAGAAGGCTTATGCAGAAGAGAATAACCTTGAAAATGACAGCCATTATGGTGTAGAGTTCAATTACGAATCTTCCAAAGTATTTTCTCATAAGTTATCACCGGGTTTTACAGATGGCCTCTATGTCAATACAACCTATCTCAATGACATTGATTACTTAAATTTACAGCAAAGTACACTTTCGCATTTTGGACTTGTACCCTTACAAGAGTCAAGGCTTAACTATTTTCTTTATAACAACGACTACTATACAGGACTGAATGCCAAATATTTCATAGATACAAGAAAAGATGACAATAGTGATACCCTTCAAATACTCCCTTCTATGCAGTTTCATAAATATTTGAATCATTTGATATGGGATAATTTGACATACAGTGTAGATTTTTACATTAACAATCTTTATAGAGAAGAAGGTACTACACTTCAGCAAGCAGAATTCAAAATACCATTGGAGTTTACTACAGCATTTTTTGATGATTTTTTAAATCTTTCATTGGGTGAAGAGATCTATTACAGTAAATTCTTTTTTGGTAATGGGGATTATATTCATGATGAATTTCAGTACTATAGCAATATACATAAAGTGAAACTTTTCACAGACCTGACGAAAAAGTATGACGATTTTATCCATGTACTTCAGCCTTCTATTCAATATATTAGACCGGGGAGTGAAAATCAGTCTCCTGTTGAGTTTGATTCATTAAGTGATGAACAGCAGGAACTTTTTGTGGTTGGATTGCCTGAAGAGCAGTATAAATTCAGTTTAAGCCAATATTTTTATGATGAAAATATGAAACTGAAGTTTTATCAAAGATTTGCTCAACTCTATTATCTGGACCGAGAGTATGAACTTGCTGATATGAGTAATGAGATGCAGTATAATTTGAAACAGTGGAATCTGTATAATAATCTCATCTATTCTCATGAATATGGCAAAATACGTGAATCTTCAAGTCGTATAGGATTGAATAAAACGGATTATAGTTTTAGTGTGGGACATACGTATAAAAAGATCTTGCCTGATGATCCTACATATAGTGCTACTGCCGATGATGATGTATACGCAAATGAAGTGTATTTCTCCTTTGCGTATACACTCAATGAAAAGATCAAGTTGAATGGTGGTTTAACCTATGATGTAGATGATGCATCCAGTAGGCAATGGAGACTTGGAGGAAGTTACCATCGTGATTGCTGGAGTGCAACAGCTTCCGTCAGACAAGATATTTTACCTAGACCTACAGGATTTACTGAGGATACCACTTTTTATTTACAATTGAACTTTATACCGTTTGGTGTGGTAGGTACTGAGTAATGTTCATCAGTCCGAAAGAGGAGATAGAAAAAGCCTTAGATATATTACAATTGCCTAAATTGATCAGTAGGGCAGACGTTAAAAAGCAATATCATTTTTTGGCTAAAAAGAGTCACCCTGATCTAGGAGGTGATGTGGCTGATATGGAGCAGTTGAATCATGCCTATAAATTATTGATGAAGTATATAGAAGAGTTTCGTTATACTTTTGATGAAGAAGAAATTTCCAAACAATTTCCAGGAGCAGATTATGCTGAGCGATTCAAACCCTAATATTTATTATGAAGACAGAGAAGATGCCTCAAGGCAACTGATTGAGATGCTGCCTGTAGAATTACTTGAAAAAAATGAAACAGTAGTGATAGGTGTGAGTGAGGAGGGCGTTTATTTTGCAGATCAGATTGCAAAAGCTATAGATGTGCAGATGGATATACTATTGGCAGAACCTGTGCTAGCACCCAATAACCCTGAATTGGCGATCGCCATGGTTTCAGAAACGGAAGAAGTGGTGATGCATAAGGCACTGATAGATGCTTTTGAAATACATGAAGATTATGTCTATGGCGAAGCGCATAGAAAGTATGAAGAAGAAGTATTGGCCTATGTCTATAAATACAGAAAAGGTAAGGATCTGGTTTCTCTTCGGGGTAAGTACGTAGTTTTAGTCGATGAATGTATAGAAACCGGCCTTACGATGATGGTAGCACTCAAGTCGGTTATCGCAAGAGGGGCAAAAAATATCTATATTGCAACACCAATGTTAGACCGTACTGTTTATCAAAATCTGCTCACTGTATGTGATGGTGTGTTTTGTCCTCATAAGATAAAAGACTATATTTCGATAGAATACTATTATAAAGAATATGAGAGATTAGATTCTGCAGAGATATTATCGATTATAAATGTATAAGAAACCAGTTCTAAAAGTAGAAACAATCAAAGGAAATAGAAACGAATGAATGAACAAATTGTAGAGATAAATGTAAACAATCTCGAAGAAAAGTATGAATTTAACAAAATAGCTAAACAGGCCAGTGGTGCTGTAATGTACAGACAAGGTAAAGCCGTACTTATTGCAGCTGTTGCAGTAGATGAAAAAGCTGTTGATGAAGATTTTCTTCCTCTCACAGTACAGTATATGGAAAAATCATATGCGGCTGCAAAGATCCCTGGAGGATTTATAAAAAGAGAGACAAAGCCTGGTGATTTTGAAACATTGACATCCCGTATCGTTGACCGTTCATTACGACCGTTATTTCCTAAAGGTTTTCATTACCCTGTTACGATCACCGTGATGGTGGTAAGTTCAGACAGTGAAGTAGATATGCAGGTAGCAGCTTTACATGCAGCCAATGCTGCACTATATGTTTCTGATATTCCTGTTTCAACCAGCATCGCAGCAGTGAGAGTAGGGACAGTGGGAGATGATATTGTTATCAATCCGACACTTTCAGAACAGGATAAGAGTGAACTTGACCTTTTAGTTGTAGGTTCGGGTAAAGATGTGGTGATGATAGAGATGCGTACACTGGCAACGGAAGATGAATCTGGTCAAAGTGCCAATGAGTTTGATGAGTCCGCATTGGTAGATGTGATTGCTATGGCAGCAGAGGCTATAGATGCATCTACATCAGCTTATGTAGATGCATTTACCCCTCTAGTAAGAGAATCTTTAGCGTTTGCATTGGCTGAAGATAAAGTGGATGCGTCACTCTATGCGATGATTGAAAACAATTATGCCGAAGATGTTGAAAAAGCTATTTCACATATGGCAAAAAGTGAGCGTTCTACTGAACTTAAAAAAGTACGTACGAAAATCATGGAAGCACTAGAGTCTGAAGGTAAAGAAGCAGATAAAGAGTTGGTTTCCAAAGTACTTGAACGCTATAAAAAAACTGTTGTCAGAGCAATGATCTTAGATAAAAACATACGTGCTGACGGTAGAGCACTTGATGAGGTAAGACCTATCAGCATCGAGACAAACCTTTTGCCTTCTGTACACGGTTCGTGTCTGTTTACTCGCGGACAGACACAGGCACTGGTTACGGTGACACTTGGAGATAAAAAAGATGCGCAGATGTATGAATTGATCACTGAGAAGAACTCTCAGTCTGAGAACTTCATGGTGCATTACAATTTCCCAGGTTACTCTGTCGGGGAAGCAAAATTCATTGGTGCCCCAGGAAGAAGAGAACTTGGACATGGTAATTTAGGTAAAAGAGCACTAGAGCCTTGTTTGGATCTAAATTATGATGGTAGTATTCGTATGGTTTCGGAGATCTTGGAGAGTAATGGTTCTTCTTCTATGGCAACGATATGTGGTGGTGCATTGGCACTACGTGCGGCTGAAGTCAATACAACTGCACTTGTAGCAGGTATTGCTATGGGGCTTGTGAGTGAGGGAGATAAATATGCCGTTCTCACAGATATTATGGGACTTGAAGACCATGACGGAGATATGGACTTTAAAATAGCGGGTACGGCACAGGGTATTACGGCACTGCAAATGGATATCAAACTTGGCGGTATCGATTTGGCTGTACTGAAAGATGCACTGCAGAAAGCAACTCAGGGTAAAAATCATATTCTCGGACTTATGGAAGAGGCAGAGAAAAACATCGTTTCGAGTACAGCACTTCCAAGTACAGAGCATTTTACTGTGCATCCTAGCAAGATAGTAGATATCATAGGTAAAGCAGGCGCAACGATCCGTGAGATCATCGAGAGGTTTGAAGTTTCTATTGACCTTGATCGTGATGAAGGTGGTGTAAAACTTTCGGGAGAAGACAAGGAAAAAGTAGCTGAAGCAAAAGCACATATAGAAGAGATCGCATCTGCTCCTGTGAAGAAACAGATGGAGTATAAAGTAGGACAAAGCTATGATGGAAAAGTAAAAAAGATCGTAGACTTTGGAATTTTCGTTGAAATGCCAGATGGCTTTGATGCCTTGCTTCACATTTCCAAAGTAGCCAAAGAACGTGTTAATAACCTTTCAGAACGCTATAGCGAAGGTGATGCTATCACTGTTATCGTGATGGAGCAAAAAGGTAAAAAGGTTGAACTGGCGACTCCGGAATTTTTAGCGTAACGTTATCTTCCTTCTCTTCCCTTGAAGGAAAAAGTGAAGAAGATCTCTCTTCTTTACTATCAAAATTAACACCACAAAAGATCATCTTCAAAGTAAATGATTAAATATAATACTTTTAATGAACTATATTTATAATATATTATTATATTGTAAAATAATTATTATTATGATACACTTGTTGAAAGGCCAAACTATTTGTGAAGATAGGACGGAAAGCTACGGATCTCATATCAGACCGCCGGGTTGCATTAAATGATGTGAAGAAATTTTCTACAAACAACATACCATATGATGTGTCAACAAATTTCTTCTTACAGTAGAAACTTTGTGATGGTGATGATCTAATTTTTCTTAATTTACATAATTTCTACTACACATAGTGAATCTCAAAATAAGGAGAAATGAATTATGAAAGTAATTATATTACGTGCGGCGATTGCAGTTTTATTTTTGTTAAGTATTGCAGAAAGTGCAAGCTATACCGCTTCAGGAAACTTTATAGTAGGTACTGAGTTAGGTACGGCTTCAACATTTACAGCTGTGTATAGTGATGGTGACAAACGTATATCGTGGGGAACTGGAGATGGTGCGCAAAGCTATCTCCAGCTTGTAGAAAAAAGTGGTGATGCGCTTGCTGATGGTGTGGAATATCCTTTTGGGGATCTTATACATGGTAATTTTCCGATCAGTCCACCATCATTACGATTTGTACAATTAGAATGGACCCTTGATGTACCAACCACACCAACTGGGGAGCCTTTTAACAGAACATGGACCTTTAATCTTTATAATTGGGAGACAACCAATGGAGGTGATTGTCCTAGAGATACAGATGGAGTGATCGTAAATCCTGCAGACGGGCATCCCTATCTTGGAGATGGAAATGATGTAAGCACCTGTGATGATGCACACAACTTTGGATCAGTTGATACAGGTAGTTTTGAACAGGATTATACCTGGGTGGACAGCAATAACACAATCTATTATTTTAAATTTAGTGGATTTTATGATGATCAGGGAACGTTAACTTCGACCTTTTGGTCACCCGAAGACGGTGTATCAACAGGTAGTGTTACATTTTCAGTTACTGCTAAAGGACAAAATGATGCATATATCAGATCTCGTGTATGGGGAGACATTAACAATAATGGTATTCAAGATGCAGATGAGACCTCAGGTCCTGCAGGTTTTATAGTAGAATTGTGGGAAGTCAATACGACCTCCATGACAGAAACAAAAGTGGATGAAACACTAACGGATGCCAGTGGTAATTACTCTTTTGTAAATGTTAAAAAAGTAAGAAGTGGTTCAGGTACTGCTGTAGAAAGAGTGTATAACATTAAATTCATCGCTCCTTCAAATCTTACTGGTTTATTTGAATTCACTCAACAAAGTGCAGATGAACCACTGGATAGCGGAACAGACAGTGATGCAGATATAAATGGGACAACTAAAAACTTTTCTTTCCCAGTTGATAGTAATGGTACAGAAAATATCGATGCGGGTATTAAACGTGGCGCGATAGGCAATCTAGTGTGGGTCGATACAAATGCAGATGGTATTCAAGATCCTTCTGAAAAAGGTTTGGCAGATGTAGTAGTTAATCTCTATTCAAATGGAGGTGGAACTTTATTACAAACAGTATCTACTGATATATTAGGTAAATATCTTTTTGTTCCTATACCAGCTGGAGATTATGTAGTTGAGTTTATCTTGCCGTCCGATTATACTTTTAGCCCGAAAAATGCAGGGGGATCCACAGTTGACAGTGATGCTGACCCAACTACAGGTAGAACGGATGTGATTAACATAAGTCTTGCTTCAGGAGAGAGCAGCACAATGCTTGATTTGGATGCAGGTATGATAGGAGCTGAACCACCTGAAGAGATACCGCCTTTAGGTCCTCCTGAAGCTGAAGATTGTCCATGTAATGATGTATCTAGTGATAGTTCATCAGCCTTGAACACACTCTCGTCAGGATTAATGATACTTATAACACTGATCATTGGGCTTTTCTTTGTGAGAAGAGAAGAACAACTGAACGCAAATGAAAGATAGGGAAAGGAGATCAAAATGAAAACGATATTAAAAACAGTAACACTCAGTACACTTCTAACAAGCAGTAGTCTATTTGGAGGGGGTGATATTGCTCCAGCTGTTGTACCTGTTGCACTTGTACAGGCAGATCCTAATCCTTTTTATGTTGGGGTAGGTCTATTGTGGGCTGGAGTGAGTAGAGATTGTGAGACTGCAGGTTGTCCAAATGTTCGACTTAAAGATTCTACCTGGGGCGGGATCATTAGAGCTGGTTGGGAATATAACCAATATGTGGGTATAGAAGGACGTGCATTAAAAGCTACCGTTGACAGTGACTGGGGTGAGACTACCCATTATGGTATCTTTCTTAAACCACAGTACCCAGTAAGTGAAAAGGTAAATATATATGGGCTGCTCGGATATGGGCATACAGAGATAGATACCGATTGTACAGCCATTAATGATACATACAAATATGATGGTTTCAGTTATGGTATAGGTCTTGAATATGACCTTTCCGAGACAGAAGATGATAGATTGGAAGGAGAGTATGATAGACCGTTCGATGGTCATATGGATCAGGAGAGAGAGTGGGGGCTATGGATAGATTATCAAAATCTTATGCATAATGAAGGCCCGGCGAACTTTAAATCCAATATCGTTACTTTCGGTATTACTTACGACTTCTAATCAGCATCAAGAAGATTGCCGTATGAATATACGTGCACTCTTCTTGAATTGATCCCACCTTTTAACCATTTTTAATCATGATAAAGATATAATTGCGACGTTATTTGAAGTGATCAGTAGGGAAATGTAGGCATTTATGTTTATGTTGGCGATAATTTATTATCGTTTACGCTATCCGAACAGACTTTGAGAACAGTCGAAGAGACTTAAACTCTACTAATTTAAAGGATATAAAATGAAAAAGTTTTTCTTACTTTTCTTAGCACTTGGTGCTGTTGCTTTCGCTGGTGAAGGTGAATCTATGATCAAAGCATACTCAGTAGTTGCTGCTGGTGTTGGTCTTGGTCTTGCTGCTCTTGGTGGAGCTGTTGGTATGGGTCATACTGCTGCTGCAACAATCGCTGGTACTGCTAGAAACCCAGGTCTTGGTGGTAAACTAATGACTACAATGTTCATCGCTCTTGCAATGATCGAAGCACAGGTTATCTATACACTAGTAATCGCGCTTATCGCTCTTTACGCTAACCCATTTATCGGTTAATCTTAAAGACACTAAAAGGTTGTGAGGGATATAATCCCGTCACAACTTTTTGTTATCCCTCATTTTTAAAGTTTCTATAGTACTTTAACTATATATCCACAGTGCGTCAGTGGTGGAACGGTAGACACGCTACCTTGAGGGGGTAGTGCCCTACGGGTGTGGAGGTTCAAATCCTCTCTGACGCACCATCCCTTTTTTTAATCCCATTAAATTTATTCTTAGTTTACTTTCTGACCTGATTTAAAAAAAATCGTATTTTAAATCTTTCTAAACAACTGGTATATCAGGCTGTATGACTTTAAAGTGTATCCTTAAGGCTTTCGAGAGCATCATTATTATAATGCTTTCAAATATTAACTATTAGATTTATAAATAACTTAATCTTATGTTGTATCTTTTTTTTTACAAAAGACCATTAAATGCCGTAAAATAGGGCTTTTTAGCATTATTTTATCTTTTTTTAAGAGTTTCTTGTGTTATAATGATTTATCTTAAAAACAAGGAAGTAGAATGACAAAAGCAGATTTCGTAGAATTGGTACAGAAAAACGGTGAGTTTGAAAGTAAAGCAGCAGCAGAGAGAGCAGTAAAAGCATTTATCTCTTCAGTAACTGAAGCACTAGTAAAAAAAGAAACTGTATCATTGGTAGGTTTCGGAACATTCTCTACAGTAGAAGTAGCAGAAAAAAGCGGTAAAGTTCCAGGAACTGATAAAACTTATACAAAAGCAGCACACACTGCACCTAAGTTTAAAATGGGTAAAACACTTAAAGACGCTGTAGCAGGTAACTAAGTTCACCCTTATATCTACTACTCTTGAGTAGTAGATATTCTTCATATACGCTTCACCCAATTTTTTCAAACACCCTATAATCATCCCTAAGATATACTATGTTCATACTTTGTCTAAGGATATTTATGCAATTACAAGATACGATATGTTTAGGTGTAGCAGGAAATTTTGCACACCATTTAGAACAGGCAGGCGAACTTAAAGATTTTGAGAATGTGGTCACTGCAGAACCTGATGCACCCAAAGGTATTTTCCCTTTTTATCTTCCCGGATCTGATACTTTTTTAGGACTGTACTCTATAGGTACAGATACTTTAACACTTCCTGACTATGAAGCAAATGCGCAAGTAGAACCAGAGATAGCAGTACTTTTCGACATTGTCTATGACGATGAGAATCAAGTAACCGATCTGATCGCCAAGAAATTCACAACATTTAATGACTGCACCATTCGTAAAGAAGGTGCAAAAAAGATCTCTGAGAAAAAATCATGGGGTCCTAACTCTAAAGGTATAGGTGATAAATGGATACCTATCGATAAATTTGAAGAGGGTGGGGTGATGGACAACTACCATTTGTGCTCTTTTGTGAAGCGTGAAGGGGTATTACACCCTTATGGTGTAGATGCGCCACTACTTGGTTACTCTTATTTCTACACTAAGCTCAAAACATGGCTCATTGATAAAATGAATACCCAAGAAGATTTCGGACCACTGGAAGATATAGCGGCACATCTTAAAACAACGCAGTATCCAAGTCAAGCGCTTATTTCAATAGGTGCAACAGCTTATGCCGAATTTGGTGAAAATAATTATCTACAGAGTGGGGATGAGGTCTATGTTATCGCGTATGACCATCGTAGTGAAGATTCTAGTATAAAACCTTCTACCGACAAAGTTATATTGCACCAAAAAGTAATTTCATAGCTTAAAAAGAATTAAGCTTATAGCCATTATAAGCATACCTATGACCAGTCCAAAGATAGTGGTATGGTCGTTACCATAGACTCTTGCAGCAGGAAGCAATTCATCAAATGAGATATAGACCATAATACCTGCAACTACACCAAATGTGATACCTAATGTTAATTCTCCCATGATCGGTGCCAAGATGAGAAATCCGATAACTGCGCCTATAGGTTCCGCTAACCCCGAACCAAGAGCATATAGAAATGCTTTTTTACGACTCCCAGTTGCATGATACACAGGAAGTGCCACGGCGAGCCCTTCTGGAATATTGTGTATTGCTATTGCCATGGCAATAGCAATACCTGTGGTCATATTATCTAGTGCTGAGATAAAGGTGGCAAAACCCTCTGGAAAATTGTGCAGGGCAATGGCGATAGCTGTAAAAAGGCCTACACGTGCTAGTGGTGCTCTATGTTTTTGCAGAGATTGCGTATCATCGTTATCTATAGAGTTTTCAACATCAAGTGAATGGTGGGGATTGATATTGTCAGGTATGGATTGGTCGATGATAAATGAGATAGCAATTCCGACAAAAAAAGCAACAAGACCTAAGCTTTCACCTGCGAGCTCTCCAAATTTTAAAGAAAAGGCATCCTGAGATTTCACAAGGATCTCTACAAATGAGACATAGATCATGACCCCTGCAGAAAATCCTAGTCCTACGGATAAGAATTTCGTATTTTTTGTACCGCCCCAAAAAGCGATAAATGCTCCAAGTACAGTAGAAAGACCTGCAAACAGAGTCAATAAAAATGCTGGTAGCATCTCTACGATTGTCAATGTCTGCATCTTGCTGCTCCCTATGGTCTAATAGAGATGTTCACGTTTGAAATACTCTTGTCCTACTTTACATAGTGGACAAGCTTTTGGTGCTTTTTTACCTCTGTGTACATGTCCGCAAACCTCGCAGACCCAATACTCTTCATCTTCACTCTCAAAGAATCCATCATCGATCATCGCTTGTTTAAGTGCTTCATACTCTCTTTCATGTTCTACTTCTACTTTCGCAATGGCAGTGAAAAGACGTGCCATCTCTTTATGTCCTTCTTCTTTAGCTATTGCAGCGAAGTTAGGATACATCTCTGTATGTTCATAATTTTCACCTGCCATACCTGTCTCTAGGTTTTGTAAGGTACCTTCAAGCTCCTCTCCATCTACCATTGCATGATATGCTTTATACTCTGCTCTGGCATGCCACATTTCATTGATAGCAGCTTCTCTGAAGTGACGTGAGATCGCATGCCAACCTTCTTCTTCAGCAATATCGGCAAATAGATCATATTTATTTCTTGCCATACTCTCACCGGCAAATGCTTTCATAAGGTTTACAGCGGTTAAATTATCAGTTGTACATTCCATCTCTTCTCCACAACACGTAAGTTTTCCTCCACCTACTTCTTGTACTTCGATCTCATTACCGCATTTGTTACATTTATAACTTTCGTATTGTCTCATCGTTATCATTCCTTATTTTAAATTTTTCTTTAAATCTTCTACAAACTCTGTAATATCATCGTAAAGTGCTTGAAGATCTTCTTCATGTTCAACTTCATCTGCAAGTATCTCAGAGACGATATCATAGGTAACAATATCTTTATCTTTTGTCATTTCTGCTAACTCTGAATAGATAGAAATAGCACACTGCTCACCTTTGATTGCATCATCAAGTATATTTACCACATCAAAATTATTTGGTTCTTCATAGCCACAGTTCGTATGGGTAAACCAATCTTTTGGATTAAGTAGGGGTGTACCGCCTAATTGCAAGATACGATCGGCTACCATATTGGCATGTCTAAGTTCATCAGCTGCATGTTGCTCCAGTTCTGCAATCGCTGCATCTTTCATAATGCCTTTAACTACTTTACCCTCAATGAAATATTGATAGTAAGCCAGCCATTCATCTGCATATGCTTTATTAAGACCAGTGATGATATCGTTGATATCAAGACCTTTAATGATTGAATTTCCTCTACGTGCCATTATTAACTCCTTTTTTTATTTAAGGATAATTTTTATCCTTTGGGGATTATAACTTTCCTAACCTTAAAGGAAAATAATTATCCTTTATTGAAAATAGCTAAAGTATATATTCTTATTATAATGAAGGATAGTTAATGAAAAGAGTATATGGGTAAAACCCATATACTAAAAAAAAGGGGAGTGGAAGGGAATATAAATAAAGTTAGTTTTTAAACCAATTTTTGACCCTATCAAATGCAGAATCAAAAGTGCTTTTGTGAGGGCGACTCTCAACGCCATAGCTCTCTTGAAGTTTTTCAAGTAGTTCTTTTTGTTCATCGTTGATCTTTTTAGGAAGTATCATACGTATTTGTGCAATGAGACGGCCTTTTCTTCCACCATGCACATCAGCCACACCTTCACCATCAAAGACGAACTGCTCTTTGTCTTTTGTACTCTGTTTAAGTTCAAGTTCCAATTCACCATCAAGTGCAGGAATGGTGATAGTTTCTCCTAGTACGGCTTGCGTGAAGAATACGGGTACTTCTATGTAAATATCATTTCCATTACGTATGAAGTTTTCATCCTCTTCTACATGGAAGGTAAGGTAAAGATCACCACGTTGTCCATTCTTCGCTTCGTTCCCGTAACCTTGTGCTCTAAGGCGGTTACCTGAATCTACACCAGCAGGAATGTTTACAGTGACTGTGTCCTCTTCTTCATGATATCCTTTACCATGACAGCTTCCACACTCTTCTTTAATGCTTTGTCCTTGACCATGACATTTAGGACAGGTTTGTGCAAACTGCATAGGTCCCTGTCTCATCAGTACCTGTCCTTGACCTTGGCAGTAGTCACATGTTTCTAGCTTTGCATCTTTTGCGCCTGTACCTTCACAGTCACCACAAGGTGTTTTGAAACGGATGTCTATGGTCTTTTCACACCCAAAGACTGCTTCATGGAACTTCAATGGAAGTTCGATCTCAAAGTCCATAGCATATTTTTGGCCTGGGTCTCTTCGTGTTCTGCCAAAACCGCCAAATCCACCGCCAGAACCACCGAACATAGAGTTGAAGATATCCATGAAGTCATCCATATTTCCACCGCCAAATCCGCCGCCCATACCGCCTTGGCCTTCAAGACCGGCTTTACCGTAACGGTCATAGATAGATCTTTTTTCTTCATCACTGAGCACCTGGTAAGCTTCATTCACGATTTTGAATTGCTCTTCTGCTTCTTTATCATCAGGGTTTCTGTCCGGATGGTATTTCATCGCAAGCTTTCTGTACGATTTTTTAAGTTCAGCACCTGAGCAGTCTTTACTTACTTCAAGTACTTCATAATAGTCTAGTTCTGTCATTGATATTTCTCCATGAAAATAGGGAATAATTTGGCGAATTCTACCATAATTTAGTTATAATCACAAAAACAATAATATAGGTAGTTTAAATGGTTGTACATATCGTAACATTTCAGTTTAAAGAAGAGAATAAGAAAGCCAACATAATCCAGGCAAAACAGATGCTGGAAAACCTTATGGGTGCAGTTCCATCGCTTAGAAGTATAGATGTAGGAGTGAACTTTTCTACAGAAGAGCGTGCGATGGACTTAAGTATCATTACTGTATTTGAAAGTAAAGAGGGGTTGGAGGCTTATGCTATACATCCTGAACACCTCAAAGTAGTTGACTTTATTAAAACAGTAGTTGAATATTCTAAAGTTGTGGATTACGTTCGCCCATAATGAAAAACTATAAAATAGAGGCATTTGAAAATTTGGTGGAGGCCTTCGGCTCTTTACCCTCTATTGGTAAAAAAACAGCGATACGTTTAGCCTATCATGCTGTGATGGAAGACGGATTTGGGGCTATGAAGCTGGCCCATGCACTTGAAACCGGGGTCAATGCCATTCAAAAATGCAGTAAATGTCACAATATGAGTGAAGATGAACTCTGTACCATTTGTTCTGATCCTTACCGGGACAATACAAAACTTTGTATTGTACAGAGTGCGAAAGATATCTTGACCATAGAAGAGAGCGGACAGTTCGATGGTGTCTACTATGTAGTGACAGAAGTACGTGATCTTGATGAAGCACACCTGTTTTACGCAGTCGAGGGGGTATCTGAGATCATCTTCGCTTTTCCTCCAAGCATTGCTACAGATACCATGATACTTTATATAGAAGATAAGTTAAAAGGTCTTAATATTCATTTCACCAAGATCGCCCAAGGTGTACCTACTGGAGTAGAGCTGGAGAACATAGATATCATGTCACTCTCACGTGCACTAGAAGCGAGAGTGAAGATTTAATATATAAGAGTGGATAGAAGAGATCTATTCACACTTTTTATCGATATAGTCCTGTACGAATTTTCGTACATCTGCGTAGACAAAAGAGTCTTTATACCCTTCTACTTTACCACCACTTGCATTGGGGTGTCCTCCGCCGTTTCCGATGTGAGCAGCCATTTTTGAGACATCAAGCTTGTTGTTGCTTCTGAGTGAAAAGTTTCCTCTGAAGTTAATATCCATATAGAAATCATAGTCATCATTGGCAACCATACAGGCATTTCCTATAATGGATGTATTACCTACGTTGTAGCCTAGGATACCTTTATACCCTTTATAGTGTATCGTTAAGCGTTGTTTATCTGCTGTTAAAAGGTTTGTGACATAGTAGGCTACCAGATTATCTTTGGTATTATTTTCTGTTTGTCTGAAAAATGATTTTTTGATCTGGTGCAGATCGTCATCAAGTTGAATAGGCGCATCTTTTTCATTGACTCTTTGTTTTGCAGCGTCTATAAGAGAGAGTTTGAAAGCTCTGTCCTCTGCAGGAAATAAAATACGGTTCACTTCTCTTGCTCCAGAGATCATACCCAACATCACTTTCCCATATTCAAAGAGTGCATCGTCATTCAGCCAAATATCTATCGCATTGATCGCTTGTACAATGGTAGAGAGGTCATTATTTGTATCAAAATCATAATGTTGTTGGAGCCAGTCATAAGTAATGAGCGTTGCACAACGTGTTGTATCAAGCTTATACCAGGCAAAACGTTCAGCAGCAGAGGCTCCTGTAGCATGATGGTCGAGCAGTTGAAGCTTTGCTCCGATTCGTACAGCCTCTTGTTCTATCCAGTTACCTTCTTTTGTCGTGAGGTTAAGGTCAGTAATAAGAATAAGTGCTTCAACATCATCGCCATGTAAGAACTTATCTTGCTCTATCTTCTTAACGATCTCACCAAGTCTTGCTGGTACTTCAGGTCCATAATTTGCATTATAAGAGTTAATATTGTCGAAACATTGTTGTGAGAGGTATTGGCATCCATAGCCATCAAGGTCTATGTGTGAGAGGTGGTAAACGTATTGTTTCATAAAAATATGCCTTTTTGAGGTTAAAATATAAGTGTATTATACAATGAAGTACTTGTAGGGTCGATAGAATAGACCCTACAGAAGAGTAACCAATGTGGGTTAAAGTATGTCGCCTAGGGTCAAACCATTTAAAAAGTCATCTATCTTCGTTTGGAAATTCATCAAAAAAGGTGAAATGGCACAAGTTCCAATGGTGCCATTTGGACAGTTGTTTATACTTGTACAGTCAAAAACAGCTGGAGCCTTACCTTCAGCAGCAAAAATGATATCACTTACATTGATCTCATTCACATCTTTAGCCAAGATAAATCCACCATGTGCACCTTTACGAGATTCCAGTATTCCTTGTTTTGCAAGACTTTGTAAAATTTTTGCAAGAAAGCTTTTAGGGATGCAGAGTTCAGTTGCCAACTGTTCTGCACCGATAGGATTGTCAGATTTTCGTATAACATCTAAAGAGAGTAGCGCATATTCGCTTGCACGTGTTAATAGCATTTTAGAACCTTTCAGTTAATTAGGAGTATTTTACTCTAATATATATTAAAGTAGGCATGATAAGTATCAATATTCATCTAAGTTTATTATGATATGATTGCGTTCCCAAACAGAGTTTTGGAAATTTTATACCAATCAGGAGGTCATTATGGCTTTAGATCAGGCGAAAAAAGCAGAAATCATTGCTAAATATGCTAGAGGAAACGGTGACACAGGTTCAACAGAAGTACAAGTAGCTCTTATCACAGAGAGAATCACATACTTAACTGATCACCTTAAAACAAATAAAAAAGATCACTCTTCAAGACTAGGGCTACTTAAACTAGTAGGTCAAAGAAGAAGACTCATGAGATATCTTAAAAAGACAGATCTTGCTAGATGGAATGCTATTAAAGCAGACCTAGGTATTAGAAACTAATTAATACCGTACACTTTATCAGCCTTTCTGGCTGATAAACATTCTTACTGATACACCTTTAATTCCCTTTTTTTCTTTTAATATATCATCATTTCAAAGCTATAAATCTGCTTTTTTTACTAAGTTTAGTCATATTCACTCAACTAGTACTTGACAAAGATACACTCAATGTTGTATAATCTTTCTAAGCATTAAATATAAAATGCAATATTTATAAACATAAAGGAGGTCTGTATATGAGTCAAGAGAATGAAAATCTTGAAGAGTCCCAAGCAGAAGAAGAGCAAACAGAAACAGAAGAAACTGTAGAAGTGGATCCTCTTGAAGTTGCACTGGCAGAAGCTGCGGACTACAAAGATAAATATCTTAGGGCACATGCTGACTTTGAAAACACTAAAAAACGTTTGGAGAAAGATAAAATGAATGCTGTATCTTATGCAAACGAAAGTTTTGCAAAAGATATATTGGCAGTCATGGACTCTTTTGAAAATGCACTGGCATCAATGGAAGAGAGTGAAGAGAGTTCTGAAGTCTTTGAAAAGATGAAAGAGGGCGTAACCCTTACACATGAACAACTTAAAAAGGTTTTAGAAAAAAATCATATCAAATCAGTTGAATGTGAAGGTGAATTCGATCCAGAAGTGCACCAAGCCATTATGCAAGTAGAAAGTGATGCACATCAAACAGGTGATGTGGTTCAAGTGATGCAAAAAGGCTATACGATTAAAGATCGTGTTTTGAGACCAGCGATGGTTTCAACCTGTAAATAGTCCTACTTAACGTCATCTTTGAATGAGTTGACTTAGTTACTTACTTTAGAGTAAGCGCCTTCGCAACAACATTCAAATCTAAGGCAAAGTAGAACAATTAGAAAATAAAATAGAATATAAAATATAACAATTAAGGATTTAATATGGCAAAAGTATTAGGAATAGATTTAGGAACAACAAACTCAGCAATGGCAGTGTTTGATAACGGCGAAGCAAAGATCATCGCAAACAAAGAGGGTAAAAATACAACACCTTCTATCGTGGCGTTTACAGATAAAGGTGAAGTACTTGTAGGTGAGTCTGCAAAAAGACAAGCGATCACAAACCCTGAAAATACCATTTACTCTATTAAGAGAATTATGGGTCTTATGATGAGTGAGGATAAAGCTAAAGAAGCACAAAGCAAACTTCCTTACCACATTATCGACAGATCTGGTGCATGTGCGATCGAAGTAGCAGGTAAAACGTATACACCTCAAGAGATCTCTGCAAAAGTACTCATGAAAATGAAAGAGGATGCAGAAGCATACCTTGGTGAGACTGTAACAGATGCAGTTATTACTGTACCGGCATACTTCAATGATGCACAAAGAAAAGCGACAAAAGAAGCTGGAACGATCGCAGGACTTAACGTACTTCGTATCATCAATGAGCCAACATCTGCAGCACTTGCATATGGTCTTGATAAAAAAGAATCTGAGCAGATCGTTGTTTACGATCTAGGTGGTGGTACATTTGACGTTACTGCACTAGAGACTGGTGATGGTGTTGTTGAAGTTATGGCAACAGGTGGTGATGCATTCCTTGGTGGTGATGACTTTGATAACAGAATCATTGATTTTGTTGCAGAGGAATTCAAAGCTGAGACAGGTATCGATGTAAAAGCAGATGTGATGGCACTTCAAAGAGTTAAAGATGCAGCAGAGACAGCAAAAAAAGAACTCTCTTCATCAACTGAAACGGAAATTAACCTTCCATTCATCACAGCTGATGCTTCAGGACCAAAGCACTTGGTAACGAAGATCACTAGAGCGAAATTTGAGTCACTTATCGGTGATTTGGTAGCAAGTACGATCAAAACTGTACAGGGTGTACTTAAAGATGCTGGTCTTAGCACTTCAGATATTAATGAAGTTGTTATGGTTGGTGGTTCTACAAGAGTACCATTGGTTCAAGAAGAGATGAAAAAATTCTTTGCTAAAGAGCTGAATAAATCTGTAAACCCGGATGAAGTTGTTGCACTTGGTGCTGCGATCCAGGGTGGAGTACTTGCCGGAGATGTTAAAGATGTACTTCTTCTTGATGTTACACCACTTTCTCTTGGTATCGAGACACTTGGTGGGGTGACTACGAAGGTTATCGAAAAAGGAACAACGATTCCTGCTAAGAAGTCACAAGTATTCTCAACAGCAGAAGACAACCAGCCAGCAGTAAGTATACACGTACTTCAAGGTGAAAGAGAGTTTTCTAAAGACAATAAATCACTTGGTATGTTCGAGCTTAGAGATATCCCTGCAGCGCCAAGAGGTGTACCACAGATCGAAGTAACATTTGACATTGATGCGAATGGTATCTTGACTGTATCTGCACAAGATAAAGGTACTGGTAAATCTCAAGAGATCAAGATCACTGGTTCGTCAGGACTTTCAGATGAAGAGATCGAAAAAATGGTTCAAGATGCTGAAGCAAATAAAGCTGAAGATGAGAAAAGAAAAGAAGTAGTTGAAGCTAGAAACCAAGCAGATGCACTAGTACACCAGACTAAAAAGTCACTTGCTGATCTTGGCGATAACTTTGATGCAACAGAAAAAGCAAGTATTGAAGCTGCTATTGAAGAGCTTGAAACAGTACTGAAAGATGACACTGCAACAAAAGAGCAGATAGAAGAAAAAGTAAAAGCATTGACTGAAAAAAGCCATAAGCTAGCTGAAGCAATGTATGCTAAAGAGCAAGGTGGTGCGAACCCAGAAGCGAAAAAAGCAGACGATGACGATGTTATCGATGCTGAAGTAGAGTAAGACTCTGCATTTAATTTATAGGGGGTTTGTCCCCTATAATAAAATTGAAAATAAGAAGTACTGATTTTTTATTTTGAATTTTATTGATCAAAAGTCAAACGGATGAGATTCCATTAGCCAAATATAGGTACCTTCTTCTCCATTGGCAACATCAAATCTTACCACTAACTCGGATATCATTGCACGTAGACTGATACCTACATCATATTTCATATCATTAAGAAGATCAAGATCATATGCATCGTTTACTCTACCCACTTCTACGAACGGAACCACTTGAAACCACTCTACGTCAACCGGGATATAATCGTTATCTTTTAAAGGGTTATAATCTATGATAGCTCGGTACTCTGCTGTAGCGTAAAATGCGGCTTTATCTGAAAATCTATTTTGATCATATCCGCGCATTTTACTGTATCCACCTAGCCTAGCACCTTCCCACATAGGAGGTCGATGGGCAGCAAAACCTGGAGAGATATCATTTTCAGTATCCCAAGAGAAAGAGTATCCGGTCCACATGCTAAAAGCAAGAACATCCTGTTTTGTAAAAGAGAAGTTGTCAAGATCAAAGTAATGGTTGTATTTAAACTCTAAGAAGTCCCAGCTTTGCAGTGAGTCTCCTTTCCCAAAATCTTTTGAGTATTGAAGTTGAAAGTGGTATCCTCTGGAGGGGTTGGTACGAAAATCTGTATTATCATGTGTAAGGAAAAATCTCAGACCATTGGTATTCCATGTTGGTAGATCATCACCACTCTTCCACCAAATGGTGTCTTTCCATATTTCAGAGTTATCAGTATTGTCTGTTTGGAAAAATGTTTTTATTCCTATAGATGTTCTACCTGTAATAAAGGGTATGCCATTTCCACAATCTTCTCTTCCAACGCAAAATCCATTTTGCAGTTTATAGAGTCCTGAAGGATTATCTATACCTTCTCCTATAGGGAGCGTATATCTAAAAGTGGTAGTAAAGAAGTCAGAGTCTCCCGAAGTGATGTAGGCATCATCTTTATTGGAATTGTGTGAACCATCTATATAGTAATGTTGTTTTGGAAAATAGCTTTTGAGTCCCATAAATGAAAAGAAGAAGCGTTCTGTATAGGGAAGTTTATAATCTGTAAATGCGAGGAAGCCACCAGAAAAGGTTGCTTCATCATTTTCTCCATTGATGATCACATCTTGTGGTAGGCCAGTAAATAAAGTGGCTGCAAAGGTGGTTTGAGGTTGAAACAAACCTTCTTTGATAACACTTATTCCCCCTGCAAAACCTGTTGAGTCACTGGAAAATACATAAGGTAAGAACATCCACTTGTTATTTTTAGTTTCATTGGTATCTTCTATAGCATGTAAGAGATTGGTGAAGAGAGTCATCAGGAGTAAAAAAGATAGTAATAAGTATTTTTTATTCTTCATTAAACAATTATATCTAAAGAGTATAAAGTATATTCATTTCAGATATTTTTAGGCTATAATATAATTTATTATAGTGTTATCATTTAAGGATAGAAGATGGAAATTAAAAAGTGTACTACACTTCAAGAAGCAAGAAATGCGATAGACAGCGTTGATAGAGAGATAGTAGAACTCATTGCAAAACGTAATGAGTATATTAAGCAGATCGCACATTTTAAAACAAGTGTGGAAGAGGTAAAAGCAGTGGAGAGAATAGATGATGTAATCGCACATGTAAGAGAACAGGCTATTTCTCTTGGGTTATCTCCTAATCTTATCAATGACCTCTATGTCAGAATGATAGATGAGATGGTAGAGAGTGAAATTTCTGAATTTAAAAATGCACAGAGATATTAATCTTCTTTTTCTTCATCATCATCTGTCACTGCATCAACAGTAGCTCCTGCAACATCTATGGTTGCACCTACAACAGAACCTGCAATATCAATAGGAGCTGTTACGACTTGTGTACATCCCGACAATAAAACCAAAGCAATGATCGAATAGAGTGTTGATTTTTGAAGACTCGGCATTGAGTGCCTCCTGTACTGAATTGTTAATTTTTGTGATGCGGGGATTATAACATAACTCTTTGTGTACTCCTCTACACAAAGAGTATGTTAGAATATATGATAGAATTTTTATAAAGGGTTGGCATGAAGATACTGTTGCTTGAAGACGATGTGATCTTGCAGGAGATCATAGAAGAGTTTCTGATAGAAAAAGGGTATGAAGTAGAGAGCTTTTTTGATGGTGAAAAAGCCTTAGATGCCATAGGTGCCAACGCGTATGAACTACTGCTTTTAGATGTAAATGTCCCTAATATTGACGGATTTGAAATACTCTCCTATCTACGCGATGTAGGTAATACCACTCCAGCTATATATATAACATCACTTGCAGGGATCGATGATCTCAAAAAGGGTTTTGATCTTGGTGCGGATGATTATCTTAAAAAACCTTTTGAGTTAGAGGAACTTAATGCACGTATCGAACATATTATCAGGATCTACCGTTTACAAGAAGAGATAGAGTTTGACGGAATGAAGTTCATTCCCAAAGCACATCAGATCTTTGTCAATGACAGTGTCATAGAGATGAGACAAAAAGAGGCACAGGTATTAGAATATTTTATCCGAAATACAGGTAAGATCATCTCTTGTGATGAGATCATAGAGAATATATGGGATGATGAAAATATCCCTGCACATGCCACGATACGTACCTATATTAAAAACCTGAGAAAAATGTTTGAAAAAGAGTATTTTGAAAACATCAAAGGAGAAGGTTATCGTTTTAACATCGTATGAGCGTAAATCACTTTTTAGTTTTTTAGCTGTTTATCTAATATCAGTATTTATACTGCTTGCTATCATTGGGTATCTATTTTTTGAAAATAACCGTACTTCCATGCAGAATGCTATGAAGTTTGAAATGATGTACCAAGCACGCATGTTGTCTTCAACCATTGTGATGAGGGCTATGGAGAATGACACAAAAGGGGTTATGGATACAAAAGCCCGTGAACACTTTTTAAAAGAGTTAAAACATTGCCGATTTCAAGTTGGATATTATGATGTAAATAAAAAGCCTATCTATACTGAAATAGATGACTTCAAGGATGTCGATAAAGACTTTTTCATCAAAGATAACAGTTGCTACACAGTAACTGAAGATAAGAGCAGCCACTTGGGAGTGCATTATATAGTGTTAAAAGAGAATGATCTTTTTCATACGTTGCAGCAGCTACGTATTAAGATCATAGGGTATTTGGTATTTTCTTACATATTGATGGGAATAGTGGGCTATTTTTTAGGAAGGCTCTTTTTAAGACCCGTGAGGGAACAGATAGAATCTTTAGATAATTTTATTTCTGATACTACCCATGAACTCAATACGCCTATTTCAGCTATCTTGATGACGATACAGTCTTTAAAAGACGTAGAACCTAAAAAATTAAAACGTTTGGAGGCCAGTGCGAAAAGACTCTCAGTCATGTACAGCTCTTTGACCTATAGGCTTGAGGGTAAAGTTGAACCTTCGGAGTTATTATATTTTGCCAGTACTATAGAAGAAAGAGTTGAGTATGTGAAAGAGCTTATAAACTCTAAACACTTACATATTGAACTTGATCTGGAACCCACACAAGTTTTTATGCCCAAAACATCTTCTTCTAGACTCATAGACAATTTACTCTCTAATGCGATTAAGTACTCTGATGTAGGTGACAGTATCTTCATTACGCTTAAAGATAATGTTTTAAAGGTAAGAGATACAGGGATCGGTATGGATAAAAAAGTACAGGATGATATCTTTAAACGTTATCATAGAGAGAATGATGAACGTGGAGGTTTTGGCATAGGTTTGAATATCGTACTTGCCATTTGTAAGCAGTACAAAATAAAATTAGACCTAGAGTCTGAAAAAGGAGAAGGAAGTACATTTATACTTACCTTTCCTAAGGCGCCTCATAGGGTACTATAGACTTATTCTACACTCTCCATGAGAATACCGATGATATCGGTCATAGTCAGGATACCCTTAAGTTCATTGTTATCGATAATAAGCAGGCGTTTGATACTACTTCTTACCATCATTCTTGCAGCATACTTCACATCAAGTTTTGCAGAGACTGAAAAGGCTGGAGTGGTTGCAATGTCATAGACGTTAAGAAGGTCAATGTCACCATCTTCAGCAACAATACTTTGTAAGATGTTTTTGAAGGTTACAAGCCCATATGCACCATCTTCAGTCCCTTTATTGACAATAACAGAACGTACTCCATGTGCTTTCATTAAACTCAGTGCTTCTCTCACTGTAGACATGGCTGAGATCACTATCAACTTCTCTTTTGGTGTCATTACATTTTCTACTAACATTTATTTCTCCTTTATATCATCGTTTTGATGTCATGTTCAAATTTGTGTAACTCTTTTGTATCAAGGCCTGCTACATGACTCAGTGGGAGTGTAAAGGCTAAGCCGATCGTTTCAGGGTTATCAAGGTCAAACTCGCTGCGAAGTTCACGCATCACTTGCAGTGAAAGTTTTCTTGGCAATATAAAGAGTAGAACAGAGACATTCTCTTCAAGTGTGAGACCAAAGAAGACCTTTCTTCTCCTCAAGTCCGATACTTTTTCCATGTATAATGGTCACCGAACCTGCACCAGCTTCTTTGGCCGCTTCTATAGCTGCTTCTTCATCTTTATCTTGAATGATCGCGATGAGTGCTGTAAACTTCATGATGACTTCTCCTTTGGTTGTAGATTGTTCTACTTTGAGCTTCTTCTTTTTATAGTGTTCTGCATGAATGCCATATCCCATCACTGTAAGCATAGGGAAGAATGATGCAAAGGCAATAAGTCCAAATCCATCGATAAGCGGATCACACCAGTCAAGGTTTTCTGCCAATCCTAAGCCTAATGCAGCTACCAAAGGTACAGTAACCGTCGATGTCGTAACACCCCCACTATCATACGCAATAGGTATAATATATTTTGGTGCAAAATAGGTAAATATGATCACAAATATATATCCTACGATAATATAGTAGTGTATTGGATCACCTGCAACGATACGGTATGAACCCAAAGCAATACCAATCGCAACACCAAGTGCTACTACAATTCTAAGGATATTTTGTTTAATGTTCCCTTCACTGATCTCTTCTGCTTTAATCGCAATGGCTAGAAGAGCAGGCTCAGCCATTGTGGTAGAAAATCCGATAAGGAACGCAAAAAGGTAGATGAGGAAATAGTTATCCATATTGGTAAGCTGAAAGGCGATAGTCTCACCTATAGGGAATAGCCCCATCTCCAAACCAACAATGAAAGCGTAAAGACCCAAGATCACCATATGATCCCTACACTAATCTTATGGAGATGGTTACCGGATTTATGATGATCAGATACTGAAAAAAAAGATCACAATAAGTATGGGTGCCACATCTATGATGGTATTCACAAGTTCCATAAAGGTTCATATGCAGAGAATGTATAGGTACTTGCTACGGCTTTTGTACCTTCAACAACTTCAGCTTGACCACTGGTGCTACACATTAGGTTCTGCGAAATTGTAGACGATAATACCGTAGATCTGCACAAATATCATCGGTGTCAATGAAGCAAATGCAATGAGACCAAAACCATCTATAGCCGGGTTACGTCCTTTGATACTTGAGGAGAGACCTATACCCAATGCGGCAACAAGTGGAACAGTCACAGTAGAAGTGGTAACTCCACCACTGTCATAGGCGAGACCGATGATCTCCCTAGGGGCAAAGAAAGTGACAACAACCACAAGAATATATCCAGTAATGATGTAATAGGCAATCGGGTGTCCAAGCAAGTATACGCAGTAAGTACCCAGAGCAATGGCAAAACCAACAGAAAGTGCCACTGTCATACGGAGCAAAAATGCATCCACAAGCCCATTGGAGATGATTGCTGCTTTATTGGCTATAGCGATGAGAGCAGGTTCTGCTACAGTGGTTGAAAAACCAATGGTAAAAGCAAAGAGTAAAAGCCAGAAGATCGAGCCTTTTTTGGCAAAGTCAACTGCCAGTCCTTCACCAATAGGAAAGATCCCTAATTCAAGGCCACGGATAAAGAGCGCCAAACCTATAGCAACGATCGTAAGTCCTATAACGATTGAGGTAACATTATCCGGCATAGCCTGGATAATGAGACCCTGAAAGAGTGCAACAACAATGATAATAGGGAGGAGGTCTTTAAAAGAGTTTTTAAGGTCCCCTGAAAATATTTTTAAGCTTTCTTTCATCATGATCAAAATTATATCTCTCATAAGCTACTTTTATGCTAAATTGACTTTATTTTGGCGCAATGAACAGCAACTGTTCCTTTTTGTTTCATCTCTTTGAATAAAGATAACTTGTTTAAGAAATATTATTTTTTAAAATTACAATTATTTATATTTTAATAATTATTATCATTTTAATAATTATTTAAGCTAAGTTTGGATAATTTTCGAACACGATAATTATTATCAATATATAAACAAGGGAATACGAATGAAAAGATTGACTACGGCATTAAGCCTATCAGCGATATTGGCAACGGGAGTTCATGCTTCATCACTCGAAGAGAGAGTACAAGCACTTGAAGAACAAAACAGTGTATTGACAGAAGAGATTTTAGCGACGCAAACAGGTGGTTTTACACTTGTAGATACAGAAAAAACATATAGTGGATTGGGCCCGGCAGCATCAAAAATCTATTTTTCAAAAAACCCACTTTCTATAGGTGGATATGGCGAAATGTTTTATGCAAATCCTGACAATGGGGATGACTTTGCAGATGTGTATCGATTTATTACGTATTTTGGATATAAATTTAATGATTGGTTGATACTCAATACTGAAATAGAATTTGAACATGGTGCTAATGCAGAAGATGGCGGTAAAGTTATTATAGAGTTTATGTATCTAGACTTTTTATTTTCACAAGAAGCAAATCTAAGACTTGGATTTCAATTGGTACCGATGGGACTTGTGAACCTTAGACATGAGCCAACATTGTTCAACACAGTGCAGCGACCAGAAGTAGAAACTAGACTTATCCCTTCAACTTGGGGTGAGCATGGTGCAATGGTCTATGGTAGATTTGACACTATAGGGCTTGAATATAATGTAGGTGTTATCAATGCATTAAATGTTAATAGTCAAGATACTAGAGATCCAAATGGTGGATGGATAAGAAATGGAAGACTAGGTTCGCAGCAAACAAGGCACCTGTTGATCCTGCGTTTGTCGGACGTATAGACTATACAGGAATCAATGGACTGATGGTAGGTGCTTCTGTTTATTATGGTGGAGGCTCGAACCTTAAAAACCCAAAACCTGAGGATGAAATTCAAGATGTATCAGGGTTGTCTACTACTATGTTTGATCTTCATGCGTCGTATGACAATGGACCCTTTTCTGCCTATGGAGTTTATACGCAAACCAACCTTGATGGTGCAGAAAAATTAGGCGAAAGTGCCGTTAAAAAAGCAAGTGGTTATTATGCGAATGCTTCATATGATCTTGGCGGAGTGGTAGGCATAAATTATAAAATGCCTGTTTTTGCACAATACGAAAACTATAATCCAGTGGAAAGAACAGTAGATGGACTTAATGAAGAGACGTTTCAGACAGAAATTGTTACAATCGGTATGAAATTTTTTCCCTGCAGACCAGGCTGTAATCAAGGCAGATTATCAAATGAAAGACGTACAATGGCCAAGAGACAAATATCATTTTCTTTGGGACTTGGGTTTATATTTTAATACAGGACAATGATGAAACAATATCTTTCTTTGCTTTAAGCTGGGGTATCTTTTATCCAAGGCAGTTTAGCTAAATCAAAAGTATCAGTGGAAGAGGTCATTAAGACTTCATTTAAGATGTTACTACGATAGAGCCTAAGCATTTGATACTTACTAAAGAACAATTCATTCAAATGCGAAGCCATGCAAAAACTGCGATGAGATACCAAAGTGTACAGGTATTACAATATTAAAGGTAGACGGAAAGTTGGGTAATGCAGTACTCATCACACGAAAAGTAAGTGCGAAGAAGACAACAGTACTCTATGCATTTGATAACAAGGGTACACTGCGATTTACAGAGATCATGGCATTTGAGAACCACCAGAGTATATCCCAAGTCAAACATGGATGAGCCAACTGCAAGAACAAAAACTTCCGCAAAACTCACAGTGGGTAAAGATATCCCGACGATCAGCGGCTCAACACTCTCTGCACGAAGTATCACTGAGGGTGCAAGAGTCGCTAGAGCGCTTTATGAGATCATCTTAAAAAGTAAGATAGATGAAGTTTTTATCACTAAAGACCTTAGAGCACTCTACACTTTTGAAGACACTATCATGGGTGTCTCAGCATGCACTCTTTTATACTTGCTGTTTGATCTTGAACTTCATGGTTATATCATCGGATGTGATATTCACTACCTCCAATACACTCTATGGAGATGCAGAGAATTTCATAGAACCCATTTTGATAGATACACTTTTACTGCAAGTGCACATAGATCTATTTATGTCACTTTTTGCACTGATGATGCTTTCAGCTATATATATTCGACTTTTTTCTGAAGAAAGACATGACAAAATGGCTACTACATCTGATGTTCATCCTTGGAATGTTGGCACCCATAATACTTATACTTGGCATATATGGGTACACTGTTTTTTGCCATGTGGTTGATCAGCTTTACATCTTTGGCATGAATTTTGGCGATCTTGTTGGCATTGATAATCTTGAGAAGATTGTATATTTCAAATGAAAAATTTATACCTTTATAAAATTCCCATTGACTATATGCTATTTATACGGTTTTAATTTTGTTAGTGGGTTTGGCTCTTTTTACTTTCTCATGGTTTGGAGAAGAAAGGTATCCGTACCATCAAAAATTTCATTATATGCCTGTCAGATAAGAGTCTAGAAGGACTGATAGAAGTAGCTACTCCACATCTGATGAGCTATAGGGACACTTATTTTTTCGTGGCACATTTTTTGTTTTTCAGCACAAAAATTTCCAAAAAGTTTCTCATAAAGTCGCCATATTCTTTTTATCGTTGCACTCTTTGCATATCTTTTGCCTATTTTGCAATTATTCTTGGACTACTTGTATCAGGATGGGTCAAACTGCTATTTATGTAGTGTTTGTATTGTTATTTTTATTGATGCTTGGTATGGTTGTTTCTTCATTTAATTCAGCCACTCTATATGAACAAGTCCCTCTAAATTGCCATAGAGGATCTTACCGTGCTTGTTACATGAGCATATAGCCGATATCTTTATGACTTTTAGAAAGGCAAATGCTTTATCTTTTGGCATGACCGAAATTGCTGTAGCATAGGCATCTATTTTGGATTGTTGGAAGTGGTAAAGAGTGAGACAGAAACAAATTCACGCCTTGTGCAGAAGCTTTGGATTGATGAGGTGATGATCATCTTTTGTGTCTGCATACCTTCTATAGGTCCCATGTCGAGATTGAGAGGTCAGGGATGTTGACTGTTCATTATGGCAAAGGAGTGGTTTTAAATAGGGTGACTGTAGATCCAAATTTACAAGTGTCTAAACAGCGGATATCCCACTCAGTGCGATGATACCCTCAGTTATATTCAGCTTTTTGAGATAATAGTTACATGATCAACGCCAAATCCTTTACCCATACCGCCAAGTCAATGGTGATATTTGTATCGGTTTGTATAGTATCATCATCCTACATGGATACGATTCGATATTAAATACGGCATCTTGAAGGCCTTTTTAGACGGTGAATACGTTGTTTTCCTCTCCAAAACGGTATAGTTTTTTAGAGATAGATCCGATAGTGACATCAAAATAGCCATTGCTCTCATTGTATAGGTTTTTGAAGTTTAATGGCTTCACCAAATAAGTGTCAGAGGCACATGGGTGCGTTTGATTGAGTTTAGTAAGCGTCGCATTAGGGTCATAGCTAGAGAGTGAATTTCGATACGTTTTATTAGTCTCAAATGATTTTGTAATTTGCTTGTTTTGCCCTTTGGGCAGAGTGATGTTTACAAAGGTACCCATGAGTACTTGGGTGCGTGTTAGAACATCATCTTGTGCAAGTAAAAGAAAAGGAAATAATAGACCAGTAGGATACGCATTAACGTTTCTCTAAATACTTCAAGTATCCCATTAAAATCTTTTTCATGGCCAAAACAGCTGTTGGAGTTACAGAGCATAAATCCGTCATTGGTGTCATTTTTTAAAAGGGAGAAAGGATGGGGGAGAGTGTCTAGATCTTTTATATGTGTTTGCAATTTCTCTTCTTTGGCTTTGATGATAATGTCATCTTTTAAATAACGTATGACCATACTGCTCATCCGTGGGGTAGAGATCGGCTGTCTCATAACATCATAGGAGTAGATCTCGAGTGTTTTAAAGACAAACTTCTTATAGACACTGTCCACTAAAGAAGAGATGCTGTGAAGTACTGAAAGCATGGTTGATACAGAAGAGGGGTATGAAGCATCATAAATATCTGCATTCGTTTCAAACTCTCCACGTGAGAATTTCCATTTGCCTTGAACAAAGTATTTCTCTATGGCAGTATTCACAAGTTTGGTAGCTGTGATGAGGTAGGCTTCATCTAGTGTACTCTCATAGGCTTCTATAAGCGTTTCTGCAAGGTATGCATAGTCTTCCAAAAATGCTTTGATCTTTGGTCTCTTACCTATGAGTGTGGAGTGAAAGAGCTCGGAGTTGATATACATGCTCTCTAGCAGGGCATCAAGTGATTTAATAGCAGGTTTGAGGTAGCTATCGTCAACACGGCTGGCTTTGAAAAGACTTTTGATCATCATGGCATTCCAAGAGACAAGTACTTTTTTGTCTATGAAAGGATAGGTACGTTTTTCTCTGCGTTTTTTGAGTGCTTGTATGGCTTCATCATAATATGGGATGTTGTTTTCATCTGGCTCATCAATACGAACGATGTTTTTGCCCTCAAAGTTTCCTTCTTCAGTGATGTGTCAATGAATTCGCAAGCGCAGCATGTTCTTTAGCAGGGATACCTGCCTTTGTAAAAGATTTTAAAGCTTTTTCATAGGTGTAGACAAAGTACTTTCCTTCTTCACCTTCCGTATCAGCATCGGATGCAGAATAGAAAAGGCCATCCTGACGCATGTTTTTTATCATAAAGTCTATGGTTTCAAACGCCACTGACTTATAAAATTCATCACCACTTACATGATAGGCTTTAAGGTAGACCTCTGAAAGCAGCGCATTATCGTAGGTCATTTTTTCAAAATGGGGAACAAGCCATTCATTGTCTGTAGAGTAGCGGCAAAAACCACCTTCTACAAGATCCCTCAAACCACCTTTTGCCATAGACGTAAGTGAAAGCAGGGCCATATTGCGTGTCTCTTTATCTTTGGTGATACGATAGAGATCTAAAAGCAAGTCAAGCATAGAGGCTTGTGGGAACTTAGGCGCTTTGTTAAAACCGCCATTTTTATTATCGAAAAGTTGTTTGGCCTGATCCGCTACTCTATTGATAATACTAAGGTCCAGTTTAGTGGCTTGTATCTTGTCCTCTTTTGGATTGAGAAAACGGAGTATTTCATCGGCTTTCTCTGTAAGAAGATTTTTTTCCTTAACATATTTGTCAGCGATGACTTCAAGTAAACTTGAAAAACTCATCATACCATAGCGTGGTTCATCAGGTATATAGGTTGCAGAGTAGAAAGGTTTCTGCTCTTGTGTGAGGAAGATAGAAGTCGGCCATCCTCCAGGACGCTGATTCATCAGCTGATAGACTTCCTGAAAGTGTTTATCTATATCGGGCCGCTCTTCTCTGTCTACTTTGATCGCAACGAAATGTGCATTTAATATCTTTGCAGTCGCTTCATCTTTAAAAGATTCATCTTCCATCACATGGCACCAGTGACAAGAACTGTACCCAATAGAGAGAAAAATAGCTTTATTTTCTTTACGTGCCTTTTCGAATGCTTCTTCTCCCCATGGATACCAGTCTACTGGGTTTTCAGCATGTTGCTGTAAGTAAGGTGAGTGTTCATTTTTTAGATGATTTGACATTTTTTACCTTTAAATGTAATGCTTGTTTAGTTTTTATTATTCAACTTTGGCTAATATTACACAGCTTATACACAAATAGTACAATAGAATACTATAAAAGTTTACTATAAAAGAGGGAAAATGAATTATTTAGTAAAAAAGTTACTCTTATTGAGTTTCCTTTTAGGTACCTTTGCCTCAGCAGGTTTCGATAGTGCATTAAAAAAACAAAAGTTTTTATCACCTGAAGAAGCATTTCAAGTGACTGCGGTACTTAAAAATGATGTGATAGAAACAAACATCATTATGGCAGACAAAATTCATGTTTATGAAAATACTCTACATTATAGAATCATCTCTCCTTCTACTGTTGAACTTACCGTAACAAAACCTGAACCACATGATTATGATGGTGACATGGTCTATGAAAAAGAATTGATCGTATCGATCCCTACCAAAGAGATAGAATCACAGGTTAAAGGTGATTACACCCTTGAAATAGAGTTTCAAGGGTGCTCAGATTCAGGTATCTGTTATCAGCCTATTAAAAAAAGCTTTGAGTTTAAAGGGGCAGAACTGGGCCTGTTTGACAAGATAGCAACATCTCTTAAAGAAGGTAACACTGCAAAAATAGCAGATCTATTGGTCAATGAAAGTTCTTTCTTTATTTTATTGCTTTTCTTTATTTTTGGTTTATTGTTGGCATTAACACCATGTATTTTCCCGATGATCCCTATTTTATCTTCGATCATTGTTTCACAGCAGGGAGGAAGCGAACGACCAAGTGTCGCCCAAGCATTTTTTACTTCTTTAGTCTATGTCGTTTCTATGGCTTTGACCTACACAGTTGTAGGGGTTGTAGCTGGAGTGGTCGGTGCAGATATACAAACCGCGATGCAAACCCCTTGGGTACTGACTATCTTTGCCGGCGTATTTGTGGCATTGGCATTTTCACTCTTTGGATATTATGAGATAGGTTTACCTGCTTCATGGCAGTCTAAACTTACAAAAGTGAGTGATGATGCACAAGGTAAAGGTATCCTTGGGACTGCAGTGATGGGACTTCTCTCTGCACTGATCGTAGGCCCATGTGTAGCACCACCACTTGGAGGTGCTGTATTGTTCATCTCTCATACAGGAGATGCTTTTTTAGGCGGTTCTGCTCTCTTTGTTATGAGTATAGGTATGGGTATGCCACTGCTACTTGTAGGTATAGGTGCGGGTAAATTCATGCCAAAACCAGGCGGTTGGATGACTGTAGTGTCTCAAACGTTTGGTGTGATGATGTTAGGTCTGGCTATTTTTATGCTTTCCCGTATACTTCCAGATAGTCTGACATTGATACTGTGGTCATTGTTGTTTATAGGTTCAGCACTCTATATGGGTGTGTTTAATCCTAGTAGTGCAACGAAAGGTGCAAAGAAACTTTTCCAACTCTTGGCTATTGTATTCTTATTCTATGGTGGATCACTGTTCATCGGTGGTATGAGTGGCTCAGGATCTATTATCAGACCATTTGAAAAATTCACACAATATAGTGGTGCGGTAGCTACTGCAGCGATGCATACAAATAAAGGTTATAGAGGCTATAGTATAGAACGTCTTATGAAAGAGGTAAGAGAATCGGATAAACCTGTGGTGGTTGATTTTACTAAAAAATCTTGTACTGCATGTGTGGAATTGGATGAGATCACGTTCCCGGATCCAAGAGTACAGGAACATCTTCAAAAGTTTACTTTTATTAAAGTGGATCTTACTGACAATACTGATGCAGACAAAGCACTGCTTAAAAAGTTTGAGCTTTTTGGTACGCCAAATATCATCTTCTTTAACAAAGAGAATAACTTTTTACCAGAGAAGAGTTTAACTGGATTCATACCGCCTTTAGATTTTGCGGAACATTTAGAGAGTATTAAGAAATAAGATAGAGAGTCAAGAAAAAAACTCTCTATTGAAATGGGGAAGTAGGTTATTCTTCATCACTGCTGTCTGTGGTATAGACACCAGTCAGTTTTTTCCAAATGATCGAAGCGTTGAGTCCAAACCAGATCAAAACTCCCACACTTAGTGTCGCAGCCCATCCAGCTTGTTCAAAATCTGTTATATTGATAAGATCATATTCTTGTAGGCCCCATACAAATGCTCCAAGTATGATAGCGGTAATGATAGCACCATAGAGCTTTAAACTTTGGAAGATCGATTTGATCGCAAGTAGCCAGAGTGCTAGCATGATCAGTATGTAAAAAGGCCTAAACCCCGAAAATATGTCATCTACATTGGAGATATAGTTTATAAAATGATTTCCTGTAGGATTCCAGGTACCAACTGAAAGTGCTATGGATAGGATGAGTGTGACCCACCATGCCAGGTGAGTGACCTTACGACCACCCTTTGTAGTCGTTGTATTGGTTAACATGTTTGGAAGCATCCATATTTCCTTTAAAATTTGATGCAGATATTATAGCAAATGTTTTTTTGGCTATAATACTGTTATTACTGTGAGTGCATCACAGAATTTAAAATGAAACGGAAGAACACAATGAGCACAACAGAAAAATCAAAAAACTTAACGATCAATATTGGTGAGATAAATACTTTAGAAGTGATGCGTGATACTGACTATGGGTATTTTCTTGAGGCAAAAGATGGGGAAGAAGTACTGCTTCCAAATGTGTATGTTATGGAAGATGAAATGCCAATGGGCTCACTTATCGATGTCTTTATCTATACAGACAGTGAAGACCGTCCTGTGGCTACGACTAAAACTCCTTACGCAAAACTAGGTGAATATGGATACTTTACAGTTGTAGATTATAAAGCATACGGAGCATTTGTAAACTGGGGACTTCCTAAAGATCTCTTTGTCCCACTTTCACAACAAAAAGAGTATTTCAATGTAGGTAAAAAGTATCTTTTACGTGTCTGTCTGGATGAACAAACAGGTCGTCTTTATGCAACACAGAAGATTGGTAAATATTTTAACAGAGATATGAAGGGACTGCATCAAAACAAAGTACTCGATGCCATTGTTTTGGCGAAAACGCCACTGGGTTTTAAAGTAGTAGCAGACAATCAATATGAAGGGATGCTCTTTGATAATGAGATCTTTGAAGAGATACGTATAGGAGACCGTAAAAAAGTCTATATTAAAAATGTGAGAAAAGATTTTAAACTTGATCTCTCTTTGCAGCCGATAGGAAAAAAAGCGATGTTGAATGAGTCGGAAGGTACTATCTTGCAATTGCTCAAAGAGGCAGATGGAACGCTGCCTTTTACCTATAAAAGTGATGCAGATGAAATAAAAAAAGTCTTTGGCATGAGTAAGAAGAATTTTAAACGTACGCTGACAGAATTGATCGAGAGTAAAAAGATACAATTAACAGATGATTCCATCATATTATTGTAAATGTATTAAAAAGGAAAAATATGGAAATAGCAGATTTACTTAAAATGGGTGCATCGATGATACAAGGTAACAGTGATGATGCAACAACAGGACTTGAGATAGATGACATTGCGAAGGCACTTGAACATCTTGTGGGAAATGGTGCAGGAGGACTTGACCTTGTGAAATTTGTAGGTGGATTATCACAAAATGGTTTGGGAGAGATCGTAGGATCATGGTTAGGAAATGGAGAAAATAAATCCATTTCTGTAGAACAGATTACAACACTTCTTGGTTCTGATAACATCGCTGCCTTTGCTTCAGAACTTGGAATCTCACAAGAGAGTGCAGGCAATGCTTTAGCTGAGACAGTACCTCAAATAGTAGACAAGGCTACAGCGGGAGAAGGTACCATTATGGATGAGATGCTCTCTAATGCAGGCGGACCTAATGGTGCTATGGCCATGCTTGGAAAGATGTTTCGTTAAGATTTTTGCTTTATCACTTTGAATAATGTGTATCAGAGGAGTTTATACTCCTGTGATACTTAGTTAAAGTCTGGTTTTGGTGTTTGAAGCGTACTCTCTGGAAGCTGAGGATAGACTATCTGTGGTTTTCTACCCTTCAGTGCACCTAAGAAATCTACGATCTGGGAAGCCTCTTTATCTGATATTTTAATACCCAGTTGGGTACTTCCCATCTCTTTGACTGCTTCCGCAAGACTCCAGATAGCACCATTATGGAAATAGGGCGCTGTCTCTGTAATATTTCTAAGTGTTGGTGTTTTTACCAAACCATTTTCATCACCTTTGAAATCACCGAGTGTTGAAAACTTGTATTTGGCAGCTATTTCAAATGGCTGCATCGAACCACCCAGTGCGACACCGTTATGACAACTTGCACACCCTTTATCTATAAAGGTCTGTAGACCTCTTTTTTGTGCATCATTCAGTGCATCTGTTTTGCCGTTCATGAAATCATCATATGGTGATGGTGTCACAAGGGTTCTTTCAAAGATACCGATCGTTGCCGTGATCGTCTTGAAATCGATGGTCACATCTTCACCATAGGCTTTTTTAAAATCAGTTACATACGCTGGAATAGAATTGATTCTCTCTATGACCAATGATTGAGGTGATGCCATCTCCGGTGGAGCTTGCATAGGACCTTGTGCCTGGTCTTCAAGGTCATGGCTTCTACCATCCCAAAATTGCTTATCGTAGAAGACTGCATTGTATACAGTTGGTGAGTTTAAATGATGGGGGTTTGCGATCCATTTATGTCCTACAGCAGCAGCAACCCCATCAGCACCGCCTAATCCAAGATTGTGACATGTATTGCAAGAGATGATACCACTTTTTGAAAGCCTTGGTTCAAAGTAGAGTTTTTTACCAAGTTCTACTCTTTGAGGTGTGATCATATTGCCATTGGGGTCTATCAATTTTGAAAGCTCTGTTTTATTCTCAGGTATGCTCATCATACCATTCTGCTTTGCATTATTGACCAGTGCATCTGTGTTCTCTTTAACTGTTGTTGCAAATAAGCATGAAGAGATAAGTAAAGAAGTTGTAAATAATTTATACGGGTTCATTGTTTTCCTTATTGATAATTTTTATCCTGTAAGTATAATACAGAGAGTGTTAATTAAATGTTAAATTATAATTTTTATAGCTTTTATTTATAATAATGCTAGGTTTATCTTGCATGTTTGTAGACTGAATGGTTTTATTTTACAAATTTTCTACTCTTTTTATGACAATATGTCATACTTCGTCTATTCTTTTAGCTACGCTGCTAAAATACTATTAAAATGACTGGATATTATGTGAGATATTTGCTTCTGTTTTTACTACCTCTGTTTCTTTTTTCCAAGCCTTTTAAAGTAGCTACCTACAATGTCCAAAACCTTTTTGATGCTCAATATGATGGAACAGAGTATGAGGAGTACACCACAAAGCATAACTGGACGAAACGTATGGTCGAGATCAAACTGAACCATACAGCTGAAGTGATCTGTGATCTCAACGCGGATATATTGGGTCTTCAGGAAGTGGAGAACAGTAATGTTCTGCAGCAACTGATGAAACGGCTTGAAAAGGTAGGATGTGATTACAGGTATTCTGCCATTACACGTAAAAAGGGTGCACCCATTCAAGTGGCACTGTTGTCACGTTACCCCATCACAAAACAACAGGATATACAGGTCAGTTACAGTGAAAGAGTAAGAAATATCTTGGAAGTTGAGGTAGATATAAAAGGAGATCCTCTTACGCTTTTTGTAAACCACTGGAAATCCAAGGCTTATAAAGGGTACGAAAGTAAACGTATCGCATATGCAAAATCCTTGCAGTCCCATATATCAAAAATGCCAGAGTCGGAAGAGTATATCATTTTGGGAGATTTTAACAGTGACTATAATGCGTACTTGACCTTAGAAGATAAGCTAAATGATACCGATGGAAAAACGGCTTTTAATGATGTGCTCCAAACCAAAATGGGCGCGTATCTTGTTGAAGAGAATGAAATGCTGAACGCAGGAGAGGGTGTACACTATACATTGTGGAAGGAGTTACCCTTAGAAGAACGCTGGAGCCATAAGTTTTATGGAAAAAAGTCCAGTTTGGACCAGATAGTACTCCCTAAACAGATGTTCGATGGTAAAGGTGTCGATTATGTCAATAACTCGTTCAAAGTATTCAAAAGATCTTACCTTTTTACTAAGAAAGGGTATATCAATAAATGGCGATACAAAAATGGTAAACACAGGGCAAAAGGATATTCGGACCATTTGCCTGTCTATGCATATTTTGATACAAAGCCTTATGTCGTTGAAAGAAAAAAACAGACTACAAAAAAGGGTGAAAAAAAGAGTATTGAGGATCTGTATAATGTAGAAGCTTTAGAAAATCCAATAGAACTTGACAATGCAATAGTGGTACTGAAAAGAGGCCGTAATGCTGTAGTGAAACAGAGTGTCAACGGACGAGGGATCTATCTTTATGGTTGTGCAGGAAGATTAAAAGAGGGACACAAATATGACTTGCTTGTAGAAGGTATAAAAACATACAATGGATTAAAAGAGATCACACATGCCTATAAATTAACAGATAAAGGATCGGTAGACCATGAAAAAGTATATGTTGGGTGCAGATCGAGTGACAACTAACAAAAGGACATCACAGAATGAAGTACTCAAAAACATATCAGGTATCTATAAAAATAAATTTCTATATCTGAAAGATAAGAAGATCCCTATCTATTTTAAAAAGAAGAATCTTACCCCGCCAAATGGAAGCCGTCTAAAGATACACTATGCACATCTTGGTTATTATAAGAAATTACAAATAGTGATCTACAGTAAAAAAGATTTTGAGATTTATTCAAAGGAGTAAATATGGAATATTATAGTTGGATATTGGCGTTTCATGTCATGAGTTTTGTCTCTTGGATGGCAATGTTATTTTATTTGCCAAGGTTGTTTATCTACCATCGTGAAAATGCTGATACGAGAGCATTTACGGAGATCGTAGAGATTCAGGAGTATAAACTTTATAAGTATATAGGTGTACCGGCTATGTGGGCGACGATTATTAGTGGCGCTGTGATGCTTTATTTGAATTCAGGTATTTTTTCAAGTGGCGGATGGATGCACGCTAAGTTATTATTACTTGTTTTTCTTATCGCATATCATTTTTCCCTGGAAAGTATTCGTAAAACAATGATAGAGAATCCGCACTATAAAACCAGTAAGTACTTACGAGTTTATAATGAGGTACCTACACTGTTGATGATATTTATCGTTATCATGGTAGTGGTTAAACCCTTTTAATTCATTTGTGATATAATCTTCATTAACTAATACCTAAGGAAAATCGTATGCAATTACCTGAGATAACATTACCCAAAGTAGAACTTCCATTTGATATCCCCGTTTTATTACACGCTCCAATAGATCATTTTGCGATCGCTATTCCTGTAGTGATCCTTCTCTTGGAACTAATGAACTTAGTCTTGAGAAAAAAAGCGATCAGTGGCGTCTCTTTCTTTTTGATCCTTGTAACTGTAGTCGTAACCGTAGCTGCATATTTTACAGGTCTTGTTGATGGAAAAGAAGCATATCCTACATTGAGTGAAGCTGCTAAAGCAACACTTAGCGAACATAAGACCTTAGGGACTTATTTGATGTTGGGAACAGGTGTGTTATTGTTCTTTAAACTGCTCTCTATGCTTACTGGTAAAGGTATTATGAAAGCACTTTATCTTTTACTCCTTATCGTCTATGTTGTAGGAATCTTTGAACAGGGTAAAGAAGGTGGTGAGCTTGTCTATAAGTATGGGGCTAACGTTGAACAAGTTAAAACATTAGATGATAAGATCTTTGACCTGGAAGAAGCACTTGAAGAGGCAGCTGAAAAAACGGAAGCTGTTAAGGAAGAGAGTGCCCCTGTTGAAGCTGCAGCGACACCGACAGAAACTGATACTGTAACAGCACCTGTAGAAACTTCACCTGTTCAAACTTCTCCTGAGGTGACAGCAGTTGAAACTACACCTGTTGAGATCATCAAAGAGACAGTGACTGAAACTGTAGAAACTAAAGTGGAAGAGGAAGTGCTAAAAGTAGAAGGTATGCCTGAAGAGATGGTACAGCCAAAAATACCTATGCACTAATCTCACTATTAAGACCCTCCATCTCCGGCAGGGTCATACTCAATATCGTAACGTTCACTCTCCGTATTTCTTT
Organism: Sulfurovaceae bacterium; assembly: GCA_963796395.1. Classification (GTDB taxonomy): domain Bacteria; phylum Campylobacterota; class Campylobacteria; order Campylobacterales; family Sulfurovaceae; genus Sulfurovum. Next base: position 78,126 of record CAWCLM010000006.1, read on the forward strand.
TTAAATTCGAAAGGTATTTTGCCATCTTTTTTGTCTGGTTTTCATCCAGCGCTTTTGCAAATGATATCATTACTGTACCAAAAGCAGAACGTGGTTTTCCTGCCTGTAAGTTTTTGAGTCTTCTAAGCAGTACATCTTCACGTACTCCCTGTAACCTAGGTGAGGCACCTATACCTTCACCATACATACCATGACAGCCATGACAGTTATTTTTTAGATAGAGTCCTTCCATTTCACTATTGGCAAACGAGAACAATGATAAGGCAGTAAAAATAAAGAATTTTCTCAAAGTGTGCATCCTTAATAGATAACTTTTGCCAAATAAAGCCCCTCTGCAGGAGCCAGTCTCGTGGTGTGTTTTCTTTGGCAGTGTAATTGTTCTTGAAGTTGTTCAACACTCATTTCCTTACGTGCACATAACATGGCGGCATCTACCATCATGCGTACCTGTGAACGAAGAAAGCCATTGGCTTGAAAATAGATAAAGTGATAACCATTTCGTTCTCTATAGTCTGTTCGGTAGATCTCCCGAAAAGTGGTGTGCGTAACTGTACCTGTTTTATGAAACAAATTAAAATCATGTTTCCCCTCAAATACTTTCAGTGCCTTGATGAGTAGATCAGGATTGAATTCGTGATAATAGGAAATGTATTTTTGTTCAAAGACTGAAGGTTTGTGCGTTTTAAACACATAGCGGTAAAGTCTCTTTTTGGCGCCAAACCGTGCATGAAAATCACTTGCTGTCGGGGTGATATGTTTAAAAAAAACATCAGTCAACTTTCGATTGAGGTTGTGTTTGAGTTTTTCTAGATCATTCCAAAAATCCGGCAGGTCAAAATGAATGACCTGACCACTGGCATGTACGCCTGCATCTGTTCTTCCGCTTCCAACGATAGGTGAATCTATCTGTAAAGAGAGAAGTGCATCTTCAATAGCACGAGTAATGGTCGATTTTGTGGTAGTTTGCTTTTGAAAACCTTGATAGTCGCTTCCATCATAACTGATAACGGCCTTTACACGCATGAAGATACCATTAGAAGTACTTGCTGACCCGTTTTTTAAAGAGCCATTGACCCAGAATCATGAGAGTGATGACAGACCCAACCAATATAGGAATGGTTCCCCATTTTTGTAAAGATGATGCGATGGCATAGAAAAATAGTGTGCTGATAAATATGACTAAAAATGAATGGTTAGCTTGATATCGTGGGTTTATCATCGTGAAAGAAGCGACAAGATAAACAGAAAGCAGAGGGATAAGACTGACAAAAATAAAAAACAGTAGTTTATGCATCATCTTGATGTCTTGTTGTGCTGTTTTCCAGTAAGAGAGGATACTTTTAAATTGAAACCCTTTCTTTTTAGCATTATCAAAGATCTCGAGGGTTTTGTATTCTGCTTGCTGGAGTTTTATTTCTGAATAGGTATATCCATAGCCTTCATTGAGCAGTAAAGAGCTTACATTTTCATTACGGTTTAATTTCCCGGTCTTTGATGAGAAAAACTGCTCATCTGCTTTATCTGTACGATTGTAAATAACGATATTTTCAAATCTATCTTCTGTTTTGTCTTTGACATAAATGTAATAGCTTCCGAATTTTTGACCAAGTTCTCCGGGAACGATATTAAGTTTTGCATCATTTCGCTTCTCTTCTTTAAAAGCTCTATAAAACTGTTTACTAAGAGGCATAGCCAGTAAAGAGAGAGTCATGAGTAGAAGTGAAAAGAGAATACTGATCCATAGTAACCCTTTAAGTATTTTTTTAGATTTAAGTCCAAGTGCATAGAGGGCAATGAGTTCATTTCCCTGAGAAAGATTGACAAGTACATTTGCCAATGCAGCAATGAATGAGAGAGGCAGTGTATAAAAAATGATCTCAGGAATGGAGTAGCTGTAGAGTAAAAGTAACTCTAAAAAATCGATCTGTATCTTTGAAGTAAGAGAGGCAATCCTAACAAGAAATACCAGAGAAATGATAATGAAAAATGGTAGAAATATCGTCAAAAATGACTTTGTGAAATTTGATGATATATATCCTTTTACATTAACCATAGATAATAGTCTCCAAGAGTTGAGCTGCTTGTGTATCATACAGATAGACTATGAATGTAGCTAAAGCCAGAAATGGTACGAAAGGTACGCCTTTGTCCCTCCAAATAAGTGCAGGGATCATCGCCAACAGAGCAGAGAGAAAGAGTGCCACGAAAAAGTTTGGAAACCCAAGTAGAGCCCCCATCGTTCCTGCAACAATAACATCTGCACCACCCATAGCCTGTTTTCTTGCAAGTAGTGAAGAGAGCAGACCTATAAGATAGAGTCCGCCTGCTGCTACACTTGCATAGAGAAGTGCCATCAGGAATTCAGGTTGAACAAGAGCAAACATAAGTGCAACAAAGTTGACATTGTCGGGTACGGCCATATATTCAAAGTCTATCATAACCAGTGCAAAAAGTGCAGCAAAAGAGGCTGCAATAAAAGGCAGATACCAGACAAGTCCTAATTTGAAATAGAGCGCAACAAAGATGATACCTGTAAGTAGTTCAACTATGGGGTATTGTGCTGAGATCTTCTCTTCGCAAAAATAACATTTTCCTTTCAGGAAGACCCATGAAAAGATAGGGATATTGTGCCACCACTTTAAAGGAGTTTGACAACTTTGACACTTGGATGAAGGAAAAACAATACTCTCACCTTTTGGTATGCGGTAGATGACGACATTTAAAAAAGAACCGATCATTGCTCCAAAAATAAATACAATGATCGCTATTTCAATTACTATGTTTTCTGGCATTATATTCCTCCAAAGCGTCTACTGCGCTGTTCATAATTTGCTATGATCTCATGAAACTCTTTGACTGAAAAATCAGGCCAAAGAGTGAGTGTGAAGTACAATTCAGCGTAGCTTAATTGCCAAAGTAAAAAGTTGGAAAGACGCTCTTCGCCACTGGTACGTATGAGTAGATCTACATCACTGTAGGGTGTTTGCAAAGCAGATGAGATATCTTCTTCTGTGACATTTGAGTGCCCTTCTTCAATGAGAGTATTGACTGCATAGGTTATTTCCGCACGTCCTCCGTAGTTGAGTGCAAGTATTTGTGTAAGGCAGGTATTATTTTTCGTGAGTTCTTCCGTCTTTTTGATACGTTTTTGTAAAGCGCTTGAAAATGCCGCGAGATCTCCAATGGCTTGAAAACGGATATTATGTTCCTGATAAGTGTTAAGTTCTTCTTTAAGATATTTATCCAGCATTTTCATAAGAAACTCGACTTCCAATTTAGGACGTTTCCAGTTCTCTGTACTAAATGCATAGAAGGTAGCAGTCTCAATTGTTGAATGTTTAGCACAACACATTGTGATATCACGGATCGTTTCTGCACCTTGCTCATGACCTTTGGTACGCTTTAGACCACGTTTTTCTGCCCATCTCCCATTACCATCCATAATAATGGCAAGATGTTTCAACACACTTTTACCCATCTATCAGACCTTTTGCTTGATCAATGATCTTTGTTGCAAGTGTGAGTTTATCGGTACGTCCTAGTGGGACTTGTTTCTCTTTGGTGATAAATGTGATCTCATTTTCATTACCTCCAAAACTCTTTGCATCTTGTAGAAGGTTATAGCAGACTGCATCCACTCCTTTTTTCTCCAAAAGTGCTACAGCATTGTTCAGTCCCTCTTGGCTGTCCATTTCAGCTTTGAATCCCACGGTTTTGATCTTGCTTTTATCTATAGCGGCAAGTACATCGGTTGTCTGTTCGAGTTCGATACTCCAGTGAGTACCGACACTTGATTTCTTCACTTTACCAGCTTTGGGGTCGATAGGTTTAAAATCAGCTACCGCGGCTACCATAAAAAGATAAGACATAGGTACACTCTCTTGACGCGTAACAGCAGTGATGCCCTCTTGTGTCTCTTTCAGGATGTCTTCAGCGCTAGCTACTTCTACACGTTTGATATCTAAAGGCAGGTCACCAAACCCCATGGTAGAGATATAGGTAACATTTGCTCCTCTAAGATAAAGTGCAAGACTAAGTGCACTTGCCATCTTGCCTGAAGAGAAGTTGGAGATGTAGCGTACTTCATCGATCTTCTCTCTGCTCCCACCACCGGTTACCACTACTTCTCTATCTTCCCAAAATGGCTCTTTGAGTAGGGCTTTTGCTGTCGTGTAGAAAACCTCTAATGGTTCAGCAAGTGCACCGCTTCCTGTATCTCCGCATGCAAGTAGTTTCTCTTGCGGTTCGATGATTATATAGCCATTAGATCGAAGATGATCGAGGGAATCTCTTGTAGCATGGTTAAGAAGCATATTGGTATTCGCCGCAGGTGCTATAATGATCTCTCTAGTGTAGGCAAGGGCAGTTTGTGTGAGGATGTTGTCAGCGATCCCGTGGCTTAGCTTGTTGATCGTATTTGCCGTCGCAGGTGCAATCACAAAGGCATCACACTTTTTACCGATATCGATATGATTGAGTTCACTGCTCCAGCTTTCAGATGCATCAGTCAGTACTGTGTTGCGTGTCAATGCTTCGAACGTAAGTGCTGATACAAAACGCTCTGCAGAACGCAGTCATAACGATATGTACATCAGCGCCAGCCTTGACAAAGAGTCTTGCGATATCACATGCTTTATATGCTGAGATACTTCCAGTGACCCCAAGAAGGATGGTTTTTCCGTTTAAATCAACCTGCATTACTTCTCTCCGAAAAATTTATAGAAGAATCCTTTGATGGTCTTCATTGGTGTACGTGAAAGTGCCAGATCGCCTTGGGCTACATCTTTAGTTATAGTACTTCCCGCTGCGATTATCACATCATCTTCGATGTTCAAAGGTGCAACCAGTTGTGTGTCGGAACCGATGAAAACATTTTTTCCGATCTTTGTTTGGTACTTGTTCTTCCCATCATAGTTACAGGTGATCGTCCCTGCACCGATATTGGTCCCCTCATCGATATCTGCATCACCGAGGTAAGCAAGGTGTCCAGCCTTTACACCATTCAGTGTAGACTTTTTAACCTCTACGAAGTTCCCGATATGGGTATCTTTGAGTACTGAGTTCGGTCTCACTCTACCCATTGGCCCCACAGAGGAGTTTTCGACAACAGCATCCTCTACAACGGAATTTGCTTTGATATGAGAGTTTTTGAGTATAGCGTTCCCTTGGATACTTACACCGTTTTCGAGAATACACTCTCCTTCCAATGTTGCACGACAATCTATATAGATCGTCTGTGGAAGTCGCATTATGACACCTTGTTTCATCCATTCATTGCGGATACGTGTTTGCATGATCTCTTCTGCATGCGAAAGGTCAAGCTTGGAGTTGACGCCTTTGAACTCTTCTTCTTCTACAAATACGGGGTGTACTACACGTGATTCATCTACAGCCATTTTAACGATGTCTGTGAGATAGTACTCAGACTGGGCATTGTTGTTGTCCAGTTTCGGGATGTAGCGTTCGAGAAGTTCAGTGCTGACTGCATAGATCCCTGCATTGACACTTTGGGTGAGCAGTTGTGCTTCATTACAGTCTTTTTGCTCTACGATCTCCTGTACATTACCGTGCTCATCAATGATGACACGTCCATAACCGCTTGGGTCATCGAGTTTGATCACAGACATATTGATATCGGCATTGCCTGATGTGAGTGTTTCAAGAGAGGCTTTGGTGATGAGCGGCATATCTCCGTTGAGAATGAGTGTACGTGAATGTCTCGTCTTCACCCCTTTCATCGCTCCACCTGTACCAGGGAACTTCTGTGCATCTTGCATATGGAAGATGATCCCCTCGTAATTCTCTTCGATCTGTTTTTGGATACGTTCGGATTGATGGTGGAGCACTATGGTAATGTCATCAGAGATCTTTTGTGCAGCATCGATCGCATGAAAGAGCATAGGTTTACCTGAAATTTCATGAAGTACCTTTGGGGTAGTAGACTTCATTCTTGTACCTTGACCTGCTGCGAGTATGACAACACTTATAGACATTATTTTGCACCTTTACGATAAAATACAATTATTATTTAATTATTGTGATTATATCCAATGCAAGTTAAAGGTATGAGATTTGAAGTGTAAACATTTTGGAAGTTGTGGCTCCTGTGGACTCTATGACATAGGATATGAAGCGCAGTTAAAGCAAAAAAAGCAGCGGGTTTCGGGACTCTTGGCTCCCTACTATAAAGGGAATTTGCAAGGGGACCTGGAGGTGTTTGATTCTCCTACCGAACACTATAGAGCAAGGGCTGAGTTTCGTATTTGGCATGAGGGCGATGTGTGTGATTATGCTATGGGTAACATTGAAAAGAATGGTGCCATTAATATAGAAGAGTGCCCAAAAGTCATCAAGCCGATAGAAAAACGTATGTGGATGCTGCTTGAAAAGATCAATGCTTCTACTGAAGTCCTAAAACAGCGTCTTTTTGCGGTGGAGTTCTTGGCAACTACTACAGATGAATGTCTTATTACGATGTTGTACCATAGAAAACTCGATGATGTTTGGAGTGCTGAGGCAAAAGAGCTTGAGGAGAAACTTGACTGTAAGATCATGGGACGAAGCCGTAAGCAGAAAGTGATCCTTTCAGATGAGTTTGTCACTGAAAAGTTGGATATCGATGGAAAAACATTTACCTATGTACAGTATGAGAGCGGCTTTACACAGCCAAATCCTGCTGTCAATGTGAAAATGATAGAGTGGGCTATTAGACAAGCCAAAACCGTGGGGTATGGAGATTTCTTAGAGAGTTACTGCGGTTTGGGTAATTTTACTTTGCCTCTTTCGCATTATTTTGAGAAGGTCTTAGCGACAGAGATAAGTAAACGCTCCATCCACGCTGCACTTAAGAACTGTGCATTGAATCATATTGAGAATATCACTTTTGCAAGATTGGCATCTGAAGAGATGACAGAGGCGTTGAATGGTGTAAGAGAGTTTTCCAGACTAAAAGAGATAGACTTGAAAAGTTACAATTTTAGTACGGTACTGGTAGATCCTCCAAGAGCCGGATTGGATGAGGGGACTATAGAATTGATCTCAAATATGGAGAATATTATCTATATCTCATGTAACCCTGAAACATTAGCGAGAGATCTGGAAACATTGGTAAAGACACATGATGTGATAGAAGCGGCGATGTATGATCAGTTTCCGCATACGACACATGTGGAGAGTGGTGTTTTTCTTCGTAAAAATAGCCTGTAAGGTAGGGTTGAGAGAAACCTACCTTAAAGTAGGTTATGACATTAATGCCATATGCTCAAGTTTAGTACAATAGTTTTGTACGACCTTCATACCTGCATCTTTGGCTTTTTGTGCTGCTGCGTTGTTGACCAGTCCAAGCTGTCCCCAAAATACTTTGACATCACCACGCTGGATACAAGCATCTGCAACGGCATCAAATGCATTGGGTTTTCTAAAGATATCTACCATATCTATCTCAAAAGGGATCTCTGCTAGGGAACGATACACTTTTTCTCCAAGTATCTCATCTTCTTTTGGGTAGACAGGAACGATTTTATACCCTGCATTTTGAAGATATTTTGCAACCATATTACTTGCCTTGGTCTCATTCGGAGAGAGCCCAAGTATCGCGATCGTCTTGACACTTTCAAATATTTCTTTCATCTCTTCAGGGTTAGAGTTGACCAGGGGCATTTCACATTCCATGCTTTATCCTTTATTTTGATATAATTCTTGCAATATAATATCTAGGAAAGATAATGTTAGACTTAAAAAGTATAGAAAAAGCATATGATAGAGTATCCACTGTAGTACACCGTACACCCTTCTCCTATGCACCTATTTTGAGCCAATTGAGCGGCTATGAAGTATATCTGAAAAAAGAGAATTTACAACGTACAGGTGCATTTAAACTCAGAGGCGCTTTTAATAAAATTGCTTCTCTAATAGAAGCGGGTGACAGAGGCGGAGTGGTTGCTGCATCTGCAGGGAACCATGCACAGGGTGTGGCTTTTTCAGCAAAATATTTTGAGATAGAAGCGACCATCATCATGCCAGAGTCAACACCGCTTACCAAAGTAATGGGTGTCAAAGAGTTTGGTGCCAATGTAATACTTCATGGGGCAAACTACGATGAAGCCTATGCGTATGCGGTTACCTATGGAGAAGAGAACAACTATGCTTTTGTACATCCTTTTACAGATGATGAGGTAATGGCTGGCCAGGGGACTATTGCCTTAGAGATATTTGAAGAGATCGAGGATCTTGATGCAATGGTCGTTTGTGTAGGTGGTGGCGGATTGATCTCAGGTATGTCTGTAGCAAGTAAAGCACTTAATCCTGAGTGCAAGATCATAGGTGTTTCTGCCGCTGGAGCACCTGCTATGAAAAACTCTTACGATGCGAAGACACCTATAGATACAACCTATGTAAGAACTATCGCAGATGGTATAGCCGTACGAGATACTTCGCCCATCACTTTGGAGTATATTTTAAAGTATGTGGATGTTTTTGAGACAGTGGGTGAAGATGAGATTGCAGCTGCCATACTTTTTTTGTTGGAAAATCAAAAAGTACTGGTTGAAGGTGCAGGTTCAGTGGGTGTTGCTGCACTTTTACATGGGAAAATAGATCTGCCTAAAGGCTCAAAAGTGGCGGTGATACTCAGTGGAGGTAATATCGATGTAACAATGCTTTCACTTATCATCGAAAAAGGTCTTATGAAGACTGGACGTAAAATGAAATTGCTTGTGACGCTGATAGATAAACCCGGTGCACTGCAATCCTTTACAGAAATATTGACAAGGACAGGTGCAAACATTGTACAGATAGGCTATGATAGAACTTCTATAGATCTCGAGTTCGGTGATGCACATGTCTCTGTCTCTTTGGAGACTAAGGGAGAAGAGCATCAAGTAGAAATCAGGGAACAATTAAAAGAGGGTGGATTTTCTTTTAAAGAAGAGCATTAAAAACTTCGTCATTCTCGTGCTTGACACGGGAATCGAAACTAAACAATATGCGAATGATGGGTCCCCGTGTCAAGCACGAGGACGACGGAGAAAAATATGATTGCGATAGATCTAGGTTCAAATACGCTGCGTGTGTTAGAGTATGAGTGCACGACAGGGGAACAGCTTTTTTCGTATGAGAAGGTTGTGAGAACAGCAGATGGTTTGGTAGAGCACGGTATCGTAAATAATGAAGCTATTGAGAGAGTTGTTGCTGCTATACATGAAGCACAAGCACAGATAGATTTTTCCTCTTCGGTCATTAAAGCGGTTACAACTGAAGCAGTGCGAAGAGCAGAAAATGCAGAGAATATACTTCTTCAGATCAAAGAGCATACAGGTGTAGAATTTGATATTATCTCCGGAGAAGAAGAAGCTAGGCTTACTTTGCTCGCCGTAAAACACAGGCTTTCCAAATTAGACCATGATCCAGATCATTTTGTCGTTGTAGATATAGGTGGCGGATCCACAGAACTTATCTTTCATTATGACAATAAAACGATCAGTAAAAGCTTTCCTATTGGCATCGTGACCATCGCACAGACCTATGGCACATTGGAACGTATTGAGAAAGCGCTTCCTCAAGAGATGTCACAGATGCAACTATTTTGTTCTCAGGTCTATGAAAAGAGCGGCAAAATAAATGCCTTTGTCGCTACAGCAGGTACACCCACTACTGTTGCTTCCATGAAACTTGGATTAACTTATGAAACTTACGATGCATCAAAGATAAATGGCACTTCACTTGAAGTCTGCGAGTTAGATATATATCTAAGAAAATTACTCTCCATGCCACTTGAAGAGAGAGAAATAACGGTTGGAACAGGACGTTCAGATCTGATCGCGGCAGGTATCCTTATCTATAAACAACTTTTTAGCATCTTAGGGTTTGGCAGTTGTGTGGTCATTGATGATGGTCTACGTGAAGGTGTGGCGATAGATATATGTATGGACAACACCCATTAAACTCTAATCTTTTTTAGCTATAATCAAAAAAATTATTTGAAATGGAGTGTAAACCATGCAGATGAGTGGTGCACAAATGGTGTGTGAAGCGATTATCGCTGAGGGTGTTAAAACCGTATTTGGTTACCCTGGCGGAGCTATCATGCACGTTTATGATGAAATTTACAAACAAGAGGGGTTCGAGCATATCTTGAACCGTCACGAACAGGCATCTGTTCACGCAGCAGATGGTTATGCCAGAGCTACAGGTGAAGTAGGTGTTGCGATGGTAACAAGCGGACCAGGGTTTACAAATGCGGTCACTGGACTTGCTACAGCATATATGGACTCTATCCCTATGGTTGTTATCTCTGGACAAGTACCTACATCACTTATAGGGACGGACGGATTTCAAGAGATCGATGCAGTAGGTATCTCTAGACCATGTACAAAACATAACTTCCTGGTACGTTCAATCGAAGAACTTCCTAGAGTGATAAAAGAAGCATTTTATATTGCACGTACTGGAAGACCTGGACCTGTTCTTGTAGATATACCTAAAGATATCACTGTAGATATCGGTGAATTTGTCTATCCTGACACTGTAGATTTACCTACGTATAAGCCGACATATAAAGGCAATAAAAGACAGATAGAAAAAGCAGTAGAAGCTATAAAAAATGCGAAGAAGCCACTCTTGTATCTAGGTGGGGGTGTGATACTCTCAGGTGCTCATATGTTGGTACGCCAAATGGCAGAAAAAACACAGATACCAGTAGTTGAGACACTGATGGCCTTAGGTTCTATGGGTGCAAAACATCCATTGAGACTTGGTATGTTGGGTATGCATGGTAACTACGCTTCAAATATGGCGATGTCAGAGACAGATCTGGTTATTTCACTGGGTGCAAGATTTGATGACAGGGTAACAGGAAAGCTTTCAGAGTTTGCCAAGTATGCAGATATTATCCATGTAGATATCGATGCAGCGAATATCGGTAAACTGGTTGATGTTGATTATCCTATCGTAGGTGATGTAACTGAAGTACTTGAAGCGATGATACCGCAACTGGATGGTATCGATACAGACAGGTTCCAGGCATGGAGAGAGATACTCAAACGTTATGATGAACTTCACCCTCAATCTTATGTAGATTCTGATGAGGTGATCAAACCACAGTGGGCTATCGAACGTATCGGTGAACTTGTAGGTGAAAATGCGATTATCACTTCAGATGTTGGACAGCACCAGATGTGGGCAGCACAGCACTATCCGTTTGACAGACCACGCCAATGGATAAACTCAGGTGGTTTGGGGACTATGGGCTTTGGTTTTCCAGCCGCGATCGGGGCTAAAAAAGCCTTCCCGGATAAAACGGTGATCAATGTTACGGGTGATGGTTCGATACTGATGAATATGCAGGAGCTTGTAACGGCAGCTGAATATAAGATACCAGTGATCAATCTCATACTCAATAACCATTTTTTAGGAATGGTTAGACAGTGGCAGACATTCTTTTATGAAAAACGTTACTCTGAGACAGACTTGACATTCCAACCAAACTGGAAAGCTTTAGCTGAAGCATGTGGTGGTATAGGGTATGATGTAACCACTAAAGAAGAGTTTGATGCAGCTATTAAAGATGCTATTGAACAAGATAAAGTATGTTTTATGAACGTTGCGGTGAACCGTTTTGAAGATGTACTTCCTATGGTACCGGCAGGTGGTGCACTCTTTAATATGATGCTACCACAGAAAGGAGAGAAATAATGGCAAATTCTATGAATGAAAGACGTGTTATTTCTGTTATCGTATTGAACGAAAGTTCTGTTCTTGCACGTGTTACATCACTTTTTGCAGCACGTGGATATAACATTGCTTCACTTACTGTGGCACCTATACCCGATAGTGAAATGTCACACATTACGATCGAAACCAATGGTTCTGCAAAAGTGATGGAGCAGATCACCAAGCAACTGCATAAGCTTATACCTGTCTATAAGGTTATTGAGCATGAAGAGATGGTTGAAAAAGAGATGGTCTTAGTGAAATTTCCAATCACTGAACATTTAAGTGACATTGGTGCATTATGTGCAGCATATAATGGCGGTATTGCAAATGTGGGTAAAGAGATGATCATTGCCATGGTTGCGGATGAGCCAATACGTATACAGCATTTTATAGAAGCATCACAGCGTTATAACCCTATTGAGGTTGTACGTGGTGGTATTGTGGCTATAGAAAGATAAAAACTATGCTACCTTCTGTCATTCCCTGAGTAAGGGAGTGACATCTACTTTAAGTTAAAAGGATCACTTTATGACTTACACACTCTCAACTATAACAGAAAATATCGGCATAGACTTTCAAGGTGAAGATATCACTATAGAGGGTATCCATACACTTAGTGAAGCCACCTCCACACAACTTAGTTTTTTTACTGACAGCAAATATGCTTCACAATTGGCCGATACGAAAGCCGCAGCAGTACTGATAGATGAAAAACATGCAGCATTATTGCCTGATGGAACGATCGCACTTATTACGGATGAAGCCTATCTTAAATTGGCATTGGCTTCTAAGTTCTTTGCCCACAAAATAGAGAGTAAAGGCGAAGATCCAGTTATGGGTGAGGGGTGTGACATAGATGAACAGGTAAGTTTTGGTAAAAATGTGACACTTGGCAATAATGTCACCATCTTGGCAGGATGTTATCTTGGCGACAATGTCACCGTAGGTTCAGGTACTCTACTGCACCCAAATGTCACTCTGTATCATCATACTAAGATCGGTGAAGCGTCTATCATTCACAGCGGTACAGTTATCGGTTGTGACGGGTATGGTTTTGCACATACAAAACTTGGTGAACATGTTAAGATCTATCAGAATGGTAATGTAGTTGTTGAAGATAATGTCGAAATAGGTGCAAATTGTGCCATAGACAGGGCAGTATTTGGTACGACCTATATACGTAAAGGTACAAAGCTGGATAACTTGATACAGATCGCACATAATTGTGATGTGGGTGAACATAGTCTTTGTGCAGCACAAGTAGGACTAGCCGGATCTACTACTTTAGGCAGAAATGTTGTGATGGGTGGTCAAAGTGCTACCGCGGGACATTTAAAAGTAGGGGACTTTGCAACCATAGCAGGCAAGGGTGGCGTTACAAAGTCTCTTGAAGGTGGTAAAACCTATGCAGGTTTTCCTGCGATTGACCATAAAATGTGGTTACGTTTGCAAGCAAAAATGGCTGGATTGTTAAAACGTAAAAAATAGTTAAATAATTGTGATATAATCAATTTTCAATAAAATTTTAAAGGATGATTTATGAGCGGAACAGTAACGAAAATAGACGAAATGACTTTAAGTGGTACAAAAGATGGAAAGATCAGTATTACGACAGTTGCAGAACCTTATGGTCCAAAGAGTGAAAGTGTTGCAAGTATTGGTATCTCACTTCAGGCAGGTGCTGAAGAGCCAGATTGGAAAGTGCATATTCCTAAAGCAAACATTGATGCAGTTATCGCAGCACTTCAGGAAGCAAAAAAAAGTTTATAAAAGAGAGATGCCTCTTCAATTAATGGGCTTGGCCCATTAATTACATTTCATCATGCATCATCACTTTGTATTGGTCTAAAGCTCTTTGCATAAGGTCTGGATCAGGGATCTTTCTTCCTGCAATATATCCGATAATGTTACCATCATCGTCTAACTTTGGTTTGATCCATACAACTACGTTGTAGTATTTACCTTCAGAGGTCATGTTTCTCACAAACCCTTCCCAGTAATTTCCACCTTTTATAGTCTCCCACATTCCTTTAAAAGCTGCTTTTGGCATGTCTGGATGTCTGTTAATACTGTGTGGTGAACCGATGAGTTCTTCTTTTGTATAACCTGTAAGTTCTCTAAATTTACGATTGGCATATGTAATAATACCAGCTGGATCGGTTTCTGTGATCATAACCCCTCCATCAAATGGCACTTCAATATCTACAGCATCGGGTTTTATAATTTCTTTACCGGTGATAGTGTTTTTGATTGTTTTTCCCATTTTCACTCCATGAATAATAGATATGTTACATTAAAAGTATGTAGAACAAAAGAAAGCACAAATGTAGACAACATATATATGGCAGTCTGGCAATCTACATTGAGACCCATCACTTTCTGTCCCCACTTCACAATGAGTTTAGCATTTGATATATAGTATCTATCTATAGCTTATAGTGACATAATACAATTACTTATGAGTGATATTTAATCATATTTTCTTCATACTTTGATACAATTACAGAATTATCTTAAAGGGGCGTTTTTTGTCTATTTCAGAAACAATCAAATCACTTTTACAAGAGCGTATACTCGTCATCGATGGTGCAATGGGTACACAGATACAAGACCTGAAAGTACCATCAGAAGCATGGATAGATGATAAAGGTATTGACCAGGAGGGGTGTAATGAACTTTTAAATCACACGGCACCTGAACTCATAGGTCGTATCCACAAGCGATACGCTATGGCAGGAGCTGACCTCATTAAGACGAATACTTTTGGAACGATGCCTTGGGTACTTGATGAGTATGATATGGGAGAGCGGGCTTATGAACTGTCTAGAAAAGGTGCAGAGCTTGTATCTGAGATCTGTGATGAATATGGTACAGTGGAGTCACCTAAGTTTGTATTGGGTTCTATAGGACCAGGAACAAAACTGCCTTCTCTTGGACACATTCATTATGATGAGATGTATGAGGGCTATAAGCTTTGTGCTTTAGGGCTTATCGATGGTGGCTGTGATATCTTTTTACTTGAGACCTGTCAAGACCCTTTACAGATAAAAGCAGCATTACATGCCTGTCAAGCGGCAAATGAAGAGCGTGATATAAAACTGCCTATCATGGTCTCTGTCACCATTGAACTTTCTGGATCTATGCTTATAGGAACGAATGCAGAAACTATCGTAACCATTTTAGAGCCTTTTGAGATACTCTCACTAGGTTTTAACTGTGGTACGGGACCAGATCAGGTAAAAAAACACTTAAAAACATTAAGTCAACTTTGTGCTATACCTATCTCTATACATGCCAATGCCGGACTGCCTCAAAACAAAGGTGGATACACTTATTATCCTATGGGACCGGATGAATTTACTGAAAAACAGTTAGAGTTTACTGACTTTGACGGGGTGAGTTTTCTTGGTGGATGTTGTGGTACAACGCCTCAGCATATCCAGGCACTGAAAAAATCTGTAGGGGTTATAAAACCTAAAGTGCCTACTGGAAGTATAGCACCGAGTATCGCTTCACTTTTTAACACAACTGAACTCTTTCAGGAACCGGCTCCTCTGCTCATCGGTGAGCGGTCTAATGCTACAGGCTCCAAAGCGTTTAGGGAACTTATTTTAGCTAGCGACTATGAGGGGACACTGACTGTAGGTCAAGCTCAAGTTCGTGATGGTGCACATATGCTTGATGTGAACGTGGAATTTGCCGGACGTGACGGTGCCAAAGATATGAGAGCAGTGATGGAACTCTATAATCAAAAGATCCCACTCCCTCTTATGCCAGATGCCACTCGTCCTAATACTATTGAGGAAGGGCTAAAGTGTATAGGTGGTAAACCTATTATCAACTCTACCAACCTTGAAGATGGTGAAGAGAATTTCGCTACGTACTGTAAACTGGCTAAAAAGTATGGTGCAGTACTTGTCTGTTTGGTGATCGATGAAGAGGGAATGGCAAGGAGCAAAGAGAAAAAAGTGACAGTTGCCAAACGTATGTATGAGCTAGCTGTGAATAAACATGGTCTAAAACCTCAAAATATCATGTTTGATATGCTTGCATTTACTGTTGGTACAGGTGAAGAAGAAGATAGACTTGCAGGTAAAAATGCCTATGAAGCGATCAAAGAGATACATGAGATATACCCTGAAGTAGGGTCTACACTTGGACTGTCCAACATCTCTTTTGGTTTGGAAAAAACTGCCAGGTTCTACTTAAACTCTGTCTTTTTACACCACTGTATACAAGCAGGTATGACGTCAGTGATCATCAATGTAAAACATATCATTCCATTGGCAAAAATGTCAGAAGATGACATTGCGATATGTGAAGAGTTACTCTTTACACCAGATGAGAATTCTCTCTTTAAATTCATTGATCACTTCTCAAATGCCACAGTGGATGATGAAGCTGCAGATGAAGCCTATGAAGCGATGTCAAATGAAGAGAAGATCAAAAAGCTTCTCATGGATGGTGACAAAGAGCGTATGTTGCCATTGGTAGAAGAGGCGCGCCATGAGATACATCCGGATACTATCGTTAATGAACATCTCATTGACGCGATGAAAGTGGTAGGAGAACTCTTTGGTTCGGGGCAGATGCAGTTGCCTTTTGTATTGCAGAGTGCTGAGACGATGAAAGCCACAGTAGATTACCTCAATCCATACCTTACAAAGCAGGAAAAAGAGACAGATACCACACTGGTCATAGGAACAGTAAAAGGAGATGTGCATGATGTGGGTAAAAACCTTGTTGATATCATCCTTTCAAACAATGGTTTTAAAGTCGTCAATGTAGGGATAAAAACAGACCTGCAAGAGTATTTGGATGTGGTAGAAAAACAGCCTATTCAAGCCATAGGGATGTCTGGTCTGTTGGTTAAATCTACAGCGGTAATGAAAGAGAACCTTGAAGAGATGGCAAAGATGGGGATGGAGATACCTGTACTTTTGGGAGGTGCAGCACTGACACGCTCATTTGTGGATGATTTCTGCCGTCCTATCTATAAAGGTCCTATATTTTACTGCAGAGATGCCTTTGATGGTGTCATTGCTATGAGTCGTATAGAGAAATTCAATGAAGATAACTCTGTAGGTCTAGATACACGCTTGGCTGGAGATATGGTAGAACGTGAAGAGAAGGTTAAAAAAGAGGTGGTCATCCCACCTTTTGAACAGATACAAATGCCAGAGGCACAAGCAGTTCCTACACCTCCATTTTGGGGACGACGTGTACTGCAAAAAGAGGATTTGGATCTAGAGATGATCTTTAATTGGGTAAATCAAAAAACGGTGATCAAAATGCACTGGGGATATAAGTCTAAAGGTATGGATAAAGATGCGTATGAAAAACTGCTTGATGAAACCGTCTATCCTGCGTATGAACGCTTGAAACGTGAATTTATAGAAAAAGATCTGTTTGAACCTACTATTATTTATGGGTATTACCCTTGTAGGAGCAATGATCAAGAGTTATACATTTTTGATGAGTCTGAAGGCTGGAATGTAGATGCAAATGCCAACAAAGAGCCTTTAGATAAATCTATAGGCAGGGCTGTAGGTACCTTCTCTTTCCCAAGACAGGGTAGAAAACCGCATCGAGCACTCTCTGACTTCTTTCATCATGATAGACATGATGTGATGCCATTGACCTGTGTAAGTGCAGGGCCTAAGTTCTCAGCGTATGAAAAAGAGCTGTATGATGCAGGTAAATACCTCGAGTACAATATGGTACATGGCTTCTCTGTAGAACTGGCAGAGGCTTTAGCAGAAGTTGCACATAAACAGATACGTCTGGATCTTAATATAGCTGACAATGAGGGTGGCTCACTGCGTGATGTACGTATGAACCGTTATCAGGGTGCAAGATATTCATTTGGGTATCCTGCTTGTCCTGACTTGGAGCAGAGTAGGCTCATCTTTGATTTGTTAAAGCCTGAGGAATTTGGTATAGAACTCTCTGAGACATTCCAAATACACCCCGAACAAAGTACTACAGCATTGGTAGTACATCACAAAGGTGCGACATACTATTCCCTTTAAATCGAAAAAAGATAAAACTTTAATGCGCAAACGTATAGTATGACTGAAGCTCCGGCAATTGCAAGGTTAGCAGATGTCTTGCCTGTCATAGAATTATCAGAAAATGGTAATTTTTTAGAGCGTTACCATCTACAATCCGGTAACGCTTACTTCTTGTGACTATTACGCTATGCCGTAGTCACTTCCATAATTTTCAACCACAAAATCTATATCTTTATCACCACGACCTGAGAGGTTGACAAGAATTGTACCTATATTTGGCTCTTGTGCTAACTTAATTGCATAGGCAACTGCATGTGCAGATTCGATCGCAGGTATAATACCCTCTTCTCTGGAGAGTTCAAAGAATGCGTCGATGGTCTCTTTATCACTGATAGAAACATAGTTGACACGACCAATATCTTTGAGATAGGCGTGTTGAGGTCCAACAGAAGGGTAGTCAAGACCACTTGCTACAGAATAAACCTCTTGAGGTTCACCTTTTTCATCTTGGAGCATATAGGATTTAAATCCGTGCATGACACCCGGTGTTCCTTTGGTCATAGTCGCAGCATGTTCTCCTGGTGTCTCAAGATCGCGACCTGAGGGTTCGACACCATACATCGCAACATCTTTATCATCCATAAATGCAGTAAAGAGTCCTAATGCATTAGATCCGCCACCTACACAGGCAACAAGATTATCGGGCAGATTGCCTGTCATTTGAGCAAATTGCTCTTTTGCCTCTACCCCTACGATGGATTGAAAATCTCTTACCATACCAGGGAAAGGGTGAGGTCCTACTACTGAACCAATAGCATAAAATTGCGTTACAGGGTCTCCTAAATATGCTTCAAAAGCACTGTCAACTGCTTCTTTAAGTGTACGACGACCATGTGTAGCAGGAATCACTCTTGCCCCCAGTATGTACATACGTACGACATTTGGACGCTCTTTAGCCATATCAACTTCACCCATGTATATGTCACACTCCAAACCTACCAAGGCCGCAGCTGTAGCAAGTGCCACACCATGTTGTCCTGCACCTGTTTCAGCGATGAGTTTTTTCTTCCCCATTTTTTTAGCCAGAAGTGCTTCACCTAAACAGTGATTGATCTTATGTGCACCTGTATGGTTGAGGTCCTCTCTTTTGAGGTAAATATCTGCACCATACTTTTCTGAGAGGTGTTTTGCATGAAAGATAGGACTTGGACGACCCACAAAATGTTGATAAAGAGAAGTGAGCTCTTCGAGAAATTCCGGATCTTGACGAATCTCTTCATAAGAAGCAGTGATCTCATCCATGATACTTTGAAGCTGAGGAGGTATGAAAGCCCCTCCATACTCACCGAAATAACCCTTTTCATCAGGCAGCGGACAATTAAACATATTTTGTGGCATAGATATTCCTTTTTTTTATCTTAAAATATTGTACTTTAAAATACGTTTTGAGTCACTGAATGGTATTTTGCTTGAATTATATTTAAAAAAAGAAATCGTTCTTGGAATAAGAAAGGGGTATATACAACACTTTCAGGAGAGTCTATATAAAGTTTTATAGATAGTACGGCTACCTGATTTGTGATGAAAAAGAGCGTTATTTTTCCTTCTTGTTCTAAAATTCATCACTGTTGTTATCAAAATATTGTATCAATTGGTTATGATTATTATTAGAATATTACATAAGGTTAAAATAATGAGAAAAACTAAAATAGTCATCACATTAGGACCATCTACCTCAAATTTGGAAATGATCAGAATATTGATACAAAGAGGAGTGAATGTCTTTCGTTTAAATTTCTCTCATGGCGATTATGAGACACACACAGAAAATATCCGTATGATCCGGCAGGCTTCTAAAGAGCTTGAAAGAGAAGTCGCGATCTTACAGGATATTTCAGGACCAAAAGTACGTATAGGCAAGATCGATGGTGAGTTGGATCTTGCTAAAGGTGATATGATCACTTTGGCAAAAACACCTGATGAGAGTGATGAGAAGATATTGGACCTCTCTTATCCGCTTATTATAGATATGGTAAACATCGGTGAGGAAGTGTTTTTTGCAGATGGGACGATACGTACAGTTGTTGTAGACAAACAAGAAGGGAGTCTACAGCTCAAATTGCTCAATGATGGACAACTTACCTCAAAAAAAGGTGTGAACTTTCCTAAAACCAAATTAGGTATATCTGCTATCACAGCTAAAGATGAAGCGGACATTGCATTTGGCGCAAAGCATGATATAGACATAGTGGCACTCTCATTTGTACAGACAAAAAAAGATATACTCAAAGCGAAACTCATTATGCAGACCAATGATTTTGATCCATTTGTTGTCTCGAAAATAGAAACAGATAACGCTATTGAAAACCTTGAAGAGATACTGGAAGTTTCTGATGGTGTTATGGTTGCCCGTGGAGACTTGGGTGCTGAATTTGGTGTCACCAAGCTCCCTCGTATCCAAAAACATATTATTAGTGTGGCCAATCAAATGAATAAACCATCCATTACAGCTACGCAGATGCTCACATCGATGAAAGAGAACCCTTTTCCTACCCGTGCAGAGGTGAGTGATATTGCCAATGCAGTATATGACGGTACAGATGCAGTGATGCTAAGTGATGAGACGACTATTGGGAAGTTTCCTGTCCAAGCAGTGGAAGTACTGCATGATACCATCAAAGACGTGGAAGTGGACTACCCTTACAATAAAGATTACAGACCTGAGAACAGTTCTGATGCAGTATCTAAATCCGCTGTAGAGCTGGCTAAACACTTTGACAAAGAGGCCTTGGTGACATTTACCAACTCTGGATACAGTGCACAGACACTCTCCAAGTATAGGCCAAAAGAGAACATTTATGCAGTTTCACACTCACTTAAAACACATCGTCTTTTGAATCTAGTATGGGGTGTAAGACCACTGTTCATCATGGAAGAGATAAAAAACCCCACACGTATGTTGTATGACTTTGTGAAAATACTGATCGATGAAAATCGTATTAATATGGACAAAAAATTCATAGTTACTATGGGTGCATCCACAGGAAAACGGGCTTCAACTAATCTTATACGTCTGCTTGATGAAGAGGGAATGAAGTCAGTCTTAGAGTATGAAATTTAACTGAAGTTATATGTATAGTATCAAGTTTTAGATAGGAGAGTTGATGGACATTCAAAAAGGTATTTACAGACATTATAAAGGGAACCTATATGAAGTTTTGATGACAGCTCAGCACTCAGAGACTGAAGAGTGGATGGTCGTCTATAGGGCTTTGTATGGAGAAAAAGGAACATGGGTACGTCCCTATGATATGTTCATCGAAAAAGTAATCATTGAAGGAAAAGAGGTAGAGCGTTTTGCGCATATTGGAAATGAAAGCGAAGTTTCCTGAACAAAAGTTAGATACAGTTCATTGTTCGTACAAAACATTATGCTTGTTTGAGATAGAATGAACTATGAATATCAAAAAGCAGAGGAAAGACATGTTCCATAAATATTTAAAATTAATAGTGGTTTCAACCGTATTACTGCAAGCAACACCTAAAGCATTTGACTCTTTGGGTAATGAACTTGAAGCATTCAAGGGAGACTGTCAAATATTTCAAAAGATTACCAAGATACCTGTAGCGATACAAAAAGCATGTAAGAACTACCAATTACAACTCAATAAAGCATTTGATGCAGGGTACAAACTGGATCCTTCTGTTGAGCAGGAAAATGTCAATGAAAAAAAGGCATATCAATATCTTTCTATGCTGCGTACATCTGGATAAAGGTAAAGAAAAGGTCTTGAAACTTGTTGATGCTGGAAGTACAAAAAGCGCGTAAAGAAAGTAATTTTAACTATTATGGTGCACTGATTTCAAATGAAAAAGTAAAACTTTATCATTCAGATTACGCGTTTATGGGGAAACATAAAAAGCACTTCAGTAACAATGCCAGATATATCTCTAATATTCAATATATACAAGATTTAGAAGAAGAACGCCTCAAAGAAGAGAGAGCGAAACAGGCACAATATAAAAAGCGTAAAAAGAAGAAGATATTACAGAGTGGACTTTCAATAAGTTTGACGGATCAAGTATCACCTAAAGCATTTCATTCTTTGGGTAATGAACTTGAAGCGTTCAAGGGAGACTGTCAAACATTTCAAAAGATCACCAAGATACCTGTAGCGATACGCAAAGCATGTAGTAACTATCAACTACAACTCAATAAAGCATTTGATACAGGATATAAACTGGATCCTTCTGTTGAGCAGGAAAATGTCAATGAAAAAAAGGCACATCAATATCTCTCTATGCTTCGTCACCTTGATAAACGCAAAGAGAAGATCCTAAATGATATCTATAGTGAAGCACGAAAAGCACGTACAGAAAATAATTTTGCCTATTACGGTGAACTGACTGCAAACGATAAGGTGAGACTCTATCATTCAGATTACGAATATATGGGAAAACATAAAAAGTACTTCAGTAACAATGCCAGATATATTTCCCATAACAAACAGTTACAATATTTAGAAGAAGAACGTATTAAGAAAGAAAAATCGAATCGCGTAAAACATAAAAAGGGTGGAAAGATCAAGAGTTATAGAGTAAACTATTAAATAGACTCACTAAAGTTGGAAGGGGGGGGATGAAAGATTCTCTTAAATACCTTCCACTTTCCTTGCCTCAAAACTGACTAAGTCCTCTCCGGAAAAACTAAATAGAATTTCTATAGGACGACAACAGACTTCACAATCTTCAATGTAAGTACTCATCTCCTCATAACTGTCCAGTATCATAGAGATACGTTCCCAACAGTAAGGGCAGGTAAAAAAATGTTCCATTACTCTCCCCTTTTTTTAAATAAATTGCTAAACCAATTCGTAATACTACAGCCTGTTGTAGTGCATCCATGTTTTTGTTCTCTTACTGCCAAGATGTTACGAATGAGAAACAACATGAACCCTAATGCAATAGTGAGTTGTATTACTCCTGCTATCCACTGATGTTGAATAAAACTTTGAATGGCCAGTCCAAGCATGACAAGTATGACGATAAGACACATAGTAATCCTGATTTTTTATGTGATTATACTATACTTCAAATATGAAATATAGAAGGATAGACATGTCAGCAATTATAGAACATTTTGAAACCCTCACTCAAATTCCTCATTGCAGTAAAGAAGCAGACCAGCTACTGGAATTTTTGGTGGATTTTGCCAAAGAGAGAGACTATGCAGTTGAAGTGGATGAGGTAAAAAATATCTTTATCACTAAAGGAGTGCCTAAGCTTTGCCTTCAGGCGCATTATGACATGGTATGTATGGGGAAAGCACCTAGGGTGGAGACCTACGTAGAAGATGGATGGATGAAAGCAAAAGAGTCTTCACTGGGTGCCGATAATGGTATGGCAATAGCGATGATGATGCAACTCATGGATCAAAATATGGATTTGGAATTTTTACTTACTTCAGATGAAGAGATAGGATTGATCGGGGCAAATGAAGTTGCATTTGATCTTAAAAGCCAATATATGTTGAACCTTGACAGTGAAGATGAAGCTGAGGTTTACATAGGGTGTGCAGGTGGTGTTGATATTACTGCAAGTAAACAAGATATGTATATTGAGGGTAACGGGGAGTGTTATGAAGTCGCAGTCAAAGGTCTAGTAGGTGGGCACTCTGGTGTAGATATTGATAAAGGTATACCTTCGGCCATTAAGGTTCTGGGTGACTATTTGACAAAACAAAAGGTGACGCAATTGGTCAGTTTGTATGCAGGGGAACGTAGAAATTCCATCCCTGCCAATGCCGTGGCTATAGTCTATTCTCAAACAAAGTTGGAGAATGCGGATATGGTACAAGTAAGGAAACTGAATGAAAAGCCAACAGTGCTCAAAGAGGGAGAGAAGACACTGGCTATGATAGAAGCTTTCAAACATGGCGTACATGCAACAAATGAGGAGCTGGGTATTCCTGATACGAGTATCAATCTGGCTATCATCACAACAGATGAAAAAGGTGGGTTGCTCGTAGAAAGCAGTGCCAGA
This sequence comes from Sulfurovaceae bacterium, assembly GCA_963796395.1. Lineage (GTDB taxonomy): Bacteria > Campylobacterota > Campylobacteria > Campylobacterales > Sulfurovaceae > Sulfurovum. Next base: position 101,894 of record CAWCLM010000006.1, read on the forward strand.
GCAATGGGAGCAGAAAAACTTGAAGCGCTTTCCTCTGAAACTTTGAATTTTTTTAAAGCGTATGGTTTTGAAGTAGCTTTGGAAGATAAATATCCTGCATGGAAACCAGAAGTATCTGACTTTACTGAACTCGTAAGTCAAGAGATGAAAAATGTTTTTGGAAAAACAAAAATGATGGCCATACATGCAGGGCTTGAGTGTGGTGTGATCGCTGAAAAATATCCTGATATGAAGTTCGCTTCCATAGGTCCTACGATTAGGTATCCTCATTCAACAAGAGAGATGGTAGATTTGGAATCTGTGGAGCGTACATATGAGGTACTTCAGAAGATCATACAATCAGTTTAAATTATGATATACATAATTTAAATCAAAGATAATTAGGAGTAAAATTAAAGAATACAACAAACATTAAAAAGGGTAAAAATGAAAACAATATTTCAAGATTTAGAATACTTACGTCAAGAAGTCAAAGATAAAGAAGCAAAAAAAATAGTAAAGGAACTTGAAGAGAATTTTCATTTGCTTAGAACCAAAAGCGGACTATCTCAGTTGATGGGTAAAAAAAAGCTTGCAAAGATCACACGAAATGTTGCCTATGAAGAGGAGTTAAAAGCATTACAGGTTGAACTTATCAAGTTGCAAAACTGGGTCTATGACAATAATAAACGTGTGATGATCATCTTTGAAGGACGTGATGCAGCTGGTAAAGGCGGGTCTATTAAACGTTTTACCCAATACCTCAATCCTAGAAAATTCAGAGTTGTTGCACTGCAAAAACCAACTGAGGTAGAAACAGGACAATTTTATTTCCAACGTTACTTTCAACACCTTCCAAACCCGGGTGAGATCACTTTCTTTGACAGATCTTGGTATAACCGTGCTATCGTAGAGCCTGTTTTTGATTTCTGTACACCTGATCAGTATCAAAAGTTTATGAAAGAGGTACCGGAGATAGAACATGCACTTATCGATGACGGGATTATTTTAATCAAGTTGTGGTACTCGATCACAAAAGAAAATCAGCAAAAAAGATTTAAAGAACGTATGACCAATCCACTTAAACACTGGAAACTCAGTCCTGTAGACCAAAAAGCGCAAGAGATGTGGGACAAAGTGACGTATTATAAAGAAGAGATGTTCTCTCGTTCACATACAAGTTATGCACCGTGGGTTATCGTTGACAGTAATGACAAGAAAAGAGCCAGACTTGAATCTATTCGTTACGTACTTTCCAAGATTGATTATGAAGGGAAAGAAGATGCGAATATTAATCTGCATCATGATCCTGAGATTGTAGAAAGATATCATAGAATATCACATAAAGAACAGTAGTAAGCATTCAATGAATTATCCTAATTTTCCTGAGGGTTGTACATCTTTACTCAGTAAACATCTTACGCCTGAAGTCTTTGAATCACTTAAAGAGTTAAAGACACAAAATGGTTTTACTTTAGAACAAGCCATTCACTCAGGTGTGGTGAATCTAGACAGCGGTATTGGTGTGTATGCAGGAGATCAAGAGTCTTACTCTGTGTTTGCACCACTGTTCGACCCGATCATTGAAGCGTATCATGGATTTGGTAAAGAGGATGCACATAAAAGTAATCTCAACCCCAATGACCTAGATGCACCAAATCCTGATCCTGAAGGTTTATACATTGTCTCTACACGTATTAGGGTAGGGCGTAATGTAGACAACATGCCTTTAGGACCCGGAATCTCAAAAGAACAGAGAGATAAGATTGAATCAAGTATCGTTGATGGACTTCATACACTTGAAGGTGAATTGGCTGGAGAGTATTATCCACTGCTTGGTATGTCAAAAGAGGTTCAAGAGAAGTTGATCAAAGATCATTTCTTGTTTAAAGAAGGAGACCGCTTTCTTGATGCAGCAGGACTTAATCGAGAATGGCCTGAAGGTAGAGGGATCTATCACAACAATGACAAAACATTTTTGGTATGGGTGAATGAAGAAGATCAACTGCGTATTATCTCCATGCAGCAGGGTGGAGATATCAAGGAGGTATTTACACGTTTGGTATCTGCGATCAAAAGTATCGAGACTAAAGTGCCATTTGCCTATAGCGATCATTTAGGGTACATTACCTCTTGTCCAACCAATCTTGGAACAGCAATGAGAGCAAGTGTACACATCGCATTGCCGAATCTCGCAAAAGATATGAAAAAGTTTAAAGAGATAACCGATAAGTACTATCTTCAGATCCGTGGTATACATGGTGAGCACTCTGAAAGTGAAGGCGGTATCTATGACATCAGTAATCGACGTCGTTTAGGTATCACTGAAGTAGAAGCCGTGCAAGATATGTATGATGGTGTGGTAGCACTTATCGCAGCCGAAAAAGCATTGAGTGAGTAGAGTTTATACTTTAAAGGTTTGTGTTGTTTTACAATGTGCAGCCATGAAGCATCCTTCACACTCTGGTTTGACCGCTTTACATCTATAGCGGCCGAAGAGTACCATCGCCTGATGGAGTAAATGTAAGTCCGTTTTGAACTTTCTACTTAACTCTTCCTCACATTTTACAGCTGTTTTTGCATCAGAGAGCCCCAAACGGTGTGCGACTCTATATACGTGGGTATCAACAGCCATAAGGTTGGCTCCGGCATACTCTATCATGACCACATTGGCTGTTTTTTGACCCACACCGGCAAGCTTTACAAGCTCATCCCGTTCCAGTGGAATTTCATCGCCATAGTTTTCCACTACACTTTGTGCCATCTTAATGAGGTTTTTGGCTTTATTGTTGAAAAATGAACAGGTGTTGATGTATGATTTGACTTCATCCAGATCAGCATTAGCAAGAGATATGGGATCAGGATACGCTTCAAAAAGTGCAGGAGTAATGATATTTACACGTTTATCTGTGCATTGTGCAGAGAGCATGACTGCAATGAGAAGTTCATAGAGGTTTCGATACTCCAGTTCAGTCACGGAATCAGGATAGTTCTCAAGAAAGATACTTTTTATCTCTTCAATCTCTTTTTTGGTTGCTTTTTTGACTTTTGCCATACTTATTGCCTTAATCTAATGAAATAGTAATTAGAATATTAGCACATTAATAAATGATTTACCCAAGAGGGATATACTTCTTCTTAAATTTAAGCAACTAAGGATTATTAAGAATGTTAAAAATAGCAAAAACTTCACTGCTCGCTGTGGCTGTAATGGCGACGTCAGTAGCGGCATCAGATATACTTGCAACTGTAAATGGTAAAAATATTACAAAACAGGATGCACAGACATTTGTAAGTGCTTCTGCACCTCAGGCAAACTTTATGCAACTGGGTGACGCTGAGAAGAAAATGGTTACAGACAGACTTATAGAAAAAGTACTTTTCACTGAACTTGCACTCCAAGAAGGTATAGATAAAAAACCTGAATTCAAAAGAAATATGGAGAAAATAAAAGATGAACTTTTAGTGAACATGTGGATGAAATCACAAATGGATAATGCTATCGTGAGTGACAGTGAAGCAAAAGAATTTTACGATAAAAATGCTGCGAAATTCATGCAAGAAGCTACGATGGATGCAAGACATATTTTAGTGGCAGATGAAAAAAGTGCACAAGAGATTATTGATACGCTAAAATCACTTAAAGGTGAAGCATTAAAAACAAAGTTTATTGCGCTGGCTAAAGAGAAATCGACAGGTCCTTCTGCTAAAGATGGTGGAAACCTTGGTACGTTCACCAAAGGTCAAATGGTTCCAGAATTCTCAAAAGCAGTATGGGCACTTGAAGAGGGGCAGATCACAATGAAACCTGTTAAGACACAGTTTGGATACCATGTGATCTATCTTGAGAAAAAGACAGCAGCGAAACCTACTCCATATGAAAAAGTAAAAGATAAAATTATCATTTCACTTAAGCAACAGCAGTTTACTGCTAAAATTAAAGAAGTAGCAAAGGAACTTAAAAGCAAGGCTAAAATTGTCAATATGACAAATGAAGCAAATGCTACGAAGAAGTAATCTTTTACTAATTTAAATATGGAAAACAGTATGAAGAAATTTTTTACCCTTTTGGGTCTATCCTCTGCTTTGGTGCTAAGCCCGGCATCTGCAGATCAGTTAAAAAACAGTTTAACAAACATGTTAAATACAAAAGATACATCAGGGATGGTGGATCTTGGTAATATCAATCTTAATGCAAAAGCAAAGCCAAAAATAAGATCAGGTGAAACAGTGATCGCTACAGTCAATGGGCATAATGTCATTAAAAAAGATGCAGATGCTTATCTTAAACAGCGAACACAGGGTAAAGTGACAGATTTTGATCGTTTACCGCCTGAACAACGTCCAAGACTTATACAAGAGTTGGCGCTTCCTATTGTTGTGTTAGATGCTGCGAAAAAAGAGTTGTCCAAAGAAGAGAAACAAGCAGTCTATACACGTGCATGGACGCAAAAAGAAGCACTTAAAATAAAGGTCAGTGATGATCAGGCTATTGAAGTTTACAATCAATTAAAAAAACAATCTGAAGAGAACAATGCGACAAAAGAAATGCCTCCATTTGAATCTATCAAAGATAGACTGAAAATGCAGATAATCGAGAAAACATTAGTACAAAGAGTGATGAAGAACGCAGAGATCAAAGTTCAGTAAATTCTTTTAATTATTAATTGAAAAAGATTAGATAAAATACGCATAACAAATACAAAGGAATAAGAATGAAAAAAATTCTTGCAATACTCGGTTTAACATTGGCACTTACAACAAATTATGCATTGGCTGCAACTGCTGGATCAGTAAATGGAATGGAAATAACTGTTGAAGAGGCAAACAATGCACTTAATACACTGACAAAAGGTAAAATGACCTGGGATAAGCTTCCTGAAGATGGTAAAAAACAACTTATTGAGATGATGGCTCCGGCAAAACTGGTAGCGGTAGAGTCAAAAAAATCTTTAACGGATAAAGAAAAAGAAGCTGCACTTGCAGGTTTCTGGATGCAAAAAAAGATCTCTACCACGCCAATCACTGATAAAGAGGCACAAGAAGCATATGATAAGATGAAGAAAGTGGCAGAAGAGGCTAAGAGCACACAAAAAATACCACCATTTGAAGCAGTCAAGAACAATATTAAGATGCAGCTTGCTCAAGAAAAAGTTGTAGCTGAACTTATGAAAAGTGCAAAAATAAACGTAAAATAATTCTACAAAGAGGAAGTTGTAAATGTCTACAAAAGTTCTAGATGTAGTAGAGGCAGGTGTTGTGACTGGAGATGACCTTCAGAAGTTATTTAAGGTCGCGAAAGAAGAAGGATTTGCCTTACCAGCAGTGAATGTAGTGAGTACATCTTCAATCAATGCTGTACTTGAAGCGGCTAAAAAAGTCAATTCTCCTGTGATTATTCAATTCTCTAATGGTGGTGGTGCTTACTATGCCGGTAAAGGATTACCATCAGATGAGGCGGCTATTCTAGGTTCGATCTCAGGTGCACAACATGTGCATACGCTAGCAAAAGCATATGGTGTACCAGTTGTACTTACACACAGACCATGCAGCAAGAAAACTCCTCCCTTGGATAGATGCACTGCTTGATGCAAGTGAAGCACACTACAAGGTGCATGGTGTTCCTCTTTTTTCTTCTCATATGATAGATCTTTCGGAAGAGCCTATTGAAGAGAATATTGCAACATGCAAAGCGTATCTGGAACGTATGTCAAAGATAGGTATGACACTTGAGATAGAACTGGGTGTAACAGGTGGAGAAGAGGATGGTGTAGATAATACAGAGATAGATAATGCTTTACTTTATACGCAGCCTGAAGAGGTAGCATATGCTTATGAAGAACTTTTAAAGGTCTCTGAAAAATTTACCGTAGCTGCTTCTTTTGGAAATGTGCATGGTGTCTATAAACCAGGAAATGTTTCTCTTACCCCAAAGATCCTAGATAACTCTCAAGCATATATAGAAGAGAAGTTCAATACGGCTAAAAAACCTGTAGATTTCGTTTTCCATGGTGGGTCAGGTTCTGAACTTTCAGACATCCGTGAGGCTATCTCTTATGGTGCAGTGAAGATGAATATTGATACAGATACACAGTGGGCATTCTGGGATGGTGTTAGAGGCTATGTTGCTAAGAATCATGATTATCTGCAAGGTCAGATAGGTAACCCTGAGGGTGAAGATAAGCCAAATAAGGGGAAATATGATCCTCGTAAGTGGCTTCGTGCAGGCGAAGAATCTATGGTAGCTCGTCTTGAGCAGGCGTTTGATGATCTAAATTGTGTTGGTAGAAATTAATTCTATTTAATTGGTTTTAATGAACTTCCTCTTATTTTAACTGTGGTGTTGTTTCTCCTTTCCTTTTTTTAGAAAAAACGAAACCAAAAAATCGTCGTGGCTCTCGAATCGCTTCGCTTTCAAGGGCGTTCACCACGACAAGACACGCTTAGCGTGATTTGATGGGAAGAGCTGATGTTTGATTCTCCTATAGAAAAATATGTTTTTGAAGGTCAGACGTTTTATTTAAAGCGTGATGATCTGCTACATCCGGATTTTTCCGGAAATAAATCTCGTAAATTTTATTATTTTCTTCAAAATGATTTTCCTGAGATAGAAAAGCTTGTCTCTTATGGTTCTTCACAGTCCAATGCAATGTATTCTCTTTCTGTATTAGCAAAGATGAAAGGGTGGGAGTTTGAGTACTATGTAGATCATATTGCTGATTATCTTAAAGAGAATCCTCATGGAAATTATAGGGCTGCACTGAAAAATGGTATGAAGGTCATGGAACATGCTGGTCCAATAGCTCATCAAGAGGATAAAAAAGTTCTGTTTATAGAAGAGGGCGGACGACAAAAAGAGGCGGAGTTTGGTATCAAACTATTGGCTGATGAGATCAAAGCATGGCAAATAGAAAATAGTGTAGAACCGTTCAATGTTTTTCTCCCCTCAGGTACAGGTACCACAGCACTTTTTTTACAGAAGCATCTTCCTTTGATCCGTGTATATACCACACCTTGTGTAGGAGATGAGAATTATCTAAAAAAGCAGTTTTCAGCTTTAGAAGAGGATGAAACTCATCATCCCAAGATCTTGAATTTAGAAAAAAAACATCATTTTGGCAAACTTTATAAAGAAAATTACAAAATTTGGCTAAAATTACATCAACAGATAGGAGTGGAGTTTGATCTCCTTTATGATCCTCTTGGGTGGCGGGTTTTACTGGCACATTCCGAGCTCTTTTCCAAGCCGACACTCTACATCCATCAAGGTGGTGTGTTAGGTAATGAGAGTATGCTCCCTAGATATAAACGAAAATATAAAGATAAGGATTTATTGTGAAAATATTTTACAGTAGTGATGATACATTTGAAGCGAATTTTGATGAACTTCTAGAACGTGGTCAGATGGATATAGAAGGGGTGACAGGTATCGTTTCAGGACTTCTTAAAGAGATCAAAACAGAGGGGAATGCAGCACTTAAAGCTCAGATCGCTAGGTTTGACCGCTGGGAACCCAAAGAGGATGGTGAGCTTTTAGTTTCAACAGAAGATATGGCTAAAGCATATGAGAATCTTGATCCGGCTCTACGTGAAGCATTACATCTCTCTTATGACCGTATAGAGAGCTACCACCAAAAGCTGATGCCTGCTACGTGGATGGATACAGAAGCCAATGGAACCATTCTGGGACAGAAAGTAACGGCTGTAGACAGAGCAGGACTCTACATTCCAGGTGGAAAAGCTGCTTACCCAAGTTCACTATTGATGAATGTTATCCCTGCACAAGTTGCAGGTGTCGAAGAGATCGTTGTATGTACGCCTACACCTGATGATGAAATCAATGAGCTTCTGCTTGCGGCATGTCACCTTTGTAAAGTGACACAGGTCTTTAAAGTGGGTGGAGCATCTGCGATCGGTGCGATGGCGTATGGAACAGAGACTATTCCTAAAGTGGATGTGGTAACTGGACCGGGGAATATCTTTGTTGCTACAGCTAAAAAGCTGGTCTATGGTGACGTTAATATCGACATGATCGCAGGACCTTCGGAGATAGGGATACTTGCAGATGAGACAGCACGAGAGGATTATATAGCTATGGATCTTCTTTCTCAAGCGGAACATGATGAGATGGCAAGTTCTATTCTTATCACTACAGATGGAGAGTTGGCAAACAGAGTAAGTGACAAGGTAGAAGAATTCTTAAGCACACTCTCTAGAGAAGAGATAGCACGTAAATCTATAGAAGAGAGGGGTGCGATCATCGTCACTCAAGATATGAATGAAGCGATTGAACTCATGAATGAGATCGCTCCAGAGCACTTGGAAGTGATTACACATGATCCTATGAGTCTACTCGACAGTATAAAACACGCTGGTGCTATTTTCCTTGGTGAAGATACACCAGAGCCTGTAGGTGACTATGTAGCAGGTCCAAACCACACACTGCCTACAGGGGGAACAGCGAAATTCTACTCTCCATTAAGTGTTGAGCACTTCTTAAAGAAGTCGTCTATTATCTCTATGTCTAAGCAAGGGATGCAAGAGATCGGTGAAGCGTGTGCATTGATAGCAAATACTGAAGGTTTGACTGCACATGAAGAGTCGGTACGTATCAGACTCAGAGATTAATTCTTTTTTACATGCTTATATCTTTCCAATGCATATTTGGTAAGATATACAGAAATCGCTACTTATCCAATTTAATCAAAATATAGTAAGTCTACTATTATAAAGTCACTATAGACTGCTTTTGTATTTAAGTTATACTTCGTTATATGTTATAATTATAAAAAGGAGTAAAATGAAAAATATATTGACTTTCATAGTATTAAGTTCGGTCTTGTGGGCAACGACAGTTACTTTTAAAGGTGAAGAAGTCACGCTTAACAGTAAAGGTTTAAAGATAGGTCAAGATGCACCTGAGTTTACTGCTGTCAGTAAGAGTTTTACAGAAGTAACAGTAGGCGGGAAAAAAGATAAAGTACAAGTGATCGCATTTATTCCTTCATTTGACACCTCTACCTGTAAATTAGAAACCATAGCATTTAATAAAAAAATATCTGAGATGAAAAATGTCATTGTGACAGTGATTTCAAAAGACCTTCCATTCTCAATCGAAAAATTTTGTCATGACAATAAAATTACAAATGTTGTGACACTATCTGATTATAAAGATGTGAACAATGCGCTTAGATATGGTGCTACTATCTCTGCACCGGTATTTTTAGAAGGTTTTTTTGGTCGTGTTGTATATGTAGTTGATACAAATGGCAAGATAGCGTATAAAGAAGTGGTGAAAGAGATCATAGAGGAACCTAATTATAATGAAATAATCAGAGCTGTGAATCGCTTGTCATATTAAACGATTTTCTTAATCCCAATTTATAATGCCTATCATACATCAGAATGATTCTTTGGCTTTTCTTCATTCCTTTTCTTTTTTGTTATTGCAACAAAAGAGAAAACGAACCCAAAAGAAAAAAATGCAATACCACTAGCGTACATATCAGACTATTTATAGATTATAATTATTTTAAAAGTAAATATGACTTCATGAGATTTAACGAAACTAGTTTCGTGAGCATTCTGCTGAAGAAAACCAAGTGTTAACGTAGTAAAATTGACTTTGTTGATTTTGCGTTATTTTAAGTAATAATGGCGCGGTGGACGAGACTCGAACTCGCGACCCCCTGCGTGACAGGCAGGTATTCTAACCAACTGAACTACCACCGCACCTAAGACCAAATTAATGGTTGGAAAATATTGTACTAGAATTTTGTTTAAAACAAAACCAGTTTTGTGAGCATTCTGCTGAAGAAAACTCAGTGTTAACGTAGTAAAGATGAACTTTGTTCATTTTACGTCCTATCAAATAGGTATGGTGGTCGCTACAAGACTCGAACTTGTGACATCTACCTTGTAAGGGTAGCGCTCTACCAACTGAGCTAAGCGACCGTATGTTAAATAAATGGCGACCCTTAAAGGATTTGAACCTTTGTTTTTACGTTGAAAACGTAATATCCTTGGCCACTAGATGAAAGGGTCATAATAAGCCCTTAACATATGTTAATGGTGGTCGCTACAAGACTCGAACTTGTGACATCTACCTTGTAAGGGTAGCGCTCTACCAACTGAGCTAAGCGACCAAACATTGTCTATAGTGGTGACCCTTCATGGATTCGAACCATGGGCCCACTCCTTAAAAGGGAGTTGCTCTACCAACTGAGCTAAAAGGTCATAAAATGAAACTAAGTTTCATGAGCCGACTGCTGAAGTCTGCTTTGAATATAATGGCGCGGTGGACGAGACTCGAACTCGCGACCCCCTGCGTGACAGGCAGGTATTCTAACCAACTGAACTACCACCGCGCATATAGTGGTGACCCTTCATGGATTCGAACCATGGGCCCACTCCTTAAAAGGGAGTTGCTCTACCAACTGAGCTAAAAGGTCACACATTTTTTGCACTCATTACGTGAATAAGTGGACGGAATTATAGCTCAGAAACCTTTTATTGTCAAGAGAATTAAGGGAAATATTTTAAATTTTTAACACTTCAGCCATTTTCTCGATGGCAAACGCAGTAGATTGTTCTTGGACAGCTTCTCTTGCCCCATTAAAGAGACAGTGAAATACCTCTTGGGTAAATGGTGTTTGTACTCCTATATATACGGTTCCAACAGGTTTAAATTCCGTCCCTCCCGTTGGCCCGGCTATACCAGAAACAGCTATAGCATAGTCTGAATCAGCCATTTTCTGTATGCCTTCGAGCATTTGTGCAACACAAGGTTCGCTGACTGCACCATCATTTTTAAGTACCTCTTCACTGACACCAAGCCAAAGATGTTTTATCTCATTTGAGTAAGTGACACATGAACCATGCAAAACTTCTGAAGCACCAGAAACAGCCGTAAATGCAGCAGCAATTCGTCCACCCGTACAACTCTCTGCGAAAGAGATGGTTTGTCCTTTTTTTGTTAATTCCTGAATGATCTTTTCTGTTAGTTCTTTTATATTTTTCATAAGTTAATTGTATCAAAAGTAGCTTCTAATGCTCTTTTCGATACAATCACGGGATAATATAACAGGGGCGACCCTCATTAAGGTATTGTCACAGATGGATTTTAAAGACACACTTCTCCTTCCAAAAACCGATTTCCCGATGCGTGGAAATCTTCCAAATAATGAACCTAAAAAGTATAATGCATGGTTTGATGCCAATATCTATGAGCAAATGAAAGCAAAACGTACAGATGCTGAAATGTTTACACTGCATGATGGACCTCCTTATGCAAATGGTGACATTCACATAGGGCATGCGCTAAATAAGATACTCAAAGATATTATCTTAAAATATAACTATTTTCAAGGTAAAGCGGTTCGTATGACTCCAGGTTGGGACTGTCATGGTCTGCCTATCGAGCAGAAAGTTGAAGAGAAACTCGGTAAAAGCAAAAAAGAAGCGATGCCTACAGAGAAGTTTAGAGAACTTTGTCGTGCACATGCTGCAAAATTTGTAGATATCCAAAGAGATGGATTTAAAGCTTTGGGTGTGATTGCAGATTGGGAGAACCCTTATGTGACTATGGACTTTAAATTTGAAGCAAACATCTATAGAACACTCTGTGAAGTGGCACAAAAAGGTTTGTTGGTAGAAAGACATAAACCGATCTTTTGGTCATGGGCTGCCAGAACTGCACTTGCAGATGCAGAAGTAGAGTATGAAGATAAAGAAGATTACTCTATCTATGTACACTTTGAACTGAGTGATGCAGCCAAAGAGAAGATAGGAGTAGAGGGTAAAGCAGGTCTTGTCATCTGGACAACCACACCTTGGACACTTCCTGCCAATACAGGTATCTCTTTAAATCCTGAAGAGTTGTATGTCTTGACAGATGATGGTCATATCGTGGCAGATGCACGTTATGACGCGATGATAGAAGAGGGTGTAGTCTCTGGACATGCAAGCAGAAAGATCGCAGCAACTGAGATGGAGAATCTTTTAGCGATCAACCCGGTAAATGGTCGTCCATCTAAGGTGATCCTTGGTGACCATGTTCTCATGGATGGTGGTACAGGATGTGTACATACTGCTCCTGGACATGGTGAGGATGACTATAAAGTAGGACTGAAATATGGTCTTGAAGTGGTCATGCCTGTAGATGAACGCGGATGTTATGATGAGAGTGTAAAAGGTTTAAATCTTCTTCCTAACCCAGATGAGTTTGTTGGAATGCATATCTTTAAAGCCAATGAACCTATTTTGGAGATATTGGGTGACTCTTTGCTTAAAGAGAGCAAGTTCGTGCACTCGTATCCACACTGTTGGAGAACGAAAAAGCCATTGATCTATAGAGCAACGAATCAGTGGTTCATCTCTATAGATGACAAGGCAGAGGGTGCTAAAGAGACTTTGAGAGATACAGCACTTAATGCGATTGAAGGTGTTGATTTTTATCCTAAGACCTCTAAGAACCGTCTCAAGCCGATGATTGAAGGAAGACCTGACTGGTGTATCTCTCGTCAGCGTTCTTGGGGTGTACCTATCGCATTCTTTAGAAACAAAAGTACGAAAGAAGTGATCTTTGACAGCGCTGTATTAGAGCATGTAGCAAGTCTATTTGATGCACAGGGTGCGGATGCCTGGTACTCTATGAGTATTGAAGATCTTCTTCCTGCGGGTTCGGGCTACAATGCCAATGATCTAGAGAAGATAGACGACATCCTTGATGTATGGTTTGACTCTGGTTCTACTTGGAACTCAGTGATCAAGAGTGGTAACTATGATGCAGGCGAGTACCCGGCATCTCTTTACATCGAAGGAAGTGACCAGCATAGAGGTTGGTTCCAGTCTTCATTACTACTTTCTGCAGCGGTAAATGAAGTTTCACCATATAAAACACTGATCACTCATGGATTTACTGTGGATGAAAAGGGTGAGAAAATGAGTAAATCCAAAGGTAACGTAGTTGCTCCGGATAAAGTGATCAAACAGTATGGTTCAGAGATCCTCAGACTGTGGGTGGCACTGTCTGATTATCAGTCAGACTTGAAGATCTCTGATGGTATTTTGAAGCAGACAGCTGAGCAGTATCGAAAGATAAGAAATACTTTTAGATTCCTGCTTGCGAATGTGGATGATCTTGAAGCATATGTTGCCAATGATGCATATGGTGAATTAGACAGATGGATACTGACTAAAGCAGCAGAGGTATTTGACTCTGTAAAAGCGAGTTTTGATGCCAATGATTTCCTTAGAGGATTTGCTACGCTCAATCACTTCATCACCAATGAACTTTCAGGTATCTATATGGATATCACTAAAGACAGACTCTACTGTGAAGATAAAAATGATCCTGTAAGAAGAGCAACACAGTCAGCAATGGCTCACATCTCAAAAGCGATGTTGGGACTTGTGGCACCAGTATTGACCTATACAGCGGATGAGATACTTGAGTATGCACCGGCACTCTTCAAAGGTGAAATGGAAAATGTATTTGACCTGGTCTACATTGAAGTACCAAAAGTAGAAGCAAGCTTTGATGATACGGTCCTTATGGATGCGAGAGTGAAGTTCTCAGAAGCAGTAGATAAGCTTAAAAAAGAGAAACTGATGAAGTCTACACTTGAAGTGGAGATAGCAGGTGATATGAGTAAATTTGCTATCAACGACAGTAAAGATCTTGAAGATTGGTTCGTGGTTTCAGCTATGAAATCTAGCAGTGAAGGTGAACAGGTTGCATCTTTTGAAGTGGATGGGTCAACCTATACAGTACATAAGGCAACTGCTTCAAAATGTCCAAGATGTTGGAGATTTACTTCTACTTCAGAAGAGTGCGCTTGTGACAGATGTGCCAAAGTTGTTGGTGATGGAGAAGTTGCCTAATGTTTGATATGACTCAGCCTATTCAAATGGAAGTGATCATCGGTTCGATCGTTTTTATATTTGGACTGGTGGGTATCGGTCTGGCTGTTGTAGCGTACTATAAGAAGAAACAAGGATTATAATTGATTACTTTAAAAGAAGCATTAACAAAAAGTAATGAAGAGATGGCAGCTTTAAGAGATGAACTTGAAGTGAAAGCCAAAGAGTCTGGACTCAATGCGTATGTGGGGTTTGAGTCTTCAGGTGAGGGTGTACCTATCCTTATCAAAGATAATATCCAAGTCAAGGATTGGACAGTGACTTCAGCTTCCAAGATCCTTCAAGGATACATCGCACCCTATGAAGCCACTGCTATCACTAATCTAAAATCAAAAGGAATGATGGCATTCGGTAGAGCCAATATGGATGAGTTCGCGATGGGTTCAACAACAGAGAGCTCGTATTATGGTCCGACAAAAAATCCACATGGTACAGACAGAGTACCTGGAGGATCATCAGGTGGATCTGCTGCAGCAGTTGCCGGTGGCCTTGCCATTGCAGCATTGGGATCTGATACGGGTGGATCTATCAGACAGCCTGCAGCATACTGTGGGGTAGTGGGAATGAAACCTACTTACGGAAGAGTGAGCCGTTTTGGTTTGGCATCTTATGCTTCTTCTTTGGATCAGATAGGTCCAATAGCTCAAAATGTAGAAGATGCAGCTATCTTGTATGATGCTATTAAAGGACATGATGATAGAGATTCAACTTCGGCAGATTTTGAAATAGAAGATATTGCTAATAACATTAATCCAGATGTAAAACTGACTATTGCAGTGATTGATAACTACATCAGCGAAGCAGATGAAGATACACAAAAGGCGTATGCACGGACAGTTAAAGCACTTGAAGAAGCCGGACACACTATCGTGCATAAGAATATGCAAAATACGAAGTATGACATTGCAACTTATTATATTTTAGCTACGGCAGAAGCGGCAACCAACCTTGCACGTTTTGACGGGGTACGTTATGGAACCAGAGCTGAGTCTAAGAGTACAGAAGAGCTTTTTTATCATACACGATCTGAAGGCTTTGGAGAAGAGGTAAAAAGACGTATCTTACTTGGTAACTTTGTACTTTCATCAGGGTATTATGATGCTTACTATGTGAAAGCACAAAAAGTAAGACACCTTATTAGAGATGAGTTTAACGCTATTTTTGAAGAGGCTGATCTGATCCTTTCACCTGTTGCGCCATCTGTTGCTCCTAAGATAGGTGCATCAGAAGATCCGCTTGAAATGTATAAGAGTGATATGTATACGATCGCGATCAATCTTGCAGGACTTCCTGCGATTTCACTGCCTGTTGCTAAAAATGATGAGAGAATGCCTATAGGATTACAACTTATCGCCAAAGCATTTAATGAAAAAACGCTTTTTGATGGTGCTGCAAGCATGGAAAAAGCTGTAAATTATACTAAATAAACGAAGGAAATAACATGAGAATAAAGAAAAGAGCATTAACATTTGAAGACGTATTACTGGTACCACAACATTCGATTGTACTTCCTAAAGAAGTGAGTATAAAGAGTCAACTTACCAAACGTGTATCATTGAATACACCTATTGTATCGGCAGCTATGGATACGGTAACTGAGTACAAAGCTGCGATCGCTATGGCACACTTAGGCGGTATCGGGATCATCCATAAAAACATGGATATTGAGACACAGGCAAAGCAGATCACTAAAGTGAAGAAATCTGAGAGTGGTATCATCATTGATCCTATTTTTATAGGTCCAGATAAAATGGTTGCTGATGCAGATGCTTTAATGGGTGAATATAAGATTTCAGGTGTACCAGTTGTGGACGATGAAATGAAACTTGTTGGTATTATCACAAATAGAGATATGCGTTTCATCACTGATATGACTTTGAGAATTGCTGATGTAATGACAAAAGCACCTTTGGTGACAGCAAAAATAGGTATTACGTTGGAGGAAGCAGCAAAAGTACTTCAAGAACACAAGATAGAAAAACTTCCTATCGTAGATGAAAATAATGAGCTTCAAGGTCTAGTAACGATCAAAGACATTGAGAAAAAAGAGAAGTTCCCTAATGCAAATAAAGATGAGCATGGTCGTTTAAGAGTAGGTGCAGCGATCGGTGTAGGTCAGCTTGATCGTGCAACGGCATTGGTAGAAGCTGGTGTAGATGTTATTGTGCTTGATTCTGCGCATGGGCACTCTCAAGGTATCATTGATACGCTTAAACTGATCAAAAAAACACTGGATGTTGATGTGATCGCAGGAAACATCGCTTCAGCAGCAGCGGCTCAAGATCTTATAGATGCAGGCGCAGATGCAGTGAAAGTAGGTATCGGACCGGGATCTATCTGTACAACACGTATCGTTGCAGGTGTAGGGGTACCTCAGATCTCTGCGATCGATGAGGTAGCTCAGGTAGCAAATGCAGCGGGTGTACCAGTTGTAGCTGATGGTGGTATCAAATACTCTGGTGATGTCGCTAAAGCATTGGCTGTTGGTGCCAGTTCAGTGATGTTAGGTTCTGCACTTGCAGGTACCTATGAAGCACCGGGTGAAATGATACTCTTTAACGGACGTCAGTTTAAAGAGTACAGAGGTATGGGAAGTATCGGTGCGATGACAAAAGGAAGTACGGATCGTTACTTTCAGGAAGGTACAGCGGCAGATAAACTGGTACCAGAAGGTATTGAAGGTCGTGTACCATACAGAGGACGTATCGCAGATGTGGTGCATCAGATGGTAGGTGGTCTTAGATCATCTATGGGTTACTGCGGTTCAGAATCTATCAAAGTATTTTGGGAAAAAGCAGAGTTTGTTGAGATCACTTCGGCTGGACTCAAAGAGTCTCATGTACATGATGTAACGATCACGAAAGAGTCTCCAAACTATCACAGCTAGAACGTTACTATGTGTAGTATCACTTCAATGTGATATTACACACTTTAAATACACTCTCTTTTCTTCTAAAAACTCTTCTCTTCAAGCAAGCACAAGCTATAATTTACCTATATAATTAAATAAGGAATTGTAATGCACGAACAAACACTGGCCATCCATGCGGGATACGAAAAAGATGCACAAGGGACTATGGCAGTTCCAATTTACCAAAGTACAGCGTATGAGTTTAGAGACACAGAACATGCGGCAAATCTTTTTGCACTTAAAGAACTGGGAAACATCTATACACGTCTTATGAACCCTACGACAGATGTCTTTGAAAAGCGTTTTGCTGCGTTGGAAGGTGGAGTGGCTGCTATAGGAACTGCTTCTGGTATGGCTGCTATCTTTTATGCTATTGCAAACGTAGCTGAAGCTGGAGATAATGTGGTTGTTGCAAAGCAGGTCTATGGTGGAACAACAACACTTACTGGTCATACGATCAAGCGTTTTGGTATAGAGACTCGTTATTTTAATGTGACGAATCCAACTGAAATAGAAGCACTGATAGATGATAAAACAAAGATTATTATTTTTGAAAGTATTACAAATCCAAGTATAGATGTACCAGATTTCGATGCAATTGTTGCTATTGCAAACAAATATAATATTCTTACTTGTGTGGACAATACGGTAGCTACACCTATTTTGTGTAAACCTTTTGCATATGGTGTAGATATTGTTGTGCACAGTACAAGTAAATATACAACAGGACAAGGATTAGCACTTGGTGGTATGTTTGGTCGAGCGTGAGAACTTGTAGAGAAGATCAAGGGTAATGCATCGTTACGATCATTTCAATGACACCTGATGAGAGTTATCATGGACTTGTTTACAGGATGTCCCATTGCCTCTCTTTACACTTAGAGTACGACTAGCATTATGCGTGATCTAGGAGGAGCACCAGTCCATTTAACTCATGGTTGCATATTCAAGGTCTTGAGACATTTCCTTTGCGTATGAAGCAGCATTCAGCTTCTGCCTTGGCTATTGCAGAATTCCTAGAGACACATCCAAAAGTTAAAAAGGGTAAATTACCCAGGGTTGAATCAGATGAGCAATCATGCCAATGCAGAGAAAGTACTTTACAGATGGCTATGGCAAGCGGACTTACTCTCTTTTGAAGTAGCAGATAAAGAGATTGGCACAGAAGATTGCAGAAGTACCGAGATCTTTGCTGTGGTTGTAAACATCGGTGACAGCAAAGTCTATCATCACACACCCAGCAAGTACAACACACCAACAACTCTCAGCTCAAGAGCTTGAAGAAGCCGGTGTTCCAGGTGGACTCGTAAGACTAAGTGTAGGTTTAGAAGATACACAAGATCTCATCGATGACCTTACAAAAGCATTAGGATAAAACCTCTCTTTAAATCACGCAAAGCGTGTTTATCTCTACGAACGACCTTGTAAGCGAAGCGTTTCGTGAGTAGAGATGACTTTTGCATACTTTTCTAGAAAAGTATGGGGAGTAACATCACCGCAGGTTAAATATGAGGTAGCTTAATAAATAGATAAAGTTACTTCAGAAGTACGCCACAAAGTTTAAATATGATAAAATCATACAAAATATTATAACAACAAAAGCAGTCTATGGAAATCACT
Source organism: Sulfurovaceae bacterium (assembly GCA_963796395.1). Classification (GTDB taxonomy): domain Bacteria; phylum Campylobacterota; class Campylobacteria; order Campylobacterales; family Sulfurovaceae; genus Sulfurovum. The sequence goes on from CAWCLM010000006.1 coordinate 120,327, forward strand.
ACTAAAACAGCACAGTTTAGCTCTCCCCTCTATCTAGAGAGTGGGCGTATCTTAGAACCGTATGAGATCGCCTATGAGACATACGGAGAGCTAAACGAAGATAGATCAAATGTTATTTTAGTGTGTCATGCACTGAGTGGTTCTCACCATGCTGCGGGTACTTATGAAGGTGAACGAAAAGCTGGTTGGTGGGATGGACTGATCGGTGATGGTAAAGCGATCGATACCAGCAAATATTTTGTGATCTGTACGAATGTGATAGGTTCCTGTTTTGGTACAACAGGACCTATGAGCAATGAGTACCCCAGTGAAGATCCATATAGACTTAGATTCCCTGTTGTGACCATCAAAGATATGGTGCGTGCACAGATGCATCTTCTTTCTCAAATGGGCATCTACCATGTTCGAGCGATCATAGGTGGATCTATGGGAGGTATGCAAGCACTCCAGTTTGCTGTAGATTATCCGAATTTTGCAGATGATATCATTTCCCTTGCCGCTACCTATGCAACAAGACCTTGGACGATAGCATTTAACAAAGTAGCTGTTGAAGCGATACGTAGAGACCCTAGATTTAATCATGGAAACTATGAGAGAGGTGCATTTGAAGAGGAAGGTTTGGATGGTTTGGCGATAGGACGTATAGCAGGACATATCTCATACCTGGCTCCAGACTCGATGGGTGATAAATTTGGTCGTAACTATGTAAATAATGATGGTCTTTTTGAACTTTTCGGACGTTATGAAGTTGAAAGATATATGGAGTATAACACCAATAACTTTTCACGTATATTTGATCCGCTTTCTTACCTGTATATAGTCAAAGCGATCAATACCTTTAACTTAAGTCGTGGATATGACTCTTTACATGATGCTATTTCACGTATTAAAGCAAATGTACATTTGATCAGTTTTTCATCTGATTATCTCTTTTTCCCTTCGGAGATGGAACACATTGCTAAGATGATGGAACGCAATGGTCAATCATATACATACTTGGAAGTAGAGAGTAATTATGGGCATGATGCTTTTTTAGTGGAATTAGATAAATTTGAAGAGAATATTAAGGATGTATTGCAATGAAACACGAAACATTTGAAGAAAAACTGGAACACTCAAAAGCGTTACTTGAAAAACTTATGAACCCTGAGATCACGCTTGAAGAATCTGTTAAGCTGTATGAAGAGGGTTTGAAAAATATCAAAGAGGCACAAACGCTTATAGAAGAGGCTAAAACAAAAATCACGGTAATAGAACAAGCCAATCAAAACCCAGGGGATACGCAATAATGGCTCAACTTGTTGTAGCTGCACTCCAATTACCAACTTTGGGTATGAATGCAACAAGGCTTGAGTTTTATCTTAAACAAGCCAAACAAAGAGATGCAGATGTGATACTTCTTGGTGAATATGTATTGAACCATTTTTTTAAGGAATTTGCTACGATGTCACCCAATATGGTGAAAGAACAGACACGTAAACATATGGAACTCCTTAGAAATCTTGCTGAAAAGTATGACATTGTTTTTGTCGCACCTATTATTGTGACCAAGAAAGATGGATATCATAAAACTATTGTGAAGATCACACCAAAAAATGTCAGATATTATGAACAGCAGATACTTCTTCCATATGCGCACTGGAATGAAAAGAAGTTCTTTGCCAATCCAATCAGACCGCTTAAAGATCCTATGACATTCAATATCAAAGGTTTTAAAGTGATGGTGATGGCTGGGTTCGAACTTCATTTTGACCATTTTTGGCAAAGGGCAACTGAAAAAAAGATCGATCTTGTACTTCTTCCAACAGCTTCAACATTCGGATCACATAACCGTTGGAGAGAGATCATTAAAACAAAAGCCTTTTTACATGGATGTTATGTACTTAGAGCAAATCGTTTAGGTGAGTACAGTGATAATGAGGTCAAATGGAAGTTTTATGGTGACACTATGCTGGTTTCTCCAGAAGGTGAAGTCGATATGATGCTTGAAGATAAAGAATCTATGTTGGTTGAGGTGATAGATAAAAAAGAAGTATTAGAACATCGTAAAGTATGGGGATTTGAAAAAGAGTTGCAGTTAAGAGTTGAATAGGGCTTTGGAAAAGAGAAAGTTTTTATGAGAATGTATAAAAAGGATTTAATATGACACCAGAACAATACTTTAATAGACAGATACAATTATGGGGAGAGTCCACACAAAAGACTCTACAAAATAAAAAGATCGCCATTATCGGTTCTGGTGGCCTTGGATGTACTTTGGCTATGGCTTTGGGTACTTCAGGTATTGGTGAGATTCATATGGTGGATTTTGATACTGTTTCAAACCATAATATCCATCGTCAGATCGCTTTTAAGCTTGAGGATGAAGGACAAAATAAGGCTAAAACAGTGTGTAAATTGTTAGAGGCTAAAAATCCATTCTTAAAAGCGGTAGCATTTGATATGCCGTTTGATGACTTTAAAGAGATGGGCAATAGTTATGACATTATCTTGGATGCTACAGATAACCTGCCTGTACGTGGCGAGATTGATAAACATGCCAAAGCGACCAATACACCATGGATCTATGCCTCTGTAGAAGAGTTTAACGGTCAGGTATGTTTCTTCGATGAGGCCAATTTCCAAGTCTTTAATATCTCTGATCATAAACCTGGAGGTATCGCTGCACCGATCGTGATGCATATTGGGTCACTCCAAGCAAATTTGGCACTTCGTTATTTGGCAGGACTAGAGGTACGAAAAGATAAGTTGTATTATCTCTATTTTAACGATGAAGGTGAATTGATCACACAAAAATTTGGTATGCCTAAGGCGTAAACCTAAAACAAATAGTGTTAGAATATAATATAGAGTAAAGGATCACTATGAAATTAAAAACATTACTTTTATCAGGAATGGTCTTGTTTTTTGTGGGTTGTACACAAGAGACACAGAACAGTCTTAGTCGTTCACTTCAAAACTGGACAGGTACCAATGGAGTACTTGATATCTATGCCGGTGATAAACTGGTACATAAGTTCATCAAGATAGATAAACTCTCCACCGCGTATGGGAGTAATGACAATAAGCAAAGACCATATCGTTACGGGTACGGAATTGATGATCTAAACTTTAACGGAAAACAAGATAAAGGTGAGGTAAAAGTCTATTTTGAATTTTCTGACTACTCAACCTCTTATATTTTTTATGAAAGAAACACTAATTAATCACATTTAAATAAAGGATACAAAAATGAAATTTATCTCTACAAACAATGCACCACAGGCGATCGGGCCATATTCTCAGGCAGTTGAAGCAAATGGAATGATCTATACTTCAGGACAGATAGGTTTGACACCAGAAGGTGCATTTGCTGCAACAGATGTGGCTGGACAGACACATCAAGTGATGAGAAATTTGACGGCTGTATTGGATGCAAGCGGGGTTACGCTGAACGAAGTGATCAAGACAACGATCTTTTTGGCTGATATGAATGATTTTGCAATGGTAAATGATATCTATGCATCTTATTTTGGAGCACACAGACCGGTGAGAAGTACAGTAGCAGTCAAGACATTGCCTGCAAATGCGCTAGTAGAGATTGATTGTATCGCATTATCAAGTGGTTCATCAGGTGGAGATTACTCATACTAGTGGAAAATATGCACAGTTTAAAAAAATATTAAATTAACTTTGGGTATAATCACGAACTTTTTTAAGAAACAATAAGATATAAAGGGTTTGCAATGTACGCAATCATTAAAGCAAGTGGCCAACAGTTTAAAGTTCAAGAGGGTGATATCATCTGTTTTGACAAAATGAATCTTGAGCCAAAATCAGCGGTAGAGTTTAAAGAAGTTCTAGCGCTTGACAACGGTGAATTAACTGTAGGAGCTCCTTTCGTAGAGGGCGCTGTAGTTAAAGGTGAAGTGATCAATGAAGGTAGAGATAAAAAAGTTATCATCTACAAGAAAAGAAGAAGAAAAGATTCAAAGCTTAAAAGAGGTTTCAGAAGAGACTTTACAAGAGTTAGAATTACTAAAATAGCATAAGGAGCTCAGATGGCACACAAGAAAGGACAAGGATCCACTCAGAATAACCGTGATTCAGCTGGACGTCGTTTAGGCGTTAAAAAGTTTGGTGGTGAAGCAGTTATCCCAGGTAACATCATCGTTAGACAAAGAGGAACAAAAGTTCACCCAGGTAATGGTGTTGGAATGGGTAAAGACCATACAATATTTGCACTTGTTGAAGGTGTTGTTAAATTTGACAACAAATCTGCAACTCAAAAGAAAGTTTCAGTAGTACCTGCATAATCCCTATCTAAGTCCGACAAGTTCGGACTTATTTCTCTAATCTTTACAGATTAATTTTCTAATTTTTTTCATCCTCTTCTATCACTAATAAATGTTTACATTTATTACGACCTAAGAACCATCCATCATTATAATCTTGACGGCTATTAAAGAGTTTATGAGATTTTGTATATACGCCTTTGGCTGTAGAGCACCCATCTGCAATTCCCTGTTGATAATCTGCAGAGAAGTATTTACCAAAATAGATACCGCTATGATAATATCCTTCTTTGATCTCAGGCTTTTTTTCAGGACTGCACCCTGTAAAACATAATGATGCACTAACTATCAATAATAATGTTATGGTTTTTTGTGAAAACATCTACACACCTTTTGGTTCAAATATGAACTCTCTGAACAACCTTACATTTGCAAAACCCACCCTATGGGCAATACTAGCTTTACTCTATACGTCGTTACTCTTTTTCGACTTAGCTTCGGCTAGGCCTGTAAAGAGTGCCTATCCTAGAGTAAAGCTAATAATGTTATGAGCATCTTAGGTTATTCAGAGTGTTCATCTAAAAATTATAGCGATTATTCCCCTAATTTAGATATAATTTCGTAATTCATATACTATGGTGATATTCAACTAGGTTGAAACGATAGTTTTTTTCATAGATTTAAAGGTTATAAATGTTTGTAGACAGCGTAGAACTAATGATTAGTTCAGGTAAAGGTGGTGCAGGTGCCATCTCATTTTGGACAGAGAAATTTGTCTCCAAAGGTGGTCCAGATGGTGGCGATGGAGGTAGAGGCGGTTCTGTATTTTTCAAAGTAGATAACAACACTGATACACTTTCTGCACTTCGCGGACGAAATCATATCAAAGCAGAAAATGGTCGTCCTGGTGAAGGACGTAAGTGTTATGGCCGTAAAGGGCAGGATACGATTATATCACTGTACCTCCAGGGACTACTGTAGTGGATATGGAGACAGGCGAGGAACTTCTTGATCTTGTCACTGAAGGCGAGACAGTTCTCTTCATTGAAGGAGGTAAAGGTGGTTTGGGAAATATGCACTTTAAGAGTTCAAGCAACCAAAGACCAACCTATGCACAACCGGGACTCCCTGGTATAACAAAACAGGTAAGACTTGAAATGAAACTTATCGCTGATGTAGGTTTGGTAGGGTATCCGAATGTAGGAAAATCTACACTCATCTCTACGCTTTCAAATGCGAGACCACAGGTAGCCAACTACGAATTTACAACACTGACACCTAAGCTCGGTGTTGTACATGTAGGTGACTTCGATTCATTTATGATGGCAGATATTCCTGGGATCATCGAGGGTGCAAGTGATGGTAGAGGATTAGGTTTAGAGTTCTTGAAGCATATTGAGAGAACCAAAACATTGCTTTTGATGATAGATGCAGCCAACTATAGAGAGATGAAGTACCAGTATGAGACATTGCTTGTAGAGCTCACGCGTTATTCTGAAACACTTGCGACAAGAAAGCATGCTGTAGCGATCACAAAGATCGATTCACTTTCACAGGATGAAGTAAATACTCTGACAGAAACATTTTTGGCTGATATAGGTTTGCAAGCAAATGATACACTGCATAAATATAAAGCGGATGCAAATTATCTAAGTTATGGCTTCAAGACAGACTTTGGTGTGAAACTACCACAGGAGAAACCACTTTTTGTTCTCCCTATCTCATCTGTCGCACATTTAAATACTGAAGCTCTACGTTATGCTATTGCTGATTTTGTCAAAAGTGTCGAAGAAGAAAATGAAACTGAGTGAGCAGGTCTTATGAAAAGAATAGTTATTAAAGTAGGTTCCCATGTTTTAACAGAGAACGGAGCTATTGCAAAGCCACGTATGTTTGCATTGGTAGAGTTAATCGCTGAACTAAAAGCACATAATTATGAAGTGATACTGGTAAGTTCTGGTGCAGTGTCTGCAGGATATACTCAGTTACCATTAAATAGAAATATCGTGGCAAATAGACAAGCACTTGCTGCTATTGGACAACCTTATTTACTCAAGATGTATCAAGAAAAATTTTCAAGATTTAACTTACTTTGTTCACAAGTGCTTTTTAGTGCAGATGTTTTTGATTCTAATGAACATATAGAACATGCTAAAAATGCTATAGATACACTCTTGAAAAATAATGTAGTACCTATTATTAATGAAAATGATACAGTGAGTATCGAAGAGTTGGTTTTTGGAGATAATGATAGACTCTCAGCACATGTCGCTCACTATTTTGATGCGCAACTGCTTGTGATACTTTCAGATATTGATGCCTTTTATGACAAGGACCCAAATAAACATACAGATGCTAAACGTAGAGCTGTGGTCAATGTGTTAGAAGAGGATGAACTTAATGCTGAACATACACCTAATAATCAATTTGCAACAGGCGGGATTGTAACGAAGCTTCAATCTGCAGATTTTTTAATGAAACAAGGCAGAGAGATGTTTTTGGCCAGTGGATTTTGTCTTAGTGATGTCAAAGCGTTTCTAATAGATGGTGAGCATAAGGGCGGCACACTTTTTAAAGCCTAAGAGATTGAATTGATAATAAGAAGAATAGCATGAAATATAACATAGTCTACATGGGAACACCCCACTACGCAAAAGAGATCCTTCATACACTGATAGAAGCTGAAGATATGGAAGTCTCTTTGGTCCTCACGCAACCAGACCGTCCGGTAGGACGCAAGAAGGTCCTGACCCCGCCTCCGGTGAAATCATTGGCAGTGGACCACGGTATCACTGTTATGCAACCCAATAGATTAAGTGATGAAGGTATTGAAGATACCATCAGGGAGTTAAAACCAGATTTTATAGTGGTGGCAGCATTTGGACAGATATTACCTAAGTCTATATTGGATATTGCTCCCTGTATTAATCTGCATGCTTCACTTTTACCTCAGTATAGAGGAGCCTCGCCTGTACAGCAATCTTTACTCAACGGTGATGAAAAAACGGGTGTGACCTCTATGTTGATGGAAGAGGGTCTAGATACAGGACCAATGCTTGAAAAGGTGGAGTTTGTGATACCAACAGATATGCGTCTTCATGCTTTGATGGCACAATTGACTTCTGATGCGTGTGATCTGACACTCAGTACCATTAGAAACTATAAGAACATAGTGGCAGAAGTACAAAATGAATCAGAAGCAACACTATGTAAAAAAATTAAAAAGAGTGATGGCGAAGTTGATTTTGAAGATGCTGCTCTGATGTACAATAAATACCGTGCATTTGAGGGATGGCCAGGTATATTTACTGCAGATGGCACAAAACTTGATGGACTCACTCTTATAGATACTACAAGTCGTAACAAAGCTTTAGAGATTCTTTCATTTGATGGAGATGCTGTAGTCGTAGGGTGTAGCAGGGGTGTATTGAAAATAGCTACGCTTCAACCGGCATCTAAAAAGGCTATGACAGCCAAAGCGTATTGTGTAGGAAGGGGGATGAAAGTTGGAGATACTCTACTTTAAAACACTTCCTTCTACACAAAAATATCTATTGGAACTTCTGGAAAAGGATCAGGTCCAAGCACCTGTAGCTGTGATAAGTTCAGAACAGAGTTCAGGTCTGGGAAGTCGCGATAATGATTGGTCAGGAGGAGAAGGAAACTTTTTTGCTTCTATCGCATTGGATCTAGATATGCTTCCTCAAGATCTACCTCTTGGATCTGCTTCGATATACTTCTCATTTATCATGAAACAGACACTTGAAGCACTTGGTGAAAATATCTGGTTAAAATGGCCCAATGACTTCTATTTAAATGATGATAAAGTAGGTGGGACCATTACAAAAAAAGTGAAAAATACTTTAGTGTGTGGAATTGGCATAAATTTAAAAAATTCTCAAAATGGTTATAGAGCCTTGCAGTGCGATATTTCACCCCAAAAACTGCTGGAAAATTTCCTTTTAGCACTTGAAAAATTTCCAAAATGGAAGCAGGTTTTTAGTGAGTATGAGATAGAATTTGAACTAAGTAAAGCGTTTTCAGTTCATATTGAAAACGATAAAAAGAGCCTATCGGATGCGACGTTATGTGAAGATGGCTCTTTAATTATAGGAGGCAAGAGGGTGTTTAGTCTACGATGAGTGAAGTGATCAGTATAGCCAACCAAAAGGGTGGTGTAGGTAAAACGACAACAGCAGTAAATTTAGCAGCTTCTTTAGCAGAAAAAGGTAAAAAGGTCCTTCTTTTGGACATTGACCCTCAGTCCAATGCAACAACAAGTTTAGGTTTCAGCAGAGGTGATTACGAGTATAATATCTATCATGTATTGATAGGGAGTAAAAAACTTTCGGAAGTCGTACTTAAGACAGAGATCAAAAATCTTAAACTGGTACCATCAAATATTGGTTTGGTCGGGATAGAAAAAGAGTTTTATAATCCCAAAGCAAAAAATAGAGAATTGGTTCTTAAAGAGAAAATCAAAGAGCTTTCATCAAAATTTGATTTTATCATCATTGATTCTCCTCCGGCACTTGGACCGATCACTATTAATGCGTTGAGTGCATCAGACTCTGTGATCATTCCTATACAATGTGAATTTTTTGCCTTAGAAGGTCTTGCACAGCTGCTTAATACTGTGAGCCTTTTGAAAAAAACGATCAATCCTAAGCTTAAGATAAAAGGTTTTTTACCTACGATGTATTCTGGACAGAACAATCTTTCAAAGCAGGTTCTTGCAGACTTAAGTCATCATTTCAAAGATAAACTTTTCCACATGAAAAAAGGGAAAGAGTGTATCGTTGTACCACGTAATGTCAAAATAGCAGAGAGTCCAAGTTTTGGTAAGCCGGTGACCTCTTATGCTGTAAACTCTAAAGGTTCTATAGCATATAGAGAGTTGGCTACAGTGATAGCAAGAGGTTAAGATGGCATTAGGTAGAGGACTGGGAGACATTCTTACAGAAGTAGAAGAGGCTTACGAAAAAGACCTTCGTGATGTTGACAGCTTTGAACTTGAGTCAAAAGGTGCAAAGATAGATGAACTACCTATTGAACTCATCTCCGCAAACCCTTTTCAGCCGCGTAAACATTTTGATCAAGAAGCACTTGAAGAGTTAAGTCAATCCATCGTAGAACATGGGTTACTTCAGCCTATCGTTGTGATAGAGAAAGAGGATGGTTACCTACTTATTGCAGGTGAACGTCGTCTTAGGGCACATAAGCTTGCAAAAATTACGCATATTAAAGCGATTATCGCGCATGCAGATATAGATGAAATAAAACTGCGTGAGCTTGCACTTATTGAAAATATCCAAAGAGAAAATCTTAATGCCATAGAGCTTGCAAAATCTTATTCTGAGTTAATAGATGTACATAGCATCACACATGATGAGCTCTCTTCCGTCGTGCATAAAAGCCGTTCACACATTACAAATACAATGCGTCTTCTAGCGCTTTCTCCTTATGTTCAAGAACAACTCGTTGAAGATAAGATATCTCAAGGGCATGCCAAAGTTTTGGTCGGTCTTGATGAGAAGAAGCAAAAGATCGTGATCGACAGTGTGATCGGACAAAAACTGTCTGTGCGAGATACTGAAAATTTGGTGAAGAAGTATAAAGAGAATAGACCTCCTAAAACAACTAAAGAGGTTACGCCGACTTTACTTGGAAAATATGAAGATGTGTTCACAGAAGCTTTGCCTTTTACGCATAAGTTAAAAGCAAAAAGTGTTGAAATCAGCTTTGAAAATGAGAAAGAAGTGGAAGCGTTTTTAGAACAGTTTCAAACGATGAATGATACAAAGATGAATACTTTATTGAAACGAATCCTTAAATAAAAATAACAAAAATCTACAAAAACCTACAATTGACAGTTATATTTAAAATAACAAATAATTTTAATCAAATCCTCATGACAAAAATGGTAAAATATTGCGAAATTACATGAGGAGTTTTAATGCTTGACATACATTTACCATTGATGTTGTTCGTACTAGCGTTATTTCTAACCCTACTTGTTCTTTTAAATAACATGCTATATCAACCATTGGTTAAATTTATGGATGACAGAGATCACTCTATAGCAAAAGATTTAGAAGCTGCAAAAGGTCTTAGTGGTAACAGCGACGAACTGAATGCAAAGGCAGATGAAATTATTAGCAATGCTAAAAATGAAGCTGCAGGGATCAGACAGAAAGCAATCGATGATCAGAAGACATTGGCTGCAAGTAAAGTTGAGACCAAACAAAATGAATTAGAAACTGAGTATAACAAGTTCGTAGAAAAGCTTAACTCTGACAAAGAGAACCTTAAAAACTCTCTTCTTTCTCAAATGCCTCTTTTCAAAGAGAGCCTAAAAGCTAAATTTAGCAAATTATAAGAAGGGATGAATATGAAAAAAATAGTACTATTGTCTTTACTTATTGTACCTGCTGTTCTTTTAGCGAGTGGTGGAGATGCTGAATCAAGCCGTTATTTTGCTCAAACAGGTAGAGAGACAGACTTTTGGCCAAGAGTATTTAACTTTGTTATCTTTGCCTCACTGCTTTACTATTTGCTCGCGAACCCGATCAAAAACTTTTTCAAAGGTAGAACTGAAGGTATTTCTGCACAGTTAAATGAGATCGAAAAGAAACTTCAAGCAGCAAAAGATGAGAAAAAAGATGCCCAGAATCGTTTAGATGAAAGTGCAAAAAGAGCAGAAGAGATTATTGCTGATGCTAAAGCAGAAGCGGTTATTTTAGCAGAAAAGATCGCTACTGCAAATCAAAATGATCTGGCAGTTCTAGATAAACAATTTGAAGAAAAAATGGCTTTAGAAGAGAGAAAATCTGCAAGAGAAGCTATTGATGAGATCTTGAGTGATAATATCACAAATGATGACATCATGCTAGATGAAGCTAAAGTTGTTGAAATTATTTCTAAGAAGGTTGCATAATGGAAGAGTTAATTGCTAAAAGATATGCACAGGCACTCTCTTCTGCATCTAAAGATCTAACAGGTGCGATAGAAGTACTTAATGTATTAAGTGAAGCGATCAGTACACCTGAGATCAAGTCAACTTTGATATCTCCAATTATCTCAAGCGAAAGTAAGACAGAAATGATCTTATCAGCAATGAGTGATGATGATAACACACTTGTGAATTTTATTAAGATCTTAGGTGAGAACAGAAGACTTGATTTGATTCCGGCTATCACAAAAGTATTGAATACAGATCAGCAAAGAGTTGCAAATGAGTATGAAGGTGTATTGAAAAGTGCATCATTACTTGATGAAGCAGCTTTGGGTGATCTTGAAGAGACACTTAAAAAGTATACAGGTTCAACGATTAAATTGACACAAGAAAAAACTGACCTTGAAGGGTTACGTGTTTCAGTGGATGATTTGGGTATAGAGGTAAACTTCTCTAAGCAGAGAGTTAAAGAACAGTTAATTGATTTCATTAAGAAATCTTTATAGTTATCTAATAGAAAGGAGTATCAGTGGCAGTTAAATTGCAAGCAGATGAGATAAGTTCGATCATCAAAGAAAGAATTGAGAATTTTGAAATTGATGTTGACATCAATGAAGTAGGAAAAGTAGTAGGTATCGCAGACGGTATTTCAACAGTATATGGTCTTAACAATGTTATGGCTGGTGAAGTTGTAGAGTTCGATAATGGTGCTAAAGGTATGGTATTAAACCTTGAAGAAGCAAACGTTGGTGTTGTTGTTCTTGGTTCAAGTGCAGGTATTAAAGAAGGAATGAGCGTTAAAAGAGCTGGAGACCTACTTAAAACACCAGTAGGTGACGGTATGATGGGTAGAGTTGTGAACCCACTTGGTGAGCCGATCGATGGTAAAGGTGCAGTTGAAGCAGCTGAACACAGATTTATCGAAGAGAAAGCACCAGGGATCATGGCTAGAAAATCAGTTCATGAGCCACTTCAAACTGGTATTAAAGCAATTGATGCACTTGTACCGGTTGGTAGAGGACAAAGAGAGCTTATCATTGGTGATAGACAAACTGGTAAAACAACTTTGGCTATCGATACGATCATCAACCAAAAAGGTCAAGATGTTGTATGTATCTATGTTGCGATCGGTCAAAAGCAATCAACTGTAGCTGCTACAGTGAAAAAACTTGAAGAGCATGGTGCAATGGATTACACGATCATTGTAACTGCTGGTGCAGCTGACTCTTCAGCACTTCAGTTCCTTGCTCCATATGCTGGTGTAACTATGGCTGAGTACTTCAGAGACAATGGTAGACATGCAGTTATCTTCTATGATGACCTTTCAAAGCACGCTGTTGCATATAGAGAGATGTCATTGATCCTTAGAAGACCTCCAGGTAGAGAAGCATACCCAGGTGATGTTTTCTATCTTCACTCAAGACTTCTTGAAAGAGCTGCAAAGCTTTCTGATGATCTAGGTGCTGGTTCAATTACTGCATTCCCGATCATTGAAACTCAAGCAGGTGACGTTGCGGCATATATCCCGACAAACGTTATTTCTATTACAGATGGTCAGATCTTCCTAGAGACTGACCTGTTCAACTCAGGTATCAGACCAGCGATCAACGTAGGTCTTTCTGTATCTAGAGTTGGTGGTGCTGCTCAAATTAAAGCAACAAAACAAGTTTCTGGTACATTGAGACTTGACCTTGCTTCATTTAGAGAGCTTCAAGCATTTGCACAATTTGCATCTGATCTTGATGATTACACAAGAGGTCAACTTGAACGTGGTCAAAGAATGGTAGAGGTACTTAAACAAGGGCCTTATCAACCAGTTGCGATTGAAAAACAAGTTGTAATTATTTTTGCTGGTGCAAATGGATACCTAGATGATATTGCTGCATCTTCTGTAACTAAGTTTGAAGCAGACCTTATGCCATTTATGGAAGCAAAATATCCAAATATTCTTGATTCGATCAGAAATGAGAAGAAGATCTCTGATGATACTGATGGGGAATTACGTAAAGCTATCGAAGATTTCAAAGCTTCATTCGCTGGATAAGAAAGGCTTAGAATGGCTAATTTAAAAGAGATAAAGCGTAAGATAGGGAGTGTTAAAAACACACAAAAGACTACTAACGCTATGAAGCTTGTCTCTTCTGCTAAACTGAAAAGAACAGAAGAGCTTGCTAAAAGATCTAGAGTCTATGCAGAAAAATTGACTGGCCTCTTAAATGAGATCGCTCAAAAAATGCAGCAGTCTAACGCTGATGGATTAGATAATGTTTATTTTAGGGATGTAAAAGAGCCTAAGATGGTTGACATTATATTTATCACAGCAGACAAAGGTCTTTGTGGTGGTTTTAACTCACAAACAATCAAAAGAGCAAATGCGTTGATTGCTGATTATGCAGAACAAAATGTGAAAGTACGTCTTAGAGCGGTAGGTAGAAAAGGTATTGATTATTTTAAATTCAACAATGTTGAATTGAACAATGAGATTATTGGACTTTCTGCTGCACCTGACTTTAAGCAAGCTGCAGAGTTTATCTCTGAAGTGGCTGAATCATATGTAAACGGCGAAACAGACAAGATCATTTTGATTCACAATGGTTATGTAAACATGATCACTCAAGAAATCAGAGAAGATCAGGTTTTACCGGTGGATCCGTCAAAGTTAGTGCTTGATTCAGTTTCAACTTCAGAACTTGAAGTAGAACCTGATGATGACGATACACTTCTTGATGCATTGGTTAAGCGTTATATTGAGTATACGATGTATTACTCACTTATCGATTCATTGGCAGCAGAACACTCTGCTCGTATGCAAGCGATGGACGCAGCAACTAGCAATGCTAAAGAGATGGTAAAAGAACTTACTGTGAAGTATAACAAAGCAAGACAAGAAGCCATTACTACTGAACTCATAGAGATCATCAGTGGTATGGAATCAATGAAATAATTAGAGGAGAAGTAATGACAGGTAAAATAGTACAAGTCTTAGGTCCCGTTCTCGATGTGGATTTTACAGACTACCTACCGGAGATCAACGAAGCGTTAGAAACAACATTCATGGTTGATGGTAAAGAGCAAAAATTGGTTTTAGAAGTAGCAGCACAATTAGGTGATAACAGAGTTAGAACAATTGCTATGGATATGAGTGAAGGTGTTGTAAGAGGTCAAGAAGTTAAAGCAACTGGTGACTCTATCAAAGTTCCTGTAGGTGAAGAAGTTCTTGGACGTATCTTCAACGTAATCGGTGACGCAATTGATGATGCTGGTGAAGTAAATGCTAAAGAGTACTGGTCAATCCATAGAGATCCACCAGCATTTGAAGAGCAAAGTACAAAAACAGAAGTATTTGAAACAGGTATCAAAGTAGTTGACCTTCTTGCCCCTTATAACAAAGGTGGTAAAGTTGGACTATTTGGTGGTGCGGGTGTTGGTAAAACCGTAATTATTATGGAGCTTATTAACAACGTTGCTATGAAGCACAGCGGTTATTCTGTATTTGCCGGTGTTGGTGAAAGAACACGTGAAGGTAATGACCTTTACTTCGAAATGAAAGAGTCAAACGTACTTGACAAAGTTGCACTTTGTTATGGTCAAATGAGTGAACCTCCAGGAGCACGTAACCGTATCGCGCTTACTGGTCTTACTATGGCTGAGTACTTTAGAGATGAGATGGGTCTTGATGTATTGATGTTTATCGATAATATCTTTAGATTTGCTCAATCAGGTTCGGAGATGTCTGCACTTCTTGGTCGTATCCCTTCAGCGGTTGGTTATCAGCCGACACTTAGTAGAGAGATGGGTGCACTTCAAGAGAGAATTACATCAACAACTAAAGGTTCAATTACTTCTGTTCAAGCAGTATATGTACCAGCGGATGACTTGACTGACCCGGCTCCTGCATCTGTATTTGCACACTTGGATGCAACAACAGTACTTAACAGATCTATTGCTGAAAAAGGTATCTACCCTGCGGTTGATCCATTGGATTCAACTTCAAGAATGCTTTCTCCGCAAATTGTTGGTGAAGATCACTATGCTATTGCTAGAGGCGTACAGCAACTTCTTCAAAAATATAAAGATCTTCAAGATATCATTGCGATTCTTGGTATGGATGAGCTTTCTGAAGATGACAAACTTGTTGTTGAAAGAGCTAGAAAGATCGAAAAATACCTTTCTCAGCCATTCCACGTTGCTGAAGTATTTACAGGTTCTCCAGGTGTATATGTTACACTTGAAGATACACTTGAAGGATTTAAAGGTCTTATCGAAGGTAAGTATGACGATATGAATGAAGCTGCGTTCTACATGGTAGGTAACATGGCTGAAGCTATTGCTAAAAACGATAAGATTAACGCTAAGTAATCTTAGTTCTTGTCTTATAAAGGATAATTATGGAACTTATGAAGCTAGAAATAGTCACACCAAACGGTGTGATCTTTGATGCTGAAGTAAAGCAGGTAACACTACCAGGGTCTGAAGGTGAATTTGGTGTTTTAGCCAATCACGCGACTTTGGTATCGTTGCTCGATACAGGTGTGATCGTAATCGAAAAAGAAGACGGAAGTGAAGTAGCTGTGGCTATTAACTCTGGATATGTTAAAGTCGATGAAGAAAAAACAACTTGTATCGTAGATGGTGCAGTTGCGCTTTCTGGTGAAGACAGTGATCTTGCAAAAGCACTTGAAGCGGCAAAAACGTTACTTAAGAGTACAGAAGCTTCTAATTCAGCGATTGCTGCAGCAGTAAGCAAAGTTGAACAAATCGGAAAGTCTTTCTAAGTTGGACTCTCTCGCTACTTATTTCTTTGAAAGCAGTGCAATCACTATATTTGTACTGCTTTTACTCTCAGTTTATTTTATCGTTACATTTTGGGTATTTCTTGATCGATTTTATATCTTAAATTCACGTATCGGTTCTGAGGCAAAATCACTTAAAGCACTCTATACAGGTCAGTCAAAATCAGTGGCAAGCAACTCACTTATTTTCACTTATCTGTCTCGTGTCAATACCCCAAACAAAGCGATACTTCAAGCAGCGGCATCGGATGCGATCCGTGTTTCTACCAAAGGGCTTACCTGGCTTTCCATCATTGCCTCCACTTCACCGTTTATCGGTCTTTTTGGTACAGTAATAGGGATACTTGAAACATTTACGCAATTAGGTGCACAATCAAGCGCTTCTTTAAGTGTTGTTGCACCGGCGATATCTGAAGCACTCATCGCTACAGCTGCGGGGATCGGTGTAGCGATATTTGCTTACTCTTTTCACCTGATACTTAAGCGTAAGGCTTATGAGTTAAGTTCACTACTCTCTTCTCAATCAGAAGTGATCCTATCTCAGGTCACTGGAGACTAACTATGTTTAGTTGGGATGATAGTCCAGACTTGAACATTACACCTCTTGTGGATGTTATGCTTGTACTGATGGCCATACTTATGGTCACAGCACCTACGATTACTTTTCAAGAACAGATAACGCTACCACAGGGCTCCAAGACTATTAAGGTCGAAAAACCAAAAACACTTACCATACGTATGGATAAAAATAAAAAGATCTATCTGAATAAAGATACCTATGCCTTAGATACTTTTGCAGATGATTTTGTGAATCAATCTGTAAAGTTTGATAAGAATTCCGAAGTCTATATACGTGCAGATGAAGTCACTGCAATATAAAAATGTGATGTATCTTCTTAAAAGTGTTAAAGCGGCTGGTTTTGAGAAGGTATCACTCATAACATTATGATCAAGAAGTCTTCTACTTTTATCTCTGGACTGTTGGCTTTTGGTATATACTTCACTGTTATTGGTGTAGTGGTCTTTTATTTTGGTACACGTGAGCAGAAAAAACCTGTACATTTCGTTAAAAAAAATGAAGATCGCATACGTGTCTCTGTCAGTACACCAAAACCTGCACCTAAAAAAGAGGTCAAAAAGCAACCTAAAAAAGTAGTGAAACCTAAGCCTAAACCAAAACCTAAAAAAACAGTAAAAAAGAAAGAGGTTAAGAAAAAGGTCATTAAAGAGAAGGTGGTGAAAAAAGCAAAGGTTGTAAAAAAGAAAAAAGATGTCAATACAACTAAGCCTAAGAAGCTTAACAAACCCAAAGATCTCTTTGCCAATGTCACTTCTAAAAAGAAAATGGTAAAACCTGAGCCTCAAGTAACGAAGAAACCTTCAGAACCCAAAAAAAAGAATATAATAAAAGTAACTGAAAAGGTCAGTGCTACGGAATTGGTATCGAATACATTAAAGAATCAAAAAAAGAGTGATTCAGGTATTGAAAATGCTTATTTGGCCATGATAGAAGAGAAACTCAAAGGTTGGCCTGCTCAGAGTGAATATGCTGGAGAAAAGGCAAGGGTATCGATGCAAGTAGAACCAAGCGGTGCATTTAGGTTTAAAGTGATCTCCGGATCTGGAAATGAAGGATTCAATTCAGGTTTGATAGCCTATTTAAAACAGTTACAAAAGATTGGTTTCGGACCGCATAAGGGTAACAGATCTTATGAATTAGACGTAGAGTTTATCGCGAAAGAGTAGGGTAAAAGATGAAGAAAAAAATTGCATATCAAGGTGTAAAGGGTGCATATTCGGAACAAGCTTGTAAAAATGCATATGAGGGGTATGAGACCATTGCTTGTGATACTTTTCAAGAAGCGATGTGGATGGTAGAACAGGGAGATGCAGATCTTGCTATGATCCCTTTGGAAAACTCTACAGCAGGAAGAGTAGAAGAGATCTATAGGCTTATCCCTAAAATGTCACTGCATGTCATTGCTGAGCATTTTGAACCTATCGTACATTGTTTGCTTGCTCTCCCAGGTGTCAAGATCGAAGAATTGAAATATGTGGCTTCCCATCCTCAGGCACTGGCACAATGTCATAACCATATCCTTGATTTGGGTTTAAAAGCAGAGGCAAAACTTGATACTGCGGGTGCAGCCAAAGAGTTGGTTGATCTCAATGATCGGCAAAGAGCGGCAATTGCATCGAAATTAGCAGCAGATATATACGGATTAGAGATATTAAAGGAGAACTTTGAAGATAAACATGGAAATACCACACGGTTTTTTATCCTTTCAGGAGAAAAATATCTGCCACCCTATGAACCCTCTAAAAAATATATTACTTCATTGGTATTTCAGGTAAAAAATATACCCGCTGCACTCTATAAAGTACTTGGAGGTTTTGCAAGTAATGGCATTAACCTTTTAAAGATAGAGAGTTACTTGGGAACGCAAATGGTTGCCGGAAGTCAATTTCATATTGATATTGATGGGCACATGGATTCAGATATTATGAGAATTGCTTTGAAGGAAGTCTCATTCTTTGCAGAAGATGTAAGGATATTAGGTGTCTATGAGAGTCATAGAGATCACCACATCGAGTATGCGATTTAAAGGATAGATCCTTAGAACGAATTCTAAGCTTAGTTATGATGAAGTAAGTGCATTTTTTGCACCTAAATATTTTGTTGCAAATAGTTGTTTTGGAATAGGTTGAGAGAAATAGAAGCCTTGGTAAACAAGTGTATTATCAAGATTATAAAGTATCTCTTTCTGCTTTTCATTTTCAATGCCTTCTATGACCAAAGTATAATTGAACTGTTGTGCAATGTGGAATATGGTCTTAATAAGCGATATATCTGAAATCTTGTTTTCTATATTCAGTACAAATGATTTATCTATCTTAATGGCATCGAGCGAGAGGTTTTGAATATAGGAGAGTGAAGAGTATCCTACGCCAAAGTCATCTATGGCGAACCGGACGCCATGATGCTGTAGATGAGAGATAACCTCTTTTGTATTTTTAAAGTTCTCTACCAGTGTTTGCTCGGTGATCTCTAAAGTGATCTCTGAACTATTCACTCCATAATATTCTAGTGTACCAAGGTATCGTTCAGAAAAATCATCTTCAAGCAGTTGTAATACATTGATGTTGATCGATATATATTCAAGCTTCCATCTGTTCTCTTTTTTCCATGCATGTATCTCTTTACATGTTTGTTCTATGATCCACCAAGTGACTTCCCACAGTAACCCACTTTTAAGTAAAAGGGGAAGAAATCTGTCCGGAGTAAGTATCCCTTTAGTAGGATGTTCCCAACGCAGAAGTGTTTCAGCTGCGATGACAGTATCATCAGAAATCGAAACGATGGGTTGAAGAAGCAGTAGAAACTGATCTTCTTTTAAGGCATGATGCAGATCAGACTGAAGCAAAAACTGTTCTTTTTGTGCTTCATCAAGTTTAGGGTTATAGGTTGATGTGGCTTCACCTGAACCCTTTGCTTGATACATAGCAATATCTGCCCGACGTATGAGTTCTTCTACATTTTTAAAGTTTGGTTCAACAATGACCATACCCATACTTGCAGATATTTTATGACTTGTTTTATTGATGATAAGCGGCTCCTTGAATACCTCCAGGATCCTTTGCGCAAAATGATCTAACCTCTCTTTCATAACCTCGAGATTTGTAGAGATAAAAGGTATCATGATGATAAACTCATCACCTCCAAGTCTGCAGATCTCACAAGAGAATGTCAAAGACCTGTTCAAACGTCTGGAGACATCAATAAGTACAATATCTCCAGTACCATGGCCTAAGGAATCATTAATATTTTTAAAATCATTCAGATCAAGATAGTAAAGCAGGGAGTAGTAGGTACCATATCGGACATCCTTGGTAAGACTTTGCATATACTCTTCAAATCCTCGTCTATTAAGAAGTGCGGTCAATGCATCTTGCGCAGCAATGAGTTCAAGCTGTTTTTGTGATTTATACTCTTGTGTTTTATCATCTACAAGACCAATAAAGCCTATACTATTATTGTCACTGTCAGTAAACGGAAAGTATTTGATCTCTAACAATAGCTCTTCGCCATTTGGAAGAACATGAGAATCTTTGGAGACTAGCGGGTTACCTCTAAGTACTCTATGGAGTTCACCAGAGGTACTGTGTGTAAATACTTTGTGTGCCTGGAGTCCAATGATCTCTTCTTGGGGAAGTTGAAACAGTGTACTGAGCTCTTCATTACAGTTGATAATAGTACACGCTGGATCACAAGAGAATATACCGATAGGTGCTTCTTCAAAAAAGCTGTGCAGCAATTCTTGTTTCTCGTGAAGCAACCCTTCCATTTCAGAAATGATCTTCACTTTAGAGTCGAGTGTTTTTTTCTGTCTGTAAGAGTGTAAAATAATATTTGCCTGGGCAAAGAAATAGATAAGTAATAAAAAGGCAAGAATAAATGTTTCAACTTTAGTCATAAGAAGCATGGTGACAAATAGCGGGATATAAAGTATGAGAAGAAAACCTATGGCAGTACGATAATCATAAGAGAGGGTATTTGCTTCGGCACTACTCATACCAAGTATAATGACAAAGACCATCATTTGATAATAATCACTCAGCTGTGGTGTAATAAAGAGAATCAAAATAGCATACATTAATGCGGTTAACCATGCTCGAAGCACAAATCTTTTGTGCCATCTTTCCAGTGAATATCTCTCTGGATGCCTTTTGTAGTCATAGGCATCATGTAGTCTCCACATGGTAAATATAACGGTAATACCATACCAGACAAAGGCATTGTTTCCTACATAGGGTGTTAGCAGATAAAGAAATATCGTTTCAAGTAATATAAGGCTTATGAGGGATTTACGTGCAAAGTTGTAGACATTAGTGAGCGTCTCTTCACCCACAACTCTATGGTCTTTTATTTGAAACAGTTCTTTGAGATAATCCATAGAAAATGTATTCCTATCCTTTATAAAATCAATATTATCCCTAAACAGATATCATATTAAATAACATGATATTTAATATGATATCTATTGTAATATATATTTTTGCTGTATAAAAGATAAATTTTAAGCATAATTTATCATTATATAAAAATTCTATCAGTGATAGTGTTGCAGAGTGTTAATCTTTTGCTGTTTAGTAGAACATGGCAGACATATAGCCGACGACTGAATTGGTATCATGCGTTACATCTGCTGAGGTACGATAATCTAACAATTTTGAAGAGAGTTTTAAATGTTTTGCTGCAAGGATGATAGCTTGAATACCTGTGAGTCCACAGGCTTCACACCCTTTATCTAATTCTTTAATATCTAGTTTTTCTACACCGTTTAAACAGTGTGTATCACGTGCTTTAGCCTCTTTTAGGTTATAAAAATGACTCAGGTCTGAACTGATGACGATAGCATTGTCTTTGTTTTGAAGAAGGGCATTGATAATGTTTGCCAATGTTGTGATCTCGATCTTACCATAGATCAATTCGATCACTTTGGCTTTAGGAAAGTAGTATTGAATGAAAGGAAATTGTACTTCAGTAGCGTGTTCTTTTTGATGTGCTTTTGGTTCAAAACCTATATTGAATTGTTTAGCTAAGGCAAAAAGATACGGACTGTCTATCTCTAGTTCTCCGCAGGGTGTTTCATATTTTTCATAATAGCTTCCCGATATACCTTTGAAATAGTGATGATGACTAGGACCTATCACTATAATTCGTTTGGCTTTGGTCTCTTTTAAAGACCTGTATGCAAAGTTGGCTGTAAATCCACTATAGATGTAGCCGGCATGAGGCACTATAATGGCTCCAGGTATGATACGCCTCACTTCTTCAGAGATGTTCATTGCATCATATTGATGATTGAATTGCGTAAACTGGGTTTGTACTTTTCTACACTCTCCAGGATAGAATTGACCTTTTACAGCGGCTTTTCGCACAGAATCGTTCATTACTCTTCTTTATATTTTTTCACGCTATAGGTAGAGATCTCAGGTTTTAGTGAAAGACAGTCGCTACCCAAGTTGGCTTTCATACATAGACTGGAAAAGAAATCATCAAACTTGGGTAATTGTTCCCAGACCTGTGGTAAATAGGTCGCCTGTCTGTCTTGAAGTTTAAGGACGATGCCGTCTTGAAAAGGAATGACCTTGTTTTTTAGATCATTGATATCCTCATAGTGCAACTTTTTCGGCTCTGAAAGAATGGATACTTCTACTTTTATCTGCGTTAGTTCTTCTACACTCAGAGGTAGAAATCTCGGATCACGCAAGGCAGCAGCCTGTGCATTCATGATAATATCCTCATAGAGTGGACGGTAGGCTTGAAGTGAACCTATGCATCCGCGAAGCTGTTCATTTGGCTCTTTATTGATCGTGACAAAAGCTGCACCATTCTCTTGAAGCACAGGGTAGGTTTTTAAAGCATGTTCCAGATCAAACTCATCAGGTTGATTTAATGCGACTAAGATAGCAGCTTTGGCTAAGGCTATAACTATTTCTTGCATTTTATACTCCTTGCTTTCTATTTTAGCATAAATTCAATAATCAAAATTTTTTTAATATTTATTAATGAATACCTTGATACAATACAAACTAAACCAAATACTAAAATCGAGGTAGATGATTGAGACAGTTATTATTATCAATAGTATCAATGAGTATTTTTGCATTAAACCTTTTTGGGGTGGATGCAACACTTAAAATAGAAAAAGATGTTGAGCAGAGAGCACGTATAGCGATTGTTGACGGATCATCAGAGCAGAGTAGTAAAGTGTTTAATATTTTACTTTCAGACCTTAAGATCTCCGGACACTTTTTACCCGACAGTACACATCATATAGGAGATGTCTCTTCAAACTATATTTTACCTGCACTTAAAGGTCAGGAGTATGTACTGAAATATACGATGGAACAACAAACGGGCAGTAAACTTTTTGTACGTCTTTTAAAAGCTTCAGACGGTACACAGATATTTAAAAAAAGCTATGCTATACCTAAAAAAGCGAAGATGCCATTTCTGATACATAAGGCGATAAGTGACATTAACAATGTCTTAAGATACCCAAGTATCTCCTGGATAAACCGATATGTAGCATACGCTGTTTATACGACACCTGGGCGCAGTGAAATACGTTTGGCTGACTATACGTTTACCTATAAAAAAACAATTATAAAAGGGGGATTGAATCTCTTTCCAAAATGGGCAGATTCAAGACAGAGAAGTTTATATTATACGTCGTATAAAGGGACACTTCCGACACTCTATAAGCTAAATATCTATACGGGTGCAAAATCAAAAATAGCAAGTTCAGAGGGTATGATGGTCTGTTCAGATGTCAATAAAAACGGTTCAAAACTTTTACTCACCATGGCACCTGAGGGACACGCTGATATCTATGAACTTGATGTCTCTTCAAAAGCGAAAAAAAGAGTTACGAACTTTAAAGGTATTGATGTCAATGGACGGTATATTGATGATGAAAATCATATCGTTTTTATCTCGAACCGTCTGGGATATGCAAATGTATTTAAAAAGTCTATAAGCAGTTCAGCAGCTTCACAAGTCGTATATCATGGACGTAACAATAATGCCTGTGATGCCCATGGAGATAAAATAGTCTACTCAAGCAGAGAAAGCAACAATGCTTTTGGAGACAATACTTTTAATCTCTACCTAGCCTCTTCAGGAAGTTCAGGTACTAGACCGATCACTACGACAGGCTCAAACCAGTTCCCTCGTTTTTCCTCGGATGGATCTGTGATACTCTTTCTTAAACAAAAAGGCCGCAGCTCTTCTATAGGATATATCAATCTTGGAAGTAAACAGAGTTTACTTTTCCCATTTAATGACAAAAAAGTTCAATCGATTGATTGGTAATAGATTTTTTCAAGAAGTCATCTAGTGACCGCTTGGATAATACTTAATAAAAAAGGATACACAATGACACATAAATTACTTGTAGCAACAGCAATACTTTCACTCATTTTAGCTGGATGTGCACAAAATGCTCCAGATCTAGACGGTAAAAATAATATTTCAGATGCAAATCATATAGAAGGTGATACTGTCAGTATAGATGAGAATGGTTTTGGGGATGGGTCTTCAGGAAACTACAATAGCAGCAGTGACGGTTTTAAAAGTATCTATTTTGATTTTGCAGATTATTCAATCTCTTCAAGCATGGAAAACAATATGAATCAAAATGTTCAGGTAGCAAGTGCAGCATCTTCTAAAATAAAAATAGAGGGTAACTGTGACGAGTTTGGTACAGATGAGTATAATTATGCGTTAGGCTTAAAGCGTGCTAAAGCTGTAAAGGACAGTATCGCGGCACAAGGTGTAGATACGAGTAGAATGGTGTTGGTGAGTTTTGGTGAGAGTAATGCAATATGTACAGAACCTAGTGACAGTTGTTATGAAAGAAACAGAAGAGTTGACATTCGTTTGATAAAGTAGGGTAGGATGAGAAGTATAGTCAATAAGTATCTAATACCTTATACCTGTGCACTACTTGTCGGTACGGTACTTGTACATGCTGAACCTTCCGTATATGGATTTGGAAGTGATGAAACTACACCTGATGTACAAATGTCAGGAAGTGGTCCGAGTACCATCACTGCGTTGAAGCAGCACATAGCAGAGCAGGATGAGAGAATAGATGGTCTTACTACGGTCATAGAAGGTTTAAGTGCAGCGATCAATGAACTACAACAGGCTAAAGGTATAAACGCTTCAGCGATAGAGAATAATGACTCATCTAACACTGCATTGTTGCAGAAGTTAGCAAGTATGATCGATGAGATCAATGCCAACTATGTGAGCAAAGAAGAGTTGCAAAGTGCTTTAGGTAGTACAAAGAAGGTACAGAGTTCTACTAAAACTACGGCTAAAACGAAAGAAACCACAAAAGGTAAAAGTAATGCAACCCTTTACAGTGAAGGTGTAAGGTTCTTTGTAAAAAAACGTTATGATGAAGCCCAAAAAAGATTTACGATAACTGATGCACAAAGGTATAAGCCTGCAGCTTCAAATTACTATTTGGGTGAAATTGCATATTATACAAAGAAGTATGAAGATGCAATTTTTTATTTTAAAAAGAGTGCAGGTATTTATGATAAAGCCTCTTATATAGATACACTGCTTCTTCATACAGCAGTATCACTTGAAAAAAGTGGAGATAAAGGTCAGGCAAAAGCATTCTATGAGAATATCATAGAAAATTACCCGGGTAAGAAATCTGCGAAGATCGCCAAAGATAGATTAAAAAAACTTTAGGAAATAATGATGTTTAAAATTCTCTTCATATTCATCTTTTCTCTTACTATAGGGATGACAAATGAAGAGAGTCAGATCTTGCCGACCATAGGTACAGAAACAATGCCTCTTTCCAAAACGGTTTTTAAATTATTTAAAAATGACAGTGAAAAGTTAGTAGACCTTACAGGAAGTGATTTCATTGTTGTTTCTGTACGGGAAAAAGGAAGCGATGGACGATTTTATGCAGTGGACAGAGATGGTACAGTATGGTGGAGTGGGCCTGTAACTTCAGGTGCACCGGAGTTTAGAAGTCCATCAGGTATCTTTACGATCTTCCAAAAAAAGCGTTATCATATGTCCACACTGTGGCCCGATGAAAGTGGTGTGAACAATATGGATTATATGATGAAGTTCACAAGAGGGGGCCATGCTTTGCATAAGGGAAGTGTGGATTGGATGTCTCATGGGTGTATACATATTGATCCTAAAGATGTACCGGTGATCTATCACTGGTCTAACTATAAAACAAAAGTGGTCATTACCAGACATACCTATATGCCTTATGCAAAAGAAGATCTGAAAAAAATTTATGGGAAGAGGTAAAAGCGTTTTTTTATAACTCTTTAGCTCTTTGATAGGCTTCTTCGATCGCATTCATGAACGCTGCTCTAGCATTACCATCTTCGAGGGCAGCATAACCTGCAGCAGTTGTACCACCAGGACTCATTACACCATCTTTAAGCAGTGATGGATGAACCTCTTGGATGAGTTCACCAAAACCTGAGAAGAGACCTCTCATAGCAGCCATAGCATGCTCTCTTTTCAGCCCCTGTTTGACAGCACCATCTGCCAGTGCTTCAGCAACAAGTGCTAAATATGCAGGCCCTGAACCGGCTAAGGCAGTGGCGATGTCTATCTCTTTTTCACTGTCTAGCCAAAGTGTTTCACCTATGGCACCCAAGAGTGTGTGTGCTTCTTGTTTAAAGTTTGTATCACCTGTAAGTGTGGTCATGGATCTACCTACACTCGCAGCAAGATTTGGCATGGTTCTTACAACAGCATGGGTATTGAAATGCTTTTGTAGTTTTTCAAGAGATGTTCCTGCTAGTACAGAGAAAATAACTCTTGCTGTACCATTAAGTTTAGATGACACCTCTTCCACATTGGCAGGTTTGACACATAGCAGTGCCGTTTTGTCTGTCATATCGAAGTCATCAAGGAGATATTTGTCTATGTCTGTACCTAGTGCTTTCTCAAAAGCATCCAGTTTCTTCATATCTCTACCTACAACTTCGATCTTATATTTTCCTTTGAGACCCTTAGCGATACTCAGACCCATATTTCCATTGCCAATAAATGTGATTGTTTGCATTTTCTACCCTTATTGTTACCATACTTCGTAACGAAAGCTTCGTCTTAACGAGAAGTATCGTTGCATTCATTGAGAGGATTATAACATTATTAGTATTTATTTGTTAAAATAGGTCCAATTACAGAGATAGGAACAATTATGGAAGCATTTTTACAAGAGGCCAAAGCATCAAGCAGGGTTTTATCGACGTTAAGCGGGGCAGATAAGAATAGAATTTTACAAGAGATGGCAGAAGCTTTACGGGTTAAGACAGAAGATATACTCAAAGCCAATGCATTAGACATGTCAGATGCCGAGACGAACAATTTGGCAGCTTCACTCAAAGACAGACTTTTTTTAGATGAGGAACGTGTTGAAAGTATGGCTGTGGCCATTGAAGAGATAGCAGCACTCAAAGAGCCGGTGGGACGCGTACTTGATGGTTGGGTTACAGAGGATGGTCTTAAAATAGAAAAAGTCTCTGTACCTATCGGTGTGATAGGTATCATTTATGAATCTCGTCCAAATGTAACGTCAGATACAGCCGCATTGAATTTTAAATCTTCAAATGTGTGCGTGCTTAAAGGCGGGAAAGAAGCACAGCATTCAAATGAAGCGATTGCCAAAGTCTTACAAGGTGTGTTGCGTTCCAATGATCTGCCAGAAGCACTCATTTCACTGATCCCTGATGCTTCACGTGAAGGTGTAAGTAAACTTATTAAGATGGACAAATATGTAGACCTTATCGTCCCTCGTGGTGGAGAAGGGCTGATCCGTTATGTAAGTGAAAATGCTTCAGTACCCGTGGTGAAACATGATAAAGGGCAGTGTCATACGTATATAGATGAAGATGCCAATGTAGAAAATGCCATAGCTATTGCGATCAATGCAAAAGTGCAAAGACCAGGTGTTTGTAATGCCATGGAGACTCTGCTTGTTGATGCAGCTATTGCCGAAGAAGTGCTTCCTCAACTCAAATCAGCATTTGATGAAGCACACACGGAGCTTAAAGGGTGTGAAATTACGCAAAAAAGCATAGATGTAGCTCCAGCAACTGAAGCAGATTATGACACAGAGTATTTGGCCAATATATTAAATTTACGAGTCGTAGATGGAGTCAATGGAGCCATTGATCATATCGTACGATTTGGTTCGGGGCACTCTGAAGCGATCATCACGGAAAATATCACAACAGCAGAGGCTTTTTTAAATGGTATAGATGCTGCAGCAGTCTATGTGAATGCCTCTACACGTTTTACAGATGGTGGGGCATTTGGCTTTGGTGCAGAGGTTGGTATCAGTACGAATAAACTCCATGCACGTGGACCTATGGGGATAGAAGGTTTAACTACCTATAAGTTTAAAATTTATGGCTCAGGACAAATAAGATAAAAAATATCTTTTATCTAAGGCTCAATAAAGTTTGATTAGCTAGAATAGCACAAATTCAACAATAGGAAACATTATGACAATTACAAATGAAAATTGTGTAGTAGGTATCGAATACGAAGTAAAGCAAGCAGGTACAACAGATGTTGTAGACAGTAACAAAGGTGCAGAGCCACTAGAGTTTATCATTGGAAAAGGACAGATCATTCCAGGTCTTGAGAATGCACTTGTAGGTATGTCTCAAGGTGAAAGCGGAGACATTATGGTTTCTGCAGCAGATGCATATGGAGATGCAAATCCAGAAGCAGTACAAACACTTCCTATAGAGCAGTTTGATGGTGTTGATCTTGTGGAAGGTATGACACTTTTTGGTCAAGGAGAAAATGGTCAGCAAGTACAAGTAACAGTCACATCATTTGATGATAAAGAAGTAAATATTGATTTTAACCATCCATTGGCTGGTAAAGACCTTATGTTCTCAGTGACTGTTGTGACTGCAAGAGAAGCGACTGCAGATGAGATCTCATCTGGACAGATCGGCGGACCTGCTGAAGGCGGTAGTTGTGGTACAGGATGTGGTTGTCACTAATCCATCTTATCTAGCGTCACCTTTTACTAAAGGTTCGGCGCTACCTTCAATTCTATGTAAATAGATATCTCCTTTCACAAGACATTACATTTTTATACAAATTTAACACTTCAATACTATAATTTATCCAATTTCAATCGCCGTTTACATGATATTTTGATATGATATCTTTTTAGGATTGAATGAAGGAATAGCATGAACAAGATAGAAAAAACTTTTGATATCAATATTATACTGATGGCGCTATTTTCCTCTTTAGAATCTGTCAGGGAAGAAAAAAATATTGAACTTATTTATGATATGGATGCAACCATACCTAGGGAATTAAGAGGCGACCCGACTATATTGCAACACATGCTTACCCTGATGCTTACTTTCGTTTGCAAACATACTGATCAAAAAGAGATCGTATTGTCCCTCAGTGCTCCAGAAGATTTTGTATATGAAGAACCAATATCTTTTAAAATCAAAAAAACAAACATCGACAGAGAAAAACTGCAGGCATTTTTAGAATCCAATCTAAGTAAAGACCTTGAAAAACTAGGTGGAAATATCGTTTACGAGAAAGATGCTGATATCCATATTGATATACCTTTCATGATCAATGAACTAGGGTATCGACGTCATTATAGATTGCCGAAAGTATCGATGATGGGCAAAAAGGTATTGTTGATATGCGAGAGTTCGAAAGTTGCCCAAAGTATGAAGAAAATGTTTAAATATTTTCTTTATGATGTCGATGTGGGATTTGATGCTTTTAAAGAACAGGGTAATGATCTTACCCCTTATGATATATTGATCGTAGAGGACATATATAATACAGAAGAGTTTGAACATATGATTGCCAGAGTACAGCAAAGTATCCCTCTTAAATATGTCCTTCTTAAAGATGCACATCATGTTGAGAACAAAACCATCAGTGTCTCAACACATTTGATAAAACCTGTGACAGAAGAGAGTATATTTGAACTGATCGTATCACTTTTTAAAGATGAAAAGGCCAGTAGAGGGATAGAAGCACAAAACAAGCCAAATATTCTTGATCTTGAAAATCTACTTAATGTCAACAATAATAATCAAAAACATGTAAACCCAAGCACTAAAATGGAAGTAAATTTCCACAGTATGGTAGAGAAGAAAAGAGGACTTAATCTACCTGTATTGGATAAAGAAGTTGGAGAAAAGAATAGCAAAAAAATGGGTCTGAAGTATAAAAATGAATTAAAAAACTTTTTAGACTCTTTTGAGCGTTCAGATATTTATTTTAGACAAATCGTGAATGAGAAAGCTATTAATAAAATTAAAGAGTTTTGTGTAGATCTGGAAAGACATGCAAAAATTATTGGTGCAGAGAGTATATTGAAATTAGCAGAAACTGTCAGTCTTATTTTCGTCTATAACAAACTCGATATACTTCCTATTTACCCTGGAAAATACCATATAGAACTACAAAAACTCATTGCTGAGATAAAGAAAGAACTCAAAATTAAATCGTGAGAACTGTAAGTTTGGGCTTTGTCAAAAGTCCTATTGTCTTCAGGGTATCGCTTAAAACTGTTGCTTCATTTTACTATGTTTCTTTGATGTGAGTTTCATGACTTGCCACTTATAATCAGCATCATATCCATGCAAGGTTCTATTCTCAAAAATGTTCTTGCATGCTTGCTCCATGATACTTTTAGTAGTACTGCTCTTTGCAAGTTCGGTAGTATCACCATATGGTGTAGCATAGTGTATCCCTTCAACTATGCCTTTCAGGTACGTATTTTCCACCATAGGCTTACTTTCATTTGTTATGTCTTTGCATTGTTCCTTTACCATCTTGTCTATATTCATGGCATTTATAGGAGCACTTAAAGCTATTATCATTAATGATGTTGAGAGTATTTTCATGTGTCATCCTTATATTTTCTTATAGTATATAATAACTATCTTTAATTTTATTCTATCATGCATAGCATAAAACATAGTCTTAGCGTCATTTTTGGCTTTTGTATAGATCTTGAAAAACAAGCAAAGCTTATTGGTGCAGAGGGGATATTGAAATTAGCTGAAACTGTCAGTCTTATTTTTGTTTATAAGAAACTCGATATACTTCCTATTTATCCAGCGAAATACCCTATAGAACTAGAGAAATTCATCAAAGAGATAAAAAAAGAGTTAAAAGTAAAATAATTGCTATCATCTGATAGTTTGATTGTTTTAGAAGTGCTTTAATTGATAGAGAAGCTGATATTTCACGGTTCGACAAAATTGCCGATCCGTGAAATTAACACCAGTATTTAAATTTTAAAATTGATAGTTAATACCGAAGTTCAGTGTGTCAAATTCATGATCATAAGAACTATCATCAACACCTAAAGCATTTGTAATTGCATTATTTGTTAAAGTGTCATCTGTAAATGCTACATAATCAACAAATACTGACCAGTTGTCACTGAATGAGTAAGCTGCACCAACACCCCAAGAAATACCGTCTACGTCATCACCAAATGCACTAGTGTCATTCAATGATGCCGAACCATATCCTAGAAGACCATAGATATCAAATGCATCTGTTACCGGATACATAGGTTTTACATAGATTCCCCATGCATCTGAGTCAGTATCAAGTGGATCATACTGATTACCATCATGTAATATGTTGTCTGAATCTGAATTAATACCGATCCAGTATCTTCCTTCGACTGCGATATAGTCATTGAACTTATATCCTGCATCCAACATTACTGCACCCATATCGAGCGAAAGATCAAATCTATCTACTAAATTCTGATTAGCATCATATGTTGAAGTTGTAATATCTGACCCCATTAAACTATATGCAATACCCGCATAAAAACCACCTGTTGATACTTCTTCTACCATTGGTGTTTCTACAACCGGTTCTACCGGTGCTATATCACCACCTGCTACTGCAAATGTACTCATTGCCAAAACTGTTACTAATGAAAGATTAAACTTTTTCATTGAATGATCCTTGTATTTTTTTTGCAATTACTTGCTTATATAACTATAACATTATTTTTTTAAATGTAACAATAATGTTATATTACACTATGAACGTATTAGCACAGATAAGTTTGGATAATGGTGTGAACAGATGCATAGGTATGAGCAGTCTGATTGTACATATGCTCTTTATCTGCATAAAAATCAAAAGAGGAGTGAAACATGGACTTGAACGGATTAATTATTTTCTTGGTGATCGGTACTGTGGCAGGTTGGTTGGCAGGCACATTGATGAAGGGAGGCGGATTCGGGCTATTGGGTGATATCATCCTTGGTATAGTAGGGTCGGTCATTGGCGGTTTTGTATTTGGGCTCCTTGGTATTTCAGCTGGAGGTCTCGTGGGATCAATAATTACCGCGACTGTCGGGGCGATATTATTGATTTTTATGGTCAGAGTTTTAAAAAAGATATAAATATACCGCAAGGCACTTTAAGCAGCTTATATAAGTTGCTTAAAGCAAGCTTTTCTCTTCCACTTTAGATCCTCATTCTGCTTCTTGGTAAATCTTACTACCGTATCATAATTTGAAAGATGGTAAAATACATAAATTATTTTAATACATCATAAAGGACACGTATGTCAATCAAATGTGCATTTTTATTTCCAGGTCAAGGTTCTCAAGCTCAAGGAATGGGGCAAGATTTTTTTAATCATTCAGAAGTAGCAAAGCAGATGCTGATCGATGCGAGTGTACAAACGGGTATTGATTTCTCTGAGCTTCTTTTTGAAGAGAATCCACTACTGGGACAAACAGAGTATACACAACCGGCTATTTTGCTTGTAGGTGCTATGGCACACAAACTTTTTGTAGATGCAACAGATATCAAGCCGGTACTTACTATGGGACATTCACTGGGTGAATTTACAGCACTAGTTGCTTCAGGAGCACTAGATGCGATCGATGCAGTAGGGCTGGTAAATCTTAGAGGTCAGCTCATGGCAAAAGCGTGTGAAGCTCAAGAGGTAGGTATGTTAGTCAGTTTAGGGTTGAGCGATGATGCTGTTGAAGAGGTATGTTCTGCACAACGTGAAACTGGAAAGCAAGTATGGGCAGTAAACTATAATGCAGATGGACAAATTGTGATCGCAGGGATCAAAAAAGACCTTGAAGCGCTTGTCGCTGTACTTAAAGATGCAGGTGCGAAAAGAGCGATGTTGCTTGATATGTCTGTTGCTTCACACTGTCCACTGCTTGAGTCTGCTTCTGCACCGCTTGAGGCGAAGTTAAAAGAGATATTAAAAGATGAATTTATTGCACCGGTTATTTCAAATGTTACTGCAAAACCATACAGCACTAAAGAAGAAGCATTAGAACTTTTGCCACAACAGCTTGTAAAACCGGTTCTTTACAAACACTCTATGGCAAATATAGATGATAAAGTGGATTGTTACATTGAGTTTGGTCACGGGAATGTACTTAAAGGGCTGAACCGTAAAGCGACAAAAAAGCCACACTTTAACGTAAGTGATATGGCATCACTTGAAGCAACGATTGCAGCGATCAAGGAACTTTAATGTCTAAGATCGCCATCATGGGTGCGATGCCTGAAGAGATAGAACCTATCATAGATAAACTTGATAATGTTGAAACTACAGTCTATGGTGCGAACAAGTACTATGAAGGCTCTTATAACGGGCAGGAGGTAGTTGTAGCGTATTCTAAAATAGGTAAAGTGTTCGCTACGTTAACTGCCACTGTTCTTATTGAGAAATTTGGCTGTGATAGATTACTCTTTTCAGGTGTAGCCGGTGCGATCAATGATGAATTGAATATCGGTGATCTCATCATCGCCAAGAGTCTTTGTCAGCATGATCTGGATATCACTGCTTTTGGACATCCATTCGGGTATGTTCCTGAAGGTGATGTGTTTATCGATACGGACCAAACTTTAAGAGATATAGCTCAAGATGTTGCAAAACAAAAAGGGTTGACACTCAAAGAAGGCGTAATAGCCACTGGAGATCAGTTTGTAGCCAGTGAAGAGCGAAAGAACTGGATAGGAACTACGTTTGATGCAGATGCCTTAGAGATGGAAGGTGCGAGTGTGGCAGTGGTCTGTAATGCTTTAAATATACCTTTTTTTATTTTACGTGCTATCTCTGACAGTGCAGATATGGATGCAAGTTTTAATTTTGATGAATTTTTGGAAAGTTCAGCGAAAATCTCTGCTGATTTTATCTTAAGTATGGTGGATGAACTTGGCCGATAAGCAAAGACGTACAGCCTCTAAGAGTATCCCCATCAGCAAAAAACTGCTTAAGTTGGCAGGTAAGACCAATGCAGAGTTTAAACTCATAGGGGAAGGCGACAAAGTACTTGTAGGACTGAGCGGAGGGAAAGATTCTCTAGCCCTGGTACATATCATGAAACATATACAAAGGCATGCACCTTTTAATTTTGAATTTGAAGCGTGTACTGTCAAATATGGTATGCCTGACGAACATTATGCGTTTTTGAGCAAACATTGTGAAGAGTATAGTATCAAGCACACGGTTTTTGATACGAACATTTATGAGATCTCAAATGATACGATACGTGAAAACTCTTCCTTCTGTTCTTATTTTTCACGTATGAGAAGAGGTGCACTCTATAGCTTTGCTGAGGAAGGAGGGTTTACGAAGGTGGCACTCGGACATCATTTTGATGACACAGTTGAGAGTTTTTTTATGAATATGTTCTATAATGGTACGATGAGAGCGTTGGCTCCTATCTATAAAACAAGCAGAGGTTTTCATTTGATACGTCCATTGATACAGGCCAGAGAGTCACAATTGCGTGCCTTTGCCCAAGAGAATGATCTACAGGTCATAGGTGATGAAGCTTGCCCTGCTATGCTAAAGAATGTGAAGATGCCCCATGCCAGAGCTTCGACCAAAGAGTGGTTGGCTGGACTGGAAAAAGAGAACAAGGACATTTTTAAAATGTTCAGGGCTTCATTTAAACATATTCATGATGATACGTTTCTTGATCCGGAGCGTTGGGATAGAGATGATATTTAAAGGAAATACTATGAAACTATTTTTATTTTTGGCAATATTTTTTACAGGTGTATTTGCAGAGGATGATGATATAGATCTTTCAGATGTTGATAACAATATACACCCTTCGGAATTCACAGTGAAACTGATCAAGAACTGTGAGACACTTGTGCTGAAAGAAGAGCCTAACCGTAAAGCAAAAGATATCTATACACGTATTTGGATGGATGATTGTGTTCAAAATTATGGCTGTTTAAGAGAGGTCACGCAAAAAGAGCTTGACGCGATGAATGAAAACGAAAGAGATTTCGCGGCATGGAAATATCCAGTGTGGTGTAAAGTAAATGCAAAGGGTAAAATAGGTTGGGCACGTAAACAATTTCTAGTAGACGAACCCTGTAAACAGCGAGACTAGCTATTTTTGAAAAACGTATGAATCAATTCACAGCTATAGCATCCGGACGCATAGACAAGATACTTGCGACCCAACTTGATGTGAGTCGTAACCAAGTTGAAAAGCTTGTCAAAGACGGGCTTGTGAGTGTCAATGATAAAACGGTACTAAAGAGTAGTTTTAAAGTTGTCGAAGGTGACAGCGTTTCCTATACGTTTAAAGAAGCTGAAAAAAGAGTCGCTCCTCCTATAGACTTTGATGTAGAGATACTCTATGAAGATGAGTATATGTTGGTTGTCAATAAACCTTCCGGACTCGTGGTCCATCCTGCCCCTTCCGTGAAAGAACCTACATTGGTAGATTGGCTGATACATAAGGGTATCTCTCTTTCGACCATTAGTGGAGAAGAGCGTTATGGTATCGTGCATCGTATAGATAAAGAGACCACGGGTGCACTTGTGGTGGCAAAAGAGAACAAAGTACATGAAGCACTGAGTCTGCAATTGCAAGACAAGAGTATGGGACGCTACTATCTGGCATTGATAGATTGCCCACTCAAAGATGATATCGTAGTGGATAAACCTATAGGACGGAATCCTAAAAATAGGCTCAAGATGGATGTTGTTCCAGGTGGAAGATCTGCGAAAACTGCTTTTGTGAAACTGCTTACAAGTCAATATAATGTTGAACTCATAGCGGCAAAATTGTTTACAGGCAGGACCCATCAGATACGTGTACATTTAAATACACTTGGACGACATATTTTAGGGGATGATTTATATGGCTTTAAGAGCAAAAGAGATAAAATTTCTCGAGTTAATCTACATGCATATTTATTATATCTGATCCATCCTGTAAGTGGTAAAAAAATGGAGTTTGTCGCCCCGATTTTTGATGATATGAAAATGTATATTTCCAAGAATTTTGATCAAGGTGAAGTCGATGAAAAAATCAACCCTCATACTCTGGGTACTCTCTTTAATAATCTTTAACGGTTGTGGTGCTGTTAAAGGATTGATGACATACGGTACAGATCCTTCATTAAACACTGTTAGGCATGTGCATGCTTTGCCCAGGATGAACTCCGTAGGCTTTGAATGGAAGAAGATAGAAGATCAACGTATACACGGAGTCAATATCTACAGAGGTAATGCATCTCAAGATACAAAAAGTTTTGAACGTATAGGTACTGTAGGTAACCGTTATGCAACACACTTTGTAGATACACATGTGAAACCAGACAGAACGTATCGCTATACATTTAGTACTTTTGCTTTTGGAAAAGAGTCTAAGCGCAGTGCACCACTTGAAGTGAGAACACTGCCTTCGTTTTCAGCGGTCTCTTTTGTAAAAGCCTATAAAGTGGCTCCATCAGTGGTAAAACTTCTGTGGAAACCACATGCAGATCCAAGTATCAATACCTATATCGTAGAGCGCTCGGTCAATGGGTCTGAATGGAAATATGTCTCACAAGTCGAAGGGCAATTGATGGCTGAGTATATCGATACGTTTGTAAGAAGCGGAGATACCTATAGTTATAGGATCATTGCACAAAGTTATGACAAAATACGTGCATATCCGAGTCATGTAACAAAAATTAGAATATAAGCAGGAAAAATGCCACATTTAAAAGTGAAACCCTTTGATACTTCTATCATAGAAAAACAGGTAGAAAAAAGTACTATAATGACTTTTTGTGCCAGAGCATTTACACGTGATGAGATGCTTATAGGTATTGAGCATGCAGGAGAAGAATTTTTGCTGCAGCTCAAACCGGATGAAAAAGCCTATTTATTAAAATATGACAAGGCAAGCAGACCTCTTAAAGTAAATATTCTTAAAGAGGCACTTCAACATGTTTCAAAAGAACTGAACTTGGAGATACTCTCTTCAAATATTGCTATATCACATACAAAAACACCACTCTCGTCAGAGTATTTTAAAAAGATAGAAGATTTTGAAAATATCACCTATCCTAAAGAGAAGATCTCTGTTGAGGTAGGATTTGGAAGTGGACGACATCTACTCTATCAGGCAAAGAAGAATCTTGATACACTCTACATAGGTTTGGAGATCCATACCCCATCTGCACAGCAGGTACTGAAACAGATAGAACTCCAAGAGTTGGATAATGTTTGGGTCGTGAACTACGATGCAAGACTCTTTTTGGAGATGTTGCCTTCAAATGTATGTGAACAGATATTTGTACATTTTCCTGTACCATGGGACAAAAAACCTCACAGAAGGGTGATCAGTCCTAATTTTTTGGATGAGTCTATGAGAGTATTAAAAAAAGGCGGACGTTTGGAATTGCGTACAGACAGTGACAATTACTTTTGGTATGCGCTTGAAACTTTCTTCTCTGTACCTAAAGTGGAAGTGGAAGTACGTAAAAATGAAGCGTTGGAAGTGACGAGTAAGTATGAAGCAAGATGGCTTAGACAAGAAAAAGATATCTATGATGTCTATGTCAAATCTACACAGGAGTCAGCACCTCAAGAGCTGACTATTGATTTTAATTTTAATGATGTAAAATATATGCAAGATATAGAAAAGCGTTTGCCTCAAAAAGCATTGGTTTTTGAAGGGTATTTTGTACACTTTGAACGTGTATATAAGATTTCTGAAGAAAGTTTACTTATTAAATGTGCGTTTGGAAGTTTTGACAGACCGGAACATAAATATATTTTGTTGGAAAAAAAGAGTTGCAGATATTTTGTCTCTTCACCAGTGAAGACGACAGTCAATTTTCAAGCACACCAAAAATTAGCCGAGCAATTGATGCTCGATCAAGGAGAGTAGAAGATGTCCAATGTAATTCACGCTTCACATCTTACCCTTACGTATGGTAATAGAGGGAAAGAGATCATTAAAGATGCTAATTTTAGTATCAAAAAGGGTGAATTTGTTTTTATAACCGGACCAAGTGGATCGGGTAAATCAACACTGCTAAAAGCGCTCTATGGAAAGTTAAGACCAAGTGAAGGTAACCTTGTTGTAGGTGGACAGGATCTGTCAAGTATAGGTCAAAACAAGCTTCAAGAGCTGAGAACACATATGGGTATTATTTTTCAGGATTACAAACTTGTAAATGAATGGACAGTGAAAAAAAATGTGGTTTTGCCTTTGATGATAGCAGGATATCCAACAGAGATACAAGAGACTCAGGCACACAGACTTCTTAAACATGTAAAACTAGCAGAGCATGCTGACAGATATCCATTGGAACTCAGTGGTGGTGAACAACAGCGTGTAGGTGTAGCAAGGGCATTATCAAAAAACCCGGTGGTGATATTGGCAGATGAGCCTACTGGTAACCTTGATGATTATTCTTCAAATGTGATCTGGGATCTGATGGAAAATGCATGTCAACAGCTTGATACAACGATCCTGGTCGTAACACACAAGATCCCAACGATCTTTTCGTTACCTTACAGACATTTTATTATAGAGAGCAAGGGTGTGTATGAAGTTCATTAAAAACCATCTCATGTTTATCTTGCCACTTATGGCAATTTTATTAGGTATAGAGTTCTATTTGGTCTTTGAACGTACAACAAATACGTATGAAAAAGGTCTTAAAGAGGGTTATTCCATGCTTGCAGTGACTAAAAAACCTATGGAGCTCTCTTCTTTTCAAGCACTCAATGATCATATCAGCAGTGCTGAAAAGATAGAGCGTGAAAGTATTGTTACTGAGGTTGCCAAGGGTGTAAGTAAGAGCAGCAGTGAGAAGATATTGGCTGCGTTACCTTATTTTTATAATCTTGGACTAGATGCTTATTTGCATACTTCCGGGCTGGAAGAGATCAAAAAAGATCTCGAAGCTGATGATAATATCAAAAAAGTTGAGACATTTGGCAGCAGTTATCAAGCAAGTTATAGACTTTTTTCTTTTATTAAACTGATCCTAAAAGTGTTTATCGGTTTCATGGCGGTGGTAAGTCTTTTCTTGATCATCAAACAGATGGAGATATGGAAATATGCACATAAAGAACGTATGCAGGTCATGGAGATATTTGGTGCCCCTTTGATGTTAAGATCGGGTGTCCTTTTCAGAATAGCTTTGGTAGATGCTATCTTCTCTACGATATTGGTTTCAGGTATTTTCTTTTATATCAAATTTTACTGGGCTGCAGGAAGTGGCATAGAGATCATGACGCAGAATCAAGAAGCGCTTTTCAAGCTTAATGATATAGCTATCTTATTGGGTTCTTCAATTTTGATCGTCATCATTGCAGTATATACCGTTGTCTTTAGCAGTAAGGGAGTACAGGAGTGAGATCCTTCATCCTGATCTGTTTTGTAGCTATAGGGTTACTGCATAGTGCATCGACCACTTCAAAGATACAAACATCTAAAAAAAACCTCTCTGCTACTGCGGCAGCAAAGAAAAAAGCAAGCAGGCAGCTAAGTAAGATCGCAAAAGATATACAATCAGCAGAAAAGGATATTCTCTATCTTGAAAAGAAGATGGGTGAACTTGAAAAAGATCAGGAAGAAAGAGAAAAACAGTATGAAGTTTTACAAACTGAATTAAGTACTTATGAAAAAGATCTAAAAGAGACAAGCCAGGTATTAGAAGAGAAGCAAAAAGTCTTCATCTCTTTGCTTTCTGAGCAATTCTCTATTATATTTGCTATGGAACAATCACATGAACCTACAAAAGAATCCATTCTTATGCAAGAAGTGTATATAGCATATAAAAACCATAACACTAGAATGTTGTCAAGCTTAAGATATGATATTGAGAAATTGAAAAAGCAGAAAGAAGATAAGGTTTATTTGCGAAACAAAACAAAAAATCAGATCGTTAAAATTGTAAAGAAAAGAGACGATTATGCACAAAAAAAATCTGCAAAAGAGAAATTACGTAAAAAACTTGCTAAAGATGAAGAAAAATACAATACAAAGTTGGCAAAGATAGTAGATAAACAGAATTCTCTTCGTACCACTTTGGCTAATCTGAATATTTTGCATAAAAAAGAGGTAAAAGAAGCGGAGAGAATAGCTGCAGCAAGAAAAGAAGCGATGCGTCTTGAAAAAAAGAGACAAAGAGAGATACGTGAAGCCAAAGCATTAGCACGTACGAAAGCAAGAAAAGCAAAAGAAGCTTTGAAACAAGCTAAAACTGAAGCAGATAGAGCCAAAGCACGCTTAGCTGCAAAAGCGGCAGAAAAAGAGAGCAAAAAAGTCTATAAAGAGAGTGAAAAAGTCAGACAGGTAAACTCTTCCTATGCACCTTCTAAAACCTATAAATATAGAGGCGGAAAAACGATCTCTCCTCTGCCTGGAGCAAAACTAGTTAAGAAATTTGGTACCTATGTGGACCCTGTCTATAAGATCAAGATTTTTAACGAATCTATTACTCTGAAGTCTCCTGTATCAAATGCAAAAGTACAAAATATTTTGAAGGGTAAAGTAGTTTTCGCGGGGAAAAGCAGTATGTTGGGTAAGGTAGTGGTTGTTGCACATAGTCAAAAGATCCATACGGTGTACGCAGGACTTTCTAAAATCGCTCCTACGATACGCGTCGGGTCTAAGATACAAAAAGGATATGTAGTAGGAAAAGTAAACGAAAAGCTTATTTTTCAGGCAACAAAAAATTCTAAACATATCAACCCTCTGAAGCTGATAACGATTTAGGGATTCAAGAGTTTAAACGCCTCCTAAACCACATTTGGATATAATCGCGAAATTATATAAAGGTGCATTTGTGGTTAAAAGAGTATTGGTAAAATTTTCTGGTGAAGCGCTGGCAGGTGAAGAAGGGTATGGTATTGATACCCAGATTCTTAACTTTATTGCAAATGAGATAAAAGAACTTGTAGATTCTGGTGTTGAAGTAGGTATCGTTGTGGGTGGTGGTAACATCATTCGTGGCGTGTCTGCTGCTGCGGATGGTATCATCAAAAGAACCTCTGGTGACTATATGGGTATGCTTGCAACTGTGATCAACGGTGTGGCTATACAGGAAGCATTGGAGCATTGTGGACTTGAAGCTAGACTTCAATCTGCTATAGACATGCAAGAGATCGGTGAAGCATTTATTGTACGTCGTGCGAGAAGACACTTGGAAAAAGGCCGTGTGGTTGTTTTTGCCGGAGGTACGGGTAACCCTTACTTTACGACAGATACAGCTGCAACACTGAGAGCGTCAGAGATAGAAGCAGAACTTTTGATCAAAGCAACGAAAGTGGATGGTGTCTATGATAAGGATCCAAATAAGTTTGATGATGCAGTGAAGCTTGATGTACTAACATACGATCAGGCATTGAATGATCATATTAAAGTAATGGATGATACTTCTATCGCTTTGGCTAAAGAGAATGGATTGCCTATTGTTGTATGCAATATGTTTGAAAAAGGTAATCTTCTTTCAATTATCAAAGGTGATATGAGCCTTTGTTCAATTGTAAAATAAGATAACGTTAAAATAGAGAATGAAACAATAAAGGAATAGATATGAGAACAGAACAATTAACAGCACAAGCACTGGAAAGAGTAGACTTTGATAAATACCTTCTTGCAAATGCCGTAGGAAAAAGAGCAGAATCTATCGCAAATGGTGCCGAAGTACTTTTGGATATAGATACAACAGGTATGAAATACTCAGATATTGCACTTCAAGAAATAGCTGAAGGTAAAATCACTATAAGCTTAGAAGGCTAAATTCTTTTGGATGCTTTTCTCGATAAAGCTAAAAATATACATACTATAGAAGGGGCTAGTGCTCTTCTGTGGGAACAATTCAAATCCCCTCTACCTGCTACTACTAAAGCACTCGAACTCTCTTTGGAAGCACATAAAGGACAAATCCGTAAGAGTGGAGAACCTTACATTGTGCATCCTATATTGGTCGCAGCGATCACAGCAAAGATATCGAATGATGAAATGATGGTCCAGGCTGCACTCTTACACGATGTAGTCGAAGATACAGATTATACTATAGAAGATCTGGAACTTGAGTTTGGATATGATGTGGCACATATGGTTGAAGGGTTGACAAAGATCGTTGAAATCCGTGATGAAGAACTCATTCCGTCAGGCTCAGATGAAAGACTCATCAACTCCGCACTTAGTTTCAGAAAAATGCTTATCGCTTCTATTAAAGATGTACGGGTACTTGTGATAAAACTTTGTGACAGACTGCATAATATGCTTACCTTAGAGGCTCTCAGTGTTGAGAAGCAAAGGCGTATTGCTGAAGAGACTCTAGTGGTATATGCGCCCATCGCTCATAGATTGGGTATCTCCAGACTTAAAAATTATTTGGAGGATTTGAGCTTTTATTATATTTATCCTGAAGATTATAAGAAAATTGATACGTATATTAAATCAAATGCACAAAATTTAAAGTTTAAACTCAATGCCTTTATTCAAAATGTAAAAGATATGATGGCGAAAGATGGTTTCAAAGATGGAGAGTATGAGATCATTGGCAGAGTGAAACATTACTATTCTATCTACCTGAAGATGCATCGTAAGGGTGTCAGTATAGAAGAAGTACTTGATCTATTGGCAATACGGATCATCGTAAATAAGCCTATAGAGTGTTATCGTGTTCTGGGACTCATGCACTTAAAATTTACACCGCTTATATCCAGATTTAAAGATTACATAGCAGTACCTAAAGAGAATGGGTATAAAACCATACATACGACACTTTTTGATGAAGAGGGTATTGTTGAGGCACAGATACGTACAAAAGAGATGCACAGGCTTGCAGAGTATGGTGTTGCTGCACATTGGAAATATAAAGGTGGTGATAACAGTGTTAATTTGGAATGGTTAGAGAGTCTGCACTATCAGAATGAATCTATAGAAGAGTTCTATGAGTTGGCAAAATCTGATCTGTTCTCTGAAGATATTACAGTATTTTCGCCTAAAGGTGATTATTATACGCTACCTAAGGGTTCTGTTGCACTTGACTTTGCCTATGCTATCCACTCCGAAGTCGGTGACAATGCGATGGATGCACTGCTCAATAAACAAAAAGCATCCCTTTTGAGTATTTTGAAGAATGGTGATATTGTAAAGATCATTAAAGATGAGGAAGCACATTTACATTGTTCATGGTTGGATACCGTAAAGACATCCAAAGCACAAGATGGTATCAGAAGTGCTTGTAGGGCAAGGATAAAAGAATCAGACACATTAAGTGCATATAATATCTTGGGTACACTCTTCTCTCAGGACAACAGTGTAATTAAAGAACTCTTAGAGAGTATGGACCACAATGATTCGATCTATAAACTGCCTGTACAACTTGACTATTATAAGGATACGATACATAAGGTGGCAGATTATATGGGTGCCAAAGAAGTACGTTTCTGGGAACTATTGAAAAAAGGTTATAAGAAACCATTTAAGAAGAAATTGGATCACTTTAAATTCTTTACGAACAAGCCTATAGACGGGGTAGAATTCGATTATTGCTGTCATCCCAAAGTTGGTGACCAAATCGTTGCATTTTATAAGGGTAGTAAAGCTATTATACACCACAAATTGTGCAAGAAAGCCTATGACAAGATCTTAAATGGGGAAAAGATGATCTTTGTAAGCTGGAGCAGTTCTAAACTTTCCAGATATAGACTCACTATCAGTCTCCAAAATAAGAAAGGTGTATTGGCCGACCTACTATCAAAACTTACACTACTCAATCTTAACATATTGAGCATAGAATTGGGTATTAGAAATTCACAACAAGCAGAGTTCTGTCAAATAGAAGTAGAAAGCAGCGAAGCAAAAAAACAATTTCTTGCAGAAAAGATCTCAAGACAGTTTAAACTCATAGAGATCATTAGTTTAGATGACGCATATAACAAATAAATAGGGGAAACTGAGTATGGTAGAAAAAGCACTTGAAGAGATTAGCAGAGGTACTGCAGAAGTTATAGATATGGAACGCATTGAGAAATTGGTTTCAAAATATTATGATGATGGCAGTACGTATACAGTAAAGGCAGGATTTGACCCTACCGGAGCAGACCTTCACCTGGGACATACTGTACTTCTTCAAAAGCTTAGAGCATTTCAAAATCATGGAGGAAGAGTACAACTCCTTATCGGTGATTTTACGGCAACCATAGGTGATCCGACAGGTAAGAGTGAAACAAGAAAAGTACTTGATAATGAGACCATTATGGCCAATGCAAAAACGTATCAGGAACAAGTGTTTAACATTCTTGATGAGAGTAAGACTGAAGTCGTGTTCAACTCTACTTGGCTAAATAAACTTGGTGCAGCGGGTATGGTTGCACTTACAACGACATTCAATGTGGCACGTATGTTGGAACGTGATGACTTTGAAAAACGTTATAAAAGCGGGCAGAGTATCTCTATTTCAGAATTTTTATATCCATTGCTTCAAGGGTATGATTCTGTTGAATTGAAAAGTGATATTGAGATAGGTGGTACAGATCAGAAATTTAACCTTTTGATGGGTAGACATCTTCAACGTGTGTATGATACAGGTAAAGAGCAAGCAGTATTGATGATGCCTATTCTTGAAGGTCTTGATGGGGTTCAGAAGATGAGCAAGTCTCTGAACAATTACATAGGTATTACGGAAGAGCCTAAAGATATCTATGCGAAGACCCTTTCTATTTCAGATGAATTGATGTGGCGCTATTATGAGCTTTTAAGTGAGAAATCACTTGAGGTGATAGCTACGATGAAAGAGGATGTTCAAAAGGGCACACTTCACCCTAAAATAGTCAAAGAAAATCTGGCACTTGAGCTTGTTACAAGGTTTTATAATGAAGAGTTGGCTAAACTAGCTAAAGAGGAGTTTGATAAGGTTTTTAAATCAAACAAACTTCCAACAGATATGATTGAAGTAGAAGTTGAAGAGGGTATCTGGATATGCAAGGCTTTGGTAGATGCAGGTATAGAGCCTTCTACTTCTCAGGCAAGAAGAGATATTAAGCAAAATGCAGTG
This sequence comes from Sulfurovaceae bacterium, assembly GCA_963796395.1. Taxonomy (GTDB): domain Bacteria; phylum Campylobacterota; class Campylobacteria; order Campylobacterales; family Sulfurovaceae; genus Sulfurovum. The sequence goes on from CAWCLM010000006.1 coordinate 165,270, forward strand.
AGTATTGATCAGGAAAAGATCTCTGATGAAAAGTTAAATCTTACGGCAGGTGAATATATCTTGCAGGTAGGAAAAAGAAAATTTGCAAAAGTGAAGGTGAAGTAGTGGCATTTAAATCTATTAAAATTGGGAAATATACTATTGAAAAACCTATTTTTCAAGGTGGTATGGGTGTTGGTATATCATGGGACCAGCTAGCTGGTAACGTCTCAAAAGAAGGTGGGCTTGGTGTCATTTCTGCTGTAGGAACCGGTGTCTATAAAAACAGAAAATACCTTCATAATAATGAAATGGTCGGTAAAGAGCACAGACCGCTTGATGCCATCAACTTTTACTCTTATACAGCACTTAAAAAGATATTTGACAATGCAAGAGCTATTTGTGGTGACAAACCATTGGCTGCTAATGTACTTTATGCACAAAGTGATTACAACCGTGTTGTAGAAGATGCATGTAAGGCTGGAGCAAACATTATTATTACAGGTGCGGGTCTGCCTTTAACTATGCCAGAAGCTGCAAAGAACTATCCAGATGTTGCTTTGGTGCCTATTGTATCTACGGCTAAAGCATTGAAAATTCTATGCCGTCGTTGGAAAAAGACACATGACAGACTTCCCGATGCTGTTATTGTTGAAGGACCATTGAGTGGTGGACACCAAGGATTTAAGTATGATGAATGTTTTATGCCTGAGAACCAACTCGAAGAGATTTTACCTCCTGTAGTAGAAGAAGCAAAAAATTGGGGTTCTATGCCTATTATTGCTGCTGGTGGTGTTTGGGATCATGATGATATCGTTAAGATGATCGAACTCGGTGCAGATGGGGTACAAATGGGTACACGTTTCATCGGTACAGTAGAGTGTGATGCAAGTCAGGTGATGAAAGATATTATTATCGATGCGAAAGAAGAGGATATAAAACTCTTTAAGTCACCAGTTGGGTATCCTGCACGTGGTGTAAAGACACAGCTCCATGAAGATATAGAGAAAGGTACAGCACCTAAAGTAGCATGTATATCAAATTGTGTGGCTCCATGTCATCGTGGTGAAGAAGCGAAGATCGTAGGTTACTGTATTGCTGATAGACTTACAGATGCATATGATGGCATCAAAGAGAGTGGACTTTTCTTTACAGGTGCGAATGGTTATCGTCTTCAAGAGATCATTACAGTTAAAGAGCTTATGAATAAACTGATGAATGGTGAAGACAGCTAAAACCATGCCGAAGTTCAGTAGGATCTTTCTTTTATTTATACTACTGAATACATTGTTGTACCCTGCTGTCAATACGCTAAAAAAAGCGATTGTAGAAAAAGGTGAACTGCGTCTTTTTTTCGATAAATCGTTAAATAAGAGCAATGTAAAACATTTTATACTCAAAAACCCCCATCGAGAAATCTATGATTTTAAAAATACACGTATTGCACATAAACGTGTACCGTTGGGACTAGGACCAAATGTACGTCTTGCACAAAATAGTGCAAATACGGTTCGCGTAGTGATTACAGGTTATAAGTACTCTAAGCCTATCGCTTACCAACCGCTATTTTCGAATGATCATTATCATATTTCACTGCCCTAAAAATGGTAGTACTCTGCCTGCTAAACGTTATAAAGTAGCTAAATCTAAAAAAGTAATCAAAAAGCCTAAACCGAAGAATTTGAAGAGAGACAAACTTATAGTTATTGATGCTGGGCATGGAGGACATGATACGGGTGCAATAGGTGGAGGAAAAAGAGAGAAAGATCTTGTACTTCAAATTTCAAAAAAGCTTGAAAAGCAACTTAAAAAACATGGGTACCGTGTGGCTATGACACGTAAAAAAGACCGTTTTTTGAAACTTCCACAACGTACAAAGATAGCAGATAAGAAAAATGCAGCGGTTTTCATCTCTATCCATGCTAACTCTGTACCAAAGAGAAAACGTAATAAAATACAGGGTGTTGAAACATTTTTTTTACAAAAAACAAGAGACAAAAGATCTCAACGAATTGCTGAAAGAGAAAATAAAGCAGTATTGAAAGGTACTACAAAGTTAAGCCGTAGTGTAATACTCGATTCCGTACTTTCTGGACCAAAGATCGTTGAGTCAAATAAGCTTGCTATTGATGTACAAAGAAGGATCATCACGAATTTGCGCAAGAGATACCGAGGTGTGAAAGATGGCGGTGTGAGACATGCTCCATTTTGGGTGCTAGTAGGAGCCAGTAGACCTTCAATACTCGTGGAGGTAGGGTATATTTCTCATCCTACTGAACGTAAAAGACTTTTTATGCCGCGTTATCAGGAGCTTATTGCCAAAGGTATTGCTGAAGGTGTAGATATCTATTTAAACAATAGAGAAAAAGAAATTGATATTTAATCAAATGATATATGTATTTTAGACAGGATGGAAAAATGACAAAATTTATAGTTGGACTTAGTGCACTCTTTGCAATATTGGGGTGTGGTGGTCCAAGTGTTGACAGGTCGGACAGTTTAGTGGTCATAGACGCTGGACATGGTGGACATGATTCTGGAGCAACATGTGCAGGAAAACAAGAAAAAGATATTGTGTTGGGTATTACTAAGAGACTTTATAAAGAGTTTAAGAGTGAAGGTTACAAAGTATATTTGACTAGAAACAGCGATAGATTTTTAACACTGGGTCAACGTACGAGACTTGCAGATAGAAAAGATGCGGCAGTTTTCATCTCTATTCATGCCAATGCTATTGGTGACAAGAGTCGTTTTGATGTAGTCGAAGGTGTCGAAACGTACTATTTGCAAAAAACAAGAGATGAAAAGTCTCAACGTATCGCGGCTAGAGAAAATGCATCGGTACTTATGGGGACAGATAAGTTAAGCCAAGATGTTATTATAGATGCCGTATTGAATGGTCCTAAGATCGTACAGTCCCATAAACTTGCCATCGATGTACAACAGAACATCATGCAAAATCTAAATGATGATTATGATGATGTAAAAAATGGTGGAGTAAGGCCAGCACCATTTTATGTACTTGTAGGTGCGAGCAGACCTTCCATACTTGTAGAAGTAGGGTATATTACCAACCCTAAAGAACGTAAAAGACTCTTTACATCAAACTATCAAGAAGAGATCGCTGAGGGTATTGTTGAAGGTGTCAATAGATACTTGGATAATAGAAAAAGAGAAGTTGGGTTTTGATTAATGGAACGCGTTTAGAGCAAAAGCTCTAAACACTTCAGGTAAGATCAGCAATTACTATTTGTAGTTTTTAATCGCTTTTTCTAAGATCGCTGTTGCCGCTGCTTTATCTTGGAATCCTTCTACTTTTACCCATTTGTTAGGCTCAAGCATTTTATACGTTTCAAAGAAGTTCTTGATACGGTTAAGTGTATGCTCTGGAACATCACCTAGATCTTTGATATCTTTATATGTTGGATCTATCTTCTCTGTAGGAACTGCAATGAGCTTTTCATCTCCACCACTTTCATCTTCAGTCATAAGTACACCTACAAGTCTACATTTGATGTATGAACCTGCTTGAAGCGGGTAGTCACAAAGCACAAGGATATCAGCCGGATCACCATCATCAGACAATGTATTCGCTACAAAACCGTAGTTTGCCGGGTAATGCATAGCAGAGTAAAGTACTCTATCTACTTCAACAGCACCTGAATCTTTATCTATTTCATATTTGATCGCTGAGTTAAGTGGTACTTCGATAATTGCTTTTACAGCATCCGGGTTTTCACCTGGTCCGATTTTAGTAATGTCCATTTGAATATCTCCATTGGGTTAAATTTTGGAGATTCTAACATAAATATTATAAATAGTTTATCAAATCATGGTATTATCTTTCTATAATAAAATTTAATCTATAGGTTTATGTGTGAAAAAAGTACTTTTAGTGTTTTTTATGTTTTTGGGATACAGTGCGGCAATTGAATTGGGACAGGTACCACCTTCCATCGTAATAGATAGAGAAAATGGTGGGAAAATAGATGGTTCTGCATGGGACTCTTCTATGCTCAAAGGTAAAATACATACGCTCTTTTATGTGGATCCGGATAAGAGAGATTTGAATAATCCTTTAGCCGATGCACTGAAAGCAAAAAACTATGACAGAAAAAAAGTAAATTCTGTAGCCATTATTAACCTTGCAGCCACTTGGCTACCCAACGTATTTATAGAAGCTAAGCTCAAAGAGAAGCAAAAAAAATTTCCACATACTGTTTATGTAAAAGATAAGAGGAAAGTGTTAGTAAAACAATGGAATCTAGCAGATGATAATTCTGATATTCTGATCTTTGACCAAGAAGGAAAATTGATATATAAAAAGTTTGGTAAAGTCTCTGATGAAGAGATAAAAGAAGTGATTACATTGATAGAAAAAAATCTTTAGTCTTGAGATATGCAGGGAGCATCGTATTAATTTTTTAAAAAATAAAACCATTGCAAGTATACATGTCGTTGGAATGGTTATCATGTTCATTGTTATTATTGTCTTTTCATCCATTGTTGCTTATAATGAATATAAAAATTTTGAAATTGAGGCTGAGAGAATTCAAACTGATTTCATTCAAAAACAAAAAGATACTATCGTTTTTGACACATTGCGTGTACTTAAGTTTATTAATAGAAGCTATGAAAAAAATATCAAGATCAGGGATGAAGTACTTTTAAAAAAACAGATACTTCATGCTATTGAACAACTTTATGGACGGCAAGATGGTACAGGCTATATATTTGTCTATGATTTTAATGGAGTTGTGCTTTCTGACCCTATACAAACTCAGAATATCGGTAAAGATCTTTATGATACAAAAGATGCCAATGGTGTAATGGTAATCAAAGATCTTATAGATGTTTCACGAGAAAAAGAGGGTGGTTTCGTTGAGTATCAGTGGTTAAAACCTACGTCAGGCGAGTTAAGTCCTAAGATCTCTTATGCAAAATCATTTGAACCTTGGGGTTGGATGGTTGGAACAGGTGTCTATCTTGATGAAGTAGAAAAGCATCTTCAGACTCAAAGAGATGTACTGGAAAACAGGTTAGATCAGTATTTTTTAAAAATGGTATTTCTTCTAGGGATCTTATTTGTGGTGGGTATTTTAGGCATTATCATTACAAATTATATACTTAAAAAAGAGGTCTCTTTATTCAGCCATTATTTTAAAGAAGCTTCATCAACTTATGCCAAGATAGATAAAGAGAAGATACGTCTTTCAGAGTTTCAAAAAATGGTACCTTATATCAATGCGATGATCTCCGTGATACATCAAAGGAAAGAGAAACTCAAAGAGATGAATCTTACACTCGAGTCAAAAGTTGAACAAAAAACAAGAGATCTGAGTGAACAAAATATCTTGCTCGAAAAAGAGAAAGATTTCAATGCATCACTTGTGAAGGCGCAAGACAGTTTCATTAAACACTCCATACATGAGATCAATACACCTTTGGCTGTGATCATGACCCATATTGATCTATTTAAAATGAAAGAAGGTGACAATAAGTATCTGGCTAAGATCGAAGCTGGAAGTAAGATCATCTCCAACATTTATGCGGATTTAAGTTATATGGTGAAAAAGAATCGTTTTGAATACAGAAAGAAGCAGTTTAACATGTCTTCTTTTGTTGAAGAGAGAATTGACTTTTTTTCTGAAATTGCACAAGGTAATAAACACGATATCATTCCACAGGTCGAAAAGGGCATTCACATTTATTTTAGTCCCGAAGAGTTACAAAGAATTGTAGATAACAATTTATCTAATGCTATCAAATATGCGAACAGAGGCACAGATGTAAAAGTAGTACTGAAAGAAGAAAAAGAAGAGATCACTTTAGCGTTTGTTGGAATTTCACCCAAAATTGAAGATACGGAACGTATCTTTAACGCTTTTGAACGTGAGAACAATGTGCGGGGTGGATTTGGATTGGGACTTGAGATCGTTTATACTATTTGTCAAAAAGAAAACGTTAAAATAGAAGTACAATCTAATGATGACTTAACAGTCTTTTCTTATAGATTTAAAAAAGGGGCGTAGATGAAAGTATTATTGCTTGAAGATGAATTGATGCTCCAGAGTGCCATCAAAGAGTATTTGACAGATACAGGGTATGATGTAACTGCATTTGAAGATGGTCAAGAAGCATATGACAATATTTCTTCTAACAGCTATGATCTCTTTATCTTTGATATCAATACCCCAAGTATGGATGGGCTCTCTTTACTTGATACCTTGCAAAAAGAGAGAATATTTGTTCCTACCATCTTCATCTCTGCTATTACAGAGATAGAGCAGATAAGTCAAGCCTACGCATTGGGATGTTATGACTACCTGAAAAAACCTTTTCATCTCAAAGAGTTGGGTTTACATATTGAAAGACTGTTAAAGATCGCAGACATTAGAGCAAAAACATTTGTAAAAATTTCAAAGATGTATTGTTATGATGTGGAAAATCAATGTTTGCTTTTTGACGGAGAAGAGCAGCCGTTGACCCATAAACAATCACAGATCATGGATCTGTTTGCAAAGAACATCAACAAAGTAGTTGATTTTGAAATGCTTAGACACTATGCATGGGATGATAGTCCTGTAGACAATGCGATCATCAGGGCAGAGATACATAGGGTACGACAAGTACTTAAAGAAGATCTGATCAAAACACTTAAGGGTGTTGGATATACACTTACCAAACAAATTTGATCTTTCTGACGGTTAATTGTTACTAATTTGTAACCAATATACACACATAACTTTATTTAATACCACTTTTTCACTACTTTTCATACATGCTATGTTAATGCTACGTTAACCCTTCATACTCCAATTGTACAAAAATAATAGGAGACAAAATGAGAAAATATTTGGCATTATCCGTCGTAGCATCAACACTGCTTATGGCCGGAGGAGATGTAAAACCAGTTGAACCTGTAGTAGAGGCTGTAGAAGAGGAGTCAGTAGGTACTGTATCCGGTCAATTCAGAGCATTCTATGTTGATAGAACTATTATGAGAGCAACAGGAGACAATAACCGTAACTCACTTTCAGTAGGTGGTTGGATCGGTTATGATTCAGCTGAATGGAATGGATTAAGCTTTGGAACAAAGTTTTATGTGACTGAGGCTCTAAAACTGCATGATGGACCTACAAACTCAGATAGTTATGACCCTTCACTTTATGGACCTAATTTTGATAGCTACGGTTTTATCGGTGAAGCATACCTTAACTATAAAAGAGGAAATACGAACTTTAAAATCGGTCGTCAAAAACTAAATACACCATTGGCGGGAGCTGATGATGCAAGATTGATGCCAAACCTTTTTGAAGCAGCAGTATTGAGTAATACAGATATTGAAGATACGACACTTATCTTGGGTCACATTACAAGAATGACTACAGGTGACTTTAGTAATGTTTATGGTGGATTATATGATTTAGCAATCCAAAGTGGTTATGGATATGGATACCAACTTGCTGGAAGTGGTAACTTTACAAATATGGGAACTGTTGCATTAGGAAATGAAGATGCAAACGGTAACTATATTGATAACAGTACAGATGGTGTGACTATAGGATCAGTTGTTTACAAAAATGAGGGGCTTACGCTTCAGGCATGGGACTACTATGCATGGGACTTAATGAATTCAATTTATCTTCAAGCTGATTATGGATTCAACGTAAGTGATTCAGTAAAGATGAAAGCTTCTGCACAATATATCAACCAAAGTGATGTAGGTGATTCATTGGCAGGTGATGTTAAGGGTAACTACTGGGCTGCAAAATTAGGTGCTAGTGCAGGTGCATTAAGTGGTTATGTTGCGTATTCACAAACGCTTGATGATGATAGTACTCTAGGTCACGGTATCATCACACCATGGGGTGGAATGCCGGCATTTACACAAGGTATGGTAACAAGACACCAGTTCTTCAATGATACTGATACATGGAAAGTGGCTGGAACATATAAAATGAATGAGCTTTTTGATGCAAATGTAAAAGCGACAGCATATTACACTTCATTTGATGTAGGTGATGCATCATTTGCAGCTAACAATAAAGCTGAAGAGTTTGGTTGGGATGTTCAATATCAAGTAACAAAAGATCTAAACTTAAGAGCAAGAGCAAACTATCCAAGAGATTTTGCAGCAGGTTTAGACTGGGATGAGTATAGAATCATCGCTAACTACAATTTTTAATAAGGAGCGTTAAAATGGATGCAGAAAAAGCACAGGCATATTGGAAAGAGAACATTAGAACGATACTAGGACTTTTAGTCGTATGGTTCATTGTTTCTCTAGGAGCAGGAGTATTGTTTATCAATCAACTCAATGCCATTGAGATCAGTGGAGTTAAACTAGGTTTCTGGTTTGCACAACAGGGTTCAATTTACGCGTTTGTAGTACTTATCTTTGTATATGTATTTAAAATGAAAAAAATTGACGAAAAATACGGCGTACACGAGTAGGAGACGGAATGGAATTACAAAGTTTAATTTACCTATTTGTAGGTGTGACTTTTGCAATATATATTGGTATTGCAGTATGGAGTAAAGCTGGTTCTACAAAAGAGTTTTACGTAGCAGGTGGTGGAGTTCACCCAGTAGCAAATGGTATGGCGACAGCTGCAGACTGGATGTCAGCGGCGTCGTTTATCTCACTTGCAGGTATCATTGCCTTTAAAGGTTCTGATGGTGGTGCTTACCTTATGGGTTGGACTGGTGGATATGTTCTGCTAGCAATGCTTCTAGCACCATATTTGAGAAAATTTGGTAAGTTTACAGTACCTGATTTTGTGGGTGACAGATACTATTCTGACCTTGCAAGAACAGTTGCGGTTGTAGCAGTTATCTTTATCTCGTTCACATATGTTGCGGGACAAATGAGGGGTGTTGGTATCGTATTCTCTAGATTCTTACAGGTAGACGTTAACACAGGTGTTATGCTTGGTATGGGTATCGTATTTATCTATTCAGTTCTAGGTGGAATGAAAGGTATTACATATACTCAGGTTGCTCAGTATGTTGTAATGATCTTTGCATTTACTGTACCAGCTATCTTCCTTTCATTACAGGTTACAGATACGTTCTTACCACAAATGGGACTCTTTTCACAGACATCCTTTGCGTTTGATACCGGTGTGAGGGCCATACCAGAAGGTACATTCCTTATGCATGCTCTAGACCAAGCAGTAAATGACTTAGGATTTAACAACTATACTGAGCCAGGATCTGTATTTAACATGTTCATGCTTACTGTTGTTCTTATGGCTGGTACAGCTGGACTTCCACACGTTATCGTTAGATTCTTTACAGTTCCAACTGTTAAAGATGCAAGAATCTCTGCTGGTTGGGCGTTAGTATTTATTGCTATTATGTATACAACTATCGCATCAGTTGCAGCATTCTCAAGAGTAAACCTTGTTAAAAACGTACAAAACGTTGAGTATAAGTCGTTTGTAAATGGTGGTGTTGAAAGAGCAGACGGTTCTATCAATGATGGTTCTTGGTTCAAAACTTGGGAACAAGGTGGACTACTTGCTTGGAACGATAGAAATGGCGATGGTAAGATCCAATATGCTAAAGGTACAGCATTTGATGGGCCAAAAGGTAAACCAGCATATGATGGAGACAAAACAGGTGTAAATGGTGAAAGATTGACAACGAATGCTAAAGGTCCAGCAACAGCTGAAGAGACTGCAGGAAACAATGGTATCGCCAATGAGATCTATGTTGATAGAGATATTATGGTTCTTGCTAACCCAGAGATCGCTAACTTACCTGCATGGGTAATCGCATTGATGGCAGCCGGTGGACTTGCAGCAGCACTTTCAACAGCAGCAGGACTATTACTTGTTATTTCATCATCAATTTCACATGATTTGTTTGGTCAAGTATTGATGAAAGATAAAACAACGGGAAAATCAACACTTACTGAGAAGTCAGAACTTAGATTGGCAAGGGCTGCGGCAGTGGTTGCCATACTGGTTGCCGGATATCTAGGTATCAACCCTCCAGGTTTTGTTGCACAGGTTGTTGCATTTGCATTTGGTTTGGCAGCAGCATCATTCTTCCCAGTAATTATCTTGGGTGTATTTGATAAGAGAATGAACAAAGAAGGTGCAATCGCTGGTATGGCAGTTGGTCTTACATTCACATTTGTTTATATTGTATACTTTGTATTTATGGGTGGAGCAAAAGAAGATTACCTCTTCGGTATCGCACCAACTGGTATCGGTACGATCGGTATGATCATTCACTTTGTTGTGGCTTATGTAGTTTCAAGAGCTACACCACCACCACCTGCAGAGATTCAGGAGCTTGTAGAAAGCATCCGTCTCCCTTCAGGTGCAGGTCAAGCTGTAGATCACTAAAAACAGTTTGGAACTTGCCTTCGGGCAAGCTCCATTATTTTAAAGTTAGAAGAGAGAAAGAATTTGAGCTTACATGATCAGAAAAATTTTATAAAAGAGATCCATCCTTTTGAAAAACTTACAGAGTTTGAATTGGATAAAGCGTTAAAAAATATGGATATCGCTTATTATCCAAAAGATACAGTGCTTATTTCCCCAGAAAAGATCAGTGATTATTTTTTTATTATAATCAAAGGTGAAGTCAATGAATATAACAATGATGAGTTGACCTTTGTTTATCATGAACAAGACGGATTTGATGCAGACTCTCTTATCTACCACAAGACTGAAAGTAAATTTGTGGTCAATGAAGATCTGATCTGTTATGAATTAAAAAAATCCATATTCCTGGATCTGCTCGGAACGAATAAAAAGTTTGAAAGCTTTTTTCTTAAAAATATGACTGCCAGGTTTCAAACACTCAAAAACAAAGAGTATGGGTCTGAAATATCTTCTTTTATGTTTGCCAGGGTGAGTGATATTTATAGGCATGAACCATGTATTGTCAAATCAGAGACAAGTATTAAGGATGCTATAGAACAATCTGTTTTGAGACATACTTCTACGATCATAGTGCAAGATGATGAAAGATTTGGTGTTGTAACGGATTCTAATTTAAAAAAAGATGTTTTGTTAGTAGGAAGAGATTTATCCAGCCCCATAGGAGAGATAGCTAATTTTCCATTTATCTGTGTCCAAAAAGATGATTTTTTATTTTCAGTGTTATTATTGGTTGTAAAGAATTCTATCAAAAGAGTAGGTGTTCTTGAAAATGGAAAGATAGTGGGAGTCATTAAGCAAATAGATATATTGAGCTATTTCGCAAATCACACACATATAGTTTCAGTCAAAATAGCGAAAGCAAAGACAATTGAAGAGCTTAAAAGTGCCAGTGAAGATGTCAATAAAACGATCAAGTCACTCTATAATAAGAGTTTAAAAACAACCTATATCGGGAAAATGGTTGCAGAACTTAATGCTAAAATTTATGAAAAACTCTTTGGCTTTGTCGTTCCCGAAGAGCTACATAATAAATGTGCTCTTTTGGTCATGGGAAGTGAAGGAAGAGATGAACAGATCATTAAGACAGATCAGGATAATGCACTGATCGTTGCAAATGATACAGATGTAGAGCTTTTCCGTCCTTATATGGATCAGTTCACAAAAGAACTTATTTCATTTGGGTTTCCTCCGTGTGAAGGAAACATTATGGTCAACAATCCGTATTGGTGCAAGACACAAGCTGAATTTGAAAAGCAAATAGAGGTTTGGTTTGAAGGTAACGATATGGATCACTATATGGATATGGCCATATTCTTTGATGCTAAATGTGTAGCGGGTGATGCAGCTTTACTTGAGCCACTAAAACAAAAGATGTTTGATATGGTGAAACAAAAAGATGTTTTTATGGCTTACTTTGCGAGAAATTCACTTCTTTTTCAAACACCTATTAATATGTTCTCGTCATTGCGTACTACTGATGAGGGTAATATAGATATTAAAAAAGGTGGTATCTTTGCTATAGTTCAAGGAGTCAGAAGTTTAGCTTTGGAAAATGGCGTATTAGAGAGATCTACAATTAAAAGAATCAAAAAACTTCACCAAATGGGTGTATTAGAAAAAGAGATGGCTTCAGAACTCATAGAGGCCTTAGGACTTTTGGCAAGATTAAGGCTTCAAGGACATATCTTAAAACAAAAAGAGGGATTACCGCTTGACAATGTTATTGATGTGAGCGGTTTTGGAAAAATAGAAAGAGATATGCTCAAAGACAGTTTCGTTATTGTAAACACATTCAAGAAATTTATTGAACATCATTTTCGTTTGGGACATCTGCAATAATGATAGAAGCATTAAAAAAGAAATATCAAAGATCAAGGCTTAAGAATCAAGATTTTGCCTTTTTATTTGATGAGATGCTAGAGGAAGAGTTTGTCTCTTTTGATTGTGAGACCACAGGATTAAATGTAAAAAAAGATGAAATACTTTCCATCGGTGGAGTGAAGATCATACACAATAAAATAGAATTCAGTGAATCTTTCGAAAGGTATGTAACCCCGGTGAACCATATCTGTGAGGAGAGCATAAAAATTCATCATATTCGACCATGTGATATGGAAAACAGTATTGATGCCAAAGTTGCCATTGAAGAGTTTTTACATTTTATAGGGAACAGAACACTTATTGGATATTACATACAGTTTGATATTGCGATGATCAACAGATATGCAAAAAAGCTTATCGGTACGACCATACCAAACAAAAGTATAGAGCTTTCAAATATGTATTATAAACGTTACAAAAAGCAGTCATCTCATGAGTTTGTTGATCTGAAGTTCGATACGATCATGGATAAATTGAATTTACCCAAACTGGGGCAGCATGATGCACTCAATGATGCTGTGATGTCTGGAATGATGTATCTAAAACTCAAGGAGATGCCTGAATACAAAGGCGCATTCAGTTAAGTTAAATTTATTTTAAAATTACAGTGGTAATTTTTACATAAATTTACAAGAGGAAAGAATATGTTACAAGAAATCTATCAACCAAACCCTGAATTTGCGAAAGACGCAAGAGTAAAAAGTATGGATGAATACAATGCTTTGGTAAAAAAAGCTACAGATGATTATGAAGGTTTCTGGAAAGATTATGCTGATGAGAAGATCGACTGGTTTGAACCGTATAATACTGTACTAGATGAGTCTAACACACCGTTTGTTAAGTGGTTCGATGGTGGTAAGCTAAATGCTGCACACCAGTGTATTGACCGTCACTTAGAGACACGGAAAAATAAGGCAGCAATTATTTTTGAAGGTGATAGAGGTGACAAGCAAGTCATTACTTATCTTGATCTTTTCTATAACGTAAACAAGTTTGCCAACCTCCTTAAAGAAGATTTCGGTGTAAAAAAAGGTGATAGGGTAGTCATCTATATGCCAATGATCCCTGAAGCTGCCTATGCGATGCTTGCTTGTGCACGTATCGGTGCGATTCACTCTATTGTATTTGGTGGATTCTCTTCAGAAGCACTTCGTGATAGAATCGAAGATGCTGAAGCAAAAGTAGTCATCACAGCAGATGGTGCTTACAGAAAAACAAAACCATATATGCTCAAACCTGTTGTGGATGCTGCACTTGAAGGTGAAACACCAGTTGAAAAAGTACTGGTCGTAGAGAGAAACAATGAAGATGTGACTTGGGTAGCAGGACGTGACTATTCGTATAATGAACTTATCCAAAGCAAATCTGGTAAATGTGACTCTGAACCAATGGAGAGTGAAGATCCTCTTTTCTTACTTTACACTTCAGGTAGTACAGGTAAACCAAAAGGTGTACAACATAATACAGCTGGATACATCCTCTGGGCACAAATGACTATGGAATGGGTATTTGACGTAAAAGAGAATGATACGTACTGGTGTACAGCAGATGTGGGTTGGATCACAGGTCATACATACATCGTTTATGGACCACTTGCAATGGGTGCAACTACTGTGATGTTTGAGGGTGTTATTACATTCCCGGATGCAGGTCGTCCATGGAAGATGGTAGAAGAGCATAGAATTAACCAATTTTATACAGCACCTACAGCGATCCGTGTACTGCATAAAACAGGTGAAGATGAACCGGCTAAATATGATATCTCATCACTTAAAGTACTTGGAACTGTGGGTGAACCGATCGACCCACCGGCATGGAAATGGTACTATGAAGAAGTAGGTCAAAGTAAATGTGCCATCGTAGATACATACTGGCAAACTGAGACAGGTGGTCACATCGTTTCTCCACTTCCAGGTGCAACACCTATCAAGCCGGCATGTGCAACACTTCCACTGCCAGGTATCATGGCGGAGATCCTCGATCCTGAGACGGGAGAAAAAGTGGGTGAAGGTGAAAGCGGATATATGTGTGTAACACGCCCTTGGCCTTCTATGATCCGTGGAGTATGGGGTGATGAAGAGCGTTTCAAAAAATCTTACTTCGGTGATGTAGTAAAAGATGGTAAACCAGTATACTTTACAGGTGACGGTGCGATCTATGGTGAGAATGGATATATCACGATCACAGGTCGTACAGATGATGTTATCAACGTATCTGGACACCGTATGGGTACAGCTGAAGTAGAAGCAGCGGTCAAAAAGCATAACAATGTAGCTGCAGTGGCAGTCGTAGGTAAACCGCATGATCTTAAGGGAGAAGGTATCTTTGCATATATCGTACTCAAATCAGTGCCTATGGAGCATAAAGATGATGTTGCGGATGAGCTTGAGACGATGAAAGAGATCAACTCGATCATTAAAACAGAGATCGGTAACATTGCACTTTGTGATGATATGGTCTTTGTCCCTGATCTTCCAAAAACAAGATCAGGAAAGATCATGAGAAGGATCCTTAGAGCAATAGCAAAAGGTGAAAAGATCACTCAAGATACTTCTACACTCGAAGACCCTAGTATTGTTGGACAGATCGAAGATCTTGTCAACACAGAAAAATAATATAACCTGCCTTCTTTCTTTGTAAAGAAGGCATTAAAATGTAAGTGCAGGACAAAAAAGATGATCATTACCATCATAGAAAAAGAGATATTACTTGCCAATGATATTTCAGACAAGTTAAAAAAGTCAGGATACAAAACGGAAGTCTTTGACTGTATCGACAAAGCTGCTAAATTCAGCACAGGGGATGTTTATTTACTCTCTACCGTATTTTCTATGCGCAGTACGAAAGCGTTTATCCAAAAATTTAAACAAAAATCTATCTTATTGTTAGTGAGCCATAAAAGCAATGAAACACTTACTGAGCCTATTAAGTTGGGTGCTAAAGATTATATTATGAAACCTGTAGGTATAGATATACTTGTGAAGAAAATTGAGCACTATCAAGAATTTGAGAAACTCAAGTTTAAAAATGCACTCTATGGAGAGTATCACGAGTATGTCTTAAAAGATATAGCGCTTGAAGAGTACATTGATAAGATCAGTTTTCCAATGATCATTATTACGAATAATATCGCTCATATTGATCAATTGGTCTTAGCGTATGGTAAAAGAAAAAGTGTCAATATTATGTTTATCTCTTTAAACAGAAAGAATTGGAGAAATAAGATACAGAGTGCCCACAGTGATCAACCGCTTTATCTTTCCGGATTAGAATCGTTAAATGTGAAGGAGAGAAATAGTCTATTTGATAAATTGGAAGGCAGAAAATTTATCGTTTCGAGTTTTACCAGTGTCAATAAACCTTATGAAACGATAGAGATTGTTGTTCAAAGCACATCACTTTATAAAAATGAAATTCTCCCTATTTCCAGTTATGCTGTGATGGTAATAAAATCTTTACAGCATAAGATGTCAGATATCGCTATTTCTGAGAAATTGGGCTATACAAGAAAGAAAGTTGCTTCACTACGAAAAAAGTATGACCTTTTTAAAGATGGTGGATTGCGTGCCTAAATCATAAGGAGTGGAGATGAAATGTATTTGAGATTCACAAAATACCAATCACCACAAAATGATTTATTGATCTTTATGCATCCATAGTAAAAATGTAATAAAAATTTCTCAATGCTATAGTAATGCTATAACGGTTTGGCATAATTGGTATACACTAAGAAAATGGGATAAAAAACATATGAAAAAGAAACTGTTTCTAATTATTGGAGCACCGGGTTCGGGTAAGACAACTGATGCGAGTATCATCGCGGGAAGACATGCAGAGAGTATCGTGCACTACTCCACTGGAGATATGCTAAGAGAAGAGGTCGCCAGCGGAAGTGAACTTGGTAAAACTATTGATGGCTTTATTACTCAAGGAGCATTGGTTCCTCTTGATATTATCATGGATACGATCATTTCAGCGATTAAAAATGCACCAACCGATGTGATATTGATCGATGGCTATCCAAGAAGTGTAGAGCAGATGCATGCACTTGATGAAGTCCTGAAGGATGAAAAAGAGATCGAACTTGTTTCAGTCATTGAAGTACGCGTAAGTGAGTATGTGGCCAAAGAGCGTATTTTGGGAAGGGCAGCTGAGGCAGAAGTGGTACGCTCTGATGATAGTGTTGAGGTATTCTTCGATAGAATGAAAATTTACACTACACCGCTGGAAGAGATCCAAACATTCTATATCAACAAAGATCTGTTGGAAGTTATTGATGGTGAGAGAACACTTGATCTTATCGTCAAAGAGATGGAAATGTTTGTATTGAACAAGATATAAGGGTTTTATGGAAAATTTTATATTAATAGTCTTGGCTATTGCCATCGGATACGGATTGAATAGGTTAAGGATCTTTCCTGAAGATGCAGCAGAGATCTTAAACAAGTTTGTTATATTTATTTCGCTCCCGGCTATGATCTTGTTGCAGATACCTAAACTTGATTTTTCCATGGACACTATGATCCCTGTGATCATTGCCTGGGTTGTCATGATACTGACTGCACTCATAACACTGTTCATCTCTCATCTATTTCATTTTACCAAGGAAGTTACAGGGGCACTCATGCTTGTTGCGGTCCTGACCAACTCCTCTTTTTTGGGTATTCCTATTATCAATGCATATTTAGGTGATGAAGCACTGCCTTTTATTTTGGTCTATGATCAAATAGGAACTTTTTTGGCATTGGCAACCTATGGGATATTTGTAGCTGCCTATTATTCGAATAAAAGTGAAATCAATTTTCAGATCATGCTTACAAAGATCCTTACATTTCCGCCATTTATTTCATTGGTCCTTGCACTCTTTTTTATAGGTACACCTTTCCCTGAAGTGATCTTAAAAGTATTAGCGACTCTTGCAAATACCATTGTGCCTATTGCATTGGTTGCAGTGGGACTGCAATTACAACTCAAACTTCCCGGTCATGAAGTAAAACCTTTTGGTATAGCTTTGTTCATTAAGTTAGTGATCGCACCTATGATCGCACTGGCTATAGTTAAAACAGCCGGATGGACAAGTTTAGCCGCAAATGTTTCTGTCATGGAAGCTGGAATGGCACCTATGATCACAGCCGGAGCGATGGCATCCTTATCAGGACTCGCTCCAAGGCTGAGTTCTGCTATCGTCGGCTATGGGATACTCATCTCTTTTTTTACTACGGCGGTGTTATTTAAATTGATATAAGTAATTACGGTTTTTAGTTACAGGAGAGTTGGTACTCCACCATTTTTTCAAAAGGGAGTAGAAAATGGTCTAATTTTTTATTCTCTATTTGTTCAATATGATGTGTGTTCAGACGTTTCAATACACATAAAGTAGATTCCATCGTACTTAAGCAGTACGCCTTAGGTTGTTCTTTAAACGTAAATTTTGAGACTTCTGTATGGTTGAAACTGACTTTTTGCAAAGCATCAATATTTGGACTTGCTGTCAGTATGGCTCTTGAACAAGGCCAGGTAGAGTCAATAAGAAAGATGACCGTGTTTTTTTTCTCTTTTCCGATAGGTTCTTCATTGAGATTGATACTGCTTGCATGGGGGTAGAGCGTGTAACAGATATTTGAGGTGTCGTTTATGATTGTATTAATAGCTTCATGTTCGGTAAAATCAATACCTACATGGATCTCACAATTCTTCAAAGACAAGTTTGTAAAGTGACCTGTACCATTTTTGGTTTTTTTAAACTCTTTTGGGTGCATCAATATAACAAATCGTGTGTTTGTCTCTATAGGGGTGATGTATCTGCACATGCAGGACGTTTGAGGACGATAGCAGTTGTAGCAGACACTTCTGTTAGTTTTTGTCATCAATATACTGCTTTTTAAACCACATATAATATCCTGCAACTACCATAAAGCCCATACCTAAAGTAAAGGTGATACCCTCTAATGATAATCCCCATTTCGCTGCATATCCTATGAACATTGCAGTGGCGACGTTGGAAAGCATAAAGAACATGTCATTGTAAGAGATCACTCTTCCCATATACTTCGTGTCAGTCTCTTCTTGTATCAGCAGGTAAGTGTAGGACCAAAGTGTTGTGATGAAGAAGCCTGTGATAAAGAGTGCAATAAGAGCCAAATAGAAATTATATTCAAGCAGTGACCAAAGCATGATCGCTAGCCCTTGAAGAATGAAAAAATAGTGTAGATTCTCTTTGGAAATGATCTTGCTTATGAAAAAAGGGCCTATCATCAATCCTAATGCCCTTGTGGCATTCATCCAACCTATGGCAAGTGGTACAGCAATGAACTCCTTGTATCGGAAATCTGCAAGCAGGGTAATGAGTGCATCAAAACTGGTAAGTCCTATGGCTGCATGCAGTAAGATAAGATGGAGTATTTTTTTATGTGATATGAGGTAGCTAAATCCATCTGTGAACATTTTCCAGTTTGAATCACTGTGTTGTGCTTTTTCAAGAGAGAGTTGCAGTCCAAGCAATAGAAGTACAGCAATACCATACAATACAGCGTCTATGGCAAAAGCAGTATCAAAGCCCATATAGTGTGTCGCTATACCGCCTACTGCCATACCTAAAGCGTAACAGAGTGACCAGATAATAGAGTGTATCTCATTGGCATTCTTAAGCATTTTCCCTTCTACGATCTTAGGGAAAAGAGACATCTCAGCAGAAAAGAGCATTGAGGCAGCAGAAGAGCGAAGGAAGATGAGTATCATGAGGACCCATATATACTCTAGTGAATTGATAAAAATAAATCCAAGTGTCATCGCTATCTCAATAAGCAGTAGGGTGAGCATGAGTTTTTTAAACGCTATACGGTCTATGATGATACCTATAAAAGGAGCGAGAATGACTGCAGGCAGCATCGCCATCGCAGCAGTTAAGGCTATAGTGATCTCATCTGCACCATAGGATACGATCATAGAGAAAATAGCTACCTGAGAAAACCACGTACCAAAATAGGAGATAAACTGTATCAGTGAGAGCCGTGCAATGACAGGGTGTTTAAGTGTTTCTCTATAGGTCATAGTTGTATATTACGATTCATTGTGTTCATCATGTAAACTATAGACAATGTTCTTTTTCTCAATTGTATCTAGGTACATATTGAAAGCGTCTAATGCCAGTTTTTCATCGGTGGATGCGACTGAGATGGAAACCCTCCATCCATCAGAATAGAGTTTAGGTAATGAAGAGAATTCCACTTCTTTTGGCATATTTTCCATCACTTCCATAAATACATTCTCTTTACATAGTGCGGTGAGTGTATGCCGATAATAGGTTCTTTTTTCTGGTATCAGTTTAGTGAGTATCTTTTCTACCATCGGGTGACTCATCTCAGGAAAACCTGGCATGAAGTAATAGCGTTCATCTAATGCAAAAGCTGGCATTTTGTTGACTGGGTTTTCCAAAAGTGTTGCACCTTCTGGAAGTTCTGCCATACGTACAGAGTAAGGGTAAGCCTTTTCACCCAGTTTATTTACAATGATCTCTTTGGCTTCTTCATGTATGGGGAGTGTACCGTCTCTAAGTGCGATGGCTGCACATTTTCTTGTATGATCATCAGGCGTTGAACCTATGCCACCAAAAGAAAAAAGTACAGGGTTTTCTTGAGAAGCGATGAATTGGATGGTTTGAATGATAAGTGCAGGGTCATCTTCTATAATAAAAGAGCCAGTGAGTTTATGCCCTTTTTGTGCCAAAGCTTTGGTCACAAAGTCAAAGTGCTTGTCAGCCCTTCGACGGTTGAGGATCTCTGTACCTATGATAAGGGCAAAAAATCTAGGTTCAGACACCGTAATCCTTTTATGAAGAATTATTCTTCGATATAGTTTTTAAGTTTTCTTCCCACTTTAGGGTGCTTAAGTTTTTTAATGGCAGATGATTCTATCTGTCTTACTCTCTCGCGTGTTACAGAAAGTTCTTTACCGATCTCTTCAAGGGTTCTGTCACTTTCATCTTCGAGAAGACCAAAACGCATACGGATAACCGCTTTTTCTCTTTCGTTAAGCTGGTCAAGTACGTCATCTATCTGGTTGTTGAGGTCATCTTTAAGTACCACATCTGTTGGGCTCAGTGTCGTTTTGTCTTCAATAAAGTCACCAAATCTACCATCATCCTCATCACCTACCGGTGTCTCAAGACTTACTGGCTCTTTAGTGATCTTGATAACATTTTTGACTTTATCTACAGAGAGTCCTACCTCTTCAGCGATCGTATCAAGATCTGGCTCTTTTCCTGTTTCCTGGAGGTGTTTTCTAATGATCTTATTGATACGGTTAATAGTCTCTATCATGTGAATAGGGATACGAATCGTTCTTGCCTGGTCTGCAATCGCTCTTGAGATAGCTTGACGGATCCACCATGTTGCATAGGTTGAGAACTTATAACCTTTTTCATATTCGAATTTATCAACGGCTTTCATCAGACCGATATTCCCTTCCTGGATGAGGTCAAGAAATGGAAGCCCTCTGTTGGTATAACGTTTAGCGATAGAAACAACCAATCTGAGGTTGGATTTTGCCATACGTGTTTTAGCCACTTCACTTTTTGCTTTACCTTGACGGATCTGACCCAAGATCTCTTGAAGCTTCTCTTCTGAAAGGTCAAAACCACCTTTACTCGCTTCTCTCGTTTCAAAAAGTTTCTTGATCTCGACATAAGTACTTACCATGGTCGTCTCTGGGACAGCATCGATAATGTCATCTTTATCCATATTGATAATGTTGTCAAGAAGCTTTTTATGATTGGCTCTGAGCGTGTCATTAAAAAGTGGAAGCTTGTATTCTAAACGTTTAAGTTCTTTTTCAAAACTATCATCACTTTTAAGTGCAGTCTCCATCGCTTTTACAAGTTCATTAATGAGTTTAGAAGTTGGCCCAAGATTTAAAAGAGCCGCTTTCAGTAATTCTTTTTTAAAGGCTATTTTTAGACGTTCATGAAGAATTTTCACTTCATCTTTTTCTGTTTCTAAAAATGTATCTAGATCTTCACGCGCCTTCATCCACTCTTTTTTGGCTTTTTCAAGTTGTTTAAAACTGTCTACGACTTGTTTAACTCTTTTGTCGTCTTTAGGAGTACTTGCATCTTCTGCATCATCAGAGTTATCAGAATCATCTTTCTCTGCTTTATCATCTTCAAAGCTTTTGAAAAGCTCTTTTACACGTCTTTCACGGTTGAGTAAAGGCTCTTTATAGTTGATGATATACCCTATAAGATAAGGGAACAGAACAGATAGCATCGATAATAATATCTTCTCCCTCTTCAATACGCATAGAGAGATCGACTTCTTCTTCTTTGGTAAGTAGAGGGATCTTTCCCATTTCACGTAAGTACATTCTAACAGGGCTGTCGGAACGACTCCACTCAAGAAGTTCTTTTTCTTTATGAAGATCAAACTCATCTTCTGAGCTGCCATCAGCCAGTTTTTTACGCGCATCTTCTCTTCTTTTTTGCTCTTTAGCAGTGAGAAACTTTGCATATTCTGAAGCAGAAGTAACATCTACTTTTGCATCAGTAGCAAATTTATGGATCTTTTTCGCTTGTGCAGCTGTGGGCTGTTTTGTAAATTCTTTTGCGATGTTTTCAAGTGTGACCACATCCCCTTTTTTCTTAGACTGAAATAGTGCTTCGATATTTTTCATACTGTCTTTTGTTGCCATTGAAAACCTTTGATGTGTAAGGTGAAAAACCTTTAAGATATAATTAAGGTGGATTATACCGAAACTTTATTACTTTTCAGCACAAAATTTGTTAAATCACATTTTTTTAGCTATAATCGCGAAAATTTTTGAGGATTATTTCTCAGTATGAAGGAATTTACTTTGCAAGGTAAAGTTTGGAAATTTGGTGATAATATCGATACAGATCTGATCATCGCAGCAAGATATCTTAATACAAGCGAGCCATCAGAATTGGCAAAATATGTGATGGAAGATGCAGACCCTGAGTTTGTTTCAAAAATGACAGAGGGTGACATTATCGTTGCTGGTGAAAACTTTGGTTGTGGTTCAAGTCGTGAACATGCGCCTATAGCACTGAAAGCTGCAGGTGTAAGTGCTGTTATCGCACCTACATTTGCACGTATATTCTACAGAAATGCATTTAACATGGGACTGCCTATTTTTGAACTTAAAGAGGCAACTGAGATAAATGAAGGTGATGTAGTAAGAGTAGATATGGATGCAGGGGAAGTGATCAATGTAACACAGGGGAAAACATATAAGTTCTCTCCTATTCCTGAATTTATGCAAGAGTTAGTAGATGCAGGCGGATTGATCGCATTTGCCAAAAAAGAAATAGCGCAAAAGGCATAAATAGATGAAAAGTTATAAAATTGGTGTAATTAAAGGTGACGGGATCGGTCCTGAGATCATTGATGAAGCTATAAAAGTACTTGATGCAGTTTCTGTAACACAAGGGTTTAATCTTAAGTATGAAGAGATGCTTCTTGGAGGTGCTGCTATAGATGAGACAGGTGTACCGTTACCAGATGAGACGATTCAAGGTGTAAAAAAATGTGACGCTGTGCTTTTTGGTGCGATCGGTGGACCAAAATGGGATACACTTGAGAGACATCTACGTCCTGAAACAGGTCTTTTAGGTCTTCGTAAAGAGATGGGAACATTTGCAAACCTCAGACCGGCAATGGTATATGATGAGTTAGTGAATGCCTCTAGTCTTAAGCCAGAAGTGATCCAGGGTGTAGATATCATGGTCGTACGTGAACTTACAGGTGGTATCTATTTTGGTCAGCCAAGAGAACTTCACGAAGATAATGCATTCAACACAATGATCTATACAAGAGAAGAAGTAAAGCGTATCGCTGTTGTAGCATTTGATATAGCAATGAAGCGTGACAAACGTGTCTGTTCTGTAGATAAAGCGAATGTACTTGAAGTGAGTCAGTTCTGGAGAGAGATCGTAGAAGAGGTAGCGAAAGATTATCCTGAAGTGGAACTTTCTCATATGTATGTTGATAATGCTGCTATGCAACTCATTCGTGACCCAAAACAGTTTGATGTGATCTTGACTGGAAATATCTTTGGTGATATCTTGTCAGATGCTGCAAGTATGTTAAGTGGATCTATAGGGCTTCTTCCAAGTGCGAGTACAGGAAAAGGAGTAGGGTTGTTTGAACCGATTCATGGTTCTGCACCGGACATTGCTGGACAAGGTATCGCTAATCCGTTAGCGACTATTTCATCTGCAAGTATGATGCTTCGTTATGCTTTAGGTGAAAGTGAAGCGGCTGACAAGATCGATGATGCTATTAAGAAGGCATTAAGTGAAGGTTACCGTACAGGCGACCTTGGTGACTATGATGCAAAAGAGATATGTACGTGTACAGAAATGGGTGATATTATCGCTGACTATGCCAGTAAATAGGACGCGAAACGAACAAAGTTCGCTAACGCTGAGTTTTCCTACGACTCGGCATTTAGTGCCTCGCCTGCACTGCATTTTAGATGCTTGTCATCGAAGGCTCACGTAACTAGTTACGTTTTAATTTAAACTTTTTGATGTTACTATTGTTTTAAAATAATGATAAGAAAGGGATAACAAATGCCCACTATCAAACCTTTTCCAAACTTTTTCCTCCAAACAGACCCACATATATTTCAAGAAATAAGAACAGTTACTGACTATTTAAGACAAAACTATCATGCCAAATGTTATATCGTCGGAGGAGCAGTACGTGATCGTATATTAGGTTATGCGTGTAATGACTATGACATTGAATGTTTTGGTATTGGCGTAGAAGATTTTGAAAATGCGATGGAGCATTTGGGGGCACAGGGTGTGGGTAAAAGTTTTTTTGTCTATAAGTACTATGATCTAGACATTGCATTGCCTCGAACTGAGAAGAAAATTGCTAAAGGACATCGTGGATTTGAAGTCTCCTTGGCTACTGAAGAGAAAGAGGCATCAAGAAGACGTGACTTTACGATCAATGCTTTGATGTACGATATACAAAATGCGCAGATCGTTGACCATTGGCAGGGATTGGAAGATCTAGAGCATAGAGTACTGCGAGTTGTAGATAAGAATTCATTTGTAGAAGATAGTTTACGTGTATTACGTGCAATGCAATTTGCTGCACGGTTTGGATTTAAAGTAGAAGAACAGAGCTGTAGACTTTGTCAGGGTATTTCTCTTGATGATCTACCTAAAGAACGATTATTTAAAGAGTTCGAGAAGATGTTTAAAGGGACATACTTGCACTATGGGCTCTATTATCTGTTTGCATTGGGCATTGCAAAGCAGCTATTTAACGAACATATGGAGAAAAGTACATTTAGCATTTTAAGCAGGGTATTACAAAAGAGTCAAAAAAACTTTGTAGAAAAACTTCGACCTTACTATTTTCTTTTTATATGTAGAGAATATTTCACAACGGATATTCAGCTGATATTGGAGAGATTGGGCGCACCTGGCAATTATTATAAAAAAGTGGCAATACCACCTATACCTAAAAACGTTACTATATCTTTGATTGCAAATTTGTCACTCAAAGAGGGTATCGTTGAGTATGTAGGAAACTATCAGACGGATGTCATAGCCATGGCAAAGAAATTAGACGTGTGGGACAAACCTTTTGACCGAGGGGTTACTCCCACGGAATTGATAGCAGAAGGCTTTTCAGGTAAAGCACTAGGTGATGAACTTGATAGACGTACCCAAGAGAAGATAAAGAGTATATCTCTGAAGAATTAGAACCCTCTGAATAACCTAAGGCACTCATAACATCTCTAGCTTTTGTCTAGACTAGGCACTCTTTTGAAGTCCTAGCCATAGCTAAGTCGAAAAAGAGTAACAACGTATAGGTGAAAGCTAGTGATGCCCGAAGGGTGAGCTTTACAAACGTAATCTTGCACAAAATATTTACTTCGTTTTAACTATGGCTAGGACTTGAAAATCTTTTGCACAACCTTACATTTGTAAAACCCATTATGAGTGCCTTAGGTTATTCAGAGGGTTCTATAGGTATAATTTTACAATTTAAAAGCAACTAGGGTAAATATGGAAAAGAGAGCAAGAGTTTTAATAGACTGCGATGATGCAAAAGGTTTAGTGTATAAGATCTCTAAAGTGTTCTATGACAGAGGTCTGAACATTGATAACAACCGTGAATTTGTCGATAAAGAACATGGAAGATTTTTTATGCGTACAGTAGTGTCAGGATTGTTTGATATCGATGAATTGCTTGAAGCACTTAAAACTGTCACACCCCAAGAAGCACACATTAGGGTTATAGAGCCTAAAGATAAGAAGATCATTCTTATGGCAACCAAAGAGTCACATGCATTGGGTGATATTTTAGTACGTCATACAAACGGTGAACTTGATGCACAGATAGAGTGTGTGATAGCAAACCATGATACACTTGAAACCTTTGTACGCAGATTTGACATTCCTTTCTTTCATGTTCCTGCTGAAAACTTGAGCAGAGAAGAGCATGAGGGACAGGTGATGAAACTTATCAATGAGTTCGAGTTTGATTATATAGTGCTAGCAAAGTATATGCGTATACTTACACCTAAATTTGTAAAAGCATATCCTGAAAAGATCATCAATATTCACCACTCTTTCCTTCCTGCATTTATAGGTGCTAACCCTTATAAACAAGCGTTTGAAAGAGGGGTAAAGATCATCGGGGCAACAGCACACTTTGTGACAGATGATCTGGATGAAGGACCTATCATCGCACAAGATGTTATTCCTGTCAATCATCGTCTTTCCTGGAGAGATATGCAAAGAGCAGGACGTGACGGTGAAAAGATCGTCCTTTCTCGTGCATTAGCCTTGGTATTGCATGATAGAGTATTTGTCAATGGGAATAAGACGGTTGTATTTTAGATCTCTTTTTTAAATCACAAAAAGTGTGTTTGTCACTGTGAACGACCTTGTAAGCGTAGCGATTCGAGAACAGTGACGCTTTTTTTGCTTCGTTTTTTTCTAAAAAAAATGACGAGAGAAACAACGCCTCAATTCAAACATATGGAAATATGAAAAATTGAAATACCTTAGGTGAAAACAAAGGATACTTAATGTTCAATATTGTTCTAGTAGAACCAGAAATTCCTCAAAATACAGGTACTATCGGCCGGCTGTGTGTAAATTTAGGTGCAACACTGCATCTTATAAAACCCCTTGGTTTTGATATTGATGATAAGGCAGTAAAGCGAGCAGGACTTGACTACTGGAAACATTTGGATTTAGTCATCTGGGAGAGTTTTGAGGAGTATCTTGAAGCACATCCAATTACTCAAAATAGCTACATGGCGACTACTAAAACAGATAATCTCTACTTCAACGCACCATTTAAAAAAGGTGACCATATTCTTTTCGGTTCAGAGACCAGAGGGATAAATGAAAAAGTACTCCTTGAGAATCCTGAGCAGTGTATTACCATTCCAATGGGTGGAAAAGGTAGAAGTCTAAACCTCGGTGTGAGTGTAGGAGTGGTCATTTATGATGCACTTCGTCAAAATTATGATGGTTTTGAAAAGATCACTATAGCCAATTCTTTGGAGGGCTGATATGTCATTTGGAGATATCCTTTACATCATTGCGATGATCCTATTTGTATTTATTACGTTTGGGATCATTAAGAAACTACTATAAAAGCAAATTTGATGATGAAGGGCATCGTGTAGATATGCAAGATGAAGATAGATAAAGAGGAAAAGCAGGACTAACCCCCTCTTTACCAACTCTTAGGTAAAATAATAGCCATTATTATTTACTAGGAAATCCTACCATGACACAAGCACTACTTATCGAAATCGGTGTAGAAGAACTTCCCGCGATACCACTACTGAAAATTGTAACTAACATAGAAAAATCTTGGAAAAACATACTTGAAGCGTATAGTCTCAGTAATGATTTTGAATTTATCTATACGCCTAGAAGACTTGTACTTAAGCATGCTGCTATGCCAGTAAGTCAGGAAGATACGACTGTAGAGTTCTTTGGTCCTCCAATGGTTGCAGCTGTGAAGGATGGTGAGCCTACTAAAGCAGCTGAAGGATTTGCCCGTAAATGCGGTGTGGCATTTGATGATCTTGGTCGTGGCGAGAAAAATGGTAAAGAGGTACTTTACTTCAAAAAAGAAGAAAAAGGATCAGAAACGGTTTCCCTTCTTCAAGAGATGTTGGAAAAGTGGATCGCTTCTATGGCATTTGGTAAGATGATGCGTTGGGGTTCAAGAACAGATGAGTATATTCGCCCTATTAGATGGCTACAAGTGAGACTTGGAGATATTTCTGTTCCTGTAGAACTTTTCGGTGTGCATTCAGATACAAAAACCTATGTACATCGTATGGTAACTTACGATGCGGTAGAAGTTCCTACGATAGATGCTTATGAAGGTATTTTGGATGAGTGTGCAGTGATGTTGCATCCTAAAGAGCGTGAAGCGAAGATCTTGACTGAGTTCGATGCTTTGGAATCAGAGCATAATATCATTATCGAAAGAGACAGAGCACTTTTAGCTGAAGTAGTTGCGATCACTGAGAACCCTAAGGCACTTGTAGGGACATTTGATGAACTTTTTTTAGAACTTCCACCTGAAGTGATCATTACTTCTATGAAAGAGCATCAGCGTTATTTCCCGGTATTTGAGAATGGTAAAATAGCAAATAAATTCGTAGTAGTTTCCAATGCATACACAGATGATTACAGTAAAGTTGTAGCAGGGAATGAACGTGTACTTAAGCCTCGTTTGGCAGATGGACTTTTCTTCTATCAAAATGACTTAAAAAATGGGCTGAGTACAGATGGACTTGAAAAAGTACAGTTCATTGATGGACTCGGTACACTTGCAGATAAGATCACAAGAGAAAACAATATTGCTATCAGACTACTGGCTCTCTACATGGACAGAGTGGAATCAGGAACAGGGCAAAGCTCTGCGATTCTTGAAAAAGCGATGGATAGAGCAGTGAATCTTGCAAAAGCTGATCTTATGAGTGAAATGGTATATGAGTTTACTGAACTTCAGGGGCTTATGGGATATTATTATGCTAAAGCACTGGGTGAGGATGAGCTTGTATATAATGCTATCAAAGAGCAGTATATGCCAGTAGGTGAGGGTGCGGACCTTCCAAGTTGTGTCTTCTCCTCTATCGTTGCAATGAGTATCAAGTTAGATACACTCTTTGGACTTTTCAGTGTAGGAAAGATCCCTACAGGTTCTAAAGATCCATTTGCGCTGCGTCGTGCAGTGAATGGTATTGTACGTATCGTGACAGAGTATGATCTTCCTTTCAACATTGATGATATTATCACGCTGCTTCAGGGGAATTATGATGCGTTTGATACGAATCTTTTGAGTGAATTTATCATAGAACGTATCAACAAGTCACTCGATGCCAATCCATCGGTGATCTCTTCTGTACTTGCTTCAGGAGAAAGAGATATCAATGAGATAGCTAAAAAAGTAGCTGCACTCAATACGATCGTAAGCAGTGATGCCTTTAAAGAGCAGTTCACAACCTTCAAACGTGTAGCGAATATTTCTAAAGATGTAGACCTTGAGTCAAGCATGGAGATAGATATTTCATTGTTTAAAGAAGATGCTGAAGTAACGCTTTATAACGCGTATGAGAAAGTGATCAATTCTACATACAGTGACTATCAGGAAGAACTTGAAGCACTCTTTGGATTGAAACGTGAACTAGATAGTTACTTTGATGATGTTCTCGTAAATACAGAAGATGCTGCTTTAAAAGCAAATAGACTTCATACCATAGGGTCTGTCTATAAGACGTTTAGAAATATTGCGGATATTAAAGAAATATCGGTTTAGATAGGATGTCTAAAACCTATGATACGATCATCATCGGTGCAGGCATTGCAGGAGCTTCTAGTGCCTATGCTCTTAGATTAAAAGGTCAAAAAGTTTTAGTCTTAGATAAAAGAGGCATTGCTACTGGTGGATCAGGAGCTGCCGGGGCTTTTGTTTCTCCCAAAATTGGAAAAGGCTCACCTCTCCAGACACTTACCAATACATCCTTTTCTTTTGCCAAAGATTTTTATCTTACCACTTGTCCAGAGTTTTTTCATCAAACAGGTGTGATCCGTATTCCAAAGGATGAGGATGATGCCAAGAAGTTTTCGGAGTATGAATCTTTCAATCAAAACAGTTATGA
This sequence comes from Sulfurovaceae bacterium, assembly GCA_963796395.1. Classification (GTDB taxonomy): domain Bacteria; phylum Campylobacterota; class Campylobacteria; order Campylobacterales; family Sulfurovaceae; genus Sulfurovum. The sequence goes on from CAWCLM010000006.1 coordinate 194,711, forward strand.
ACTATATACAAAGGAACAACTCCATACACAAGGCATATGTTCTGATCTTGAAAGTTTTTACTTTTCTGAGGCTGGAGACTGTGATGCCAAAAAGGTATGTGAATTTTTACTCTCAGGCATAGAAGTCGTACAGTATGATGTAAAGCAGCTAAAACAAGAAAATGGATTGTGGTGTGTGGGGAACTATAGTGCTAAGAACCTTGTGTTAGCAACGGGTTATGAAAGTGATCTCGCAGACTTACGTTATATGGGCATAAGAGGTACTTGGGGAACAAGAGGAGATTTCTCTTCCAAACTTCCTCTAGCGGTCAGTATGCATCAATCTATGTCTGTAGGTGCCAATGTGAATGGCATCATAAAATTGGGTGCGACACATGAAAAAGAGGTGAAAGAACCAATACCTTGTCAAGAAGAACAAGCAATGCTTCTGAAAGAAAAAGCTTCTTCTTTGATCGATACTTCAGATCTGGAACTGAAAGAAATATTTTGCGGTATGAGAGCAGGTTCTAAAGATTATTTTCCTTTAGTTGGAAAGGTGATAGACGTACCTTTTATGTTAGATACCTACCCTGCAGTGTCACGTGGGGCCAAACCTGAAATGAAGTATCTAGATCACTTATATGTCTGTAATGGTTTAGGGGGCAGAGGTTTTGTTTTTGCACCGCTTATGGCAGAGATGTTGGCTGAATGTATCGTAGAGAATAAAGATGTCGATAGTAGAGTAGATCCTGACAGACTTTTTTTGAAGTGGTGTCGTAAAAGTGATGATCTTCGTCATTTTCGTACTTGATATGGGAAGTTTATTCTGGTTTTTCCCACTTTTCCCATTCCGGTTCTTGCGAAACATGTGGAAAACCATCCAATATCTCTTGAGGTTGGAACTTTGGTTTATAGGCAAATGCTTTACATCCGTCGACCCAGTACCCTAAGTAGATCCAGGGCAGTTCAAGAACACGGGCCAATTGTATCTGGTAGAGTAGTGAATAGGTCCCTAGAGACAGGTTGGAATAATCTGGATCATAATAAAAATAGATAGAACTGATACCATCATCAAGTATATCTATGAGGTCTACACCGATGAGCCTGTCATCTTTTATATAGAGTACTTCTCTTCCATAATCATGTGCACCATCTACAAAGTTTTCATAGTATTCACGTTGTGAAATATTACGGTGTTGCCAATTGTCTTTTTCATGTTTAAAAGAGTGATATTTGTTATAAAGATAGATGTGCGCATCGGTCATACTCGGCTTTTGTACGATGATCTTAGTATCATTATTCCGCTTGATAGATCTTTTTTGCGACTTGGTATAGTGATAGTTATTGACATCTATACGGATACTTTTACACTCATTACAACCGTTACAAATAGGGTGAAAGAAGTACTTTCCAAAACGTCTCCATCCTCTGGCGATAACCGCAGTTGCAAATTTTTTACTTGCATTAGAGACATATTTATAGTTCATGCGTACCTTATTACCAGGAATATATGCACAATCGTAGTCAAGCATTGAAAAATCTGTTGATGGCGGGTCGAGTAGATCTAGTTCTTCATTCATAATCGCGATTATACTGAAAATATTGTAAAATTCATAAAAAAAGGCATCATTTGTTTCTCTATCAACCTACAAGTGGCTACTGTTACAACAGTGATTCAATTTTCTTGTATGATTTTATCTCTTCTTTTAAGCCAAAGGGGAAACTATTGGATGTAGGATGTGGGGTAGGGATCATCTCACTTTTATTGACCAGGGATTTTAACATTCAGACGAGTATTATCGATAAGCAGGAAAAGATGCTTGACTATGCAAAACATAATTATGCACTCAATGACTTAGAAGCCAAAAGTTATCTTGGAGATTTTGCACAGTGGGAAACAGATGAAAAATTTGACTATATCATCTCAAATCCACCTTTTTATGACTCGAGTGTGCAGCAAAGTGAAAACACGCATTTGAACATTGCAAGGTATGCACATCATCTACCTATAGATGATTTTATACCTAAAGTAAAAAAACTGCTCAAACCCAGAGGATATTTTATTTTCTGTTATGATGCAAAACAAGTAGACTTGCTATTGCACCATTTAACTTCTTCTGGTATAACGGTTGAAACTATGCAGTTCTTGCACTCAAAAATAGACAGAGAGTCTAAATTGGTAATGATCGCAGCGCGTTTGGGTTCAAAGTCTATGACAAAGGTTTTGCCTCCGTTTGTGGTTTTTGACGAGAAGAGTGTTTATAGAGAAAAAGCGAAGAGTGCATTTGAAAGAGCAAACACAAACAGTATAAAAGGTGATTTACAATGATGGATTTAATAGCACACGAACAGTATTCATTTAAATTTGATCCAAATGAGTGTGAAGCGTGTGGTGGTCACTGCTGTACAGGCGAAAGCGGTTATATTTGGGCGAAATATGCTGAGATAGAAAAAATGGCAGCCTTTGTTAACCTTAGTGTAGAAGATTTCGCTACAATGTATCTAAGAAAAGTAAAACATCGTTATTCTTTGAGAGAAAAACAGCTGGCACCAGATAATTTTGCCTGTATATTTTTCGATGAGACTATGAAGCGTTGTTCAATCTACCCTGTACGGCCTTTACAGTGTCGTACTTTCCCGTTTTGGGAGCAGTTTAAAAATGATGAAGATGAGGTACGGAAAGAGTGTCCTGGAATCGTATAGTTTTAACACTATGTATAGTCTTTGGTATTGGCAGTACGGCTGCTTACACCAAAGAGCTTATGAAGATAAGTGAAGATGAACTTATTATCAGAGGTATTTTGTATGATGAGTATAGGGCCTATGAAAATAGTTATCAGGTCTATAAAAAATTGTTTGATGATACAGGAGCTGAGATCTATCTCTTTAAGGAAGCTACTTCTGCATTGATGAGCAGAACACACATCTTGGAGAGTATCACACGTTTAAAAGTTTGGGATGAAAAAAATCCAAATAGAATTGAAGTAAGACGTCTGCTTATCCCGCTTTATCTTACAATCCGACAAGTAAAAAATGCAACCATAGAAGCAGAACACCTACTTGAACAATCAAAAGAGCCTATGGACCTGGATCTGGCTTCAAACTCATTTCTTTATGCAGGAAAATTCAAACGGGCATTAGAACTCTTAAGCAGAGTGTATGAAAGCGTACCTAGAGAAGAGATATTGCTTCGAATGACTGATATTATGGATGAATTTACCGGAGAACGCAAGAGAGCTATACAGTTGCTTGAAACACACCGTCGTATCAATATCGTCAGTCATGATGTCTATACTAAACTGCTTGTATTGTATCAAAAAGAAAAAGACATTCATGGTCTTTTAGAAACATATAAAGCACTGTATGCACAAGATAAAGATGAAGAGTATCTTAGCAAGATCATAGATGTGTATATCTATAAAAGAGATATGGATGGTGCCATTTCTTTTTTAGAAGAAGACCAGAGTAGAAATGACATACTGTATGAACTTTATAAGAGGGAAAAGAAATTTTCTAAGGCTTTGCGTCTTGTAGATAAACTCTATGATGAAGATAAAGATGCAAAATGGATCGCTGAGAAGGGTGTCTTGATCTTTGAAAATTCAAAAGATAAAAATGATAAAAAAATGATTAAAGATGTGATATCACACTTTGAAAAAGCCATTGAGTTAGGAAATGATGACAGTATCTATTTGAATTACTATGGTTATACACTTATAGATAAAGAGGTGAATGTAAAAAAAGGTATTGATGTCATAGAAAATGCATTGATACAGCAACCTGATAACATATATTATTTAGATTCTTTAGCCTGGGGTTATTATAAAGAGGGCAAGTGTGATAAAGCGTATGAAGTCATGAAAAGAGTGGTTGAGGAAGAAGGTTTGGAAGAACCTGAGATCATAGAACACTGGGATGCTATCACTCAGTGTAAATAATTTCGGCCGTCTTTTAGATATAATACGCGAAATTTATAGAAATATGGAAAGTAATAGATGGCTCAAATATTAGATGAAATCATTAAAAAAACAAGATCAGACCTTGAAAAAAGGAAAGTGGAGTATCCGGAAGAGTGGCTGGGGCGCTCACTCTCTTTTAATCCTTTTGTTCCTAAAGATGTCAAAAGTGCACTGCGTTCTACTGAAGAAAATCCATACCGTATTATCGCAGAAGTGAAAAAAGCGAGTCCTAGTAAAGGGATCATTCGTGAAAACTTTGATCCTGTTGAGATCGCACAAGCCTATGAAAAAGGTGGAGCAGACTCACTCTCTATACTCACTGAACCACACTTTTTTAAAGGGGATAAAGAGTATCTTGGCATGGTACGCCGCTATGTGAATATACCACTGCTTAGAAAAGATTTTATTGTTGATAAATATCAGGTACTTGAAGCATTGGCATTTGGTGCAGACTATATCTTACTTATCGCAATGGCATTGAGTCGTAAAGAGCTTAAAGAGTTACATGACTATGCACGTCATTTAGGGTTGGATGTATTGGTAGAAGTACATAATAAAACAGATCTGGTTAAAGCTATTTTTGCTGGTGCAGATATCATCGGTATCAACCATCGTAACCTTGAGACATTTGAGATGGATATGAGTCTCAGTGAAAAACTGATACCGCTTATTCCAAATGGAAAGATCATTGTGGCTGAATCTGGGATCAATGACCATGAGACAGTAGTGGAACTATCGAAGGTTGGGGCAGATGCCTTCTTAGTGGGTGAACATTTTATGAGACAGGATGATATAACTGCAGCTATAAAAGCTGTGAAATATGGGAATTAGTTTTTCTATAGGTTGATTTTGAATGTTGTACTTCCACGGCTTCTCTCTACTTTTTTATAAAAGTAGCAAAAATCGTCACGGCTCTCGAATCGCTTCGCTTACAAGGGCGTTCGCCGTGACAGTTATTTAATATAAAAGTGTTTTGTTAACTAAGTAACTTCTTTACCATTTGGTTGATACGTCCGCCGTCTGCTCGGCTTCCTATGGTACTTTTGGCTGCACCCATGACTTTACCCATATCTTTCATACTCTCCGCACCTACTGAGGCTATGACTTCTTTAAGTACAGATTCTAACTCTGTATCATCCATAGGTTCTGGGAGATAGGCTTTGACTATGGCTATCTCTGCATCTTCTTTTGCTACCAGGTCATCACGTCCTGCGTCTGCAAACTGAGCTTTGGCATCTTCTCTTTGTTTCATATATTTCATCAAGACAGCTTCAACATCACTGTCAGTGACTTCTCTGCGTTCATCTACTTCTATTTGTTTGATAGATGCTTGGATATTTCTAAGTGTATCTCTTTTAACTGTCTCTTTTGCGCGCATGGCATCTTTGATATCATTTTTGATCTGTGCATTTAAACTCATGTTTTGGGCTCCATTCTAGATTTAAAGTGATTATACTATAATCCCTCTATGATAATCACAATAGAAGACAAACAATTCGATACAGCCAAGATCACACAGCTCTACCCGGCAGCAGTAGTAAAGACAGGCCATGAAGATGAAACAACTCAGGTAAGTCTTGAATGGTTGGATGTCGAGGCAAAAGGTAAGGTTGAAGTGGTAGGTTTCGGTATTTTTGTCAATCTTGGAGAAGAAGAAAAGCACTCTTTTATATTTGATACAAAAGAGGAAATGGATCAAGCTGCAGGCCGTATAGCCGCACAGTTGAAACAATAAATATTTTAGTTCTCTTTAAAATTTAAAGATGCAGAGTTGATACAATAACGTTGGAATGTTGGTGCAGGACCATCAGGGAAAATGTGTCCTAAGTGTGAACCACAAGCACCGCAACGTACTTCGACACGTACCATACCATGGCTATTGTCTCTGACCTCTTCTATGTCTTCTTCATTGATGGGCTGAAAGTAACTTGGCCACCCTGTTCCTGAATCAAATTTTGTTTTTGAAGAAAAGAGTGGTGTATCACAACATTTACAAGTGTAAACACCTTCTTTTTTAGAATCCCAAAATTCATTTTGAAACGGTGCCTCTGTCCCATGGTTCAAACATACGTTATATTCCAGTGGGGTTAACTCTTGTTGCAGTTTTTCTTTATCTAATTCTATTCTATAAGCCATGATAATCCTTTTGCAATTTTGTATTATCATAGCAGGTTTTCTTTGGGTTTAAGTTAGATTATCTTATTATTCGATAACTATATTGGAGAAACTATGACAACATTTCAATTATTACTTCTCATTGTTGCCGGAGGAGTATTTTACCTATTCTTTAAACAGCTTTTTTCTGGAGATCATCCAAAAAGAGGTGTAGATTTTGAAGCGAATGTACCAGATGAACAGATAGGTGGTATCAATCGTCCAGATAAGACATTTTCAAAGCCGACAGTACAGCCTACACGTATGGAACAACTTTTAGAGATGACAGATGATGCCGTGGCGAAAGAAGATTTTGAAGAGGCAAAAAAAGCATTAGGGTCAGCACTTATTATCGAAGAAAACAATACAGAAGTACTACAGAAAATAGGGTTTGTTTGTATGCAAACAGGTGAATATACAGAAGCAAAAGAGTATTTTGAAAAACTTTTAAGTTTAGATGATAGAGATGATATGGCTCATGTTTCACTAGCGAATGTACTACACAAGCTTGGAGATGAAGAGGGTGCTCAGAAACACCATGAACGTGCTATTGAGCTGGACCCAGAGTATGCACCTCACCACTTTAACTATGCAAATACCTTATATGACTTAGGACGTACTAAAGAAGCACTAGTTGGTTACACCAGAGCTTACGAATTAGATGATACATTGGAAGAAGCACAAAAAATGATCAAAAAACTAGGAAGCACTGATGAGTAACCCCTGTTTTGTGACGCAAGAGGCCACTAAAGAGATACTTTTAAGGGTGACTAATGTATGTGCAGAGTGTTATGATGATCTTCATGAGGGAGATACGATCCATTATGACATGCAAAATTATCGCTATTTATGTAAATCTTGTCAAGAGAGACTTTGTGCTCAGATGAATGAGAATTGTGAAGTGGTTGAGGATGAGACTCCTAGTCTTTTCTGTTAAGCTCTCTATAGTGTATTCAAATGCATTCAAAATAACTCAAATTACTTTATAATTTCTTCATTCCTTTTCTTTTTTGTTGATGCAACAAAGAGCACAATAGAAAAACGAACCCAAAAGAAAAAAATGCAAACTCCTGTCGGGTTGAGATAGATTTTCTTATAGGTTTTATTTTTATAGGTTAACACTTTCCTTTATTTTTAATGATTAACTATATATTTTACTGCATTTATATAACTTAGACTACTTAACTCAACACCTTTATATGCCACATCGAAAGCTGTTCCGTGATCTACGGAGGTTCTGAGTATCGGTAGGTTTAGTGATACGTTTATGCCTTCATCAAAATAGAGAGCTTTGAGGGGTGCAAGTCCCTGGTCGTGGTACATGGCTATGTAGTGTGTGTAGTTGGCTCTGACACGTGGGGTGAAGGCAACATCAGGTACCAGTGGAGAGGTGAAGATTTTTTTCCCAATTGTTTGATGTGCATTGTCTATGGATTTTTGTATGATGGTCTCTTCATCACCCAATACTCCTTCATCTCCAGCATGAGGATTAAGTCCTAATACACCGACTAATTCGGTTGGTTTTGCAGTGTGGTAAAAGTCGATAAGGAAGCGTGTCAGATCTTTTTCATTGATGCTCTCGGCTACTTCCTTGAGTGGTATATGTTCGGTAAAAAGAGCGACGTACATTTCAGGTGATCCCAGCATCATAATAGCCTCAGCATTAAAAAAGTCTCTTAGTGCATCTGTGTGACCTTTATACTTTATGCCCGCTAACTCCCATGCTTTTTTATGTATGGGCAGGGTCGTGATGGCATCTACTTCTTTGTTACGTGCAAGTTCAATGGCTTTTACAAATGAAGCATACGCATATGCGCCACTCTCTTTACTAACCTCTCCAGCTTCTATCTCAAAGTAGGGTGCTATGTTTTCTATGGTTTTAAAATCAGCAGGTATAGGCAGAGCCAATTTTCTAGCTGCTTGTTCTAGCATCGTTCGGTCTACACAGTAAAGTGCATCTACTTCATTTGAGACATGGTCGTGATTTTCAAGGATAAGTTGAATACCTATACCATTAAGGTCACCAACAGATATAGCTACCTTTTTACGATTCAGCATCTACTATTCGCTTATAGTGAATTTTATTTTTTTCATCTTATCAATAGGGCTTTCATATCCAGTATGGCTTGTTCGAGTCCTGTATAGACGGAACGTGCAATGATACTTTGTCCTATGTTTAGCTCTTCAATGGTCTCTATTTCAACAATAGCTTTGACATTTTGCATATTGAGTCCATGTCCAGCGGCTACACGAAGACCCAACTCCATGGCATCACATGAGAGTAGACGTAGATTAAAGAGTTCATCGGTAAGCATCTGTTTGAGTACTTTACGTGAGAGCTCGAGTTCTGGAATCGTATGATGTGTTTTGGAAAGGTTTGTATGAAGCATCGCATAGATGTTTGCATATTTTCCTGTATGAAATTCGATCCATTCAACACCTAATGCAAATGATGCATTGACGGCATCTAAAGTAGGATCGATAAAAAGTGAAACTTCTATCTCTTCTTTTTGTAATCTTTTGATCGCCTCTTTGAGTTTGGGCTGCTCACCTACCACAGCCAGTCCGCCTTCAGTAGTTACCTCTTCACGTTTTTCTGGTACGAGGGTTACGCGGTGCGGTTTAAGTTCACATGCTATATCGATCATCTCTGGAGATATGGCACATTCAAGGTTCACAGGTAACGCAGAGAGTTCTATGATGTTCTTGGTATCCATATCTTGCATGTGACGTCTGTCTTCACGCAGGTGTATCGTGATCTGGTCTGCCCCTGCACGTTTACAAATACCAAGTGCATCAAGCGGATCAGGATCCGCTACTCTTCTTGCTTCTCTAAGTACTGCAATATGGTCTATGTTTACGCCTAATAACATCTATGAACTTCCTTGAGTAATATTAGTTTGATTATAGCAAAAGTTTTTAAGATAGGATTTGTATAATCATTTCAATAATACGTTTGGAGAAGAAATGTCTGAAAAAAAGCCATTACCGGTAAATGAATACAAATATATCAAACACAATATAGGCAATGGAAAGCCTACTATTTTGGCTTTTGGAATGTCTCACTGTTATAGTTGTCTGGCAATGTCCAAAGCGTTTGCTGAAGTGCTGGAGGAACATCCGGAATATCAGATATATTCCATAGACTCTCAAAAAGACCGTTTGGTAAGCCGTGATATGTATAAGCTCAAAGAGATGCCCACACAACTTTTTTTTGATGCATCAGGTAAAGAGATATTTCGCCATACCGGTGCATATAAAAAACCTGTACTGGATATTATTTTGAAGAAGTATGGTTTTGTGTAGAAGTCGTTTCTGCCGGTTTTCTTTTTTTGTACGTTCTTTTAGCAGGTTTTTGTTCCTCTATGAGCGTTTTTGTTTTCTTTAAAGAGAGATTATAAAACCAGATAATGGCTAAAATGAGCACTGCACCTATTAAAAAGTGATAGATGACTATCCCTGCACCCATACCATAGATAAAATTTAATAGATGTTGTTTTTCTATTTTTTCATCAATGGTCATAGTTGATTCATCTTTCTTAAAGATATCAATTGCATTGGAAAGAAATCCCCCGGCACTTTCAAGAAGAGTAGAGCTTTTTTCTTTGATCGTTTGTAGTGAAAAATCTTTTTTTTCTGTTTGATTCATAGATAGTTCTTTCTTAAATATATTACTCTAATTATAACATATAGAAATCTTAGAAACCCAACCATAACCAACATTATGGTAAAATCGCGACAATATTATTACTAAGGCTATAAAATGTCAAAAAGAAAGATCAAAAAAGCGGTATTGGCTTACTCCGGTGGGCTTGATACGAGTATTATTTTAAAATGGCTTCAAGATGAATATGAGTGTGAAGTGGTTACTTTTACTGCTGACCTTGGTCAAGGTGAAGAGGTAGAGCCTGCGCGTCAGAAAGCACTTGATATGGGGATCAAAGAAGAAAATATTTTCATCCTGGACCTTAGAGAAGAGTTTGTAAGAGATTTTGTATTCCCTATGTTCAGAGCCAATGCTATTTATGAGGGAGAGTATCTTTTAGGAACTTCTATTGCCAGACCGCTTATCTCCAAAAAACAGATAGAGATTGCACACAAAACCGGTGCAGATGCTGTAAGTCACGGGGCAACTGGTAAAGGAAATGACCAGGTGCGTTTTGAACTTGGGTATCTTGCGCTTGATCCGGATATTGCAGTGATCGCTCCATGGAGAGAGTGGGACTTGAACTCTCGTACAAAGTTGTTAAAGTATGCTGCAGAACATGGTATTGACATCGATGGAAAGGGGAAGCCAAAACCTTATTCTATGGATGCGAACTTGCTTCATATCTCTTATGAGGGTGAACACTTGGAAAATCCATATGCCGAACCTGAAGAAGATATGTGGCTATGGTCTGTAAGTCCTGAAAAAGCACCTGATGAAGCTGAGTATATCACGATCAGTTATCAAAATGGTGACCCTGTAGCGATCAATCGTGAAGAGATGAGTCCAGCGACTATGCTTAAAAGACTGAATGACTATGGTAATAAGCACGGTATCGGTCGTATCGATATCGTAGAAAACCGATATGTTGGTATGAAAGCCAGAGGGTGCTATGAAACACCAGGTGGGACTATTATGCTTAAAGCACATAGAGCTATCGAATCTATCACGCTTGATAGAGAAGAAGCACATATGAAAGATGAGCTTATGCCTAAGTATGCAAAACTTATTTATCAAGGATACTGGTGGTCAGCAGAGCGTAAGATGTTGCAAGCTGCAATCGATTCAACACAAGAACATGTGCATGGTGATGTGAAATTGAAGCTTTACAAAGGGAATGTGACTGTAGTTGGTAGAAGATCAGCGAATTCTCTTTACTCAGAAGAACACTCTACATTTGAAGAAGATGAAGTATACAACCAAAAAGATGCGGAAGGTTTCATCCGTCTGAATGCGCTTAGATTTATCATCGAAGGTAAAAAACAGCCTGAGCGTATCGCCTCAATGGTAGGCAGCGAAGAAGAAGTAGTAGAGGAGTGTCGTATAGAGACAGGTTCATTTACGATTTGTCAACGTATTAAAAGATTTTTCGGATTTGGTAAAACAGAGAAAGAAAAAGAAGAGTATATTAAGAAAAAGGGTAAATAAAACTACTCTAACAACTCCTCCATCTCCTTCAAGACTTTTGAAGGAGTAAACTTCACTAATTTTTCTTTTGAAAACAGATAGGGTATAAACTCCAATAAAATATAGAGCATTCCCATGAGCGGATAAAAAGCAAAGTATTCCATCTTAAATGTTTTGAAATCATAACGGGAAATAAACCACGCTTTAGCACTTTCACTGCCATTATAAAACAAAAGCAGTTCCATAGCAAAGATAGAGCCCCATAGAAAGTAGGTCATCACTGTAACGAGTAAAGCAGCCAGTACACCATACAATGCTATAAGTGCAGCAAGAAAGATAGTGAGAAAAAGTGCAAAGGAGTGAAATCCAAGTGTTGCAAATATCACTACTACCGCAAAGATAAAAAGTAGACTTCCAAAGAGTATAAAAAGTTCCAAATAGCTTTTTTGCTCTGCAAATGAAGGACTAAAATAAGCAGCCAAAAGAGTAATAATAAAGATCGCGATCACTGTTAGTGCAAGGGAACGGTATTCACTCATGGTTACTCCTTAAATTTCTCTCGTCCCCGAACTTGAGCCGGGGATCCATTGATGAAATATAATTATTATGCTATTTCATACAGTTTGGTCAAACTTTTGACATCTGCTTTTCGTCCAAGCCACTCTTCATAGAGTTCACTCATCTCTTTGGAACCACCGTTGGAAAGTATGAACTCTTTATAGCCTTGTGCATGTTCTTTGTCAAATCCTGCGTCATCATCTAAACACGAAAAGAATGCATCAGCTGAGAGAACTTCCGCCCATTTATAGCTGTAATAGCCTGCTGCATACCCACCTGCGAAGATGTGAGCAAAGCCATGTTGGAATTTATTGTAGCTTGGTGATTTCAATAGAGAAGTTTTTTCTCTAATACTGTCAATCAGTCTCTGCACCTCTTCACCCTGGTAGAGGTTTTGGTGTAACATAAAGTCAAAGAGAGAAAACTCTACTTGTCTTAATATACCAAGAGCCGCTTGAAAATTTTTCGTTTCTTTTATTTTGGCCATAAGCGCATCGGAGATAGGTTCTCCTGTTTGATAGTGGAAACCAAATCGTTCAAGTATAGCAGCCTCATAGGAAAAGTTTTCCAAGAATTGTGAAGGAAACTCAACGACATCCCATGCTACACCGTTGATACCTGAGACGGAACGTTCAGTACACTTTCCAAAAAGGTGGTGAATGGCATGTCCCATTTCATGAAAGAGTGTGACCACATCATCATGTCTGAGTAATGAAGGGGTTTCATTGGTGGTCGGTGAAAAGTTACATACGATAAATGCAGAGGCAAAGTGTTGCTCTCCTTTGCTGTCTATATAGTGTGTCTCCCAGTCATTCATCCATGCACCGCCACGTTTCTCTTTACGTGCTTCAAGGTCAAAGTAGATGCGTCCTGAAAGTTTACCCTCATCAAAGATGTCAAAGGGCTTCACACACGCATGCCAGGTAGGGACATCAGCTGCTTTGAATGTAACAGAGAAGAGTTCTGAGACGATTTCAAGCAGTCCGTCAAGGACTTTACTCTGTTCGAAATAAGGTTTTGTCATAGCATCGTCAAAGTCAAATTTTTCTTTTTTGAGTTTTTCACTATAGTAGCCAACATCATACCCTGAGAGATCTTCAATACCATCGGTCTTTTTAGCATATGCTTTGAGTTCAGCAAGTTCATTCTTGGCTTGTGGCAATGCCGCATCTGCCAAATCATTTAAAAAACCGATGACATCTTCTTGGTTACTTGCATCTCTTGTCTCAAGTGCATAGTGTGCATAAGAGTCAAAGTCGAGTAATTGTGCTTTTTCATTTTTAAGTGCAAGTATCTCATCGATGATCTCAGCATTTTGGGGCGCTCGCGTAGCATAGGCTTTAGAAAGTTCTTTTCTAAACGCACGGTTTGGACCATACGTCATGTATGCCAAGTAACTAGGAATCTGAAGTGTAAATTTATAAACGGTTTTTCCTTCGACTTCCTCTTTCGCTGCATCTAGATCAGATTGAGGTATTCCTTCTACATCCTTAGGGTCTTCTATAATAAGTTCATAGGCATTGGTGGCATCTAGAAGATTTTGAGAAAATTGGTTACTGAGTTCAGAGAGTTTAAGTGATATCTCTTCCATTCTTTTCTTTTTGGTCTCAGGTAGATTTACACCAGAGAGGACAAAATCTCTTATCTCATTTTCAAGCACTTTTTCTTCTTCATCGTTATTTGTTTTTATCTGTGAAATTTTTTTGAAAAGGGCTTCATTCTGTGCCATTTCAGAACTAAACTTTGAAAGCAGAGGTATAGACTCTTCGTAGGCTTTTTGTGTCTCTTCTGAGTTCATGACAGAGTTGAGGTGAGAAAGCGGCGTAAAGAATAGTCCTAACTCTTCATCGAGGTCCTGTAGAGGTTTGAGTACCTTTTTATAGCTGATTTCATCATTCGCAGTGATGTTGTTTATGATTTCTCTTTGTTGATTTAAGAGAGCATCTAAATCTTGAGGAAATTGTTCTAAATTGTTATTTTAAATTCTTGAAACATAGTTTATTGATCCATTATTTTATTTTTTTTGATTGTAGCATATTTTATAGAAGTAGCTATTAATTCTTAGTGTATTATTGATTTTTTGAATGGCTTGACCAAGAGTAAAAGTTTAGGTAACAGAATGAGATCTGAAATAAGGGCAGCAATCATGACCAGAATCGTAAGTAGACCAAAATAAATAGTTGGGATAAGTTAGATAATGATCAAAATGGAGAAACCAATAACGATAACAAGCGTAGGTGAAATACAGTCGCATTTCCGACACTCGTATTTGTCCTATGCATATGTAAAATAGGAAAATTATCTTTTTCAAATTCAGCTTTAAAACGATGAATATAGTGAACAGTGTCATCGACTACCAATACCCATGGCTATAGCTGCTATGGTGATAGTCATAATGTCAAGAGGAATCTGTAGCCAGCCCATAAATCCAAAAACCATGCCGATAGGAATAATATTGACTGTTAACGCAATAAGAGTGAGACTTGAATGATCTAAAGAGTATAAAGAACATAAAGAAAACAATAAGTAGGACAAGACCGATCATAGTGATCTGTGAATGGAACAGGGATTGCAGCATGTTGTTATAAAGTACCATAAGATTTGACAGCTGTACCGTTGCGATATTTGGATCAATCATATGTGTTAGATCATTTTTGATCGTTTTTAGCAGTGCATCTCTGCGTAAGGCTTCATTTGAGTCTACAATACGTGTGGCAAATCTGAGCTGGTTATGTTCAATATTGACATAAGGTAAAAGGATGATCTCCCTATATTTTTGAGGTAATTTTTGATAGATGAGGGCTAGGTCAATACTGTCTAGATCTTTGTTATGATTGAGTATCTTCCCTGTATCGAGCAGGGTGGCAAAAGATTGTACTTCGCCTATTTGTGCAATGTAGCTTAAATAATCATGGACACTTTTGATGAGTGCGATCTTTTCATCTGTAAACCAGTATTGGTCTTGGTCTGATACACTATTAAATTCATCTTCAAAGGAGTCTTCTCCTTCTCTATATCTTCCTGTGTTGAAGCTGATAGATGCACTGTACTATTTTCTTCCGATAAAGTGACTATGACATCCAGAGGTGTGGTACCGCCTAGTTCCTGGTCTATGATCTTCATACCTTTGTAGATCTCAGTATCTTTTTTGAAGTAGTTAATAAAACTATTTTCAACAATAAGCTGGGAAGCTCCAGTAACACTAAATATAATAATAAAAAAGGTGATGGTGAAAATACCTTTTTTATCATGTAATACAATTTTAGCCGGTAAGAGAAGGTAGAGAAAAACTTGGATTTTTTTCTCTTTACAGGAGGTGTTTTCTTAAGTAGCATCAGTACAGTGTCGGAAAGACAATAAATGAAATGAGAAGTGAGAGTGTGATTCCGGCACTCATCATCCAACCTAGATTGATCACAGGATAGATATGAGAATAAAGAAGTGAAGAAAAACCTGCGATAGTCGTGAGAATAGCAAAGAAAGTAGGTGTTGCTTTCGTGAGCATGGTAAGTAAAATAAGTCTTTTGGATGATGCACGTGGATAGAGTGTCAAAAGTTCCTCATATCTTACGATAAGGTGTAAAACAATGGAGATCGTGATAATAAGCTGCAGGGCAATAAAATTTGAAGAAATGACGGTGATCTCCCATCCAAAAAAACCTAAGCTGCTGGTGATGGCAATAACAGAGAGTGTACAGATGAGAATAGGGATAACCACCCATCTTGGTTTCTTAAACACAATACCTAAAACCAGAATAAGAAGAATGATGAGAATAGTTCCATAGATGAGAAGGTCATTTTTAACAAAACCAATAATATCATTGGAGATCATTTGTGCACCACCTAAAAAGAATGTGGCTTTGTCTTGGTATTTTGTGATGATGGAACGAATTTCTTCAATGTTTTCATTGTCAAGCATACGTTGTGTCATCTCTATGTTTTTTAAACGCCTATAGTGACATTTATGAAGCGATCTCTTTTTCTTCTTGGGTAAGAGAAGCGTTCTTTTGTTTGTCAAGTAAAAGGTTTCTCTTTTCTAAAAGTGTGAAATATTCCGGGTCTTGATGTAAATTGATAAAAATAGAAGATATCGTAAAATCTTTATTGACAAGCCTGTCTTTATAGAGAGGACTGGTCAAAAACTCCTGTTTGACAAGTGATAGATCAATATTTTCACTTTTTAATGTTCTCGTCTCATTGATCAAGATCATCCATCTCTCTTATCGGAGAAAAGAACAATGGTACAGTTATAAGTGAGTCCACTGATTCAACGCCTGGTAACTCTTCTATGTCATTACTGATATCTGTTAAGGTTCGAAGGCTTTGGGGAGAGAGCAGGTCCTGTTTGGGCTTATAGGCAAGAATAAGGATATCATTTGTATTAAATCGTTTTGCTACAGTCCTGGAAAATGCCAAGTCCTTATCATCATTCAATAAAAGTGTTTCAGCGGAAGCGTCTATTTCCAGTTTTGTGACATTCGTTCCAAAGATAAGTATACTACTGAGAAGTACGATAAAAACAGATAAAGGATATTTCAGTATCAGTTTTTGATAAAGTTTATATAGCATGCGTCATCTTTTTATGATCCATTTGAAGGTCTTTGTTTATAACATCACTTAAAGTGATTTTATAAGCTGATGGACCGACTTTGTTTTTAAGAACTCTGCAAACTGTTTTCTATAGGTTTGAATAATGCTCACACCGACTAACTCTACATCATAAATATACCATTGGTTATTCTGCTTTTGCTTGTAAAATAGATAGATCACTTTGTAAGTGTCATCAACACCTATCACTTGAGTTTCCAACGTAATTCGATTGGATTTAACTTTTTTTAATTTTTTGATATTGACTTTTTGATTGTTATAAAGTCTGAGTTTATCCAGATAGGAGTGTTTTATTTTCACCTCAAAAGCTTTCGTAAATTCTGTTTTTTCGTTTGAAGATAGAGACTTCCATTTTTTACCCAGGCTTATCTTTGCCATGGTATTGTAATCGAATGCTTCATCTATAATACGAACATTTTTTTGATCTTTTTGTTCTTGAGAGAGTGATTTATCTTTTAAGATATCCAAAACTTGTCTTACTTTAGTATCCATTACTTTTTGAATGTTCTGTTCTTCTATTGCATAAAGAGATATCATGGATACAAGAAGTAGTACAATGATCTTTTTTAACATGTTTTTTCCTTTTTGAGTTATTCTGCTATCTCAGCATTTCTTTTTTGTTCATAGATGTCTTTCAAGAATGGATATAGGTCTATCGCATCTTTTTTAAGATCTTCATACTTTCCAAGATTTAAAGAAGTTTTGTTAATAAGATGTATGGTGTAAATACCAATAGATTCACTAAGGTTCTGAGGTATTTTATAATTTTCTAAGCCTCTTACATTTACTAGTGGAGAGAGATATCCATCCGCAGTAATACCTAAGATATCTCTAATATTAGATGGTCCGATAAATGGTAAAACAACATGAAAACCAGAACCCACACCATAATGACCTAAGGTTTGACCAAAGTCTTCTTCATGTGGATGAATATTCATATAATGTTTTGCTGGGTCCATCAATCCAGCTAAACCAACAGTAGAATTGACAATGAATCTTTCCAGCTCATTTGAAGCGTTTTGGAATTTACCTTGTAAGAGGTTATTGGTAAAACGAATTGGAAACTGCATGTTATGGACAAAGTTGGAGACACCTAAACGTAATGGTTGAGGTAAAATAGCGGCATATGCTTTAGAAATAGGGGTTAATCCATAGATGATGACTGCATCATTAAAAGAGGTCATGGCTCTGTTATAACCACTTAATGGATCGATCGTATCACTTGTTTCTTTTTCAGAAAACTCTTCTTCAAATTCATCATTAAAATTCTCTTCTTGAGTTTCTATTTGACTATCATTAAAAGTAGTGGTTTCTGTTTGGGTCTCCATAATATTTGTTTGAGGTGTAGCTTCTTTAGTAGAGCATCCTTGAAGTGAAAAAAGTACCACAGCAAGTGAAAAGTAAAAAAGCTTCATAAAACTCCCTCTAAATCTTTTAAGTAAATATATTATGATATCGTGTATTTAACGTGCAACATATGTTTGTCTTTAACCGATGTCTAGTAAAACTTTGTTAAAATTATAACAATATATAGCACAATAAGGAATAAATCAATGAAAGTATTATTAATCAAAGATGTGAAAGCACTTGGTAAAGCAGGTGAAATTAAAGAAGTAAAAGATGGCTATGGACAAAATTTCCTTATAGGAAAAGGTTTGGCAAAATTGGCAACACCTGATGTGGTTGAAAACTGGAAAGCTGAACAAGCAGAGATGGAAAGAAATCTTAGAGATGAGTTGGCTCGACTTGAAGCCGAAAAGATCACACTGGAAGCAGCAACAGTGAGGATAGAAAAAACTTCTGCACCAGTAGGTATAAAAGGTTCAGTAGGTAATGCAGATATATCCAAAGCGATAGAAGCGCAATTGAACATAGAACTGGATAAAAAACATATCAATCTTAAAAAAGCGATCAAGTCTACAGGTATACATGAAGTAGATACTAAACTGGGCCATGGTATTCATGCGATGCTTAAAGTAGAAGTAGTTGGAGTATAGTCATGTTTGACGCTACTACGATACTTGGTTATAAGGGTGATGGTAAAGCGGTCATCGGTGGTGATGGTCAAGTTACTTTTGGCGATACTGTACTTAAAGGGAATGCGACTAAGATACGTACACTTCATGAAGGGAAAGTATTGGCAGGTTTTGCGGGAAGTACTGCAGATGCCTTTAACCTTTTTGATATGTTTGAAGGGATACTGGCTGAGAAAAGAGGTGATCTTTTCAAGTCAGTGATCGGATTTTCTAAAATGTGGAGAAAAGATAAACATTTGCGCCAGCTTGAAGCAATGATGATCGTACTGAATCCAGATCATATTTTTATACTTTCAGGTAATGGCGATGTTGTAGAGCCAGAAGATGGAAAAATAGCAGCGATAGGATCTGGTGGTAACTATGCTATCTCGGCAGCACGTGCCTTGGATAAACATACAGATATGGAGCCAAGAGCATTGGTACAGGAATCACTGGAGGTCGCCGGTGAACTTTGTATCTATACAAATAAAAATATTAAAATATTAGAACTGTAAGGAACAGTATTGGATAACTTAACACCTAAAGAGATAGTTACTTATCTTGATAAGTATGTCATAGGACAGAATGATGCCAAAAAGACGATTGCTGTAGCACTCAGAAACCGTTATAGACGTATGCAGCTTACTCCAGAGATGCAGCAGGATGTAACACCTAAAAATATATTGATGATAGGTAGCACGGGAGTGGGTAAAACAGAAATAGCCAGACGTTTGGCTAAAATGATGAATCTTCCATTTATAAAAGTAGAAGCAAGTAAATACACTGAAGTAGGGTTTGTCGGACGAGACGTAGAATCGATGATACGTGATCTTGCAGCGACATCTATGAAGCTGGTACGCAAGAGTGAGAATGAAAAAAACAGAGAGAAGATAGAGAACTATATAGAAAATAAGATCATAGAACAACTTCTTCCTCCACTTCCTGCCGGAGCAAGTGAACAAAAGAAAGCAGAATATGACGCTTCTTTTGCACGTATGCAAGAAAAATTTGTTAAAGGTGAACTTGATCATCTTAAGGTAAAAGTAGAGGTACCCAATAATCCAACTATGTCTGAGGATGGGCTCCCTCCACAGATGATACAGGTGCAAGAGTCTATTGTGAAAGTCTTAGGAGGTATGGGTAAAAAAGGTCCTGAAAAAGAAGTTTCTGTAAAAGATGCCAAGAAGATATTGGAAGCAGAAGCAAGTGAAGTACTTCTTGATGAAGAGGAGCTTAAATCACTTGCACTGGAAAAAGTAGAGAAGGGAGGTATCGTTTTTCTTGATGAGATCGATAAAGTGGCTGTAGGTTCTACTTCCCAAAGTAGACAGGACCCAAGTAAAGAGGGTGTACAAAGAGATCTGCTTCCTATCGTAGAAGGCTCAACCGTACATACCAAATTGGGTATGGTAAATACAGACCATATACTTTTTATAGCAGCAGGTGCTTTTCATGTAAGTAAACCTAGTGATCTGATGCCTGAACTTCAAGGACGTTTTCCCTTGCGTGTTGAACTTAACAGCTTAGATGAAGAGACCCTCTATCGTATTCTGACCGAACCAAATAACTCACTCATAAAACAGTATAAAGCACTGATGGATGTTGAAGGTGTTGAATTGATCTTTGATGATGAGGCACTTAGGGCCATTGCTCATTATGCATTGCTTGCAAATGAAAAAACGGAAGATATTGGTGCGAGACGTTTACATACTGTAATGGAAAAGATCTTAGAAGAGATCAGTTTTACTGCAAATGAGCATAGTGGCGAGAAAGTGAGCATAGACAGAGCACTGGTTGAAGAGAAGATCAGTAAAGTGGTTGAGGATGAAGATGCAACCCATTATATTTTATAAAATGAACGTAAGAGTTGGATAAAGTGAACAGTCACTTAAAAGGAAAGTCAAATGTTTGATCATGAAAATGAAGAGGTTGATACTAAGGCTGGCTTTGTTGCAGTTGTAGGAAGACCCAACGCAGGAAAAAGTACTTTATTAAACTATATTGTGGGTGAAAAACTGGCAATGGTTTCTAAAAAGGCACAAGCAACGCGTAAACGTATGAATATTATTGTCATGCATGAAGATGCACAGATTATTTTTGTAGATACACCAGGTATTCATGAAAAAGAGAGACTGCTCAATCAGTTCATGTTAGATGAAGCACTGAAAGCCATGGGAGACAGTGATCTGATTCTTTTTCTTACACCCGTAACAGATAAACTTACTGAATATGAAAAGTTTTTGAAGCTTGCCCAAGCCAAAGGTGTAAAACATATAGTAGTGTTGACTAAAATAGATCATGTAAAACAGGGTGATATATTGGCCAAGTTGGGTGAGTATCAGAAATATCAAGAGAGTTTTGAGGCGATCATCCCTTTTTCTGTGAATAAAAAGGTAGGGAAAAAACAACTTCTTGATGAAATAAGTAAACATTTGCCAACATCTCCTTTTTTATATGATCCTGAGATCCTTACTACAGAACATATACGAAATATCTATAAAGAACTTATTCGTGAATCCATTTTTGAAAACTTGAGTGATGAAATACCTTATGAGAGTGATGTGACCATAGAGAGAATAGAAGAGAGTGACAGCTTAGATAAAGTCTATGCAACCATTGTTGTTGAAAAAGAGACACAAAAAGGGATGATCGTAGGTCAAAAAGGTGCAGGTATAAAACGTGTAGGTAAACTTGCTCGAGAACAGATGGAACTCTTTTCAGGTAAAAAGATATTTTTAGATCTGCATGTATCGGTTAAGAAAGGGTGGAGTAAAAATAAAGATGGACTAGAAGAGTTGGGATATGTTTTTTAAAGACCCCAAGAAATGATCTATGAGAGGTGGCACTTTAAAGTGCATGTAGGGTTACTTGAGAGAAAATAAAGATTAATAATTAAAAAAAGTTATAATATTAAGAAAGTTTTACATTTTGTAAGATTGTTTTAATATTATAACATATATAATTGGTCAACAAACAAGGAAGTTTAAAATGTTTTCGAAAAAAAGTTCATCAGAATCGACTGTAAAAAATGTTGTTACTCTTAATGCATATACGGACATAGGCTATGCGTTTAAAAATGATGTATTTAAACCTTTAGATAAGCTCACTTATAACACTTCAAACTATGTTACATCTTATTTGAACAATAAAGATCTTATTAGTACAACAGTAAATATAAGTAGAAGTATTCCTGAAGAAGATATTCCTGACATCATTGACATTAAAGCGTATGAAGAGTTAGGTCTTGATCAGGCAAATACTTATATTATCTCTTCAATTGAAGTTGAAACTGAAGCTGAAGAGAGAAAGTTTCATGTCTTTGTTGCAGAACCGGAGTCACTTGATGAACTCTATCTACCTATCAAAGAACAAACGAAATATGTAGACCTTATCGTTCCTGCGCCTCTACTCTATAAGTCACTATATACGAGAGAGATACTGCAAGATACACATACACACTGCTATGTTTACTTTACACAAAATGATGCATTTGTTACGATCTATGAAAACGGTCAATATTTATATTCCAAGTCGATAGAGTTCTCCTTAGAACAGATCTATGATAAATATTGTGAGTCTATAGGTGAAAAAGTCGATGAAAAAGAATTTTATACGATCTTAGAGTCTGAAGGACTTAAGACAACCAATAACGACTATCAGCAAAACTTTATGAAAATATTTGCTGAAGTGTTTATTACGATCAATGATATTATCATCTATGCAAAAAGAGCTTTCAATTTAGATACGATCGATCAAATGTTCATAGGAAGTGAAAGAGGACCTATTATTGGCCTAGATGACTATAGTCAAAACTATTTGGGCCTGCAGTCATCTGACTTTAACTTTAACTATAATGTGACAAATGAAGAGTGGTATACTGATCAATTACAGTATTTAATGCTCTTAAGTGCCTTGGATTATATGGAAGATGGTACATCGTTAGTTAACTTAACCATGTATCCACGACCACCATCTTTTGTTAACAGGGCAAGCGGACAATTTATTATTTCAACGTTTGCTGCTGTTTCTCTGAGTTTGGCATATCCTCTGGTTTATTTGGTAGGCTCCTATGTGAATGATGCGAAAATCTATGCCTTGACGCTTGAAAACAATAAACTCACAGCTGAATCTAATAAATACAAAAAAATTCTTGGTGAGAAGAAAAATCAGATCAAAGTTTTAGATGAAAAGATAAAAGTTCTGACTGAAAAATATGATGGAAAAGCAAAGACATTGACTTCTATCTATGATAAAAAAGTGAATTACCGTATGAAATCCGGGACATTCTATACAATTGCAGAAGAACTTGATAAGTTTGAAGTAAATGTGGAGATGATAAAGAGTGATGTTGATACATTGTGGTTATCTTTGGCCAGTACGGATGACAGAAAATTCACAGAAGTGATCAAATATATGTCTGATACACATTTTGATGAAATCATTGAAATAGATATTGAAAGAATCCAAAAAGATCCGGCTAGTAGCTACTATAAAGGTCTGTTAAAGGTGGAATTAAGATGAAATTTTTAGAAGATAAATTAGAAGCATTAGATATTTATTTTGCTCCTAAAAAAGAGAGTGAAAAATGGATTGTTATTTTAGGTATTGCAGGGATCATCGCTTATCTTGGGTATGCATATCTATTGCCTTATACAGAAAACTTGTATAAAAAAAGTGAGCGTAGTAAAAAAAGTATACAAAAAAGTATTACGGACAATAATACGTATCTAAATTCCATCACAGTTGGTGGAGATCGTGATTATTATATAAAGAAATTTGATAATGATATAGTAGTTAAAAAGAAAAAGATTGTTGACACGACAAATAAAATCAAATTTATAGATAAAAACTTAGAAAAACTTTCTGGAATGTTGTTTAACCAAAAAAGCTGGTCTAAGTTCTTAAATTCTATTACAAATAAAGCAGAGATCCAGAATGTCGATCTACAATATATAACAAATAAGTATATAGATGAAAAGACTGGTAGTTTTGGGCATGTTTTGGAGATCGGTGTTGGTTGTAAAGGTGAGTACAAAAATATTGTCAAGTTTATGAATGAACTTGAACAAAATGTTTTGGTAACGGATATCTTTAAAACTGAGTTAGTTGCAGATAGTAATTCATCACAAACTGTGGCAGATATTCATATTTCAGTATGGGGGATCAATCGCTAATGAAAAAGATACTTTTATTACTATTACCATTGACAGTGTTACTCAATGCAGATTTATCTGTTGAACAAATAGAAAATATGGTTGTTAAGATACATGCGAAAAGAGATAAAGGTGTGGAGCTGGCAACATTGGAGAATACAAAAGATCCATTTATACGATTACAGGCAGAAGGAAATACAACAGCAATACTGATTCCAGAAACGGAAGATGCAAAATTAGTATTACATGCGATTGTAAATGGTAAAGCCTATATTAATGACTCATGGAAAAGTGTTGATGATACTATCATGGGATATACATTGAAATTTATAGGTAAAAGAGGTGTGGTACTTAGAAATGGCAATCACATTAAGAAATTATTTCTTAGTAAAAAAAGAGATAGTTTTATCACGATAGAAGAAAGGTTATAGAATGAAAAAAGTACAAACATCAGGGATTAAGTTTCTTATAGCATTTGCAATGCTATTAGGTTTTACCCAAAATCTCGCTGCAAACAGTTGTTCAACAAAGCTATTCAGTGTGACGATCGACAGTAAACTAACGATAGGCGATGTGATAGATAATCTTGCGGATACTTGCGGATTAACAGTGATCGTTAAAGATGACGCTGCAAAGTTACGTATGAATAAAAAACTTTACTATGTAAAACTGAAAAACAGTACATTAAAAGGTTTTTTAAATACTATCTTGAAAGACAATGATCTTAATTATTCATTATCAGGGAATAAACTTAAGATCTCGTACCTTATTACACGTACATTCCGTATACACTATATCTCTGGGCATAGAACAGGGAAGAGTACTGCAAATGTTCAAATAGCAGGTTCGGAAGATTCAACCGGAATGGGAGGAACTGCACAGGGAGAGGGATCAACATCTAAAACTGGAATTGAGATAGAAAGCACGGATGAATTTCAATTCTGGAGAACTGTTGAAGCAGAAGTACAACGTATTCTTATCGGTGCAGCGGATGGAAGTACACACTATACAAGATCAGGTGATACATGGACAGGACCTGATGGTAAATTATGGGAGTATAATCCTTTAGCACCTATTGTAAACCCTGAAGCAGGTATGGTTACTGTAACTGGTACTGAAAGACAGATAGATAGAGTGGGAAGATACATTCATGCACTAACAAAGCAGATCAAAAAACAAGTTATGATCGATATACGTATTTTGAATGTTTCATTTGATGATAGTACAGACAAATGGTGTTGACTGGAATCAACTCTATAGTTTACAAAACAGGACTGTAAATTCATTAATAATGTCGCAAAAGAATGTAGCATCTTATACATTTGACGCAATAGACGGTATTACGCAAGCAGATTTCGGAAAAGGTGTAATACCAAATAATGCAAATGTATTTAGCCTTACAGGTAGTACTGATGTAACAGAGGTAGTAAAATTCTTATCTACACAAGGTGATGTTAAAACGGTTTCAAGTCCTCGCGTTATGACTTTAAACAATCAGCCTGCACTTATCAGTGTAGGTCAAGAGCTATTCTACAAGATAAAATCTTCTAGTACAGCAAGTAGTGGTGGTGGTGCAGTTGCAGCTGAAGGTGAATTGGTTGATTCGGTATTTGCAGGAATCTTATTAGATATTACACCTGAGATCGGAGATGACGGTGTCATTACACTTAAGATTAATCCTTCTATTTCAGATACTGTAGATACAGTTACTGGAGATAGTGGTATAAGAACTATCCCGCCTGACTTACAAAGAAGACAGATATCATCAGTAATTAAAGTAAAAGATGGACAGCATGTTGTTCTTGGAGGTTTAATCGCAAGCCAAACTGGATTTAAAGATAATCATGTTCCAGTATTGGGTGATATACCAGGTCTAGGTTATTTATTTAAGCGTCAAGAAAAAATTAATAGAGTGGAAGAGTTGGTATTTATTATATCTCCACATATTGTTAAAAATTCTAAATCTGTATCATTGAAAGATTTGGGATATACAAAGATAGATGAAAAGTAGATATGAAAGTGCTAAAAATGTATTCATCGATTCTGTAGACATCGATGATTACATTGACTTAAATTCTTCAATTACAGCTTACCAGCAGCTTCGTCATAGTATGGATAAGCCTTTGAAGATGATCCTGCTGTTTGGAAAGCCTGGAACGGGTAAAAGTATTTTACTTAATCGTATACAGGAGAAGTTGAAACATCAAAAAGAGATACACTATTTTGATACACCTGCGATCAATGAAAAAGAGTTCTTTCACAAACTATTTAAAGTCTTAACTAAAAAAGATCTACCTAGTAACACAGAAGTTAACTTCTCTGCTTTAATAGATTTTTGTAAAAATCTCAGAGGAAAAAGAGAAATTATCATTTTACTTGATGAAGCACAAATGTATGGACCTGAAATGATGGAAAAAATACGACTTCTTTCAGATAGCCGTGCTGTGAAGTTTGTTGTTTCTCTTCATAAAACAGATGATGAAGATCTCGTCGCCAAAGAGCATTTCCAATCTCGGATCTGGGAAGTGATAGAACTTAAAAACGCCACAATAGAAGATCAAACTGCATATATACACAAAAAATTGTTAAAAAAGAATCTTTTTGAAATTGCAAACAGTATTAAAGAGAAGAATATGAAACGTATTCATAGATATACAAAAGGAAATTATAGAGAGTGCAATAAGCTCTTATTTACTATTTTTGAAATTTGTGAATACTATGATAAACATGAACCTTCAAAAGTGAATTATGCGAAGATATCAGATAAGATCATAGAAATGTCAGCCTTAAAACTAGGATATATTAATGTATGACGTAAAACAATTAGAAGATGAATGGAAACAATATAGAAAAAAAAAGTTAAGACCCTGGTATATTGGAATTTTGGTCCTGATTTCCATAAGTGTCCCTACAGCTTTTTTTTTAGTAAATGAAAAGGTGGACTTTTCTGTTTTAAAGACCTATTTCAAGTTTTC
Source organism: Sulfurovaceae bacterium (assembly GCA_963796395.1). Lineage (GTDB taxonomy): Bacteria > Campylobacterota > Campylobacteria > Campylobacterales > Sulfurovaceae > Sulfurovum. Next base: position 221,225 of record CAWCLM010000006.1, read on the forward strand.
AAAAAATACGTTGTCACATGTAGAGACATCCAGCACTAAGGTAATGAAAACAAAGAGCAGTGTTTTGGTCAATGATGCATTAGATAGACTGGAAATGAAGAAAAATGTGATAGATGTTGTAGGAAAAGCTGTAAAAACGCCAGTGAATATACTGGTTGATATCCCTTTACTTGATGATCAGGATCAATCTTCTGTACAAGCAATACAGGCTGACAAGCCAAAAATGCATTTAGATATTATAGAAACTTCAAGCGTGACAGCATACAAAGATGTAGAAAAACGTTTTTTGCAGTCGCGTGAATTAGATGATGCACTCTTTTTGGCAAGAAGTTATTATAAAAAAGGTGATTATAAAAAAGCAGAATATTGGGCTTTAGAAACAAATAAACTCGATGAAAACAGTGAAGAGAGTTTATTGATATTTGTAAAGTCGAAAGCAAAATTAGGACATAGAAATGAAGCAGTTACAATATTAACTACTTATATTAAAGAGTCAAATTCACAAGAGGGAAAAAAATTACTGTATCAGATTGAAAATAATAAATTATAAAACTATATATTAGTATTTAATGTTATACTTATTAATTAATATTAGGGAGTCCTTAAATGGTAAAACTCATTGAAATTATGCTTAAAGAAAATCTTATTACGAAAGATGCGATTTCTACATTAGTAAAAAGTAGACCTCCCAAAAAGATATCTTTTGCAAATCTTTTAGCTGAAAATATGACTGACCTGCATACAGTACAGATATTTTTAGCTAAGAAAATAAGGCAGGGTGTGATCACTTTAGCCCATCTTGAGAAGATAGAAGGAATAGATATTGTTCCTATTATTGAAGAAGTCGCAAAGGATCTGCATGTAGAATATGTAGATCTAGATGACAGTGAGATCGATATGAAGCTATTTTCAAAAGTTTCATACAGTCAGCTACTTAAGTATAATATTATTCCTATCGAAGAAAATGATCTGAATGTTCTTATTGTATTTGATGACCCCCTCGATATGGCAGCACAAGATTCAATACAGAGACTTTTCCCTAAAAAGCCTATACGTATTGCTATTTCAAAACCTAGTCAAATACGTCAGCACTTACAGCGTCTTGAAATCAATGAGAGTATTAAAGGATTGGTTGCTGAGATTCGTAAAGATCTGGCCCAAGAGGGAAAAGCAGGTGAAGATAATGAAGAGAATCCAGCGGTTTTAAAACTCATTGATGTGATTTTAAAGTCAGCTATATTTATAGGTGCAAGTGATATCCATATTGAAGCTATGGAGAAGAATTGTATTGTAAGGGTACGTGTGGATGGTATATTGCGCCAAAGTTTTACATTTGACAAAGATATTTTTAATCCATTGGCTTCAAGAATGAAGTTACTTTCAAATTTGGATATCGCAGAAAAAAGAAAACCGCAAGATGGTAGGTTTTCTGCAACTGTATCTCAAAAAGAGTTTGATTTTAGGGTTTCCACATTACCAACGATATTTGGTGAATCTATCGTACTGCGTATCTTAGATAAATCCAAAGCCATGATCAGACTTGAAGATGCGGGTATGAGTAAATTCTGTTATGATAGATTCTCTGAATCCATTAAAGTACCGTATGGTATTGTATTGGTTACAGGTCCAACGGGTTCAGGTAAAACAACGACACTCTATGGTGCACTGAATGCGATCAAAGATGTTAAAGATAAAATCATCACTGTTGAAGATCCTGTAGAGTATCAGATGGGTGGTTTGCAACAAGTGCAGGTAAGGGCAAGTATCGGTTTGAGTTTTGCAGATGCCTTGAGATCTATATTGAGACAGGATCCAGATAAGATCATGATCGGGGAGATCCGTGACAAAGAGACATTACGTATTGCTATTCAAGCGGCACTTACGGGACACTTGGTTCTTTCTACACTGCATACCAATGATGCTATTTCGGCAGTTACCAGGATCTTGGATATGGGAATTGAAGAGTATCTGGTTAGTGGTGCATTGGTTGCTATTCAGGCACAGCGGCTTGTACGTAAAATATGTCCGCACTGTAAAAAAACAACTGTACTTGATGCAACACTTCGAAAATCTATTGAAGAGTATCTTCCTGAGAATCCTACTTTTTATGTAGGTGAAGGGTGTAAAGAGTGTGGACACAGTGGTTATTCTGGTAGAGAGATGATATCAGAAGTTTTAACTATCAGTGAAACCTTTGCTCGCCTGATCGCAAGCGGTGCATCCAAAGAGGAGATGACAAACCAGGCTATGGAAGAGGGGTTTGTTACGATGTTTGAAGATGGTATCCATAAAGCATTAGAAGGTAAAACGACTATTGCAGAAATTTATAGAGTAGCGAGATTATAAGATGAAATATTTTAATGTAACAGTAATGGAAAAGGGTAAAAAACGACTAGAGCTTCTAAAAGCTAACAATAAAATGGCAGCTGTCAGTCTTGCTAAGCAAAAATTTCCTACAACAATGGTAATGAAAGCTGTAGAGACATCTGCTCCTCTTGAAGATTCTCTATCTCAGCTATTTTCCGGATTGAAGAAATCAATGAGATCCAAGATCCCGATCAATGATAAAATATCAACAATACGACAGATAGCCGTTATGACAGATGCTGGTATTCCTATCAATGATACCTTGGTTGAAGTTGCAGAGAATACAGAAAATGCGCAGCTTAAAGAGATCTATGCAACGATTAATAATGATATTAACTCGGGTAATAGCATCTCAGATGCGATTGAACCTTATACTGAAGAGTTTGGTCATGTAGCGATTGCCATGACAAACCTTGGAGAACGAACAGGTAATATTGCTGAGTCTTATCATAAGCTTGCCGATATACTTGAGAATATTAGAGATAATACAGCCAAGTTTAAAAAAGCCATTAGAACCCCTTTGATCACATTGGCTGCAATGGCGATTGCATTTACGATACTCATTATGGTGGTTGTACCAAAATTTAAAGATATCTTTGCTAAATTTAAAACAGAACTTCCTGTACCTACGCAAATACTTCTTAAATTAGAGTGGGCATTAAGTAATTATGGGCTACTGATCCTTGCAATTTTAATTGCTATTTTCTTTGGTGTAAAGTATATGTATAGGAATAATGAAGATTTTAAATATCAGATGGACAAGATGATGATACATCCGCGTTTTTATTTGATCAATAAGGCCATTTTCCTCTCTACAATGCATAAATATAACTTGGTATTTGGAGAGTTGGTCAAATCAGGTATTCCCGTTTCTGAAGCTTTAGAAACTGCCGTTGGAATGGTTGATAATGCAGCGATCAAAGAACAGCTGTTGACTGTGAATGTCAATATCGGACGTGGTATGAATTTGGCAGAAGCATTCCAGATCACAGGTCTTTATGAGAATATGCTGTTACAGATGATAAAAGCAGGTGAATCGGGTGGTCAATTAGATGCCATGTTAGATAAAGTAACCGGTTATTATGATATGCAATTCCAGGATTTGATAGATAACCTTGCTGCTTATATTGAACCAATTATGTTATTCTTTATCGCAGGGCTTGTCTTGCTTATGGCACTAGGTATCTTTATGCCAATGTGGGATCTTGGAAAAGCAGTGAAAGATTAGAAGAATAAGTATATGGAGAACTATTTTCTCTATATCTCTATCTTATACTTATTAGAGTCGGTGGTGCTTGATCGCTTTTTCTAAATCTTCCATAGTATCTATACCAAAACTCTCTGTATCTACTTCAGTCATTGCAACCTCGTAGCCATGATAGTGGGCTCTAAGCTGTTCTAACTTTTCTATATCTTCGAGTGGTGCAGGTTCAAGCATACAAAACTTACGTAATGACTTTACTGTAAAACCATAGATACCTAAATGACCTTTGTATGCATCAAAATGATGGTCTCTAGGATAAGGTATTTTGGCCCTTGAGAAGTAGAGGGCAATATCATCATTGTCAGTAACAACCTTTACGATATTTGGATCATCTGCTTCAGGGTTGGAAATGGTTTTGTAACATGAATTCATCATGATACGATCATTTTCTTGATTCTTTTTGGTGAGGTCATAGATGGCCTGTACCACTTCTGTTTCTATAAAAGGTTCGTCTCCTTGTACATTGATAATGATCTCATTTTCATCTAAATTCAACTTTTGTGCAGCTTCGTAGATCCGGTCAGTTCCGCTCTGATGATCTTTGGAAGTAAGTACGGCTTTTATACCATGCTTAGAAGCCATATCTACAACTTCTTCTGCGTCAGTAGCGATAACGACATCATCTATATCTTCAACCGCTTTGGCTGTTCTTACGACCATAGGCATCCCTCCAATATCTGCTAAGACTTTGTTGGGGAAACGACTTGACCCTATACGTGCAGGAATGATAATCATATTTGTCCTTTTTTTATATTAAACTAATATTACACTTTATATGCTAAGATACAAGACTTAAATGAAAAGGATGACAATGAATAAAGCACTTATTTCTTCTTAAATATGGGGGGACCCAATGATTTAGATGAAGTAGAACTTTTTTTATATAATATGTTTTCAGATAAAAATATTTTGCCAACCAATCCTATGACGCGTGCATTGATCCGTAAAATCATTATTGCGAAACGTTTGGATGAGGCAAAAGAGAGTTATGCACATTTAGGTGGAAGATCTCCTTTGTCTGCCCTGACACAAAAACTTATTGATAAATTAAAACATAAGTTAGATATGCCCATTTATGCTGCAATGCGTTATGTACCTCCTTTTGCCACGGAGTCACTAAAGAAATGTAAGGAGGAGGGTATAGAAGAGATCTTACTTTTTCCTCTTTATCCGCAGTACTCAACAACAACAACGCTCTCCTCTTATGAAGATATAATAGCCAGATGTAAAGCATTGGACTATCATCCAAAAGTTACGTTGTTGGCATGCCAATATTATGATGATATTGATTATATTAAAGCCAATGTAGCTCAGATCGAAAAAGCCATAGTCGATAAAGAAACGAGTGAATATGATCTACTTCTATCGGCCCATGGATTGCCTATGAGTATTATTAAAGCAGGAGATCCTTATCAGCGTCAGGTAGAATCAAATGTGAGTGCCATTAAAACACTTTTAGAGGTGAAAGGTATTCACTTTAAAGAAGTAAAATTAGTGTATCAATCCAAAGTTGGTAATGCAACATGGTTAGAACCAAATCTTGTAGATGTATTGCGTAATCCTACGAACCGTAAAGTACTTATCTATCCTTTAGCATTTACCATTGATAATTCAGAGACACTTTTTGAATTGGATATAGAACATCGAGAAATTGCAGAAAAGGTCAAATATGATGATTATATTGTGGCCGAATGTATGAATGACAGTGATGCTTTCATAGATTTGATCATAAAATATGTTGATCAGCATAGTATAGAAAAAAACAAGAATCTCTCATTCTGTTCTGACTGTAGTGTCTGTCTGTGTTGTATGGCCAATGATCGTTAAGATCATGAATATTTAGATTTAATGCAGACTGTAGAAACCTCATTCACTTTCACAACTGAAGTAAACCGTTCGAAGTTTATCACTTATCTTGTACCCATCTCAGAGTTTGATGGGTTACAGGAGAAACTTAAAAAAGAAAATCCAAAAGCCAATCATGTTGTCTATGCTGTACGTTACTTGAATGAATTCGATCAAGTTGTTGAAAACGCTTCTGATGATGGAGAACCAAAAGGGTGTGCAGGACTTGCCTGTCCTTAATGTCTTACGGGGTGAAGAACTTATCAATTGTGCTGTACTGATCGTACGTTATTTTGGTGGTATAAAACTCGGTACAGGGGGTATGGCGCGTGCCTATGCTTTAGCTGTGAAAGAGGTATTGAAAGAGGCTGAACTGGTTCCTTATGAAAAAGAGGTGATCTATGTGTTCTCAACGAACTATAATGAAGTTGATAGAACACTCTATAGACTTAAACAATTAGGTTTAACGAATTACGAACGTGATTTTGGTGTGGATAAAGTGGTCTGGAAGTTAAGTGGGAGTGAAGAGAAGATAGAAGAGTATAAAGGGAGAAAAAGGCTAAAGTGCCTTTTCGTCAACATTATAGAGACATTGAGTCTCTATAATGCCTCCTCATCCTCTTCATCTGTTCTGATACGAATGGTTTTAGAAATGTCTGATACAAATATCTTACCATCACCTATTTTACCTGTTTTTGCAGCACCTTTAATGGCTTCAATAGCTCTGTTGGCATAATCATCGTTACTGACAACGATCTCTATTTTGACCTTAGGAATGAATTCTACAATATATTCAGCACCTCTGTAGAGTTCTGAGTGTCCCTGTTGTCTTCCGTATCCTTTAACTTCAGAAACAGTCATTCCTTCTATCCCTTCCTCTACAAGGGCATCTTTTACATCTTCCAGTTTAAATGGTTTGATTATCGCTTCAATTTTTTTCATTTTTATCTCCTAATAGTTATATACTTCGTTTAAATTCAGGGTATGCTTCTATACCACATTCTGTGGCATCAATACCTTCTAATTGTTCTTCTTCTCCTGCTGTGAAGTACAAAGATCTTGTTAATTGCAAAAATAGTGATCCATGCAAGAGGAAAGACGATAACACCTACTACAATGATACCTTTTAGTTGTGTAATTATGCTTACTTCACTGACAAAAATACCTACTGCAAGCGTACCCCAGATACCATTGACCAAGTGTACAGAGAGTGCACCCACTGGATCATCAAGTTTCAGTTTATCAAAAAGCGGTACAGCTATAACAACCAATGCACCACCGATCAATCCAATCAATATAGGTGTATGTATATCATAGAGGTGAGGTCCAGCTGTGACTGCAACAAGTCCACCTAACGCGCCGTTAAGTATCATGGTAATATCGAACTTCTTGTATCTGAAGTAAGTAAGTAGCCATCCTGCAATGGCCCCTGCCAATCCAGCTGTATTGGTATTCATAATGGTGAGTGCTACTGCATCTGCATTCTCTTTTGATGAGATGGCACCTACAGAACCGCCATTAAATCCAAACCAACCTATCCAAAGTAAAAAAGCACCCAGTGTTACTAATGGAATATTTGATGCAGGAATAACACGGATCTGACCATTTCTAAAACGGCCATGTCTAGGTCCCATGATAATGATGGCTGCCAAGAGTGCCCAGCCTCCAGTAGAGTGAATGACTGTTGAACCCGCCAGATCAGAAAGTCCCGAGATATCTAATGCAGTGCCAGATAAAAAGTTGGCTCCCCAAGTAAGATTCACGATCGTTGGATAAATAAATGCCCCAACCAGAACAGTAAATACAGCCAAAGGTAAGATACGAGATCGTTCACTCACCCCACCAGACATAATGTTGATCACTTTACCGACAAAAGCCATTTGAAACATAAAAAATGCCCATTTGCTCATTCCGTCTTGATGATCCCAGCTACCAAAGGCATACTCATACCCTATAAGTAAGAAAGCCATAGATGCTATAGCATAGATCATTACATTTACTGTCAGTACAGAAGTAACGTTCTTGGTTCGTACCAATCCTGCTTCAAGCATTGCAAATCCAGGTACCATTAAGATGATAAGTGTCATTGCAAAGAGTGCAAAGAAAGTATCGATTACGTAATTAATTTCCATATTTACTCCCAAATATTTTAGTGTTAATATTGTATCTATTATTAGAAAGGATTCAAAGAAGGTTTTGATCTAAAATAAGGCAGTTTATGAAATTATAGGGGGAAAGTTGGGATAAAAGTGATTATAAATTAATCATATGGTTAGAGATAAGGGGTTACCTTATCTCTAAAAAAGCTTAAAGTGCGTCAGAGTCAGTTTCATCTGTTCTGATACGAACAACATGATCGATCGTGCTGACAAATATTTTACCGTCACCGATCTTACCAGTCTTCGCTGCTTCATTGATCGTTTTGATGGCAGTTTCTGCGTATTCATCTGTACTTACAACGATCTCGATCTTTATCTTAGGGATGAATTCAACTACGTATTCAGCACCTCTGTAGAGTTCTGAGTGTCCCTGTTGTCTTCCGTATCCTTTAACTTCAGATACTGTCATACCTTCAATACCTGCTGCTACAAGAGCATCTTTTACATCTTCCAGTTTAAATGGTTTGATAATTGCTTCAATTTTTTTCATTATTTAATCCTTTATAAAATTAATAGTAGCAAATTCTTACGAATTTACTACAACTTCACCGTGAATCGTTTCATCAAGACCAGCTGCTTCAGTTTCTTCATCTACTCTTGCACCACCTGTGATAGCAGAAGCAATATAGTAAACAATGACTGTACCGATAAGTGTAAAGAGTCCAACAACCACTACTGATTCAACTTGAACCATGAATTGACCCATTCTGTCACCACTCTCTTTAAGTGGACCGTCCCAGAGTAGATCTTTATCATCAAGAGCAAGGATACCAGTTGCAAGTGCACCCCATAGACCTGCTAAGAAGTGGATACCAAATGCATCAAGAGAGTCATCATAACCAAGTTTTTTCTTAAGTGCAACAACACCGAAGAATGCAAAGATCGAACCAACGATACCTACGATGAACGCGCCACCAACACTTACAAAACCAGCAGCTGGAGTAATAGCAACTAGACCCGCAATGATACCTGATGCAATACCAAGAAGTGTTGGCTTTTTAAAGACAAACCACTCAAGAAGCATCCAAGTTACAGCAGCTGCAGCAGTTGCAACAGTTGTTGTCATTACAGCAAGACCAGCGATAGCGTTCGCACCAAATGCTGAACCACCGTTAAATCCATACCAACCGAACCATAAGAGTGCTGCACCAACAGCAGTAAGAAGAATACTATATGGTTTCATCGCTACTTTAGGGTAACCAGCTCTTTTACCAACCAAGATAGCAAGCACAAGACCAGCTAAACCACCATTCATGTGTACAACAGTACCACCAGCAAAGTCAAGAGCACCAGCATCAAAAAGAAGTGCACCGTCTCCACCCCATACCATGTGTGTTATTGGAGCATAAACAAGTAGACCCCATAGTGCAACGATCACCATCCAAGTAGAAAACTTCATACGTCCGATAACAGAACCTGAAGCAATCGCTACTGTAATCGCAGCAAATGTACCTTGGAATGCGATAAATACATATGTAGGGTAAGAACCAGAAAGGTCAGTCCATTTAATACCGTCAAGCATTACATGACCAAATCCACCAAATACATTTTGAAGCATTGCGCTTTCATTGGTACCAAATGCGATAGAGTAACCTGCCAAGATCCATACTACGAATGCAAGTACAAATGCGCCCATAACCATAGCGTAAGTATTTAATACGTTTTTACTTCTTGTCATACCACCATAGAAAAGTGCTAATCCTGCTGGTGTCATAAGAAGTACAAATGCTGTAGATACCATCATCCATGCTGTATCACCTGTGTCCAGTTTATCTTCTGCAAAAGCGAAGATAGGCAAAAACATTGCCATTAGAGCTGAAAGTTTTAATTTCATGCTATTTCCTTTAAATTAATTTTTACAAGACAATAGTAACATGAATGGTGATTATTTATTGGCAATGATTGATTAATTTTTAATCAATCATTGATTATTGAATAAGAGGGATTTCGAGTTTGATATAGTGCTCTTTTAAAATAGATTTAACTTGGCTGAGTTCTGCAAGTGATCGTATTTCATCATCTGTATCAGTATAGCGACCATTGGCCGATATAGCCAGTTGTGCGATGGACTCTTTTTTGTCATCAATGATGACATGCTGTCCAAATAAAAGTTTTAAAGAAATATCAATAGAATCAGAAGATCTAAAGGCATTCAGTGTTTTTCTTAAGAGTTTAGAGAAGTTATTTTGGTCTATTTTAAATGCTGGAAGGTCCTGATCGGTTAAGAGTTTGAGTGGATTGGTATTCTTTGTTCTGAAAAGTGCCAAGTTGGCTTCAAGTAAGATATTAATGTCTGTTGTGATCAGTTTATCTTTTTCTATTTTACGTGTAGATTTGACACGAGGCATATTATACAGGCGTAAGGAGATCTGTTCTTCATTCTCATACCCTACCGTAATTGCATGAAAGATAAAGGCATCATAATTGAGTGTCAAACAGGTACTCTTATAGCCGAAATTTTGCGGTGCGTAAGATAAAGATATGTCATAAAGCTCTTTTTTTGTCACGTATCCAAATAAGATCTCTGCCGCATTATTAAGGTAGAGTATTTTCCCTTGATTACTAAAAAGTATAAAAGGATTATTATCCCATTCTATAAAAGATTTAAAATCAATCGATGTTGTGTTCATGTATTTTCTTTCTGAGTGTATTTCTGTTAATACCTAAAACCTGTGAGAGCTGTAGTTGTGAGCCAAATTTTTTAAGGCCGGCTTCTATAAGCGGTTTTTCATAGAGGCCAAGATATTCTCTATATCCATCGTTGCCATCAAGGTTTTTAAGCAAATAGTTATAGAGTACATTCTCTATATCCTCTGCATGCATACTTTGTCTCATGACATACATAAAGACAGATTTCTTAAGACTCTTACTGTTTTTACTAAGGTTTAAAGGGATGTCATCTAGATCAATCTCAAGATCATCTACCATGAGAGTGGAGCTTGCTTCTTTTATGAACAGCTTTGTAAGATAATTAATATCTTCTGGACGCTCCTGTAATGATGGCATAGTATAAATGAAAGCGAAGAGATCATCAATGAGCTCAGGGTTTCCCATATAGTCTGCGGTCGCAATAATACGTTTATTGGAGAAATCAAGAGAATTTTGATTACTGAGTTGTTCAAAATTAGTAATAATGAGTTCATCATTGCTTTCGAGTGCCTCTTCCACTGCTTTTTGATCGTTCCCTGAGACCATAGGTGTATTGGGGAAAAGGTATCTTGCAAGTGACTTTTTACCCGTATGTGCTTCACCTATGATAATAGAGGAGACATAGAGTGTTTTTGTGAGGTTAAAACTCTTAATAATATGCTGAACTTTATCTGATGTGCTGAAAAATGTTTCCATGTTACTCTTTAGTGTTGATTAATAATTAATCATACAAAAATTAAAATAAAAGTATGTTAAAATAACTTAATTTATGGATAAAGGGACTACATCAAATCGTCATTTCAAAGATTTCACCAACATTTCTCTTATTTAGAACTCGAACAGGCTGTTGAGTACTTTTCTATTTTGGGCGGGATAGGCAAAAATATAGAGTTGGATTATTTTGATGATGTGCTCTCAATGGTTGAGTCCAATTTCATACAAAACTTTTCCAAGTTTCAGGCGCTCGTTTCTCCCTCCTATCTTTTGGAAAGTCCTTACAGAGAAATACTCATGGCAGTAGCCAGGGGTGATGGAAAACTCTACTCTGTTCTTAGAAAAGCAAAGCTTAGTGAGACGCTTGGAGAACAGATCGTGCAAGAGCTGGTTGATCTAAATGTGCTAAAGATCGAAGCTTCAAGAGAGTCTCCATTGCGTATACACCCTAAACACAAACTCAAAAAAGAGCAGCGCTCCTATCGTGTACAAGATAAGCTTCGTTTTGTGCAACCCTTTATGCGGTTTTGGTTTGGATTTGTCACCTTTTATAAAAAAGATCTAGCTTTGGGTAAGGGTGATGCTTTTTTAAAGAACTTTGCAAAACACTATGAGCGTTTGCGTTCTTTGGTCTATGAACAGCTTTGTGATGCATTGCTTACACAGTATTATGAAGATACTACGCCATTAATAAGCTCAGGAAGCTTTTGGAATATCCATAGTGAATTTGATATTTTGGCGGTGACCAAGGATAAAAAGGTCATATTGGGTGAGTGTAAGTACAAAGAGAGAAAAGTATGCAAAAACGAACTTACCAAACTTAAAGCAAAAGCTTTGGAATCAGGAATTCAAGTAGATGTCTATGCACTCTTTTCCAAAAGTGGATTTTCAAATGAACTGTTGCAGATGGCGGATGAAAATTTACTTTTGTTCGACCTGACTGATCTGGAAGTACTTAGCGCTTAGTATTTTTACACGTTATCGTGCTTTTTGAATATTTTTACGGTGTTTTTTATAGCTGTCCGTAAAGTCATGCACTCCCTGATCATTTTTCATAAAATAAAGATAGTTTGTTTTTGCGGGTTTGATCGCCGCGATGATCGCATCAAAAGAGACTGCACCTATAGGTGAGTGGGGTAGTCCTTTATACTTATATGTGTTAAATCTGCTTGTGTCATTTCTTATACGTTCCGGAGTCACTTTGGTATGTGAATATTTACCGTAGTTGAGTGTGCCATCCATTTGTAGACGCATTCCTTTTTTAAGACGGTTATAGATCACTGAGGAGACGATAGGCATCTCTTTTGTATTGGCAGCTTCTTTCTGGATGATAGAAGCGATAATAAGTATATTTAACCACTGTTTTGTATTATAGGTGCCATAAATTTTCTCTGAGATCTCTTTATATTTTTTTTCTGATTCAGAAAGAAGAAAATAGATGAGATGTTTTTCAGTGATACCATAAGGTACATAATAGGTATCGGCATAGATACCCGCTTCAGGATATTTTGAAAACTTTTTATAGTTTTTTTCAAGTTTCAATTTATTGAGCTTTAATTCTGTGGCTATAGAAGTAAGGAAGAGTTCTGTGGTTTCACCGGGTATGAGTGTTATCTCTTCCATTTTCGCTTTTGCCGTGGAGAGTTTATATAAAAAGTCGATACGATTTAAATGGGTTGCACCTATATCTACCCAACCACTTTGCGGTTTACCAAGAAAGACTAAAATATACTTGTCTATAGGGCTTAACGCATATCCTTTTTGAGTCAGCTGTGATATAATATATGTAATAGAGCCCTGAGGAACTAAGAGTGTTCGTGTCGTTTTAATGGGCAGTGTAGTATAAAAGGCAAAAGTGATGATCAAAACCAGTGCAATATTTTCTGCCCATGCTATCCATGTGCTTTTACGTAATACACTCATTTTGTTTGTTGTCCTTTTTGCAGCTTTTTTCATAGGGCTTCTAGCAGGTATCAAAGTTGATACATTTAAGATAGCTGATTACAATGTAGATGGATTATACATTAAACTCGATAAAAAGCTTATACTTAAAGCAGAGAATGTCATCATCCCTCAAAGTAAAGAAGATCCCTCTTTAAATAGGATAGATGAAGCATTTGATCGCATAAAATATATACTTACTTTTTTTGAATCCATTGATCTAAAAAATATTGTTTTTCAAAATAACAGTTTAAGTATAAAATTTCGTCATGACTATTTGAAGCTTACGAGTAAAGATTATGAAATTATCGGTACGGTAAAACGTGAAGGGAAAATGATAAAAGCAAATATTCCTTTACTCCATTTGAAACAATACAATGTGGCAATGAATGGAGAAGTCACCTATGATCTATATGAAGATCTATTGGAAACCGAAGGGAATTTTACCTTCAACGGTGCATCAGGAAAGTTCACTGCAAGCAAAAAAGACAATGAGATAGACTTTGGATTGAACAGTGACAGTTTTACAGACTTAAAAAGTATTATAGATAAGTTTAATCTAATGGAAGTTGTTCGAAGTTGGGTGGTTGAGAAGGTGCAAGCCAGTCAGTATAAACTTCATTCTTTATCCGGAAAAGGAAAAATCGAGGAGGGTAAATTTAAAATAGATTTTGATGCTTTAAACGGAGAGGTACTTTTCTCAGATGCTAAAATATATTTTAAAGATGAACTTCCTCCGGTTTTAGTTCCAAGTTTTATATTGACCTACAACGATGGAGGACTCTACTTTGACTTGAAAGAACCTACTTATGAAGATATAAGTTTAGAGGGAAGTACCGTGAGCATATTAAATTTACTCAATGCACATACGAATCTAAAACTTAAGATCAGGGCCAACGCACCCTACGACAGTAAATTACAAAATTTATTAAAAGCATATGATCTGTTATTGCCGATCAATCAAGAGAGCGGAAAAGCAAATGTACTCTTCATGGCAGATATAAGTTTGAAAAACAAGTATAAAGATTTCTTTGTCAATGTTGATTTTGAACAAAGTGTTATATGGTTGGAAAAAGTCAAACTTGCTATTGAGAAAGGTATACTCCAGTATCAAAAGGGCGTCATCACTTTAAAGAATATTTATTTGAAAGATACGCAATATGAAGGTGATCTTAATGGAAAGATAGATCTAGACACGAAAAAAGCAGATTTGATTTTTGATGCTAGGCGAATTGAACTTGGAGAAGAAGGGGAGAGATTTTTTGTTCTAAAAGATCAAACATTGCCTTTTGAATTAGGCTTTGGAGATACCATAGAAGTAGAAATACCTAAACTGCGTATAAAACTTACCAGCGATAAGAATGAGACAAATATCTTTTTAACGGATATCAATAAAATTAAACCTTATCTTCCAGATCCAGGACCTATTGAACAAGGTGGGCATGTAGATATAAAAACAAAAGACTTTAAAACATATGATTTTGAAGGAATGCTCAAAAGAACATCATGCTTTATCTATGAGAAAGACAATCAATGTAAATCACGCGTACCTTTTGAGGGTAAAGTTACACCTACGGACATAGATTTTTATGCTTTCAGCAAACGTTTTCATTATAATCAGGCTTCCTCACGTGTAAATATAACAAATCTCAATATTGATCTTAAAGAATTTTTAAAAACGACAAAGAAGACAAAAAAAGAAAATACAAAAAAGAAAGGTAAGGAAAAACAGAGTAAATCTTTGATCATTTTAGGTAAAAATAGTAATCTGAGATATGAAGAATATAGTTTGCTCACAGACAGCTACGATATAGAAGTAAAACCTAACGGTAACATTAAGGCGATAGGAAGTTCATCGAACGATATTATTAAATTTACTAAAAAGCAGGAACTTTTATCTATGAGAGCACTACGTATAAAAGATAAGACACTGCATCCTTTGATCAATTTTAAAGGTTTGCAGGATGGGCGGTACACTCTAAAAAAATGGGGAGATCCTGAGAAGACCATGAAGGGTGAGATCATTGTAGAGGGTGGTGTGATGAAAGACTTCAAGGCATATAACAATACTTTGGCCTTCATCAATACTGTACCTGCGTTGGCATCTCTTCAAAAGCCCGGTTATTCTGAAAAAGGCTTTACGATAGAAGAGGGGATAGCCGAATATAGAATGGTCAAAAGAGATAAAATAATCTTTGATTCTATCTACATTAAAGGAAGTTCAGCAACCATTGCAGGAACGGGAGAAATTGATCTGAAGAAAAAGACCATTCAACTCGACCTTGCGATTCAGACTGCAAGAGAGTTGGGTAAGATAGTAGGAAGTTTGCCTGTTTTAGGCTATATTATCACAGGTGGAGACAAGAGTATGACCTTCGGACTGCAGATCACTGGTACACTGGATAATCCGGAGGTAAAAACATCTCCAGGAGGCGATATACTTTCACTACCCCTGAAGATACTCCAAAGAACCATTGAGTCTCCTGAGCATATTTTAAATAAATAAAATAGTGTATAATGAAAGAGAGATAGAAGATAAGGCAGCATAAAATAATGAAAAAAATTCTTTTGATGACACTGGTACCAAGCATTTTTATATGGGCTGATATGAGTCAAAATGAAGAGAGGGTTTTGCAAGATATCAAGACTCCCTATATGATACAAGATGAAACTCCTGAAATATCTACAGGGATGGATGGTGAACTTTTACCACATGAAACTACACAGTTACCTACAGAGTATACGGATGATGAACTTCTACCTATGGAAGGCATATTTGATATACCGGATGAAGATCCTAAAGAAGAGATGAAGAGGGCCAATCAAATAGGTGAAGGAAAACCAAAAATACCTAAGGTCATAACAAAAGAACACGTAGAAGAAAAAAAGAAATCTAAAAAAGTAAAGCAATCTAAAACATCACAAAAGAGTGAAGAAGCGCTTGAAATAGAAAGAATACGTAAAGAATTAGATATCAAAGGGCCAAGTAAAAAAGAGTTAAAACTAAAAAGAATCAAAGAAGATCTAGACATTAAAGAGCCTAGTGCGCGTACACTGAGAATTGATAGTATCAGAGAAGATTTAAAGATAGGATATAAGAAACCTGTAAACGAAACCACTTTAGATAGAAGGGTGGATGATGTCAAAGAAGGGCTTGATGCATTAAGTATTGACAATATTAAAAGTAAGATCGGCCTTGGCGGTAATAAAAAGAAAGACACAGGTTTCTTTCTTACAGACACCCTTAGTGATTTTGGAGATACTATAGGTATGGATATAGGTATACCCGGTATGCCTGATTTCCTTGGATTTGGCGGTAGTAAGAAGAAAAAGGACTCAGGTATTTTAGACAGTGTGATGGGCTTTGGTTTTCTTGGAGATATCAAAGATACAGGTACTTCAATGTATAAAGGGGCTAAATATTCCGGTCAGTCTGCAGAGATGATGTCTGGAATGATGTATAACTCTTCTAAAATGTATAACAATATGTTTGGAATGTTTGATGACTCACCATTTAACGTCTTTGAAGAGGAAGAGGAAGCGTCCATCTTCGATGTATTTGAACAAGGAAATGCCGTAATGGATATGTTTGATTAGAACGCTCTATTCATTTCTGAGTACAGTTAATGGGTCTGTCTGTGATGCTTTTTTTGCCGGGTAGAGGGCAGAGAGCAATATAATAATACTTGTTCCTAGAATGATCAGCCCAAAATCGTTCAATGTAAGATCTACAGGCAGTTTAGAGGTACCATAAACATCTGCAGGCATAGAGATAATATCAAATGTGGTAAGTATCCAAATACCTAGTCCACCAAGCAGTGTACCTGCGATGATACCTGCACTTCCTATGATCAGTCCTAATTTAAAAAAGATAGATTTTATCTCTCTTTTGGTCGCACCAAGAGTACGCATCAGGGCTATCTCCCTTCTTCTACTCATTACTGTCATCAGCAGTGATGAGATGATGTTCAATGATGCGACAAGAATGATAAGCAGTAAGACAAGGAAAAGTGCTTTTTTCTCCATCTCCATAGCAGCAAAAAAGTTTCCGTTTTGCTGCCACCAACCCTCTATGATCACCATTTGAGGTAAAGCTTTTTTTATATCCACTATTTCATCCAAAGGGTTTTCAGTATAGATATGTAAGCCGTCATAACTTCCATGGGTACGTCCCAGCAGTTTTTCAAAAGCCTCTAATGAGGTGTACATAATAGCTTTGTCATACGCTTTGAGACCAGATTTGAAAATACCATCAATGATAAAACGTTTTTGAAGCGGCATCGTTCCAAAGCCTATCGCCTGTTGTTCTGAAAAGTAAAGTGTGACCTTCTCACCTTTTGGTGCATTCATTTCAAAAGAGAGTCCTTCCCCTAAGACAACCCTGAACTTACTTGTTTCAGTCCCTCTTGCTTCATTAAAAATAGTATTTATTTCACTCTCTTTGTCAAAATCTACACCATAGACCAAAGAGCCCTGTACGGCACCTTCATTTTTCGTGATCACCTGTGTGGTATAGTAAGGACTGAATTTCAGGTGCGGGAACTTTTCTCCTAAAGAGGTAATGAGATCATCATTGACCGCATTTTCTTCCAAGGGAAGTACTGTAAGGGGGTAGTTCATGACAAAAAGCTTTTTAGTGAACTCTTTTTGTGTACCGTTCATTATTCCCATAGCTATCATAAGTACCATCACACCCGCTGCGATTCCTAAAAAGGCTAACATCGCAGAGATAAAGATAAAAGGATTTTCTTTGTCGTATTTGAGGTAATGTTTAATGATATGCCTAATAAACTTCTTATTGGGCGAGGAGATACTTGCAGGTGTGGACATTATGCCAAGAGACCTTTTTTAGGTCCGCTTTGTCCACAGCAGTTTTTATATTTTTTACCTGAGCCACATGGGCATGGTTCATTTCTTTTAGGTTTTTTAGTTCCCGTTACAGGTTTCTTCTTAGCTTCTTCCTGCTCTTCTGTACTGAGTTTTGCGTCTGCCACATCACTCTCTAGTTCTTCTCTGATCTGCTCAACAGCAGCTTCTTCTTCTTCAGGAGATTCAAAATCAAACTGCACAAGCTGGAGAACTTTTACCGCTTCAAGTTTAATACGGAGAACAAGTTCGGTAAAGAGTTTATAACTGTCTTGTTTATACTCTGTGAGTGGGTCTTTTTGGTTGTATCCTCTAAGTCCGATACCTGTTTTAAGTACATCCATCTCATAAAGGTGGTCTCTCCACTGAGGGTCTAGTACCTGTAGGTATAAGATACGCTCTATCTCTTGTCTTTGTTCAGGGACTATTTGAGACATTTTCTTTTCGTAAAGATCTTCCATCATACTTGTGATCATGGAAGTCATCTCGTCTACTTCTTTGTCCTTAAACTGTTCACTTTTTACTTCAATACGAAGTTCTTCTTTGATCAGTGCAGCAAGTCTCTCAACATCAAAGTCTTCGGTAGGCATACCTTCAAAGATCTCTGACTCTGCCAGAAGATGGTCTATATACTCTGCACGATTCTCTTTGATCTTAGCATCAATGTCAAATTCAGGGTCAAGGAGTTGGTTTCTGAAGGCATAGATCGCTTTTCTTTGATGATTGGCAACATCATCATACTCCAAGATATGTTTTCTTGATTCGTAGTGTTGGTTCTCTACTTTTTTCTGTGCTTTCTCTACCGAACGTGTCACGATCTTGGAATCGATGTATTCACCATCTTCAACACCAAGTCTGTTCATAATGTTCCTGATCTTCTCTCCACCAAAGATACGTAGAAGATTGTCATCAAGACTGAGGAAGAATTGGCTTTCACCCGGATCACCTTGACGTCCGGAACGTCCTCTGAGCTGATTATCGATACGTCTACTTTCGTGACGCTCTGTACCAAGGATCATCAGTCCTCCCAGACTTCTTACTTCATCATCTATCTTGATGTCAACTCCACGTCCTGCCATGTTTGTAGCAACTGTGACGGCACCTTTTTGCCCTGCATTCATAATGATCTCTGCTTCTTGTGCGTGATTTTTAGCGTTGAGCATATTGTGTGGTATCTTCTCTTTTTTGAGTCTTGTATCAATCATCTCAGACTTTTCTATAGAAGCAGTACCGATAAGTACCGGCTGTCCTTTGGCATGAAGTTCTTTGACACGTTTTACCACAGCGTCCAGTTTTTCACGTTCGGTGTTATAGATGAGGTCATTTTTGTCCATTCTTGCAATAGGCACATTGGTAGGAATAGAGATAACATCCAAGCTATAGATCTGTGAAAATTCTGTGGCTTCAGTTTGCGCCGTACCTGTCATACCAGCCAGCTTTTCATAGAGTCTAAAGTAGTTTTGATACGTGATCTCTGCAAGTGTCTGTGATTCTTCTTGTATTTCTACCGCTTCTTTGGCTTCAAGGGCCTGGTGTAAGCCTTCAGAGTATCTACGACCTTCAGAGAGCCTACCTGTAAACTCATCAACGATGATGATCTCGTTATTCTGTACGACGTAGTCCACATCTTTTTCGAAGATATAGTGTGCTTTCAGTGCCTGATCAAGGTGGTGTGAGAGTACAGCATTTTCCAGGCTGTAGAGGTTCTCCACTTCAAAGAGGTCTTGTGCTTTTTGAAGCCCGTCCTCTGTCATTACTATGGTTCTGTTCTTCTCATCAACGATGAAGTCACCCGTGGTCTGTTCCGGTTCACCTGCTTTAGTCTCTATTTTCTCTCCACGTTCCATCTGCTTAGCGATGGTGTCTGCCTGGGCATAGTGATTGTGGTCACGTTGCGTAGGTCCGGAGATAATGAGCGGTGTTCTCGCCTCATCGATAAGGATGGAGTCCACTTCATCCACGATCGCATAATGGTGCTCACGCTGTACTTTCTCTTCAGCTCTTACTTTCATGTTGTCACGAAGGTAATCAAAGCCATATTCGTTGTTCGTTCCATAGGTGATATCTGCATCGTATTGTGCTTTTCTACCCATGTCATCATGTATCTCTGCTGTGAGACATCCCACTGTATAACCAAGGAATGTATAGAGTTTTCCCATCTCATCCGAGTCTCTTTTTGCAAGGTAGTCATTCACTGTAACAACATGTACCCCTTTTGCGGTCATTGCATTGAGCACTACGGCCAGTGTTGCTACAAGCGTTTTACCTTCACCTGTTTTCATCTCTGCAATATTTCCATCGTTGAGTACCAGCCCACCGACCATCTGCACATCATAATGTCTCATATCCAAAGTACGTTTTGCTACTTCTCTGGTAATGGCAAAAGAGTCATAGAGTACATCTTTCAAAGTTTTTGAACCGCTTTGGACTTCACTCTTAAGTGTGTCAAATGCAGCTTTGAGTGCTTCATCATCCATTGCTTCATACTGAGATTCAAGAGCATTGATATTTTTTACTTGTTTAAGATAGTTCTTTACGATCCTGTCATTTTCTGTGCCAAAGAGTTTGAGTACGCTTTTAATCATTGTAGGTTTTGCCTTTGCATAAATTGGGGATATTTTATCCAAATAGTGATTAATATTCCGTTAGCAAAGGGTGAACGCTTCACACGCCTGCTTCACAATTTTATGACAATATGACATATCTTAACACTATACAAGTGCTATTTTGGTATATTTCAAACTATAAGGAAAAAGAATGAAACTATTAGCGTTATTATCATTGGCATTTTCTTTGCTCTCAGCAAATATAGAATTGCCAGAGAACTTTCAAGCAGATTTTATACAGAAAATAACAAACACAAAAGAGAAAGTGATCACATACAGTGGGAAAGTACGTTTTTCAAATGAGACACTTTTTAAGTGGAGTTATAAAGAACCTACACAAAAAGAGGTCTGTACCGATGGGTTTGAACTACTTGTAGTGGACCATGATCTCGAACAGGTTTCAGCATATATGATAACCAAAGGTATAGAGATTGCTAAAATCTTGCAAAAAGCAACCTTACACAGTGAAAATATCTATGTGGCAGTGTATGAAAATAAACAATATACGATACAGGTAGATAAAAAACAAAGATTGCACAGTATCGCATATTATGATGATCTCGATAATAAGGTGCAAATAGTCTTCAAACACATGAAATACGGGAAGGGAAATTTGCCTACACAAAGTATGAAATGTAACTACCCTAGAAACTATGACATGATAAGAGGATAGGAATGCAAGAGTTAGTATTAAAAATACAGAATGATTCTACGTTAATGCTAATGGCAGGTTTGTCATTGGTGGTACTTTTGGTTATTTTGCTTGTGATCGTAGTCTCAGCGATGAAGGTGAAGATCTATAAAGACAGATTCTGGAATACGAACATTGATAACAAAGAGAAAACAGAACAGATCGCTGCATTGGAGCATGAGCTTGAAGCCTATAAACTCAAGAATGCAAGTAATGAACAGGAGTTGCAACAGTTTGCAGAGACGAAAGAGACATTGAAGTCCACTAACGAAACGTTGTCAACACTGCAAGGCAAATACAGCGAACTTGAAAAAGAACTCACTCAGACAAAAGCACAGCTTGAAAGTGCCCAGAGTATCCATGCAACACTTTTGGAAGAACACAACAATTTAAAAGAGCGTCAGGACAGTATACTCGAAGATAACAGCAGATACCGTACCAATAATGCCCGTTTATTGATGAAGCTTGAGAGTGAAGAGAGACATGCCAACTCCCAAAAAGAGATGATGCTCAACCATAAAAAAGAGATCAAAGATGAGTTGGAGTCATTGGCTAAAAAGGTCTTCGACGGTAACTCTCAAAAGTTCGCGGAGTTCTCCAAAGAGAATCTGGACAATATGATCAAACCGCTCCAAACTCAGATCACCGAGTTTAAAAAGCAGGTAGCAGACACCTACAACACTGAGAGCCAAGACCGTGCAGTACTGAAAAATGAGATCAATTCACTCAAAGAGCTCAATGAAAAGATCAGCAAAGATGCCATTAACCTTACCAATGCACTCAAAGGGGACAGTAAACAGCAGGGTATCTGGGGAGAGATGGTACTTGAAAATGTACTCGAAGCTTCGGGACTTAGAAAAGGATTCGAGTTTGAACGTGAGGTAAGTCTGCGTACAGATGAAAATGAAGTGCTTCGACCGGACGTGGTAGTGCATTTACCGGACAATAGAGATCTTATCATTGATGCAAAGACTTCACTTGTAGCTTATGAGCGTTTTGTCAATGCAGAAAATGAAGAGACCAGAGCGTTACATCTCACGACACATTTAAATTCCATAAGAGCACATGTAGAGGGGCTTTCGAACAAGAACTATGAACGACTTAAAGAGGTCAATACCTTAGATTTTATCTTTATGTTCATGCCTATAGAAGGTGCATTGGCTGTGGCATTGGAACATGACAGCAGTATCTATGACAATGCCTTTAAGAACAAGATCCTTCTTGTCGGACCTACGACACTGCTTGTCGCAATGAGAGCAGTGGAAAATGTATGGAAGTATGAACGCCAAAATCAAAATGCCCAGGAGATAGCCAGAAGAGCAGGTGCGATGTATGATAAGTTCGTTGGTTTCTCGGAAGACCTGATGAAGATCTCTAAACAGATAGACGGTATCCAGGGCAGTTTTTCTGCAGCACGAAACAAACTGAGTGACGGTAAAGGAAATCTTGTAAGACAGGTACAGCAGCTTAAAGAACTGGGTGCACAAACCAATAAGAAGATACCCAAAGAGCTAAGTGGTGACAAAGATGAGTAGACAAAAGATACGCTATACAAAAAAGTTAGCAGAGTATCAAGAGAAACCTTCTAAGGTCTTCAAAAAATCCGGAAAGATAGAGACAAAGTTTTATGAAAAAGAGTCTCTAAAACTTCAGCATGAACTGGTCAAACTTCAAAAGTGGATCATTGATAACGATAAGAGACTTTTAGTGATCTTCGAAGGTATGGATACAGCGGGGAAAAGCTCAAGTATCAAAGAGTTTAACAACTATCTCAATCCTAGAGAAGCACGTTCTGTAGCCCTGCCTAAACCAAACTCCAAAGAGTTGGGACAGTGGTATTTTCAGCGTCATTTAAAGCAGATACCCAATGCTGGAGAGATCGTCTTTTTTGACAGAAGCTGGTACAACAGAGCAGGGATAGAACAGGTTTTTGGGTTTTGTACACAAGAACAGCATGACCACTTTTACAGACAGGTCAATGGTGTAGAAGAGATGCTTGGAGATGACGGTATACTCTTTTTTAAATTTTATCTGAACATCTCCCATGAAACACAGAAGAAGCGTATCAAAGATAGAGAAAACGATCCGCTTAAAGGTTGGAAACTTTCTGAACTGGATTATAAGTCGATGGAGGCTTATCCAACATACGAAGTGCTGCGTGATAAGATGTTCAAAGTCTCTGGTACAGATCATGCACCATGGTGTGAAGTGGATGCAAACGATAAAAAAAGAGCCCGTATCAATGCTATACGCTATCTACTCGATAATATTGACTATATGGGTAAGAACAAGAATCTGATCACTGGTGTAGATAAAAAAATCGTTAAATTACATAATAAAGGAAAATACTATGGCAAATGTAACCATATGGCATAACCCAAGATGCGGTAAATCTAGAGACGGAGTGAAACTCTTGGAAGAGAAAGGTGTAGAGGCAGAGGTCGTTAAGTACCTTGATACACCTCCAACCAAAAAAGAGTTGAAAGACGTATTAAAGATGCTTGGTATCTCTGCAAGAGAACTGATGAGAACCAAAGAGGCTGTCTATAAAGAGTTAAATCTCAAAGAGGAAACGGACGAAGATAAACTCATAGAGGC
The DNA here is from genome assembly GCA_963796395.1 of Sulfurovaceae bacterium. Lineage (GTDB taxonomy): Bacteria > Campylobacterota > Campylobacteria > Campylobacterales > Sulfurovaceae > Sulfurovum. Next base: position 244,925 of record CAWCLM010000006.1, read on the forward strand.
TATGGTGGCAAATCCAAAGCTTATAGAGAGACCTGTTGTGATCAAAGATGGCAAAGCAGCTATTGGACGTCCTATTGAGAATATTATCGATCTTTTAGATTAAATTTTTTTTCATCTTAAAAGCGTTTTCCTCTTATGAAAACGCTTTGGATATCTTCTTTTTTTCACTTTCAGACCATTATGTTAAAATTCCACTAATTATATACAAGGATAAGATATGCTTAGTACAGTAAACTTAACTCAGCGCTATGGAAAAAGAGTGCTTTTTGACAAAATTAACATCACTTTGGATGCAGGTAAGCGTTACGGACTTATCGGTGCAAATGGTGCAGGAAAGTCAACATTTCTAAAGATCCTTTCTGGAGAGATAGAACAAAGCGATGGTGAAGTACAGCTGCAACCGGGACTTAAGTTGGGTGTTCTAGGGCAAAACCAGTATGCTTTTGAAGAGTATACACTCAAAGATGCGGTACTTTATGGAAATAAAAAACTTTTTGATGCGCAAAAAGAGAAAGAAAAACTCTACATGGAAGGTGACTTTGAGAGTGATGAAGTCAACAACCGTTTGGCTGAACTCGAAATGATCTGTGCAGATGAAGACCCTACGTATGAATCTGATGTAAAGATAGAAAAGTTACTTGAAGCGTTAGGGTTTCCTGCATCACAGCATGATGAACTTATGAGCTCACTTACAGGTGGTGACAAATTCAAGATCTTATTGGCACAAGTACTTTTCTTAAAACCAGATGTACTACTCCTCGATGAGCCTACCAACAACCTTGATATGGATACGATCACTTGGTTGGAAAATGAACTAAAACGTCATGAGGGTACTTTACTTGTTATCTCTCATGACAGACATTTCCTTAATGGGGTAGTGACGCATATTCTTGATCTTGATTTCCAAAATATCCGTGAATTTACAGGAAACTATGATGAGTGGTATATTGCCGCAAACCTCATTGCAAAACAAGCTGAAACAGATAGAGGGAAGGCACTTAAAGAGAAAGAGGAACTTGAAAAGTTCATCGCGAGATTCTCGGCAAATGCCTCAAAAGCAAAACAGGCAACAAGTCGTCAAAAGCAATTGGACAAACTTGATGTCAGTGAGATCAAACTCTCATCAAGACGTGACCCGTCAATCATGTTTAAAGCACATAGAGATATTGGAAATGAAGTACTTGAAGTGGAAGGTCTTTCAAAGAGCTATGACGGAGAAAAAGTATTTGAAGGTCTGACATTTAAGCTGAACAAAGACGACAAAGTTGCTCTCATCGGTACCAATGGTGTAGGTAAAACAACGTTACTTAAAATCCTTATGGAAGAGATAGAAGCAGATAGCGGAACATTTAAATGGGGGCAGACCATTACCCACAGCTACTTCCCTCAAAATACAACAGACCTTGTCGTAGGCGATGAAGAATTACCGCAATGGATACAGGGATTCGATCAGAAATGGCACATTGATGACATCCGTAAAACCTTGGGACGTATGCTTTTTAGTGGAGAAGAGCAAAAAAAGAAGATCAATGCATGTTCAGGTGGTGAAAAGCACCGTGTTATGCTCTCTAAGATCATGATGGACGCTTCAAACTTCTTAGTGATGGATGAGCCAAACAACCACCTCGATCTTGAAGCGATCGTTGCTCTGGGTGAAGCGCTGCACAACTACAAAGGCGGGGTTATTTGTGTTTCTCACGATAGAGAGCTCATCGATGCATTTGCAAACCGTATCATTAAGATCAATGAAGATGGAACGATCATTGATTTTGAAGGCGGTTATGAGGAGTTCGTGGAACAGCACGAAAATTAAATCCTCTTATCTTCAATGATCACAGCTAAAATGCTGTGGTTGATCCTTTTATTTTTATCTTCACACTTTTTTCATACTTCTCTTTTATACTTCAACTGTCATTCAATAAACAGGTTCTAATCTTCATGATTAGATGGATATTTAAATAATGAATAAAGGATTCACATGAAAAAATTAACAGCAGTTTTACTTTTAACAATCGGTTTAGCTTCAAGCGCTATGGCACATCATCCATCACCATCGGATACAGCAGGTGGAAATATGTCAGATAGTTCAGGTCACCTTACCGTATTTGGATAAGATATTTCTAACCACTACGAGATACAAATTAACATAAAACAAAAAAGGATTTATATGAAAAAATTAACAACTATAGCTTTATTGGCAATCGGTTTAGCATCAAGTGCATCAGCACATCACATGGCAGAGTATGATGATGCAGGAGTGAATATCCCTGAGTCTTCACCGCATCTCTTGATGACATTTTATTAATAGACAATAGGTTCTCTTCCCTAGGCATATCCAAATTTTAGGATATGCCTTTTTAACTTCATAAAAACAATAAAAAATACTATTATTTACCGTTTAGGCGATGTTTGTAAAGACAGACTGTACATCTTCATCATCTTCTAATTTGTCGATGAGTGTATCTATCTCTTCCATCTGTTCGTCATTAAGTTCAATTGGTGTATTGGCGATATACTCTAAAGTCGCTTTTTTCACTTCTACTTGCATATCTTCCAATGCCTTACTCAGTTCACCAAATGCAGTAAAGTCACCGTAAACTCTTACAATATTGATATCATCACCATCTTCCTGAGGCTCTACATCTTCTTCTATCTCTTCTAGCCCAAAGTCGATAAGTTCGAGCTCTAACTCTTCCAAGTCCATATCATCTGTTTTGTTAAATACAAAAACACATTTGCGGGTAAACATAAAGTTGAGTGATCCTGAAGTTAACATTTCACCACCGTTTCTGGCAAGTATCGCTTTTACATTGGCAACCGTTCTGGTATTGTTATCTGTTGCACACTCTACGATCATTTGTACACCGTGTACAGCTTTGATATCGTATGAAAGCTCTTTGATATCTGCAGCATCCTTAGCTGCAGCTCTTTTGATCGCTGCATCAATGTTATCCTTAGGCATGTTTTGTGCTTTAGCGTTGAGAATAGCTGTACGAAGTTTAGGGTTCATATCTGGGTCCATACCGCCTTCTTTGGCTGCCATGGTGATGATCTTTCCTAATTTAGGGAAAACTCTTGACATGGTTCCCCATCTTTTCATTTTCGCTGCTTTGCGGTATTCAAACGCTCTACCCATAGTGATATTCCTTACAAATTTAATTGTGTGATTATACTCCTATTTGGCTTAAGTAGCATCAAAGCCATGGTGTGTAGAATGCAAGCATGAAATTAAATGAATTAAAACTTACCAACCCATACTTGGAATTACCAGAAGAGTGTTATGATAGGGTGACCCCAACACCTCTTATAAGACCTTACCTTATACATGCGAACAAAGATGTAGCAAAAGTACTTGACATTGATGAAAGTGAATTGCAGAGCGAAGCCTTTGTGACGTTTCTCAATGGTCAACATGAAGTAGAAACTTCAGATACCTTTGCCATGTGTTATGCAGGACACCAGTTTGGACATTATGTGCCAAGACTTGGAGATGGCAGAGCGATCAATATAGGTACGATAGACAAATATCATATGCAGCTCAAAGGAGCCGGTATCACAGAGTACTCACGTAATGGTGATGGACGCGCTGTGCTTCGTTCAAGTATCAGGGAGTATTTGATGAGTGAAGCGATGCAGGGACTCAGTATCCCAAGTACGCTTTGTTTGGGGATCATAGGTTCAGACCATAATGTACGACGTGAAAAGGTAGAAAAAGCTGCTATTGTATGTCGTGTCAGCAGTTCATGGGTACGTTTTGGTACGTTTGAGTACTTTGCGCATCATGGATTTTTCAAAGAACTAGAGGCATTGGCAGATTATGTTATTGATGAGAATTTCCCGCATATTAAAGGCAAAGATAATCGTTATACACTTCTTTTTAATGATGTCATGATCATCACTGCAAGGTTGATGGCCCAATGGATGTCTGTTGGCTTTAACCATGGGGTGATGAACACGGACAATATGTCCATAGCAGGCTTGACCATAGATTATGGTCCTTATGCCTTTTTAGATGATTTCCGTCATGACAATGTATGTAATCATACGGATGTAAACGGACGCTACAGTTTTGCAAATCAGCCTCAGATAGCAAAATGGAATCTTAAGGCATTGATGATGGCCCTTAGTCCTCTATCAACTATAGAGAAGATGGAAAAGAACTTGGCGATGTTTGATAAGATCTATATCAGATATTACCACTACTACATGTGTAAAAAACTTGGATTTGAAGGCACAGTGGAAGGAGACCCTGAACTCATAGATGATATGCTCGATATGTTGGAACAGTTACAAGTGGATTATACGCTCTTCCTTAGAACACTGAGTCACTATGAGGGAGACAGAACGGCACTGTTACGTACCGGACTTTACCATGAGCCGATGCATGAGTGGCTAGACAGATATGATGCACGTATTAAAACGATAGATACAGCAGAAAGAAAAGAACAGATGTTGACAGCCAATCCAAAGTATGTGTTAAAGAACTACATGCTTCAAGAGGCTATAGACGCAGCTGAAAAAGGTGATCTTTCTGTGGTAAATGATCTCTTTAAGATCGCTCAAAACCCATTTGATGAGCATCCTGAGTTTGAAAGATGGGCAGGCGCAACTCCAGATGCGTTTAAAAATAAGAAGCTGAGTTGTAGCTCCTAAGCGTTATAATTTTAAAAATCATTCAAGGATAACGTATGACCTTAGAAGAACTACAAAACATCATAAGAACCGAAGTAGGGGTTCTGCTTTATTTCTCTGGAGAACATTGTAATGTTTGCCATGCATTAAGACCTAAGTTCAAAGAGGTATTTGATGCAAACTTTCCTCAACTCAAGCAGATCTATCTTGACGCACATGAAAATGCAGAGATCTCGGCGAATTATTCTGTGTTTTCTGTACCTACAATGATAGTCTTTATGGATGGTCGTGAATTTGCAAGAGAAGGACGTGCTGTAAGTTTACACCAGCTAACCGAAAAACTGAAACGTCCTTATGGAATGATGACGGAATAAACATTTTTTTGATTTATTTTAATGCCTCTTATCTTCATTGAGACCTTGTTCCTCTCTTCACTTTTCTAGAAAAGTAAAACAAAAGTCGACACTATTCTCAAATCGCTTCGCTTATAAGGGTGTTCATAGTGTCAGAGCGTACTCTGTACGATTTATGAAAAATTAATCACGCAGTGCGTGCCTTTGTCATTGCGAACGCCCTTGAAAGCAAAGCGATTCGAGAGCAATGACGATTTTTTGCTTCGTTTTTTCTAAAAAAACGCCGTGAACGAAGTGAGGAAGTGCCCTTGGGGTAGATGAGAGAAACAAAGCCACAGTTAAAATAAATCGGAAATTAAATTAAAAGAAAATATTGTTTGTTTTCGTCATCCTCTGGCTTGACCAGGGGATCCATAGCTAGAATTATATGCCATTTGTAGATCCCCGTATCAAGTACGAGGATGACGTTAAGGGTTTAGTTACTGTTTTGTAAGAATAGAAATATTCTTAAACTCCAAAGCCTTAAGAATATCTACAAGGTCTACAAAGTATTGAAATGCACTCTCTTTATCCATATGCAGAGAGATCAAATCTTTTTTTGGATCAAGCTTCGTAAGTTTCTCTTTAATGACTTCAAGACTTAAAGACTCTTTATTGTAAAAATACTTACCCTCTTTGTCTATAGCGATATGTACACTTTCCTTCTCTTCATTCTTCTTTGGAACTAGCAGAAGGTAGATCAACATTGATCGTTTTATTGGTGACAAAAGTAGCTGTGGCAAGTACAATTACCAGTAGAACTAGAACGATGTCGATGAAAGGTACGACATTCATTTTGTCAAAGCGTTCGCGTCTCATGCTATTTGTTATCCTGTGCGATTTCCCACTTAGCTAGGATGGTATCTACTCTTGCAAGCAGTGCATTATAGATCACAGTTGCAGGGATCGCTACGACCAGACCAGCCGCAGTTGCTTTCAAGTGCCAATGCCAAGTGTTTCATGACCTCACCAGGGTTAATAGTATCTTGTTGGTCACCTATGATGTAGAATGTAAGGATGATCGCAAGCACTGTACCAAGCAGTCCTATATATGGAGCATTAGAACCTATAGATGCAATGGTTGGTAAACGTTTTGTAATGTCAAGTTCCAAAGCAGTTTTGTTTTTATAGTCTGATACTCTGATACTGCGATAGAAAAGCACTCTTTCAATGGCATAGGCTACAGTAACGAAACTCAAGAAAAAGAGAAAACCTATGATCCCATAATCTACGAAGTCTTTTATTTGTTCAATTGGCACTGTTTTTCCTCAAAATTTAATTTAGTGATGCATTATATAGAAATAGTGTTAAAAACATGTTAAATCCATTTTAAGACCCCTAGCTTCCATTTTAAAGCGTTTTTAGGCATTTCTTTTAAGCCACGTTTAGATACAATGAATGCAATTTTTTACACAATAAGGAAATGCATGAGCGATCTGTTTGAAGACCAACAAAATACCGGACAAGTGTTAATCGAAGATAGTATGAAGGCTAGCTACCTTGACTACTCTATGAGTGTCATCATTGGTAGGGCATTGCCAGATGCAAGAGATGGGTTGAAACCTGTACACAGAAGGATCCTTTATGCAATGAATGACCTTCACCTTGCACACAGAAGTCCATATAAAAAGTCTGCTCGTATCGTCGGGGATGTGATCGGTAAGTATCACCCGCATGGTGACAACTCTGTGTATGATGCGCTTGTACGTATGGCACAGGACTTCTCTATGCAGGCACCACTTGTTGATGGTCAAGGAAACTTTGGTTCAGTCGATGGTGATAATGCTGCGGCGATGAGATATACCGAAGCACGTATGACAAAGATCGCAGAAGAGCTTTTGAGCGATCTTGACAAAGACACGGTTGATTTTGTACCAAACTACGATGACTCTATGAATGAACCGGATGTACTTCCTTCACGCGTGCCAAACCTGCTGCTTAACGGTTCAAGTGGTATTGCGGTTGGTATGGCTACGAACATTCCTCCGCATAGATTGGATGAACTCGTAAATGCGCTTGTTTCAAGAATTGATAATCCTGATTCGACAGTCGAAGATATGATGAAGATCGTACAGGGTCCTGATTTCCCAACGGGTGGTATCATCTTTGGACGTAAAGGTATCACTGATGCCTATACGACAGGACGTGGACGAATCAAAGTACGTGCAAAGACACACATAGAACAAAAAGGTTCTAAAGAGATCATCATCATCGATGAACTTCCTTTCCAGGTCAACAAGTCAAGACTTATAGAGAACATCGCACAACTTGTACGTGACAAACAGGTAGAAGGTATCTCTGAACTTCGAGATGAATCAGACAGAGAAGGTATCCGTGTGGTGATCGAGCTTAAACGTGATGCGATGAGTGAGATCGTCTTGAATAACCTTTTCAAAAGTACTCAGATGCAAGTGACGTTCGGTATTATCATGCTTGCTATTGCAAACAAAGAGCCAAAAGTCTTTAACCTTATGGAACTGTTCGACCTTTTCTTGAAACACAGAAAAACAGTGGTGATTCGAAGAACGATCTTTGAACTTGAAAAAGCAAGAGCCAGAGCACACATCTTGGAAGGTCTCAAGATCGCTGTTGATAACATCGATGAAGTGATCAAGATCATCCGTGCTTCTGCTGATGATGTGGAAGCTAGAGAAAACCTCATGTCTCGTTTCAAACTTTCAGAGATCCAGGCTAAAGCGATCTTGGAGATGAGACTTAGACGTCTTACAGGTCTTGAGATCGAGAAGATCGAGAATGAGTTGAATGAATTGCTCAAGCTCATCGCAGAACTTGAAGCGATCTTGAAAAGTGAAGAGAAGATCAATGTGATCATCCGTGAAGAACTTGTAGAGATAGGTGAAAAATATACAACCCCACGTCGTACAGAGATCGTAGATGACTATGATGATATCGATATCGAAGATCTTATTCCAAATGAACCAATGGTTGTAACGATCACACACCGTGGATACATCAAGCGTGTGCCTGTGAAACAGTATGAGAAACAGCATCGTGGCGGTAAAGGCAAGATAGCCGTTACCACATATGATGATGACTTCATCGAGAGGTTCTTTACATCAAATACACATGATACACTGATGTTCGTAACAGACAGAGGACAACTCTACTGGCTGAAAGTCTACCGTATTCCAGAGGGAACGCGTACGGCTAAAGGTAAGGCAGTGGTGAACCTCATTAATCTTCAGCAAGATGAGAAGATCATGGCGATCATTCCTACGACTGACTTTGAGTCGGACAAAGGACTTGTATTCTTCACGGAAAATGGTATCGTGAAGAGAACGAACCTTTCTGAGTATTCAAACATCAGAAGCAATGGTGTAAGAGCGATCAACCTTGATGAAGATGATGCGATAGTTGATGCGAAGATCGTCAAACCAGATACCAAATGGCTCTTTGTAGCAACCAAAAAAGGTCTGTGTATCAGATTTAAAGTTGAAGATGCCAGAGAGATCGGTAGGGTTTCACGTGGTGTGACTGCGATCAAGTTTAAAATAGAAGGCGACTATGTTTGTGGTGCCACGACGATTGAAGATGAGAATGATGAACTTCTCATGATGAGTGAAAAGGGTCTTGGTAAACGTACCACTGCGAGTGAATACCGTGAACAGAACCGTGCAGGTAAAGGGGTTATCTCTATGAAACTTACGCCTAAAACAGGTGATGTTGTCGGTGTGGTATTTGTAGAAGAAGACAAAGACTTGATGTGTTTAACCAGTATCGGTAAGATGATCCGTGTAGATATGGAGACCATCCGTAAAGCAGGACGTAACACTTCAGGTGTGAAGATCGTGAACGTTGATGCAAAAGATAAAGTGGTTAGTATAGCTAAATGTCAAAAAGAAGAGATACCAGATGAAGATAATGGTGAAGAAACAGATAATACATTAGGATTAGAATAAGGTGAAGAAATATAACGTAGCAGTAGTCGGTGCAAGTGGTGCCGTGGGTGAAGAGCTTTTTAGGGTTTTAGAAGAGGTCGATTTTCCTGTGGCAAACCTATTGCCTTTAGCAAGTGCAAAATCAGCAGGTGAAATGATCGAGTTCCAGGGGAACGCTTATAAGATCGAAGAGTTGACTGAAGAAGTATTTGAAGGTAGAGGGATCGATATCGCATTCTTTTCTGCTGGTGGCAGTATCTCTGCACATTTTGCGAAGTATGCAGTAGAGTCTGGAGCTGTGGTCATAGATAATACTTCTCACTTCAGAATGGATCCAAATATACCACTTGTTGTACCTGAAGTAAATCCTGAAGACATTGCGCTTTGGGAAGATTCAGGGGTCATTGCCAACCCTAACTGTTCTACCATTCAAATGGTCCAACTGCTTAAACCTCTTCATGATCTTTACGGGATCAAAAGAGTAGATGTAAGCACTTACCAAGCAGTAAGTGGTGCAGGAAAAGCAGGAATGGAAGAGCTTGTGAAACAGATGCAAGCCTTCTTCAACTTTACACTCGATGATGCAAAAGTGGAAGCTTTTGCTCACCGTATCGCACTGAATGTCATTCCTCATATTGATGTACCACAGGAAAATGGTTATACGAAAGAGGAGATGAAAATGGTCAATGAGACCAACAAGATCATGCATAGCAATTTTGCCGTCTCTGCAACGTGTGTACGTGTACCGGTATTAAGAAGCCACTCTGAGTCGATTACCATTACTTTTGAAGAGGGTGTAGATGTAAATGTAGATGAAGCAAGAGAAGTATTGGGTAACTTTGAAAATGTGACTGTGGTAGATGATATGTCTAAAAATGAATATCCTATGCCACTGACTGCAACAGATACAGATGAGACCTATGTAGGACGTATCAGAAAAGATATCTATGCAAACAATATCTTACACCTTTGGGGTGTGGCAGACCAGGTAAGAGTAGGTGCTGCGACCAATGCAGTGAGAATTGCACAAAAATGGATCAAACTAGAGGAAAATGCGTAATGTTAGAAAAACTATTTGAAGGCATGATCTGGAGAAGTAGATTTATCGTTATCTTAGCTGTGATCTTTGGACTGCTTGGTGCAGTTATTTTATTTATTGTTGCCTCTATGGATATCTGGAATGTTGCCGTCATATCATTTCAAGTAGTTACACATGCTATCCCGCATCCAGAACATTTTCATGAAGATGTGGTTGCCGGGATCATTGGTGCAGTTGACTTATATCTAATTGCCGTTGTGATGTTTATCTTTGCTTTTGGTCTCTATGAACTTTTTATTTCAGATATTGATGAGGCAAAGCAGTTTGAAGATGAAGACAATCGGCTGCTTGCAATCGATAACCTTGACCAACTTAAAGATAAGATCGCTAAGGTCATCGTGATGGTACTGGTAGTAAACTTTTTTCAAAGGGTACTGCATACCAAATTTACAACACCATTAGAGATGTTGTATTTTGCACTTGCTATTGCAGCGCTGGCAGTAGGGTTATATTTTTTAGGTAAAGTAGGTAAGAAATAGACAGGCTATAAAAGGAATTTCTGCCTTTTATGTGTTTAGACCGATGAGGTCATGAAAGCTTTTTTAGAAAAAAGAAGAGAATTATTTTTAAGGAAAAACAATTGAGTAAAATATTTGTAGACGCATGTCTAGGAAAAGAGACACCATACACACCGGTATGGATGATGAGACAGGCAGGCCGTTATCTTCCTGAGTATATGGCTGTACGTGCTGAAGCAGGAAACTTCCTTAACTTGTGTCATAACCCTGAAAAAGCTGCAGAAGTAACGATACAACCGCTTGACATCGTAGGTGTGGATGCAGCTATTCTGTTTTCAGATATTCTTGTGATCCCGGATGAGATGGGTATGGACTTGAGTTTTGTCAAAGGTGAAGGACCAAAGTTCTCTGATCCTTTGAAATCTCAAGACGATCTAGACAGACTTATCGGTGGTGAAGAGGCTGCATCTAAACTTACCTATGTCTATGATACGATCAAACTTCTACGTAAACAACTTGACGAAAGAGGCGATGAGATAGCGCTTATCGGTTTCACCGGAGCACCTTGGACACTGGCAACCTATATGATAGAAGGGCAGGGAACAAAGACCTATAATGTTTGTAAAAAGATGATGTACTCTAACCCTGAACTTCTTCATAACATTCTTAGAAAAGTGACAGATGTGGTGAAGCTTTACATGGAAAAGCAGATCCAATCTGGTGTAGATGTAGTGCAGATCTTTGACTCATGGGCAGCAGCGATCGAGCCAAGCAGATATGATGAGTTCTCATGGAAATACATGGTTGAGATCGCAGAGTACCTTAAAGAGAAATACCCGCATATCCCTGTGATCATGTTCCCTAAAGGGGTATCGGCATTTATCGCAACGGGACAAGTCTATGGAAACTTTGACGTCTTTGGTGTGGACTGGGGAACGCCTATGGCACTTGCTAAAGAGAAACTGGGTGACAAGTATGTTCTTCAAGGAAATATGGAACCAACACGTCTCTATTCTCAAGAAGAGACTACAGCCTCTGTTGAGAAGATCCAGGAGATCATGGGTGGAAAAAGACACATCTTTAACCTCGGACATGGCATCCTTCCAGATGTACCGGTAGAAAATGCAAAACACTTTGTAAAAGAGTGTCAGAGGGTAAGTAAAAAATAATCCCTGAAAGGGCCATATGAACAGAGAACAGTATCACATTGCAGTCGAAGAATGTGAACTTGGGATCGTAGGACACAAAGTATTTGTACGTCTGAAAGACATCCCGATGTATCTCTCAAAACATACCAAAGACAGTATACGAAACCGCTATAGCCACTCAGTCGAAGTAGGCCTAAGCACAGAGTATATGCTCAACCATCTCAGCGCACAGCTTGGAAGTGATATAGACCTCAATTTTTTCAAGGTTGGAAAGATCGTAGGGCTTCTTCATGACATCGGTCATACAGCATTCAGCCATGATGGTGAGACCATTTTAGACAGGATGCTTCAAAAGGCTTCGGCCTCCTTCACTAAACCTCTCAGGTTCAATGCTAACCTCAATAACTTCCGACGTATCCTCAAGTATGAATTCTATGATAACCTACCCGAAGATGTTAGGGAGTATGCGTTGGCTTCTTTGGTAAAACGTGTCCATGAACTTGAAGAATATCCTGAGTATCTCTATCTCAAGACGTATGTGAAAAATGCCATCGCATTGGAAGAGAAGTATCTTAGTGCCAAAGGTATCGTTATCCAAAACAGGACAGGTAAGACGATACTCTGCCAAGCGATGGACCTGGCAGATGAGAACAGGTATCGTGTTACCGATATCATTGATGCGCTCAATATTTACTCCAAAGCAAAACTTCAAGAAATTTTAGTTCGTTCTATCAAAAGTGAAGTACGGGTGAAAGATATACGTAAACTGGTCTACCTGAAAACACTGAGTGTGCCTGGCTATGAGACACTGCACTTTGACAAGATGAAGATTAAAGAGCTGCTTATCGCACTGTTGAATCGTTCAAGTAATGCCAAGACAGAGTTTCAAAATACCATGAACAGTATCTCTATGGCATTCAACAGAAACTTTAGACTAAGAGAAGACGGTAAACTGGTACCTGTTGATGAAGAGATAGAAGCGTTAAGAAAAGAGTTTCAAAAAGTCGCTGCAAACTATCTGTGGGGTTCAAAAAAGGTACAGAATATTAAGAAGCCTTTCAGTCATTACTTTACGACCGTGGCAGATTATTTTATCAATAAAGAGTTTGAGATGGAACTTATCGACAGCAATACGTACAAAGAAAAGCTGACAGCATTGGGTAAGCGTGAGTTAAGTAAACAAGCCTACCAAAGAGAAAAATTGAGTCTCATGCGGAATTTCTTGGGTGGATTAACCAATCATAAGATCATAGAACTCTATAAAAAGATAGCCCTTGTGAAGTTTGAAGCAAAGTTGGGGTATAAACTTGAAAATCGTGATAAACTGGTCGATAAGAATTCTGTAGAGTCTTTTGAAAAGAAATTGAAAAAACAGAGTCAAAGATTATTGGGGAAGAAGTAGTTGTGAATATTATATTTGGTCCCATACATTCTAGACGTTTTGGAAAATCTTTAGGAGTTGACCTAAGCCCTGGTAAAAAGCAGTGTAATTTTGACTGTCTCTACTGTGAACTTGACCCAGCCAAGACAATGGATGCTTATGATGATGTAGTCAGTGTAGAAGAAGTGACAACGGCACTGAAAGCTGCGCTTCAAGAACATGATGATGTAGACTTCATCACGCTCACGGCTAACGGAGAACCTACGCTCTATCCACACCTTTCCGAACTGATAGATGAGATCAATACCTTTAAAGGCAGAACCAAAACACTCATCCTTTCCAATGCAGCCAATATAGACGATGTTAAAGTACAGGATGCACTCTTGAAACTGGATGAAGTGAAACTCTCTTTAGACTGTGCGACACAAAAATGTTTGCAAAAGCTTGACCGTTCTCATAAGGGTATAGAGGTAGAGAACATCAAAGCAGGGATGTTAGCCTTCAAAGAAAGATACCATGGTCCTCTGGTCATAGAGATACTCATCGTTAAAACGCTCAATGACTCCAAAGAAGAGATAGCCAAGCTCAACGAGTATCTACTGCAGTTAAAGCCTACACGTATAGATATAGGTACCATAGACAGACCGCCTGCTTTCGATGTAAAACCTGTAAGTTATGAAAAACTACTGGAGATCAGCCATCTTTTTGACAGTAGCTTGCCAGTCTACATAGCCTCACGTAAAAAAGCGGAGATCTCGGCTTCTAGCTACAGCGATGAAGAGATACTCGAAACGTTGTCAAAACGTCCTTTAACCAAAGAAGATATAGAAGCTCTTTTGGATGAAGAGAGTCAAAATAGAGTAGAAGGTCTTCTTCGAAAAGAAAAAATAAAGACTGTTTCAACAAATGGTGTAGAATTTTACAAAAAAGCCTAAAAAATCCTTGACTTTAAAAAACTTTTTCACTATAATCTCACCCACGAAACAAGCACTCGCTTATTTCAATCATTGTTCCGGCATAGCTCAGCGGTAGAGTAGATGACTGTTAATCATTTGGTCCGAGGTTCGAATCCTCGTGCCGGAGCCATTCAATTTTAATCCCCTAAAACACTTAATTTATACTAAAAATGCATATTTAGCCATAGTTCTGTCGCAGTACTTTAATTAAGATTTAAGGTAATAATGTATATATACTACATCATTAACAAAGAATTTAGAGATAATTAAATATAAAAAAATAAGGAAGTTATTATGGAAGGCCAAGATCTTATCAAAGAAGCCAATGAATTAGGGTTTGAAAACATGAGTACTGTACAAAAGATAAACGCAATTGATGCGATCATAGATCTAAAGATCAGAGAGTTTCTACAAGCAGACAATGGAGATCTAGACTTTATAGATATCAAAGAAGCGAATGGAATGACAGATGTTTACATTTCGTATGTGGGTGCTTGTGGTTCATGTGAGAGTTCAGGCGGAACGCTGATATCGATCCAGAAAATATTGAATGGACAACTTGAAACGAATAATATAAGAGTTTACGCAATTTAATTTTCTGCGTAACAGTTAGGTTTTACTGATGGGTGGTTTTGAAGGCGGAGATGAAGCTGGTTTTTGGGACATAGATACTCTTGCTACTTCGATAGAGAAACAACATCAGAATAGATCTAAAAGTAATAATAGAATCAAAGACTCTATACAAAGAAGTGACTCAGGGTACAGCATTAAAGCCTACACAAAAGGCAAAGAGCTGTATAACACCATAAGCTTTGTACCTCACGAATGTAAAACCTTTACCATCGAGGGGTGCGATGACATCCCTTTAGAGTCAAATACCATTTACAAAGCCTACAAAGCACTTCTTGACTATACAAACGACTCAGACATTTCAGACTTCTTTTGTGAACATAAAGTAGTAGTGACTAAAAGCATCTCTTCCCAAGCAAATACTTCTTCTAATGCTGCAGCCTTTATGCTTTTAGTTAAAGAGGTATGTAATCTTATACTAAGTGAGGATGAACTGGTAACTATAGGGAGTACTGTGGGTGCTGATGTACCTTTTTTTATTACGCTCGATAATACAAGAATCTAAACCCATCTCAAGTACTAAATACCTGTACCCAGTCGTTAAAACGTAAGTGGGGTGAGAACCATCTTTATCGATATTACCACCACACAAAATAGTGAAACATATCGTTTATTAGAAGTCCATTTCAAAAATGATATGCTTGATCAAGTTGAAGTGCTTTCAGCTTGTGTGTATCAGCAAAACTATGAAATCTGTCAATTTGGCATACTATTAACTCCCTACATTTAAAACCATTACAATAATACAAATAAAAAAGTATAGTATAATTTGACATACTATACCCAAAATGGGTACAATAAAATGATATTTATAGAGTCAAAAATATTTGAGAAATTACGTGAGAAGTATTTTGATGATGAAAGTTATAAAAAGTTTAAGAACTTTTTATTGGAACAGCCAGATATTGGAGATACTATACAGGGTACTGGAGGACTTAAGAAAGTTCGCTGGTCATCTCAAGGAAAAGGTAAAAGAAGTGGTATTCGAACTATTTATCTTTATCTTGTGGAGAAAAGTCATATACATTTTTTAACCGTGTATGCTAAAAATGAGATGTCTGATTTAACGCATGATGAAAAAAAGATACTTAAAGCTATTGCCGAGGAGATTAAAAATGCCTAAAAGAGATATATTTAAAGAATTAAAACAAGGGTTGGAAGATGCACGAGACTTTGAACACAAAAAGATAACCCTTAAAACAACGTCAATCAAACCTAAAGAGAGAAAGATATTGCAAGCAGATGAGATCCGTGCAATACGTGATAAATACAACATGAGTCGTGCTGTTTTTGCAAACTTTTTGCATATTTCTACGAGAACATTAGAAAAATGGGAGTTAGGAACAAGTCGACCTAATGAACAAGCAGCTACACTATTGGCACTCACTGATAAATACCCAGATATGTTTGAAAGATTACAAAGGATATAGGTCATCATTAGGGTTCGCACCGTATAAAATTCAAGCTATGTATTTATGAAATAAAAAACATTTGACAAAAGTTATCATATATGATAATATACTAGGAGTTATGGAAATGTCATGGAGAGTTACATTTTATAGTGATAAAGTTGAGAAAGAGACGCTTAGATTTCCTGCTGGGATATTGGCTGATCTTTTGCATATATTAGAGATGATAGAAGATCTGGGACCCAATTTGGGAAAGCCACACACTGCACCGATGGGTGGTGGACTCTTTGAAATCAGGGCTAAAGGTAAAGAGGGTATAGGACGTTCTTTTTTTGCTATAGCAGTTAATGATGAAATCATTATTTTGCACTCTTTTGTAAAAAAATCTCAACAGACACCCAAAAAAGAGCTAGAAAAGGCACGAAAAAGACTCAAGGAGATACAATGAGTAGAACAACACTAACGCAATTCAAAAAGAAAGCATTCGAAAATAGTGAAGTACAAAAAGAGTATGATCTCCTAAAACCGGAGTACGCTATTAAGAAAAAACTCATAGCTATGCGAAAAGAAGCAGGATTGACACAAGAGAAACTTGCTGAACTAATGGGAACCAAAAAAAGCAATATCTCCAGATTAGAGAGTTTTAAAAGCAATATCTCTCCACGCCTTGACACACTCATGAATTATGCTAAAGCAACAGGACATGAACTTAAAGTAGATTTTGTATAAAAATTGAAGTTATTTACAATACTTCCATTGTTTGGGCTCAACATTTAAAACATGTCAATTTGACACTTTTTTATATCCATTTTCTAAATCCTCCTATACTTCTCTTTATTAGGCATGAGAAGAGATGAAAAGTATAAAAGAATTACATAAACATGATAAACCTAGAGAGAAACTAGTTTCCAAAGGTGCTGAGAGCACTTAAAAATGATGAATTGTTAGCTATATTACTTGGTTCTGGTGTACAGGGTAAAGATGTACGGAAGTTGGCGAAAGAGATCATCTCTATGTTAGATAGTAATTTTGAGACTTTGACACTTGATAAACTTTGTGACATTCATGGCTTAGGTGTAGCCAAAGCATCACAGATATTGGCCTCTATAGAATTAAGCAAACGTTACCTCATACAAAAAAACAAACGCATTACTTCTGCTGAGGATGTGTATAATGAACTCAAATCTTTTAGTACCAAATCCCAAGAACATTTCCTTGTTATTACTCTCGATGGTGCTTCACACATCATCAATACTCGAACAGTCTTCATAGGTACACTGAATCAAAGTTTGGTCCATCCAAGAGAAGTGTTTGCAGATGCCATAGCAGACAGAGCGGCAGGAATCATTATAGCCCATAACCATCCATCAGGAACCTTGGAAGCGAGTAGAGCAGACATGCAGATAACTCAAAGGCTCAAAGAAGTTTCTAAATTGGTTGGTATCGAATTACTTGACCATGTCATCTTAGCTAAAGATGGATTTTATAGTTTTTCTGATGAAGGGCTATTGTGATGGGTCGAATATATTTCTGTAATAATCTAAGTCATGTCTGCATGTGAATATATGAAAGATTAATAAGTCTTACAATTTGTCATATTTTTTAATCAATAATCAAAATATGCGTTACTATTTTCTATGTTAAACATTAGGAAGATATATGACACTTAATAATAAATTAAAAGAACAAATGTTATCATCTAGTCATAACAAGGAAAAAGAGTGAATGATCTAGAGAATTTACTTAACCTAAATGGTGAAACATTTCCTATGGACAATGGTTACTGGGTTAAGTTTGAAGCTTGGAGAGTTGAGATAAGTAAAAGCGTACCTCATGGCATCAGATACTCTTTGACCTTGCATGATAAGCATAACCATAGAGTCATTGGTTATGACAATGCACATAGCTTTAAATCAAATAAGAAATATGGAGCAAAAAGAGAAACATATGACCATATCCATAAGCAAATGGATATCGTACCTTATGAGTTCGAATCTGCTTCACAACTTCTTGAAGATTTCTGGAAAAGTGCTGAGTATTATATGGAGAATAATAGATGAAAACGATCAGAGTAGGGATTATGTCAAAAGAAGAATATAAGCAAAGAACTATAGACATCGCTAAGGGACTCTATGTACCTAAAGAAAATGAACCAAAAATATGGTTCGAATCTATGAAGTCTCTGGCTCAGATACTAAGTAATGAAAACCAGGCACTACTAAAAACTATACTGGACAATAAGCCAAAGTCACTAAAGGAGATTGAAGAGCTCACAGGTAGAGCTAAGTCAAATCTATCTCGAACACTAAAGACACTTGAACGTTATGGCATTGTAGAGTTGCGTAAGTCCAATAATGCCTTAGTGGTTAAAGTAAAGGCTACACATTTTAAAGTAGAGTTTGGATTTGAAGCTGCTTGAAGAACTGATAGAATAATCCAAATAAAAGCAGCTGAAATTAAAACTATAGGGTTTATAAAACCCAAATAAAATCACAATAGTTATTAATTTTAATAAATAATAAAACAAAATTC
>CAWCLM010000007.1:0-253925 GCA_963796395.1 Sulfurovaceae bacterium
TTTACCCAAACAAACTACAATGGATATTAAGAGAATTCAACAGGGTCAAAATCTATCTCTATCTCTCTAGCAATCTACCCTATGTAACGCTTTGAGTAGAGGCACTCTACTCTTCGCTCTTAGTAAAATGTTAAACCTGAACTTATTGGCTATTTTTTCAACTGGTGCCTTACCATGTCCTACAATCTCCACATCTTTAAAAGCTTTGAGTTTTGTTACGGTATCAAGTGTGATCTTACTTGCTTTGTTTTCATCCTTATGTGCAACAAGTATACGTGCAAGTGAAGCAAAAGGCGGGTAATCTGCCATCTCTAAAAATGCTAACTCATCTTTGATGAAAAGTTCATAATCAGCCAGATACGTTTGAAAAAATTCCGGATCCCCTGTCTGTACGATGATCTCAGCTGCTTTTGCCCGTCCGCTTCGTCCTGCAATTTGAAAGAGTAAAGACATCGCTCTCTCACGTGCCCGATAATCTGCAAGTCCCAAAATATAATCAAGCCCCATAATGATACTCAACGTAATATTTGCATAATCATGACCTTTACTGAGCATCTGTGTTCCCAAAAGTAGTTGACTCTCCCCACTCTCAAAACGCTTCAATGCCTCTTTAAGTTTTTTAGCCGTTGTGATACTGTCTTTATCAAACTGCTCAATCTGTATACCTTCTACAGCTTCAGTAATCATTTCTATGGCTTCTACTGTTCCCATACGTTCACTTTTAAGTGGTGTATGTCCACAATGACTACAGGTATCTTGTATCGCTTCTGTATAGTTACAGTAGTGACATTTTAAGTGTCTGTGTTTTCTATGAAGTGCCATTCCCACTGAACAGTATGGGCAAAGATGTGTTTTCCCACAATTTTCACAGTAGAGGTATTTGAAGTTCCCCCGTGTAGGTAAGAACAATAAAGACTGGTCTCCGGCTTTATAATGATTATGTATGGCATCCAACATCGTATGGTTGATAGTGTCACCAGCGATAAATTTGTAGTTTTTTTCTGTTTGCACATAGGGTTTATCAAGCTTGACCACATCATATTTATAATACGAACCCATAGAAGGTGTTGCAGAGGCCAATAAGACTTTTGCACCCAGTTTACTTCCCATCAAAACAGCCACATCACGTGCATGATAACGAGGCCTGGTCATCGCTTTATAACTGTCATCATGCTCTTCATCTACAATAATGAGCCCTAGATTGGATAATGGTACAAAAAGTGCAGAACGTGCCCCTGCAACGATACGGATCTTCCCCTGCTTCTATCCCTTCTAAAATAGACTCTTTTTTCTTCTTGGTCAACTTTGAATGCCACATCGCAACACTCTCACCAAAATAGACTTTCAAACGTTTTTCCATTTGAGGTGTCAAGTGAAATTTCCGGCATAAGAAAGATAGAAGTTTTTCCCTCTTCTATCATTTTTGCCATCAGTGAAATAAAGATCTCTGTTTTACCTGAACCAGTGACTCCAAAAAGAAGGCTTTATCTTTTTTAAGAAGTTGATCATACGCTTTTTGTTGTGAAGGACTTAATTTCGGTGAAGGTACTTTTATCATCTGATTAGATCTCAGAGGTCAAGTCGAGGATGAAGTATTATTAAAAGGAATAAAAAGTGAAAGTGCTTCACCTAAAGAGGAAAAATAATACTCAGAAATAAACTTCGCTATCTGCATCTGTTCATTACTATAGTAATTGTCTGAAACAGTATCTACTCTCTGCTGTTTCAAATTTAGGTTTTTCTACTTCTTCTAGTACAACAGCATTTTTTAGTGTAGTTTTTAAAGGTACAGAAATAATGGAACCTATGGTTAATGTATCTTGAGAAGTATAGGTCAAGCTCGGAGCACTTGACCTAAGAAGAAGAATTTTATAGTAGTACAAGTTATTGTGTTAAAAGTTTACAGTTTGCATCCGATGGATTCGTGCAGTCAAAACGGCTGTTAGATATATTAAAATCTACAGTACCTGATGTTGGCATACTTATATGTATATGTTAGTACCACTCACACTCCAGCAACCTCTTTGACCACTTGAACAAGCTGATACTGGATATTCTAGTACATTATTAGCTGCACCACTCGCATCATTACTGAACATAGTAATGGCACCTGTTCCACCATTACTTAAACTAGTAATAGCCGTAAAATCACCTCTCAAAATACGCTTTTGTCTTTCTGTAGCAACTGCACTACGTATAGCCCCTATCGTTGCAATGGCCTTTGTGATAGTAGCATCATCACGCGTTGCAGCAAATTTTGGTACGGCAATTGCAGAGAGTATCCCTATGACTACTATAACAAAAATTAATTCTAACATTGTAAATGCTTTTTTTGAAGATACCTGCATAGTTATTCCTTTTAATTATGTTAATTTGATTATATCACAAATATCTGTAATTGGAATAATAGTTTTAATTATTAAAAAAATCTATTATATTTCTCATACCTAAATAGTTTTGAGAAACATGGAGTTACAGAGTCTTATTGCACGACTTTAGATCCACCGAAGCTATGTACCTGTCCTGAAGTTTGACTTAGATTTTGTTCTGAAGCAACTCCTCCAGCATATTGACACCAAGCATCTGCTGCAGAAGCTGCATGTGTAGCAGTGATGTTACCATCGTTACCACTAGCTAATGTTGTTCCTGTAGCTACATTTGAAATAGTGAAACACGCATCTTGAAGAACCGCTTCACACGCAGCAGATGTATTATCCTCTACTTGTCTTGCAGTATAAGCTGAACCAATGTCACGTATACAAACTTTAAGGTCCATAATACTTTTAGAAATCTTTGCATCATCTCTTGTCGCTGCCAATTTAGGAATAGCAACTGCTGCCAAAATACCAATAATTACAATTACAAAGATCAATTCGATCATTGTAAATCCGCGTCTCATGTTAGTCATGATTACCTCCTGGATATAAACTGTATAAAACAATATTTAATTATAAAGAAAATATGTCAGAAAAATGTCAAAATAAAGTACTATGATGATTTTGAAGTAAGTAAAAAATGAGAATTAAATGATGAGTGATATGTTTCTCAAGCTTAAGTGCTTGAGAAACATGAAGTTGAGTAAAGTCTTATCTTACTACTTTAGATCCACCAAAGCTATGTAGCTTGACCAGGAGTTGTTTGACTTAAGTTTTGATCTGCAGCAACATCTTCTGCATCTACACACCAAGTATCAGTCTCCAGACCTGATGTGTAGCAGTTATATTTCCATCACCGGTGATGTTGTCTGTAGCTACACCTGAATTAGTAAAACATCCATCTTGTACAACCGCTTCACATGCAGCTGATGTCATTATCTTCTTCTTGTCTTGCAGTATATGCTGCACCAATATCATCTACACAAGTTTTAAGGTTAGCAATACCTTTTGAAACTTTTGCATCATCTCTAGTTGCTGCCAATTTAGGAATAGCAACTGCCGCCAAAATACCAATAATTACTGCATATGCATTCCTTTTAAAAGTTTATAAAATGATTTACTTTTTTGATTATATCACAAATTTTTCTAACGAATGGTCAACTACCATATCTTTTAGGTATTTAATCATAACGTATTATTGTTTGTCCCCCTAATACATACGTTTTATTAGCTCATATTCTTTATTGCAGGGTCTGCTTTTACTGCTTCACAGATTCTATCTGTTGAACTTAGAACCATCTGTTACCGTTAAATGGCCTTCACTTGTAGTTTCAAATGATAAACACACAACATCATCATTACACAATACATATGTATTTGGGCTAAGGGATGTATTTGCTTCTACAGGAGTATTACATGAAGTTAATAGTAATGCACTCGTAGCATTGTTTATATGTAGTAGTATTCCATATTGTATTACCAACAGACATATAATACGATTCAAAGTCACGCAATAGCTATTCTTGCATTAGACACAATGCTGGAAATCTGTGCATCATCTCTAGTTGCAGCCAATTTAGGTATGGCTACCGCTGCCAGTATCCCTATGATCACTATGACAAATATAAGTTCAATCATTGTAAATGCTTTTTTCATTTTTCCATCTTTCAAGTAAAAAATTATTTAAATACCTCATTAATTAGATTATAAGATAAAAATGTCAAAAAAATGTCAAAAAATTGATATGAAGAAGAGAAAGAAAGTATAAATTGTAGAAAATCATATATTTCTCAAGCAAATGCTTGAGAAATATAAGTTCAAATGAACTTGAGTTTATCTAAGAAACTGATGAACCACCGATATGTCTGTCGTTTTTGATACCTGTTGTCTCCAACAATACCAACGAATTACTGGGTCACCACTTACACCCCTACATACAGGTGAACTGCTACCAGTTGTAATCTGTAACTGTCAGTATACCACCATTTTGTGTTTGAAACTGATACACAAAGTACATCTCCATCACACAATCGCAAACGTTCTTGGAGCTGATTGTTGATGCATTTGTATCCAATGCAGTACAATTTGTAGTAAGTAAAGGAACATTTGTTGCAAAGCCCAATAGTTACTGTTATCATCCCATGCTACTGGACCTTGAGCCGTATAAAATGCTCCTAGATCACCCATAGTGTTCTTGCATTTGCAACAATATTAGAGATCTTTGCATCATCTCTAGTTGCTGCCAATTTAGGTATCGCTACCGCTGCCAAAATTCCGATAATTACAATTACAAAGATCAATTCGATCATTGTGAATCCGCGTCTCATGTTAGTCATGATTAACTCCTGAAAATAAAATTTAGTACCAATTCAATAATTGGTCTAGTAAGAAGTATACTTAAAAAATGTCAAAAAATGTCAAAAAATATTAAAAAATGTTAAAAAATATTAAAAATATCAAAAAAGTATCATTTTTTTTATACTTATTCTTTATTTTTATAAATAATTTTACCTTATCTTTAAGATAGAACATACTATTATTAAATAAGAATCCTATTTAGTAAGGAGTCATTAATTATGCATAATTACAATAATACAAATACATCATTCAATCAATGAGAGCAGGTTGGACAATTATAGAACTTATATTTATCATTAATCGTTATAGGTATTTTAGCAGCTATAGCCATAGGAAAATTATCAACCACTAGAGATGATGCAAAACTTTCTGCTGATGTTTCAAATATGAATATATGTATAAGAGATATTGCTGCAATACTATGCCGCAACAAGAATCAGCTGATTATGAATATTACCTCATGTACAATGTGATACTGCTATACTATATGATATCAATCGATTAATCATGAATGTTGAGATCAATGAATAGTACACGTTGCTAGCTTTTAATTATTGTGCTGATGTAGAAAATGTAGGTGGACACTAGTGAAAAGTTATCAATTTGGTGGAGCAAAGTATAAAAAGATAACATACTAAAATTATATTAAAAAGGAAATCATTATGCCAAAAGAATGGTCATCATTTAGAATAACATTGGTACTTTACTTTGTCGTTCTTACTACTGCCATTTAGTTTTTATTTTGTCTATACATCATTCAAAACGATACAGAGTGATACCAAGATCGTACATCAAACAGCTTGGATAGGTGGGGCATATAGAGTCTATTGCACTAACGACCGATACCAAGGATATAGACAATACTATAACCCAGATAGACAATACTCTTAAGATATATCTCACATTGGATAGAGAAAAATAGTCATTCGAATTGTATATAGGTTTCAAATCACTTTCAGAAGATTATTACACAGGTAAATAACTGTTGGAACAGCTATAAAGAATCTAATCTCAACACAACAGACTCTACTGATAACAATACACTTCAATGCTGGGAAAATGCAAGCTACCTTGCAATCATTAGTAGAAAAAATGGTCTATCTTAAACAGAAGAAAATGATCAATCTCTTTTATATATCCCTTACTGTCGCAATGATACTGATACTTTTAGCTATCTATTTAGTCCGTATCTATATCCATAAACAAATGAAAAAACATGCCATACATGACCATGAAAGCAGACTCTTTAATAAAAAGTATTTTATGGCAGAGCTCAAAACAACTTGCAGCAGGTCTGCAAGACATAACTATCCACTCTCTATACTTCGTGTTTCCATACATGATTTCGAAAAAGAGAAAAGGATTTACTCTAGAAGAGTCAAAAGAAATACACTGAAGGTATTTGGTATCTTGGTACATTCACTGCTGCGTGACGGTGACATCGCATGTCGGTATGATGATAATCATTTTTTGATTTTGTTGCCATTCACTGAAGAAGAGAATGCATTGATTCTTGAAGAACGTATAGAACAAGCACTCAAAAATGACAAATGGATGTCATCTCATCAGATAACATTTGATTTTAATACAACAGAATTTGATAAAAAAGAGTCAAAAGAAGCATTGATACTGCGTACTTTAGCATAAGAGGATACCCAGAAGATGGGCTATCCGTATAAATTAAAATATTTTTTTTATTTAAAGCCCATCTAATGTTTCGATGAGAAGTTCTATCTCGTCTTCATAAGAAGTTGCCTGTTTGGCTAAACGGAGATAGGCTTTGAGTAGCTTGTCTGGTTTATTATCTTGATGCAAGTTTACACCTGCATCCTGTAGATCTTTGTTTACAAAGTCTGCAAACTCATCTTCAAGTTTTATTTCGTATCGATTTCCTGAAACAGTAAGTCCAACATTTTTCATGGTATACCTTTACTTGTTTATGCT
Source organism: Sulfurovaceae bacterium (assembly GCA_963796395.1). Taxonomy (GTDB): domain Bacteria; phylum Campylobacterota; class Campylobacteria; order Campylobacterales; family Sulfurovaceae; genus Sulfurovum. The sequence goes on from CAWCLM010000007.1 coordinate 6,678, forward strand.
AAAAGCGATTCGACCTGTGCAATGATCTTTTCTATCTCTGCATCTTTCTCTTCAAGTTCACGTTTAAGTGTTGCTATTTGTGCTTCTTGTTGACTTTGAGATCCTGATGCATTTGAAAGTTCTGCTTTTAGTTGTGCATTTTCACTTTTAAGTGCTTCATGGTCTGCTCTCCACTGCTCGATCTTCTCTTGTAATTTTTGTAATGCTGACATTTTATACTCCGTTTATTAATATTGAACATATTTTTCTTTGTGTTATAATAGCAAAAATTTAAAGAAAACAACATAAAAACAAAGGTTTATTTTGCCAAATTTTACGGTATCAAGTCCATACCAACCCGCAGGTGACCAACCCCAAGCTATAAAAGCACTTTCCACCTCCATAGAAGCAGGAAATCAATACCAAACGTTACTGGGTGTTACAGGTTCAGGAAAGACCTACACCATGGCTAAAGTCATAGAAAAGACCAAAAAACCCACTCTCATCATGACACATAACAAAACATTGGCGGCACAACTTTACTCAGAGTTTAAAAGTTTTTTTCCAAACAACCATGTTGAGTACTTCATCTCCTACTATGATTACTATCAACCTGAAGCCTATCTGCCTCGACAAGACCTTTTTATAGAAAAAGATTCTTCTATCAACCAAGAGTTAGAACGTTTACGTTTAAGTACGACTGCCAGCCTACTCTCACATGATGATGTCATTGTGATCGCTTCTGTCTCTGCCAACTATGGATTGGGTTCTCCGGATGATTACCGTTCTATCGTGCAGAAGCTTTGTGTAGGAAGTGAGTACAATCAAAAAGCCCTTTTGCTTCGACTGGTAGACATGGGGTATAAACGTAATGACGAGTTTTTTGACAGGGGTGATTTTCGTGTCACAGGTGAAGTGATAGACATTTACCCCGCCTACTCTGAAGAGTTTGCCATACGTATAGAATTCTTTGGTGATGAGATAGAAGCCATTTATGAATTCAATTCCCTCACAGGAGAGAAAGAAGAAGGCATCAAAGAGGCGACCATCTACTCTGCCAACCAGTTCATTGTCTCAAAAGAAAAACTTGCTCTTGCAGTTAAGAGTATAGAAGAGGAACTTGATCGAAAGACTTGCCTACTACCAAAAAGAAGACCGTATGGTAGAGTATAATCGTCTTAAACAGCGTACTGAGTTTGACCTTGAGATGCTGGAAGGCACAGGGATGTGCAAGGGTATCGAAAACTACTCTCGTCATCTCACAGGTAAAAAAGCAGGTGAAACACCTTATACTATGATGGATTATTTTGAAGCGATGCATGACGATTATCTTGTGATCGTCGATGAGTCTCATGTTTCATTGCCTCAATTCAGGGGTATGTATGCAGGAGACAGAAGCCGTAAAGAAGTACTGGTAGACCATGGGTTCAGACTCCCCTCTGCACTTGATAACCGTCCATTGATGTTTGATGAGTATATCCATAAAGCACCTCACTTTTTGTTTGTATCTGCTACCCCTGCGCCACTTGAACTTGAGATCTCCTCTGTCGTGGCTGAACAGGTTGTACGACCTACAGGTCTGCTTGATCCTCTTATAGAAGTGATAGACAGTACCTATCAGGTAGAGAATCTCTATGACCGCATTAAACCAGTGATAGAAAGAGGAGAGCGTGTACTCATCACTGTACTCACTAAAAAAATGGCCGAAGAGCTTAGCACTTACTATAATGACCTTGGACTCAAAGCACGCCATATGCACTCTGATATGGATGCCATAGAACGTAACCAGACCATACGTTCTCTGCGTTTGGGTGAATTTGACATTTTGATAGGGATCAACCTGCTTAGAGAAGGTCTTGACCTGCCTGAAGTAAGCCTGGTTGCCATACTTGATGCAGACAAAGAGGGTTTCTTGCGTTCACGCACCTCTCTTATTCAAACAGCAGGACGTGCGGCAAGAAATGCTAATGGATCTGTGCTCATGTATGCCAAAAAAATGACAGATTCGATGCAGTTCACCATCGAGACCACACAAGCCAGACGTGAAAAACAGATAGCCTATAACAAAGAACATGGTATCACCCCTCAAACAACACTCAGAGTACTTGACACAGACCTAAAAGTCGAAGATGCAGGCGAACTTTACAACAAACAAAGCAAACTGGACAAAATGCCAAAAGCTGAACGACAACAGATGGTGAAAGAACTTAAAGCCAAAATGCTTGCAGCTGCAAAGAGTTTAGACTTTGAAGAGGCCGCAAGACTGCGTGACCAGATCGCAAAAATCAAAAAATTGTAGGTTTTTGCTATAATACGCGTAAAATATTATATTATGTAGGCAATTTTCATGGCTTTAGACCTCTCTTCTTCACAACTCTATTTTAACCGTGAACTCTCATGGCTACAATTTAACTCACGTGTGTTGGCACAAGCACTGGATGAAACACTGCCCCCGCTTGAACGTTTGAAATTTATTGCTATCTATGGAACAAATCTTGATGAATTTTACATGATACGTGTTGCAGGGCTTAAAGCACTCTATAAAGCCGGTATTCAAGAAACAGGGCCTGACAAACTCACGCCAAGTCAGCAACTCAAAGAGATACATACCTATCTTCATAAAGAACATGAAGTATTAGAGTCATGTTATACCTCTATTATTGCTGAACTTCATACACATGGGGTCAATGTAAAAAATTATGATGCACTCAACAAAGAAGAACAAGAGGGTTTAAAAGAAAAGTTTTTTAATGAGATCTATCCCGTGATCATCCCCATTGCTGTAGATGCCACACACCCTTTCCCGCACCTGAATAACCTGAGTTTTGGATTGGCACTCACACTTAAAGATGAGTCTGAACATATTAAACACGGACTTGTGCGTATACCAAGAATTCTTCCACGTTTCATACAGTTAGAACAGACATTCATCCCTATAGAGTCTGTCGTTGAATACTTTGCATCTGAGATCTTCCCTGGTTTCAGTCCACTGGCCTCTACGCCTTTCAGGGTAACAAGAAATGCAGATATTGAGATAGAAGAGGAAGAAGCTGATGACTTTTTAGAGATCCTGCAGGAGGGTTTGAGATCTAGAAATAAAGGCTCACTCATCCGTCTTGAAATTAATGATGGTGCAGACCCTGACCTTATCGGTTTTTTACGTGCACACCTCAATCTTGAGGATGAAGATATCTATGCCTATAAAAGTCTGCCGCTTAACCTTGGAAGTCTCTGGCAAATTGTAGGAGACAAAGCACTCTCACACCTTGTATTACCTATATTTACTCCAAAGATACTCCCTCCGCTTAACAGCGAAAAAATCTTTGAAGCTATCGAAAAACAAGATGTACTGCTTTACCACCCTTTTGACAGTTTTGAACCTGTTGTGAAGTTCATCGAACAGGCAGCTGCTGACACAGATACCATCGCCATACGTATGACCCTCTACCGTGCCGGACCAAACTCTCCTATCATCAAAGCACTTATCGATGCAGTACGTGACGGAAAACAGGTCATGGTACTTGTCGAACTCAAAGCAAGATTTGATGAGGAGAACAATGTACGTTGGGCAAAATTGCTTGAAGAGGTAGGTGCACATGTTGTGTATGGTATACCTGGACTCAAGGTCCATGCCAAGATCGCCCAGGTCATCAAAAGACAAAATGGAAAACTGAAAAGTTATGTGCATCTTGCAACAGGGAACTATAACCCTAGTACGGCAAAGATCTATACCGATATGTCATACTTTACAACCAAAGAAGCCTTCAGTACAGATGCCACACATTTTTTTCATTTTTTAACCGGTTTTTCTACCCAAACAAAGTTGGGAAAACTTTTCATGTCACCAACACAGATCAAACCAAAACTCATCAAACTGATAGACAAAGAGAGTAAATATGGTACAGAAGGCCACATCATTCTTAAAGCCAACTCTCTTGTAGACATGGACGTCATCAAAGCACTCTATGCTGCGTCACAGAAAGGTTGCAAGGTCGATCTTATCATACGTGGTATCTGTTGTTTAAAACCTGGTATCAAAGGTATCAGTGAGAACATTACCGTTTCTTCTGTGATAGGAAAGTACTTAGAGCATCCACGTGTTTTCTTTTTTAAACATGATAAGGTCAAATGCTATATCTCCTCTGCAGACCTCATGCCTAGAAACCTTGTGAGGCGTGTAGAGCTAATGACACCCATCTTGGAAGAAACACTTACACAAAAGATAGAACAGATACTCATGCTTCAACTTGCTGATAATACTTTACGCTGGGAACTACAAGAAGATGGTAATTATACGAAAGTCCCTTCTTTGGGTAAAACGGTTAATAATCATGATGTCCTGGAGGAGTATGTGAACAAAATCCACAATAAGACGAAAAAAGTGACGCCCAACTATGTAAGCCGCTTGGCAAGTCGTATACTAAAGGAGAGTTAATGCTACTAAAATTTAAAGAGTGGACACCTAAACTGGGAAAAAATGCTTGGGTTGCAGAAGGCGCATCTGTCATTGGACGAACAACTATCGGTGAAGATTCTGCTATATGGTTTGGCTGTGTAGTACGTGGAGATGTGCACCATATTACAATAGGTGACAGAAGCAATATCCAAGACCTCAGTATGGTGCATGTAACGCATCATAAAAAAGCTGATATGTCTGACGGACATCCTACGGTGATAGGCAATGATGTCACTGTAGGCCATCGGGTGATGCTTCATGGCTGTACGATAGAAGATGCCTGTCTTATAGGTATGTCAGCTACCATACTTGATGGTGCTGTGATAGGAAAAGAATCCATCGTCGGAGCAGATTCTCTAGTAACTAAAAACAAGATCTTCCCTCCTAGAAGTCTGATTATGGGAAGTCCTGCAAAAGTCGTACGTGAACTCACAGATGAAGAAGTGGCTGAGCTCTATGCATCTGCGAAACGTTATGTCAATTTCAAAAATGAATATCAGTAAAAAGGCAAGTGTAAGAAGATGAAACAGATCATAAGCAAAAGTTTACAAGATATGCTCTCTAAAGAGGTCATCCTATTCGTACTTAAAATAGGATTCATCTCATTTGCTGTTACACTCTTACTTACATGGAATATGTGGGGTGCCTTAACAAGCCTTATCTCTTCCTATCTCTCATGGATCCCATGGGAGTGGCTCCAAACATCCGGTGCATCAGTGGCAACATTTTCATTTGCCTATATGCTATTTATCATCATTGTGGCACTGCTGACATCACTCTATAGCGAAAAACTACTCATAGATCTGGCAAAAAAACGTTATCCGGATGTTCCTGTAGTAGGCAGTGCAAATATCACTACCTCGATACTTTTGACACTTAAGGCCAGTGTGGTGTTCCTCGTGCTCTTCATCATCACACTGCCTTTGCTTTTCATCCCACTCTTTGGTCAAGTGGTCCTGCTGTATCTATGGTCTGTTCTACTGAAAGAGCCTACGATATACGATGTGGGAGCACTCTTTATCGATGATAAAACGACGCTTAGGGCCAAAAGAAAGCAAACTAGGATCTTAGCGATGATCGCAGCCCTATTTAACTATGTTCCATTGCTAAATATCTTTGCACCTGTCTTTGCACAGATACTTTTTTTACACCATATCTTAAAAGAAGAGCAGTAGTCTCTACTTGTCTTGCTTTTCTTTCTTGATCCTTCTCTCTTTCTTGCTTGATGTTGAAAAACGTAAAAGCTCATCTACACTCTTTACATACTCTGGAAGACCTTCCAGACTTTTTTCCATCACCTTTGCAGCACAGACAGCATCGCTATAGGCACGGTGGTGTGTTGCAGTTTCTATCTCTAAAAAGTCTATCAGATAGGCAAGTCCATAACGTTCACTTTCAAAAGTACGTCTTGCAAGATCGATAGTACAGAGTTTAGGATTACCTATATGCCCCAAACCAAATCTGTCAAAAGAAGCATTCAAAAAACTGTAATCAAAATTGGCATTATGTGCGACAAATACGGCATCACCCATAAAGTGGCGTAAGGCTGTTAACGCTTCTTTTCTTGTAGGTGCACCTATAAGATCTGTGGGTTCTATACCTGTGATCTTGGTAATATATTCTGGCAGATAGGCACACTCAACAAAGGTTTCAAAACGATCTATCACCTCGCCGTGATGCAACATCACTGCCCCGATCTCAATCACTTGAGAAGTACCGGGTTTAGAGCCGTTGGTTTCTATATCTATGACACAGTAGCGTTGCTCTTCATATGAGGTAAAACATGTCTCAAGTCTATAGTGTTCATCATTCAATTGTGTGATAGGATACCCTGAAGCCTGAAGAAGAATAAAGATCGTTTCAGCATCCTCCAACAGTGTCGTTTGTTTCGTCACGATCTGTCTATATTGCTCATGATGCAACACTCCGTCATTTTTACGAAATGCTACCGTTAACGCTTCAAAGACCTTTTGCATTGGCTATAAATTGTTTTACTTTTTTAGGGTCTTTTTTACCTTTGATCAATTCCACACCAGAACTCACATCTACACCGTAAAAACCAAGCTGTTTTGCCTGAACAACATTCTCAGCTGTTAAGCCTCCTGCCAAGATGATCTTAGAACAGTCTACACCGTTGAACCATTCAAGGTTCAGACGTTGTCCTGTACCGCCATATCCTTCACTGTGGACATCGACTAAACGATATCTCTCTTTAAATTTTTGAAGATCCTCAGGACCCTTTACCCGTACCACGGGTAAGGTTTGCAGCCCGATAGCATCTAAAGACTCTTCATCGACATCAAAATGGATCTGTGCACGGGAAATATCAGAGTACCTGCATACTGTGTCTATCGTCTCTATACCTTCGTTAACAAAAAGCCCTACTCTCTCTACAAAAGGAGGAAGTTGATCTATGATCCTTTTAGCTGCTGCGGGCGTGATGTAACGTGGTGACTTGTTATAAAATACAAATCCCAATGCATCTGCACCGCAATCTACTGCATGTAAGGCATCTTTTAAATTAGTGATCCCACAAATTTTTACTCTCATAATAGATTCTCCTTTGGAAGGAACAAAGTCCCTTCCGAATTCCTCTCACTAAAGCTTCGTCCTTGACTCAGATAATTCATCATGTACTTTCCCCTTTATACTTTTTGAATTTATTTTAATGCAGAAATTGCTTTTTCTATACCCTCTGGGTGTTTATAGACAAATGAACCGGCTACGACAACATTCACACCTGCTGCCTCTAGCTCTTTTACATTTTTATCATTGACCCCACCATCTACTTCGATGAGACATTTTGGGTTTCTTTTTTCTATCAGTGTCTTAAGACGCTTTGCTTTTTCTACAACGGATGAAATGAACTTCTGTCCGCCAAACCCTGGATTAACGCTCATAAGAAGTACCATATCGAGATCTTCAAGTAAAAACTCTATGGCTTCTGGTGGCGTATGAGGGTTGAGTGTAATGGCAGGACGTATACCTAAATCACGTATCTTTTGTATCAATCTATGCGGATGTTTCTCCTCTTCAATATGAAAAGAGATGAATTCCGGTTTTAAGGGTGCAAAGAGATCAACAAAAAATGCGTTATTCTCTACCATTAAGTGTATATCTAGAGGCTTTGTTGCTGCTTTCGCTACTGCGTCAACTACTACAGGTCCTATGGTAAGATTAGGTACAAAATGGCCATCCATAACATCTACATGCACAAGATCACAGCCACCTTCACAGATAGCTGCAACATCACGAGCTAAATGCCCAAAATCCGCAGAAAGTATACTCGGGGCTACTAACATAAATATCCTCTTGTTTTATTTTGATTAATTATAGCAAAATCAAACTTGTGACCTTGTGCCATGGCAAAAGATACAACACGATTTACCTGACAAATAGGATAAAGGGATATGTATGACCATCTATTCACCCTTCTATTTTCTTTTTGAGAGCACAACAAAGAAGTACCTTAAGCAAATTTTATGCTCTAATCGTCTATAATCCCACAAAATATTCATCGTTTTATACTTGGTTATGAAAAACACGATTAGAACGATACACTTAAAGGACACACAATGGCAAGAAAATGTGACATTACGGGTAAAGGCCCATTAACAGGAAACAATGTTTCTCACGCAAACAACAAAACAAAAAGAAGACAGCTTCCAAACTTAAGATCTGTAAAGATCACACTTGAAGATGGAACAACTAAAAGAGTTAAAGTTGCTGCGTCTACACTCAGAACAATGAAAAAACGCGCTGCTCAAGCTGCTACAGCTGAGTAAGTCCCAACCCTTGGGACTTAGGCTTTGAAAGCCACACAAAAACTTAAGAAGTTTCTCGGTTGGAGAAGCGCACCCAAACCCCACATAACACTAAATGACGAATATTATGGTCATTTAGCCCCTTTTAGACTTCCTCTTATACTTACTGTACTTGTAATGCTGATAGGTACAATGGGCTATATGCTTATTGATGGATTTCCGCTCATGGATGCCATTTACCAAACAGGGATCACATTTACAACCGTAGGTTTTGGAGAGATAAAACCCATTTCAGACTTGGGACGTATCTTCACCATTACACTCATCATCTTCGGCTTCGTTGTTTTCTCTATCGCTATAGGTATTATTGCAGAGGTCGTTAAAAAAGGTGAGTTCCAAAAAACTGCTAAGGAGCGTAAAATGCTTTATGAAATTGCTAGACTTAAACAGCACTTTGTTGTCTGCTATCACAATGAATTTACCATACAAGTTACTAAACAACTCCGTGCGAACCACATCCCTTTTGTTGTGGTTGACCCACGTGAAGATATGGAAGCGATCGCCAAAAAGTACCACTACCCTTATTTTGTGATGGCACAACCACACACCGAAGAAGGCATACTCAAATCACATCTCTCTTCAGCAAAAGGGGTGATCACTTTAGCAGACAATGTTGCAGATAACATTGCAACTATCGCTTCAGCCCGTCTCTATGAAAGTGAGATAGGACGAACCAGAAAATTCCTTATCATTGCCAATGCAAAAAGTAATGAAGATGATCAAAAACTTCTTAAACTAGGGGCGGACAAAGTCGTTACGGCAACGAAACTTATGGCACAGCGTATCAATGCCATGGCAGCACGGCCCGATATGGAAAATCTCCTTCAAGAGTTCCTCTATAAAACAGATACACCTCTTGATATGGAAGAAGCAAAGGTTTTTAAAGCATCATGGCTCACACTTAAAAAGATCAAAAATGCACGTTTAAGAGATATTGCGAATGTTACCATTATCGGTATACGTCAAAAAGATGGTAAATTTATTCCTATGCCTAAAGGTGATACGATCATCATGCCTGAATCAAAACTTTTACTGATCGGTACAGGGGAAGGTATTGCTAAAGCAAAGAAGATCATGCGTAAGAAGGAGAAGCCGGAGGAACTCAAGTATGTTTAAACTGATTTCGCTTGAAAACGGTTTAGAAAATGTTCAAGGCTTCTTTTGCGGTGCTACAAATGTTGGTATGAGAACCAATCCTGCAAACTCTGGGCTATCTGATGTCGATGGCGATGTCGCTTTTATACGAAGTGAAACACCTTGTGATATCTCAGCTGTTTTCACCTCTAACACATTTCAGGCTGCACCTATTAAGCATTTTCAAAAATATCCTAAAGATTTTCAAACGGATTTTGTGCTTATCAATGCCAAAAATGCAAATGCTATGACAGGAGAAAAAGGTGTAGAAGACATTGAGTCTATTATGTCTGATCTCTCAAACAAACAAAATGTACTCAATCCTGTGATGAGCTCAACAGGTGTTATAGGTTACCGTCTTCCTATAGACAAAATAACCTCCGCATTTGATACATTGGATTTTGATGCTTCAAACTCACATCAGACTGCACGTGCCATTATGACAACAGACAGTTTCAAAAAAGAGTTAGCCTATAGAGTAGAACTTGAAGACGGTAATTCTTTTAACATTGCAGCTATTTGTAAAGGTGCAGGTATGATAAATCCTGCCATGGCCACGATGCTCTGTTTTGTTATTACAGATGCAGACATCCCTAAGTCTGATATGGATGCACTGCTCACAGTTGCAACTGAGGGTTCATTTAACCGTATCTCTGTAGATGGCGATACCTCTACAAATGACACAGTGATGCTACTTTCAAACAAACAAAGTACACACTATCACAAAGAAGCCTTTGCGCAAGCATTAAATAAGATCATGTTCGAATTGGCTATGCTCATACTGAAAGATGGAGAAGGGGCAAATAAATTGGTCACTTTCGAAGTCAAAGGTGCCAAAAGTGAAGCAGAAGCCCAAAAAGCAAGTATGGCATTAAGCAACTCGCTTCTTGTTAAAACAGCACTCTTTGGAGAAGATCCAAACTGGGGTCGTATCGCTTCAACGATTGGTGCCTCTGGCATAGCGTGTGACGATGAAACCCTTACCATACATTATGATGACCTGCTTATCTACTCTAATGAATTCAGAGAGCTGGACAAAGCACGTGAAGACAAAGCCTATACGATCATGAAACAATCTCAGTTTAAAGTCACTTGTGACATTGGTTTAGGTGATGCCAGCTACACTACATATGGTTGTGACCTGAGTTACGAGTATGTAAAAATAAATGCTGAATACCGTACGTAAAAATAATAACTTTAACTCTCTACTAACCACAAAAAAGTTATAATTAGAAAATATATTAATACTAGGAATTAAAATGTTACATGAATACAGAGATGAAATACACGAACTCAAACAAAGTAATGCGCACTTTGCAAATATCTTTGACAAACACAATGAACTTGACCAACAAGTAGAAGATGCAGAAGCGGGTCGTACAATTTTAACAGATATGGAGCTTGAAACTTTAAAGAAAGAGAAACTACTTTTAAAAGATGAAGCTTACAAAATGATCTTAGACTATAGAAAAGCGCAAGCATAATCTTAGTCTTCCAATCCTCATGGGCTTTTGCCCATATGTTAATCTTCTTACCTTTTAAAATCTTTAATCAATTTACAGGAATACGCATGAAACTGCTCTCATTTTTACTTATTCCCCTACTTTCCCTATTTAAAGTCAACTAATATGACAACATTTGATACTATAGATGCATTTCCAAAAGCACTTTTAGAGACACTGCATATACTCAATTTCAAAACGATGACCGAGATACAGGAAAAAGCCATCACTCCTATCTTGGAAGGTAATGATATCTTAGCACAATCCAAAACCGGCTCAGGAAAAACTTTGGCCTTTGGACTCCCTTGTGTGGTACGTACAGATATGGACGACAATAAACCTCAAACCCTTATCATCACCCCTACCCGTGAACTGGCCGACCAAATAGCTGTTGAACTTAGAAAAGTGGCAGCCTATAAACCCAATCTCAAAATACTTACTCTCTATGGCGGTGTACCGCTTCGTGCTCAAGCGGAATCACTCGCCAAAGGGGCGCATATACTTATAGGTACACCAGGGCGAATACAAGATCACCTTGCCAAAGAGACACTCGTACTGGACAATATCAAAACACTGGTGCTAGATGAAGCCGATCGCATGTTAGATATGGGTTTTCATGATGAGATCGTGAAAATAGGTTCCAACATGCCACGCTCCAAACAAACACTCCTTTTTTCTGCAACCTTCCCGGAAAAAATAGAGAAATTGGCTAAAGCACTACTCAAACAACCGCTCACTATCAAAGTAGATACGCTACAAGAGGTCGATAAAATAGAGGAGATCGTCTATGAGACTTCTGATAAGTTCAAAACACTAACCGCTCTTATACAGTCTTACAAACCAGAATCACTCCTCATATTTTGCAATACAAAAGCAGAGGTTATGTCACTCACAGACACACTCATTAAACGTGGACACTCCGCCATAGATATACATGGTGATCTAGACCAACGTGACCGTAATGAATCAGTCATCGCTTTTTCAAATGGATCTAAACGTATTTTAGTAGCTACAGATGTTGCTTCAAGAGGTTTGGATATTAAAAATATAGCACTTGTTATCAACTATGACCTCCCTTTTGACAAAGAGGTCTATACACACCGTATAGGACGTACAGGACGTGCAGATGCCACAGGTATAGCATTGTCACTCTTTTCTCCAAAAGACAGTGAGAAGTGTGCTTACGTGACAGCACAAGCTAAAAAAGGTGATATGAGAGAGTTACGTGTAGATGCAAAATTCAAAATGATCTCTGATTATGATACACTCTGTCTCAATGGCGGTAAAAAAACAAAACTCCGTGCAGGAGATATTCTGGGTACATTCTGTAAAGAGATAGGTATTGACAACAAGATGATAGGGAAGATAACGATCACTGATACAAAGTCTTATATTGCTCTGCATCATACTGTCATCGATAAAGTATTTAAAGCTTTAAAGAACGTAAAGATAAAAAAGAAAAAATATATCGCTTGGATTTTAAATTAACCCTTTAAGACCATCTATAAAATTTATCGATAGATCAGCCATAATATCACGATCAGACCTACTGTGAGCCAGCCTATAATATCCATATATTTGTGAAGTTTTTTCTCCATTGGCTCACCGCCCCATGCCATGAGACCTGCTACCATAAAAAATCGTAACCCTCGACCAACCAATGATGCAAGCACAAACGGTAAGAAAGCCATACCAACCACTCCAGAAGCTATCGTAAAAACTTTATAAGGAATTGGAGAAAAACCTGCAACAAAAATAGCCCAGAAACCCCATGTTTCAAACCAGTTTTTGGCCAATTCATAGCGGTCATAATACCCATAATTATGCAATATCGGTTCAATGAGATCAAATGCAAACACACCGATAAAGTAACCTAATATACCACCTAGAACTGAAGTCACCGTCGTAAGGGTAGCATAATACCAAGCCTTATTTGGTTTAGCCAGACTCATTGGAGCCAACATTACATCAGGAGGTACAGGGAAAAAAGAAGATTCGGCAAAACTTAATCCACCTAAAAACCATGGTGCTTTTGGATGTCTCGCCCAATGCATCGCTTTTTCATATAAGATAGAAAAAATTTTCATTTTTGAAAAGGGCCTTTGTGAACGCTAAACATCAATATCTCTATATAACGTGTATAGATATTGATGATCTGATCAATACAATTATTCGCTATACGCGCCAACAGCTGTAAGTCTTTTATAACGTTGATCAAGAAGTTCATCTACTGAAAGCTCTCTTAATGCGTTAACCGTATCAAGGAAGTATTTCTTGATTGCATCAGCTGCTGTTTGTTTATCACGATGTGCACCGATCAACGGCTCATCAAGGATATCATCTACCAAACCATGCTCAAGCAGATCATCTGGTGTGATCTTCAATGCTTTGGTCGCAGACTCTACTTTGCTTGGATCATTCCATAAGATCGCAGAACACCCTTCCGGAGAAATAACAGCAAAGACAGAGTAACGCATCATTGCCAATTTATCTGCTACACCAATAGCAAGTGCCCCACCTGAACCACCTTCACCTATAACGATAGAAACCATCGGTACCTTCACTGCAGCAAATTCAAAGAGATTTTTAGCAATGGCCTCACTCTGACCTCTCTCTTCTGCACCAAGACCAGGGTATGCTCCCGGAGTGTCTATAAGCATCAATACAGGAATGTCAAATTTTTCTGCCATTCTCACTGCACGCAATGCTTTTCTATACCCTTCAGGGTTTGGCATACCAAAGTTTCTTTTGATCTTATTTTTTACACCACGACCTTTTTGTTCACCGATCACCATCGTCTTCTGACCGTTGATCCAACCGATATAACACAAGATAGCAGGATCATCTCTAAACGCACGATCACCATGGATTTCATACGCATCATGCATCAAAAGTTTGATGTAATCTAGAGCATAAGGTCTATCCGGGTGACGTGCAAGTTGAAGTTTTTGAAAGTCAGTAAGTGCACTAAAAGTCTTCTGCACTTCTTTTTCCAACTCATTTTGATACTTGTTGACCGCTTCAAAATTTGCAATGGCATGTGCTGATACGATCTCTTCTTGTATCTTTTCAATTTTGCTCTCAAAATCTAAATAAGTTGCCATGGATTGATCCTTATATTTTCTTAAAGATAACTACGCCGTTTGTTCCACCAAATCCAAATGAGTTACTCATAGTGATGTTGATATCTGCTTTTCTGGCTTTATTAGGAACATAATCCAAATCACAGTTCTCATCTGGTGTTGTATAGTTGATAGTAGGAGGAAGCACACCGTCTCTCATAGACATAAGGCATACTACTGCTTCTATCGCACCTGCTGCACCAAGACAGTGACCTACCTGACCCTTGATAGAACTTACTGGAGGACAGTTCTCTTTACCACCGAACAGTTCTTTAAGTGCTGCTGTTTCATTTTTATCATTGATAGGTGTTGATGTACCATGTGCATTCACATAGTCTACTTTTGGCTCACCTGCCATTTTGTACGCACCCTTCATTGCACGAAGAGGACCATCCATTGTCGGTGTTGTAATATGGTTTGCATCACCACTCTCACCAAATCCGATCAATTCACCATAGATCGTTGCGCCACGTGCAACAGCATCTTCATAAGTTTCTAATACTAGGGCAGCTGCACCTTCACCCATAACAAAACCATCACGATCCGTGTCAAATGGTCTAGAAGCTGTTTGAGGATCATCATTTCTTGTAGAGAGTGCTTTCATTGCAGCAAATCCACCGATACCTACTTCACAAATAGCAGATTCTGCACCAACAACCAACATTTTATCTGCAGTACCAACCATAATTGACTTTGCAGCCTCACCAATGGCATGTGTACCAGCAGCACATGCAGTTACAGATGAAAGGTTTGGACCTTTAAGCCCCTGATAGATAGAGATAAATCCACCCAACATATTGACAAGAGAAGAAGGGATGAAGAAAGGAGAGATTCTTCTAGGTCCTCTTGTTGCACATACAACTGAGTTCTTTTCAATATTTGGTAATCCACCGATACCTGATGCAGAAGCTACACCGAATCTTTCCATATCTACATCTTCTGGAAGGTTGGCATCCTCCATAGCTTCATATGCAGCTTTAAGTCCAAGCTGTATAAATCTATCTGCTTTCTTTGCCTCTTTTGCATCCAGAACAGAGAGTGGATCAAAATCTGTGATCTCACCAGCGATACTCACACCATGCTTTTCTGTATCAAATGACTCGATATTTTTAATACCGCATTTTCCATCTAAAATGGCAGAAAATGCACTTTCTTTATCTAGTCCTAGAGCATTTATCATACCTAAACCTGTAACTACAACTCTTTTCACTGGCTCTCCTATCCACTTCTAAAAAATATATATTAATATTCCAAAAAATACTAATAGATACTTTATTAAATTCCCCGAAGGGAACTCAACTTATACGTTTTCGATAAATTTGATCGCGTCAGATACAGTTGCGATAGCTTCTGCTTGGTCATCAGGGATTTCGATATCGAACTTCTCTTCAAGTGCCATTACCAACTCAACAACATCAAGACTATCAGCCCCAAGATCTTCTACGAACTTAGACTCTTCTTTAACCTCATCCGGGCTCACATTTAGTTGCTCAACAACTACTTCTTTTACATCATCAAATAATGCCATTGACTTCTCCTTAAGTTTGTTAAAAATACGTCTAATTATAACTAAAAAAGTATAAAAAGCTTATATTTCCGATGAAATCAGTGTATGAGTATATATAAATTAAGGTTTTGTGTAAAAAAAGAGGTGGAAGTGTTTATAAAAACACTTCATTTGAGTACTGAATAAACCACTATGATGGAATTACACCATCTAGTGATTCATCTTATATATTTAGAATTTATACTTGATATTCGTATATACGTAACGTCCCGGTTCATTTAGAAGCATGATATTTGTATCTATACCTGTTGTTGGAAGCAACGTGATATCCTTATATGTATTTGTCACGGCATAGGTTGAATCAAATAAGTTGTCAACACCTACGATGAGCTCAAAGTTCTTACCGAATTTCTTTGTTCCTTTTAAATTAAGTACAGCATATGCATCTAGCTCTTGTTCCCCATTGTCTGCATCAAAATTTGACCACTCATCAGATGCGATTACTTCCGCTCTAAGTGCCAATGTATCATCATAATCATAGTTCACTGCACCATTAAACTTAAATGGTGGAATCTCAGGCATGTCTGTATCTGTCTGACCTGCTAAAGGATCATCTTTTTTACCTCTTTGGTAAGACATACCATAATCGAAATAGAGTGAATCAGTTGCGATATAAGTTCCGCTCAACTCTACACCCCATATCGTTGCATCAACATTTTCAAGGGCATTTGTCATATTATTAGCATTATACGCTATAAAATCATCCAACATACTATAAAATACTTTTGCTTTGACTGTTGCATTTTCATATTGTTTTTCAGCACCCAGGTCAAACTCATAATTCACTGTATTATCTAAGTCTGGTGTACCCACAACTCGAGGAGGCATACCTGGCATTATCAAGTAGAGTTCTCTTGCATCAGGTACTCTTGATGATTTTCCGAAACCTGCAAAATATTTGGTATTCTCATCAGAGTTATACGTTCCCAACACATAACCGTTCAATTCATTATAGTCATTCTTTGGCTGCATAGGATTCTCAGAAGTGATCTCTGTATCATCATATCTCAAACCAAGATCCAAGACAAACTTATCCATTGTGATCTTATCTTTAAGGAACAGAGCAAAGTTCTCAGTATCTACATCATTGATACTCGTCATCAAATACATACCGTTTCTATAGAATTCTCCATCCCAGTTTCTCTTACTATAATCCAATCCTGCTGTAATCGTATGATTATCTATATCAAAACTGTTTGTAAGTTTTGCCCCTTGCATCGTCGAAGTGAGTGCATGGGTAATTTCATTTGGCATACCAGGCATCATTGGGTTATTTAACGAAGAGTTTCTGTACATATTAGACATCGGGTGATCCACTTCTGAATGATAAAATTGGATATTAAGCTCTTTTGAATAAGCCCCCAGATCTTTTGCGATATACTCGACATTAAAGATATCTGAATCATCATAAAGTGCATCCATCGGTGTCGAAGGGTAAAGCACATCATCACTTCTGTTGGCTGTATAGCTTAGTCTTAACTCTTGGTTATCTGTAATATCCCAAAAAAGTTTTCCCATCAATGTCTTTTTAGAGTATGCATCCATATTTTGATATGTTGGTTGATATTGTGCACCCATCATTACATTTCCAGCATCGATCTCTCTTTGTATCTGACCTACAAAATCATTCCCATCACCATCTTCATACTGCTCACCCTCTTCCATCGAACCTGTAAGTAAAACCCTTACGTTGTCTGTGATACCGCCACTAAGTGCAAAAGAACCTTTTTTGTATCCCCAGCTACCAAAACCAAGATTCACTTCACCTTCAAACTCTTCCGTTGGTTTGATCGTATGAATCTTTACATCTGCACTCAAAGATCCAAAATCTTCAACGTTGAATGGCCCTTCATTGATCTCGATATAATCCACATTGTTTGTCAATATATGAGAAATAGGAGGGTCCATTCTGTTTGGACATGCACCGTGTACTTTCGCACCATCGATCGTAACATTGATATTGTCTTTTCTTTGTGCTCTCACAACGATATCATTTGCGATACCGGACCTTCTACTCAATGCAACACTTGGTGATTGTTTAAAAAGTGCTTCAGCCAAATCTGCTGATTTAATGTCTTCCCCACTGACATCTTTAATAACCTCTGTGTCTACTTTTGTACCGACCTGTATTGTTTCTAACTCCACTTCAGCAGCATTGATCCATAATGAACATGCCAAAGAAAGGACTATTGCCTTTTTCATATTAACTCCCTAATAAAATAATTTGCATCATCCTAGCGAAGTTGTGTTAATTTTGTGTTAATTTTATCTAAGTTGATAGCGAAGTTTGATATTAATACTTTTTGGCAAGGTAATAGGCGTATTCTTTACACTAATAGGAAAAGCACTTTTCACAGCTTTACGTGCAGATTTATGAAATGCTTTAGGTCCACTAACCGAAATGTTCCCTACTTTTCCACTGCGTAAAATGGTAAATTTCACATTCACTGTACCCTGCATACCTCTTTTTTTTGCAACCCTTGGATACGATTTGTGCTTGTTGATCTTAGCTCTTATATTTGCCAGAAATTCACTTTTTTCGGCACGACTGCTCTTTGCACTTCTCGATGAAGCTTTTTGTCTTACCTGTTTCTTTTTAGCCGTTCTCTTTTTAATCGGCTTCTTTTTAGGCTTTTTCTTAACTTCGGGTTTCTTTTTTACTTCCTTCACCACTGGTTTAGGAACAACCGGTTCTGGTATAACTACCTCTTTTATCTCAGGCTTTTTTTCTGGAATTGGTTCCTTGACCACTTCAGGTTCAACAATAGGTTTCTCTTCAATAACAGGCTCTTCCTCAACCACAGGTTCTTCTTCTACGATTGGTTTTTCTATCTCTTTTACCTCTTCAACCTGTTCCTGTTCCACCTGTTCAACCATTTGTGGTTCAAAAGAGGACATACAAAGTTGTATTGATTTTTCTTCTGATTTTTTTGATGAAACGAGATAATGATTTTGTACATAAAAAAACAGACTTATCCCCAAGACATACATCAGTGTAGTGATAAAATAAGAGATAAAATGACGATGTTTTAGCATTGAAGAATCTTTTTTGGGATGTATTATGACGGAAAAACGTTAAGGGAATGTTAAAAAGAGCAGAAGCCTTATGTATTTAGGATCTAGGGGAGGGTAAATACAAGAAGGACTTCTGAGCTTTACTTATTTCGACGTGCCAAAAGTATGACATAGAAGTGTTAACTTAGTGTTAAACCAAATCAACACCTCCCACTAAATATTGTTTAGCAACTTACCTTTGAAAGATTAAAGCTTACACATGTACCTACACCTTTTTCAGATTTTATATGTATCTCCAATCCCTCATCATCGCAATAGGATTTTACCAAAGCCAGTCCTATTCCTTCTCCACCTTTTTTATCATCGGCTTGATAATACCGTTCATATACACGTAAAAGTTCTGTTGCGCTCATACCTACACCTTTATCTTCTATGCTTAATATATTATCGTTCAATCTAACCTGTATCAGCACATCCTTTGGTGAATACTTCATTGCATTGGAAATAATATTATCAAACATCTGTTCAAACCCTATCTTGTCTACTTCTATCTCATAAGGTTCTAGTGTTAGTTCAAAAGGATTTCGTTTCTGCTCCTTAAAGACTTCGATCCGCTCTTCGATCAAGGCTTTTAGATCAAAACGCTCTTTTTCTATGGTATGCATCTCTTTATGTATGCTGTAGACCAATTCATCGTAGAGTTTCTTAAGTCTCAAACTGGCATCTTCTATACGCTTGATACGCTTCAACGACTTCTCGTCTTCCATCGTTTTTTTTAACATGGCGGTGTTTGCTTTGATCGTAGAAAGCGGGATATTAAGTTCATGGATAATGTCATTGGTGAGGGAAGTAAGTGTATCTTCCATCTGTTTTTTAGGTGCAAAAATTAAAACAGAAAGGAGATATCCCCACCCTACTGCAACAAGTAAAACCAACGCTCCGGCTATAAAAAAGTTAAATGCACTAAGGTGCCAAGTCTCTAAAACACGATACACAGCCGTGAGCAAAGTGAACATTGTCACAAAGTAGATCACCGTAGCGAGGATGATCTCTTTTTTACGACTCATCATTTAATACTCATTTGGTATCCTACTCCTCGTACATTTTGTATCTGTGTAGGAAAATATTTTTTAAGCTGCGCTATATAGACTCTCAATGCCCCATCACTCGCTTCTTCAGAAGAACTCCACAGACGTTCTTTTATCTGTGCCAGCGGAACCACTCTCCCCTGACCTTCCAAAAGTGTTAAAAGAAGCTCACTTCCTTTAATGCTTAACTCTAGCGCTTGATCGTTTTGATAAAGCGTTTTTGTCAAAATATCAAACTGGTACGTATCTATGTGTACGATCTGAGTGCGTACCTGTCGGCGCAGCAATGCCTGAATACGTAAAAAAAGTTCATCTAGATCAACAGGTTTACGGATATAGTCATCCCCACCTTTGTCAAACCCTTCTTTCAGTGATGCCTTATCTTCTCTGGACGTGATAAAGATACAAGGCGTTTCATCCCCGCTTTGACGTAATTTTTCCAAAAGCTCAAAACCATTTTCATACGGTAAATTCACATCAAAGAGATAGAGGTCAAACACATGTTCATAGGTGAGGTCTAGTGCAGTATAAGGATCAAGGGCACAATGTAAAACATGCCCCTCTTCTTCTAAAAAGTCTTCAAGGGTTTCATTAAATAATTTGTCATCTTCCAATACAAGTATCCGTGCCAATACTTTCCCTCTCTTTCTGATATTTGATCTATGATTATACCTCAAAATTATTTACATCATACGACAATATCATGTTATAATTCGATTCCAAAGACTATACAGAGGGTAAATTGTTGAAATTCGATCATACATTTTTAAAACATAAAGAGGGCCAGATATTACTGCTGGGACTTATGTTATTGGGCGGCTATTTTGTCCTCGTTTTACTTTGTGCTGTTTTTTATTCAAACTATTTGCAACAGTTGCTCAGTATTACGGTCACCAATGTCATATTTGGTCGTATGGCAGGTCTCTCCATTGGTGTAGCTTCTCAAATGGACACTACCTTTCTGGTCCTTTTCAACTTTTTTATTGAATCCATTATGGTACTTATTTTGTACCCTCTTTTTGTATTTAGCTGGAACAAACTTGACTTTGTCTCTTACCCCCCGCTTAACCGTTATCTAGAACGATCTAAAAAGAATGCACACAAATATCAGCCTCTTATTCAGCGTTACGGTGTCATTGGACTCATTTTATTTGTATTGACACCTTTTGCCATGACCGGTCCGGTAGTAGGAAGTTTTGTAGGGTTTTTGATCGGATTTCGTCATCGAGTGACGCTGGCTGTTGTACTTGTGAGTACGTTTATTGCTATTATTATATGGATCTATCTCATTAAGAATTTTGAAGAAGAACTGGTGGCATACAGTGACATGCTTATGATCGGTCTGTTCATAGCCATCGCTGTATTGTTGCTGTGGTATTTTGTCAAGAAAACCTTTCGTTAAAAAATTTTCACTAAAAAGGTTTTTTTGAACACTACATAAACATTCCGCCGTTTACCTTGAGTGTCTCACCAGTAATATAAGAAGAGTGGTCAGAGAGTAAAAATGCTACCGCTTCCGCCACCTCTTTTGGTTCACCAAATCTAGCCATTGGTATCTTTGATGTAAATGCATCTTTTACTTCATCTTTCAAGACATCTGTCATCTCCGTTGCAATGAATCCCGGAGTAATGGTATTGTAACGAATGCTTCTAGGTGCTGCTTCTATTGCAAAACTTTTTGTCATCGCGATCGTACCACCTTTACTTGCCGCATAGTTCGTCTGTCCTGCATTTCCTGTTTCACCTACGATAGAAGCGATGTTCACCACAGAACCAAAACGCTTTTTACCCATCACTTTAAGTGCTTCACGACACCCTATAAATGTAGAGGTCAAGTTTGCGTTGATCACATCCATGAATTCTTCTGTTTTCATACGCATTGCCAATTTATCTTTTGTGATACCGGCATTGTTTACCAGATAAGCAAGCTCTCCATCAGCTTCCACAATGCTTTTCATGGCTGAAACAAAAGCTTCATCATCACTGACATCAAAACCGATCACTTCAGCTGCACCGCCTTCAGCTTCTATAGCTGCTTTTACTGCATTAGCCTCAGCTTCTCCGGAACGATAATTGACCCATACCTTCAAACCAAATGCCGCAAGACTTTTTGCTATCTCTGCACCTATTCCTCTACTCGCTCCAGTGACTAAAACATTCTTACCTGTAAATTTCATTTTGACCCTTTTTTATATCATTTGATAAAATTGTACCATTTTTTTATGGTACAATTGCAGAAAGGACAGACAGATATGGAAAAGAAAATTAAAAAATCAGTCGCTACCTTACTTGCACATATCATTAAAATAGACCATAGAGATATAGAAAAGGAAGCACCACTTTTTTGTAAACTGATGGAAATGGATTTTGATTGTAATTCTGAAGAAGCGGAAACATTTTTAAGAGAGACGCTAGAACAAGAGTATGACCTTGATGAGCATATTGCGATCATCAATAAGGCGTTATGTGACGATGACCTGAGTAAAATGCATATCCTCGAGCATCTCAATCATATTATCTACTCAGATACGATCACTCCCAAAGATTATGAAGAGTTTGAAAAGATCAAACAGGCACTTTTCTCCTGCTAACCTAAAATACGGGTCAGATAAGTGGCTCATCCATCTCCGCAGGTATCTCTAATCCCATAAGTTTAAGCACTGTAGGTGCAACATTATTTAAACCGCACCCCTCTTTTACTTTGGTTACACCCTCAGCCATGACAAAACACCATACTTCACCTACGGTGTGATTTGTGAGTACATGACCTTTGCTGTCTTTCATCTCTTCACAGTTTCCATGATCAGAGGTAAGTACCACAGCATAGCCATCCTCTTTTGCTTTATCGATGATCGCTCCAAGTTCTTTATCTACAGCATTTACAGCTAAACACGCTGCCTCATAATTACCTGTATGACCTACCATGTCTCCATTGGCAAAGTTTACCACGATGAAATCATAAGACTCATCCATCGCTGTACGTACGGCTTCACCAACCTCTGAAGCAGACATCTCAGGTTTCATATCATAGGTTTTTACATCAGGACTTGGTATAAGCACCCTGCTCTCACCTATCATTGGTTCTTCTACACCGCCATTCAAAAAGAAAGTTACATGTGCATATTTTTCAGTTTCTGCTGTATGAAGTTGTCTGAGCCCTGCATCAGAGATCACTTCTGCTAACGTATGTTTAGGTGTCTCTTTGGGAAAAAGTATCGGGTAAGGAAAATTAGCATCATACTTTGTCATCGTTGCGATGTTTAGTGGTGTAGATTTACATGCGAACTGATCAAAATGTTCATCTCCCAATGCTGCAGTGATCTCCCGTACCCTGTCTGAACGGAAATTTGTTATCAGTACCACATCATCCTCTTGCATCTCTTCATAACCTGCAAATGCGACAGGTTCTATAAACTCATCTGTCTCATTTTTTGCATAACTCTCATCTATATATGCTTTAGGGCTCAATGCAGTTGATGGTTTAGCCTCAGCTATCGCACGGTATCCTTTTTCTACTCTCTCCCAGCGGTTGTCTCTGTCCATCGTAAAGAAACGTCCACCAATGGTTGCGATAGAGATGCTCTGATCACAGATCTCTTCTATTTGATCCACATAGGTTTTAGCCGATGTGGGACTTACATCCCTCCCGTCAGTGATCAAATGCAAAAAGACTCTTTTCCCCCTGCTTTTTGCAAGTTGAGCCATGCCGATAGTATGCTCTATATGTGAATGCACACCACCATCACTCAGCAAACCTATCAGGTGCACACGATCACTCTTCTCCAAGATATCATTTAACGCCTGGTTTTTCTCCATACTCCCATCTTCAAGGGCCAAAGAGATCTTTACCAGGTCCTGATACAAAATACGTCCAGACCCTATGGTCATATGTCCTACTTCAGAATTTCCCATCTGCCCTTCAGGAAGACCAACACTCAAACCATGTGTTGAGATAAGTGCACTGGGTGTTGTTTCAAAAAGTGTATCATAGGTAGGTTTGATTGCATCCTTGAATGCATTACATGTACTGTCTGGTTTACACCCTATTCCATCGGTGATGATTAAAACTGTTTTTTGTTTCATATTTTTTCTTTATCTTAGTATTTAATTGAAATAATAGTAAAATAAACTTTCTTAATTCTTTAATACCAAATTTTAAACCTGTATTATGCAATACGGGTTACATGAAAGTTGCCCATGCTATACGAACTCTCCCAACTCTTAGATATCAATCTTTTCGGATACATCTCAGTACGTGCCGGTGTTGCATTTTTTATTGCTTTTATTCTCACACTGTTCGTCATGCCAAAATACCTTGCCTGGGCTATCTCAAAAAATGCAAATCAACCCATCAGTAAATATGTGGCTGCGCATGAGGGGAAGCAACATACGCCAACGATGGGTGGTGCTGTGTTTCTCATCTCTTCTATTGTGGCAGCTTTAATTACAGTCGATCTCTCTAATATCTATATACTTGGAGGACTGATCACACTCATTGGGTTTGGATTGGTTGGTTTTAAAGATGATCTTGGGAAAGTAATGGCTGGTGACAATCTGGAAGGGCTTACCCCAAAAGGTAAAATGGCACTGCAAATGATCGTTGCGGTAGTTGCAACTGGACTGCTGGTCTATAATGGGTTTCCGACAGAATTCTATGTACCTTTTCTCAAAACACCTCTTTTTGACCTGGGATATGCAGCCATTCCTTTTTGGGTACTTGTATTTTTAGCCACCACAAATGCGGTAAACCTTACCGATGGACTTGATGGTCTGGCAACAGTACCTTCAATTATCGCATTGGTCTCACTAGGTCTGATCATCTATGTAACAGGTCATGCCATCTTTAGCCAGTATCTACTGGTCCCGAACATCAAAGGTGTGGGTGAAGTGATGATACTTGCAGCTGCGCTCATCGGTGGTCTGTTTGGTTTCCTATGGTACAACTGCTACCCTGCAGAGATCTTCATGGGTGATACGGGCAGTCTTGCTATCGGCGGGTTTTTAGCCTATCTTGCCATCTTAGGGAAAAGTGAGATCCTGCTTATTCTCATAGGTATCATTTTTGTCATAGAGACAGTCTCTGTCATACTGCAGGTAGGAAGCTTTAAACTGCGTGGCAAGCGTGTTTTTCTCATGGCTCCCATACATCACCATTATGAACTCAAAAAATGGGCAGAAAATAAGATCATTATTCGTTTCTGGATGATCTCATTCATTGCCAATGTACTTGCACTCATCTCCTTTAAGTTCAGATAATCATGAAACAGATACAAACCTACTCTTTTTCGGTTATGGACTCACCACCAAGGCGATTGCTAAAAAATTAGGTGGTGGATGTACTTTTTTTGATGACAATGTCCAAAGAAGCATATACAGATGAGTCAGGCAATCAGATACTCCCTTCGCATCTCTTTGATCCAGAAGCAAGTGAATTGGAAGTCACTACACCCAGTCTGAAACCAGACCATCCATTGATCAAAAGTGCGAAACATCTGCTCAGCGAATATGATTATTTTGCAAAAGAGATGCCTTTTAGTATTTGGATATCAGGAACAAATGGTAAGACAACGACCACGCAAATGCTTACACACCTTTTGGCCAAACGTGGTGCACTTAGTGGAGGGAACATCGGTACACCTTTAGCAGAATTGGATACCAATGCACCTATCTGGGTACTCGAAAGCTCTTCTTTTGCCCTTCACCACACCAAGATAGCTTCACCGGACATTTACCTTTTACTCCCTATCACTCCAGACCATTTGGATTGGCATGAAACACCTGAACAGTATGAAGCAGATAAACTCAGACCTCTACTGACCATGAAAGAGGGAGAACTCGCACTCGTGCCCAAAGGGTTAAATCTTCCAAAGACAAATGCCTATGTTGTTGAGTATGACAGTAATGCGTTTGTAGCAGAGTATTTTAACCTCGATAGCAGCCAGTTGCGTTTCAAAGCAGCCTTTTTACAAGATGCCCTGCTTGCCCTTGCTGTGACCAAAGTACTGTTTGATGAAGCAGACTATGCATTGATGAATACCTTTACACTGGATGCCCATAGACAAGAGGAGCTCAAAGATGTGCAGGGAAGACTCTGGGTAAACGACTCCAAAGCAACCAATCTCGATGCTACTATACAGGCGGTCAAAGGCTATGCAGAGAGACCGATCCATCTCATCATGGGGGGAGATGACAAAGGGGTTGATCTCACACCTCTTTTTGAAAGTATAAAGTCACTTAACCTTACACTATATACTATAGGGCAAAATAGTGACAAACTTTTAACCCTTGCAAAAACCTATCATATTAATGCTGTAGCATCGCAAACCATACAAAAAGCTGTAAAACAGATAGACTCTGTCCATACACAAGAGAGTGTTGCACTATTATCTCCTGCTGCAGCAAGTTTTGACCAGTTCACATCGTATAAACACAGAGGGGATACTTTTATGGAATTGGTAAAAGCATTAAAAAAATAATTTATTTGCAGGTTTTGCTTGCTGACTTTTAAGTTTTAGCTGTTATAATTCTATCCACTTAAATAAGAGACCTTCTTTTTAAGACGTGGCTCCATAGCTCAGTTGGTAGAGCAAAGGATTGAAAATCCTTGTGTCGGCGGTTCGATTCCGTCTGGCGCCACCATTTCTTCAATAAAAATCATCAAATCATTCAAATTTATTAACTAAAACCTTAAAATATAGACATTTTTCTTAAAAAAAGACAAAAAATAAGTTAAATTTTCAGATTTTTTCCATAAATTATAAGCTGAAACTATACGTATTGACGTTATTTGCGCTAAATTATTAACTATTTGTTAACTAATTATTAATTATATTGACATTTTTGTACATTTTTTGTTATACTTCCTCGTATTCAAAATAAATTCAAGGAGAATTACAATGAAAAAAACATTATTACTTTCAGTAGTAGCGTCGACAATGATTATGGCAGGTGGAGATATCGCTCCAGTTGAGCCAGTAGTAGAAGCACCGGTAGAAGTTGCATCATGGAACTTTAGCGGTCAAGCAGTAGCATATTATGCAAACTAGAGATGCATTAGGTGCAGGACTGGACAAAATGGTGACCTTTTTGGTGGAGCTACAACAGCTGGAGGACTTGGTCTTCAATTAAGAGCAACAAATGATGATATCTTCGCTGGTATCGGTTTTGGTGCAGAAGTATCAACTATCCAAGATGGTAATAGCTGCTAACTGTCTCAGGCACTCACTTTGGTATGCAAGATGGGTCTGCGTTAACACAAGCATACTTGACTTATGGTATGGACAGCATTAGCACTAGCTTAAAAGTTGGTCGTCAAACACTTCCAAAGTCACTTTCTCCATTTGCATTCTCTGAAAGTTGGCAAGTATCTTCAAAACACATTTGAAGCTGCATTAGTAGTGAACTCATCTTTACCAGATACAACATTGCAGTATATGCATTTGTAACTAGATCAAATGATATCAGTTACTGATCTTCCTCACTGTTGCCCAGAATCCATGGAGATCCAAACTTCAAGGTTCATATAACGGTATTAGATGATTTCGACAGCATCAACGATGATGGTGTACACATGGTAACAATTCAAAACAAGTCAATCTCTAACTTGACTCTAACTGGTACATGGTACTATGGTCCAGACCATACAGCATGGACTGCTGAAATGGCTGGTGTAACAGGTGGTGGTGATACAAACATACTATGGGGAGATGCTACATACGCATCTGACATGTTCACACTTGGTGTACAAGGTGGTCAAATATCACCTAGATCTGGTGTTAGATGACACAACTGGTTATGGTGTTAAAATCGCTGGTAACCTAGGTATGTTTGATCTTTCTGCTGCATACACATCTGTAGATGATGGTTCTGTTAAAATGGCTAACTTCGGTACATCTGTTAAAACACCACTTTATACTCAGTCAATTCTTGAACCAAGATACGATTGCTATAGATGCTGATACATACAAATTGCTGCTGGTATGAAAGCACTTGGTGGTAAATTTGGTCTTGCTTACATCAATGCTGACCTAGGTGATAAAGCACTTGGAGCAGTAATGTATCCAACTAATGGTACAGGTAAGCAGGTACATATGAAGAGATCGATTTCACTTACAAAACTAAAGTGGGTGAAAACACAACACTATTTGCTGCATATGTATACCAAAACGATGACAGAGTTGATACTGGTGTTCCAGAGCAACAAGACTTTATGCGTTTCTGGGCTAGATACAACTTCTAAGAAACATTTTCTTAAAGTTCTACCCTTTAGAGTTCAGGCTTTTGCCTGACTCTATCTTCTTTTTTTCTTTTTAAATCATTTTACATTTTTTCAACCTTATACCTTTACCTTAACATTTCGCTATAATGCTGAAAAAGTTTAAAATACAAATGAGTCTTAATGAACAGTAAAAAATTACACCTGGTAAGCCTTGGCTGTACCAAAAACCTTGTTGACAGTGAAGTGATGCTTGGCCGTCTTAAAGAGTATGAGATCACCGATGATAATGCAGAGGCTGATGTGATCATCGTAAACACCTGTGGTTTCATCGATGCTGCAAAAGAAGAGAGTATCAATACGGTACTTAACCTGCATGATGAACGTAAAGATGATTCCATCTTGGTAATGAGCGGTTGTCTGAGTGAGCGTTACAAAGAAGAGCTTCAGGCCGATATGCCTGAGATAGATATCTTTACAGGTGTAGGAGACTATGAGAAGATCGATGCACTCATCGCTTCTAAACAGAGTACCTTCTCTCCAGAGGTCTATCTCGCCACCGAAACTTCAGGAAGAGTGATCACCGGGTCAAACTACCATGCTTACATCAAGATCGCTGAGGGGTGTAACCAAGCCTGTTCTTTTTGTGCCATTCCAAGTTTTAAAGGCAAACTACATTCACGTTCGCTTGAGTCTATCGTTAAAGAGGTACAAAATCTCGTAGACCAAGGTTTTTATGACTTCTCTTTCATCTCACAGGACTCGTCAAGTTATGGGCGTGATATGGGGCTGAAAGATGGACTTGTAGACCTTATCAAAGGGGTGGAGGCTATAGAAGGTGTCAAATCAGCACGTATCTTATATCTCTACCCAAGTACGACTACCTTTGCACTCATCGATGCCATTGCAGACTCCAAAGTATTTCAAACCTATTATGATATGCCTATCCAACATATAGAAGATTCTATGCTTAAAACAATGAAACGTGGGTTTGGTGAGAAAAAAACCATCGAGCTGCTTGAGTATATGAAAAGTAAACCCAATGCCTTTTTACGTACCTCTCTCATCGCAGGGCATCCTGGTGAAAGTGAGGAAAGTTTTAAACACTTATGTGACTTTATGGAAACATTTGAGTTTGACAGGTTTAATACATTCCACTACTCTAATGAAGAGACGACTGCTGCATATAACATGGAGCAGATAGATCAAGAGACCATCGATAAAAGAGCGCAGATACTTGGTGAGATAGCAGAGAAAAGTACCCTCAAGTCACTTGAGAAAATGGTAGGAGAAACAGTCACTCTTGTCATTGACGGAGAGAGTGATGAACATGAATACCTGCTCTCAGCCAGACCATTACAGTGGGCCGTAGATATCGATGGAGAAGTCCTGATCAATGATACCTCTGATCTCCCTGCAGAATATGGTAAACTTTACCAAGCAAAAATTACAGAACTTGCAGGAACACAACTTCTGGCAACTCTGATAGAGCCATCCATTTAATCACGCAACTGCGTGTCTTGTCGTTGTGAACACCCTTGAAAGCGAAGCGATTTGAGAACAACGACGATTTTTTTGCTTCGTTTTTTTCTAAAAAAAATGATGAGAGGAACAACGCCACAGTTTGACTAAAAGGTAGACATGCTAAAACTTGACATAGAAAATATCAAAAATAAAAAAAATCTATTAGCATTCTCAGCTGGTGTGGACTCCTCTGCACTTTTCTTCTTACTCTTGGAACATGGTATTAAATTTGATATCGCACTCGTTAATTATGGCACAAGAGAAACAAGTGACAAAGAAGAGCTTCATGCTAAAGCCTTAGCACAAGAACATAAGCTTTACTGCCATAGTATTAAAGCACCAATGTTTCATACCCATTTTGAAAAACAGGCAAGAGACTTTCGTTATGATTTTTTTGAGTCTCTTATCACTATAGAGGGATATGACACCCTTATCACAGCACATCAACTGAATGATCAGCTTGAGTGGCTGCTTATGAGACTTACCAAAGGTGCCGGGTTATCTGAACTCATCGGACTTGAAGAAATAACACAAAGAGAGAACTACACTTTAATCCGACCATTGCTTCAATATAGTAAAGAGGAATTGTTGAGCTATCTAAAAGAAAACGACTATCCTTACTTTGTAGATGAGAGTAACAGTGATGAGAAGTATGAACGTAATCTTTTTAGAAAGCAGTTTGCCGATCCTCTCATGAAAGAGTATAAAGAAGGGATCAAAAGAAGTTTTGACTATCTCATTCAAGATAAGAGACAACTTGAAGCAAACTTTGAAACTATTTTTACTGCAAAAGAACTCCGTGTTATTAAACTGCATACTATGACTTCCAAGGCAAAAGCAGCTGACCTTTCACTCAAAGAACTAGGCTACCTACTCACAGCTGCACAGCGAAAAGAAGTGGAAAATGAAGAGAGTTTGGTCATAGGTGGGAAATGGGCTATTGAAACACAAGGTGATCTACTTTATATTGCACCCTATAGTACTATTGATATGCCTAAAAAATTTAAAGAAGTGTGTAGAACAAACACCATTCCACATAAAATAAGACCTTATATTTTCCAAGAAGATATAGATCCAAAACTGCTCACTACACATGTCTGATTACTCATTTGGCTTATGCGTCGCATCAGCCAATGGGTGTGCTTTCATATACTCCTGCATTTTTTTCACGCTTCCAAGTTTCGTATAGACCTGTGTCGTTGCCATCGTCTCATGCCCTAGCAATTCACTTACATCGGCAATACGCGCACCGTTATTGAGCAGATGGGTTGCAAATGAGTGTCGTAGTTGATGGGGTGTCACTTTCAATCCCTGAGCCTTAAAAAGTTTTGTCAATATATAACGTAACTGTGCAGAATTCATAGGGGCATTACCCTTTTCAAAAAGATACTTTTTGGGTGATCTTCTCTTAATGTACAAAGTGATGAGTTCCTGCAGATTCTCTAATAAGGGCAACTCTCGTTCTTTATTGCCTTTACCGTGGATCTGTATCCATCCCTCTTTTATATCTGAGAGTTTTAAAATACTCAACTCCGAGATACGCAACCCCAATCCATAAAGCATAGAAATGAGCAATTTCTCCTCTAGAGAAGCTTTACGCAATACTTCATCAATGTATCTCTCTTCAACAGGCTTAGGAAGGCTCTGAGGTACCTTGATGGACTCATCTCCTATAAGCTTGATGCGCATATGACACTGGTCTTCCAAATATTTCGTAAAAGAGTGTATCGCTGAGAGTTTTTTTACAATGGTTTTTTTATGATTTTTAACGATCTTAAGACGAAAAGGGGTGATATCTAAGATAGTAAGGCCATCTTCTTCATAAACATGACTCTCTTGAAACATTTGTCTTAATGCTATCTCATAGGTTACAATAGAGGTTTCAGAGTACCCTCTCACATCAAACAGATAATTCAAAAACTCCTCAGACGCATCTTGAAGTTTAGATCTCATCTTTTACTGTACCGTATGTACTAACATTTTATTACGAAGGTATGTTCTGGCTTCATCCAGGTCCATTCCGTCAAGAGAGACATTTTCCAAATAAAAATCTATCGTGGTAAAAGGTTTTGGAATTACAAACTGATCCCAACTTCCTAGTTCCCAATAGGACCTTGGTACATAATTGACCATCAATACAGGTGCTTTGGCTTTGTGTGCCAATGCAACAGCACCATCACTGATCGTATGTCTTGGTCCTCTAGGACCATCAGGCGTGACCAAGAGATCATCCCCTTTTTTCAATGCTCTAAATGCTTCTAAAAGTACCTGTTTTGCACCGCGACTGCTGGACCCTCGCAAAGGAACAATGGAAAAGTACATGAGTACCCTTGCGATCATCTCACCATCAAAATGCCTTGATATGATACCCGAAGCCAACTGCTTTTTATGAAAATGCCGATAAGCTTGAGGAGACATCAAAAGTTCGCCGTGCCAGCATATCACAATGGACTGCTCTTGTGTGATTTCATTGGCAACATGAAAATTCTTTTTAGAAGTATACCAGTAGAAACGCATCAGAAGATATCCCAGCGGTGGGAGTATCACTTTAGCGATACTTCTTGATAATGTTTTAAACATTTTCTATCCTAGACAAGCACTCCGTCAAGAGCACCCCGAGAGGTTTTAGTCACTTTGACATCTACTATTTTACCCAAAAGCTCTTCACTTCCCTGTACAAAAAAGAGTTTACCGTCGTCAGAACGCCCTGAAACCCTTCCGTTAGGTTTGAGTTCATCAAAATAGACTTTATGCACTTTACCCATCTGAGCATCCATGATCTCATCAAGGATCTGCGTATGTCTAGCCTGAAGTCGGGTTAAACGTGCACCTGCAACATCACTCTCTACCTGATTGTCAAACTCTGCTGCTTCCGTATGAGGTCGTGGAGAGTACTTAAAAGAAAAGAGTTGTTCAAAACGTACTTTTTCAAGCACATCCATCGTATCTTCGAAGTCTGCATCACTTTCACCTGGAAACCCGACAATAATATCTGTCGAGATCGTTGCTTCTGGACAAAGTGTACGTATCTTTTCACAACGGTTAAGAAAGTTCTCTTTGGTATAGCCTCTTTTCATCTCTTTCAAAATTGCTGTAGAACCACTTTGCAGAGGCACATGTATCTGTTTACATATCTTTGGGTTGGATGCAAACTCCTGAATGAATGTATCATCCATATGTAAAGGATGAGGAGAAGTAAAACGTATACGCTCCAATCCTTCTATCTTGGAGATCTTTTGTAACAATTGGGTGAAGTCACAACTCTCTTCAGAAGAGCCAAAGCGTCTACCATAGTTGTTGACATTCTGTCCTAGAAGCATCACTTCCTTTGCCCCGGTAGCCACCGCTTTTTTGATCTCTTGGACGATCAGATCAGACGGGATTGATATCTCATCACCGCGCGTTGCAGGTACGATACAGAATGTACAGGACTTGTCACAGCCTATAGAGATATTTACCATCGCCTTGAATGGGTTTGATCTGTACTCACCAAAAGCATAGGTACTTTCATCAAAGTCCGTACTCACTTCTACTGCATGTTTTTTATCAACTACATCTGTGATCTTAGATACATTTCTTGCACCTAATACAAAGTCCACAGAAGGTGCACGCTTGATGATCTCATCACCTAAATGAGAAGCTGTACATCCTGTGACACCTATTTTAGCAGAGGGTTTTTTATGTTTATTAAATACACCGATCTCGGAAAAGAGTTTAGCCACAGGTTTTTCTCTTACAGAACAGGTATTAATGATGATCAGATCAGCATCTTTTAGATCTTCAGTGATCTCGTAAGATTCTTTTTGACTCAGTTCTGCGATCATATGTTCACTGTCACGAACGTTCATCGCACAACCAAGCGTTTCTATAAATAATTTTTTATGACTCGGCATTTAGTGCCTCGCTATAGTGAATTTTAATTCTTATACTCAATGATTTGTCTTTCTAGTAGGAAATTTTGGGAGCAGATCCCAAAAAATGGTGTTGACATAAAGTCAAGTTTAGCAGTTCGCTAAAACGGCTTTTCGCTTTTGTTTTAGGCGATGATATGCACTTCATAGATATATTCATTATCGTCAAGTCCGTATTTCACCTCACGCATATAAACAGAATAACCTTTTTCTTCAAAATATTCGATCAGCTCTTTCAATTCTTTATGCGAGTTGTCTTTATCAAAATAAAATATAGATCTATTCGCTAGTTCTTCTTCTAACTTTTTTAATTCAATTGTTTTTGGTTTTGCTTTAAGTGTTGTTCTAGCAAGTTTTAATTTCATCTATCTTTACCTTTTAAATTATCTTCTTATTCTTCAGACTTAATTATATAAATTATACTTTATTTTCAGTAAAGCTTTGGTTAGCTATAATTCTTAACTTCAAAAACAACACCTCCCCAAGACGTTATTAACACTGTTATGTTACCTCTTGTAGCGTGGTATAGTAAATTGATTATCAAGAAAACTGATGAAGAGGAATCATTATGGAAAAAATATTAGACATTATAGAAGCGATAGCGCATGAAAAGAATATCTCTAAAGAACATGCCATAGAAGCATTTAAAGAGGCATTGATCAATACTGCAAAAAAACTGACAACTTTTACAAGTACCTTTGAAGTGATCATTGACCAAGATACAAAAACCTACTCTGTCAACAAGGTCATTACAGTTGTAGCAGATGATGATGAACAGCTTTATGTTGAAGTAGGAAAAGAGGGAAATACAAAAGAGATAGAATCAGATAGTTTTATCTCCCTTTCTGAAGCAAAGGAGGAATTTGATGATTCTTTAGAACTTGGAGATCAACTCAAAGAGGAGTTTGTTCTTGAAGACCATGGTCGTACTGCTTCAGCAAATCTCTTTAGAGAACTTGAATACCATGTACAAAGACGTGTGGAACAAGACCTGTTTGAAAAATACAGAGAAAAAGTAGGAACGGTCATGCTGGGTACAGTCAACCGTGTTGACGCAGATGATAATACACATGTTGAGATCGGTGAACTTAAAGGTATTATGTCACTTAGAAACCGTATTAAAGGTGAAAAATATAAACGTGGAGATTCTATACGTGCACTTCTTAGATATGTAAGTGTTGACCCTGAGTATGGTCTTTTCCTCGAATTGACAAGAACTTCTCCTAAATTCCTTGAATCACTTATGGCCAATGAAGTACCAGAGATCGCAGATGGTATCGTTGAGATCGTAGCTGCTGCAAGAATCCCGGGTGAAAGAGCTAAAATAGCACTTAAAACAGAGCAGATGAATGTTGATCCTATTGGAGCAGCAGTTGGTGTGAAAGGTGTGCGTATCAACGCAGTAAGTGAAGAACTTGATGGTGAAAATATCGATTGTATCGAATTTTCTCCTATTCCTGAGGTTTTCATTACACGTGCATTGAGCCCTGCCATTTCACAAAGCATCAAAATAGACGCCGATGAGAAAAAAGCCGTGGTGAACATCACTGGAGATCAGAAGGCAAAAGCTATCGGTAAATCAGGTATCAATATTCGTTTGGCTTCTATGCTTACAGGATATACTATAGAACTCAATGAGATCGAAGGGGTTACAGAGAGACAGTCAGACACTTCAGACACTGCTGAAGCGCCAAAAACAACAGATACCTCAGCATTGGAAGATCTATTTAAATAAGATCCATATACTCGTCGTCCTCGGGCTTGCACCCCAAGGGCATTTCCGATGGGCACCCGTGGATCCATGGCTGTTAAGTAAATTAAACTTATAGATTCCCGGGTCAAGTCCGAGAATGACAAGAAATCAATATGCTATTGGATTTAAGATAAAATCATTTTTGAAAAATTATCTGCATCTAATGAAGCAGAGCCTACCAAAACACCATCTACACCACGAATATTTATTATCTCTTCAATGTTTTCTAGTTTCACACTACCACCATAAAGCAGTGGCTTTTGTACCGTTTGTTTTAGGGAGGTATGGGTAGAAGCTATCTCTTCTACCGTAGCAGATCTTCCTGTACCAATAGCCCAAATTGGTTCATATGCGATAATGAGATTCTCATAACTGATATCGATACCGTCAAACTGGGCTAGAAGATACTCCATCACAGCTTCATCACCCTCTTCTCTTATCTCAAGCGGTTCACCGATGCAGTAAATGATCTCATACCCTTGGTCTTTAAAAAATGCAAATTTTTGTGCAACGATTTCTTGAGATTCACCTAGATGTTCTCTTCTTTCACTATGTCCTATAAGGATCGTTCTAATACCAAACTCTTCAAGCTGTTCTGTACCTATCTCACCTGTATACGCACCATTTTTCGCAGGATAAGCATTTTGTGCACCGAGTGTAAAATCCCCCTCATAGCTGTTTAATGCAGTTGCAGGGGGGAAAATATAGACTTGATCTTCAGGTTTTTTTGCAAGCAACTTTTCTTTCAATGCTTCAATATATTTTTCTGTTGATGCTCTGGTATGATTTGTTTTAAAGTTTGCTGCAAAAATCAATAAAAATCCTTTTACTTAAGTGCTTCTAAACCTGGTAGCGCGATACCTTCTATCAGTTTCAAACTTGCTCCACCACCTGTACTTACAAAAGTCATCTCATCTGCATCACCGGCACGCTGTGTCACATCTGCAGTATCACCCCCACCAACGATGGTCGTTGCATGCGTTTGGGCAATGTTGTTTGACATAGCAAGACTACCTTTGGAGTATCTGTCCATCTCATATACACCCATAGGACCATTCCATATGATCGTTTGTGCATCATTCAATGCTTCACGGAAGAGTCTTGATGATGCCGGTCCAATATCCAGTCCCATCCAATCTTTAGGTATCTCTTGAACAGGCAGGAATTTTACTGTTGTATTTTCTGAAAATTCAGCTGCAGCCACGACATCTACAGGCAGGTAAAATTTGACACCTAACGCTTTGGCTTTTTCCATAATATCTCTTGCTTCATCAAGCAGATCATCTTCGATCAACGAAGCCCCTACTTCATGACCTAACGCTTTTAGGAAAGTAAATGCCATACCGCCACCAATGATCACCTTATCCACTTTGTTTAAAAGGTTTGTCAATGCTTGAAGCTTACCTGAGACTTTCGAACCACCTACGACTGCTACAAATGGACGTACAGGATTTTCAAGTACCTTAGAGAAGAAGTTCACCTCTTTGCTCATCAGGAAACCTGCTGCTTTATGGTCAGCGTCAAAAAACTGTGTGATCGCATCGATAGAGGCATGTTTTCTGTGGCAGGCACCAAAAGCATCATTGATGTAAAAATCTGCAAATTCAGCCAACTGCTTTGCAAATGCAGGATCATTTTGTGTTTCCCCGGCTTCATAACGAAGATTTTCAAGGAGAAGTACATCACCAGCTTCCAGAGATGCTGCTTTGGCTTTGGCATCTTCACCTACTACATCCTGCGCCATAAAAATATCTCTTTTGATCTTGAGTAACGTATGGAGTCTTTTTGCTACAGGCATCAGTGAAAATTTCTCTTCATATTTTCCCGGTTCCGGTCTTTCATAGTGTGATGCGAGAATGATCTTACAATCCCTGTCTATACAGTAACGGATCGTCTGCAGTGCAGAACGAATACGTCTGTCATCTGTAATGTTCCCAAACTCATCTTTAGGTACATTAAAATCACATCTTATAAAAACTCTTTTGCCATCAATCTCTAAATCTTTTAACGTTTTCATCTCTTTCCTGTCTTACTTTTTACTAATGTGCACTGCCATATCTACCAAACGGCAAGAGTATCCCCATTCATTGTCATACCATGAGAGTACTTTCACCATATTGTCACCGATCACCTGGATCGTATCTAGTGGTACTACAGCACTCAATTCTTCGCCTACAAAGTCTTGAGAAACCCTATACTCTTCATCAACACCCAAGATACCTTTGTGCGACCCTTCACTGGCTGTTTTAAACGCTGATTTTATCTCTTCAACTGTTACGTTTGAGTTTAGCGTGACTGTCAGATCCACCATCGAAACATCTGGAGTCGGTACTCTTATCGCCTGACCATTCATCTTTCCGGCAAGACTTGGGAGTACTTTAGAGATCGCTTTGGCTGCACCTGTAGTAGTCGGTAGAATATTTGTTGCGCCAGAACGCCCTTTTCTAGGATCTTTTTTATGTTTTGCATCTAGGATAGGTTGTGAAGAGGTATAAGAGTGTATGGTGGTCATCAAACCTTTCTCTATACCAAAAGTATCATCCAGGACCTTTGCTACAGGAGCCAATCCATTGGTCGTACAACTTGCATTTGAAACGATCGCTTCACCTGCATACTCATCTGCATTCGCACCGATAACAAATGTGGCAGTATCATCTTTCGCCGGGGCAGAGAAAAGTACCTTTTTTACACCATTGTCTAAATAAGGTTGTACGCTGTCAGCTGTTAAAAATGCACCTGTACACTCTAGAACAAGTTCCGCTCCACAAGAGGCAAAATCTATCTTGGAGAGATCACGTTCTGCAAATATCTTTGCTTTGGTCTCACCAATATTAAGATACCCATCAGCTACTGTAACATCATTGCGTCTACCATGTACAGAGTCATATTTGACGTTATACTGAATCATCTCTTCAGTCCCTGAGGCATTCACTGCAACAAGCTCAATATCATCTCTATCTGCAATGATACGTGCCACACATCTACCGATTCTTCCAAGTCCGTTAATTGCTACTTTTACAGCCATACGTTACCCTTATGATTATTATGCTAAAATTGCGTAATTTTACAGTAAATGAGGTTAGTATTTGGTTAATCATCAAAAGCCTACTATAGCTATCTTTGGCGGAAGTTTTGACCCTCCGCATCAAGGACATCAACTTATCGTTGAAAAAGCTATAGAAAAGTTGCAGATCGATAAACTGCTCGTCGTACCCGCCTACCTGAACCCTTTCAAAACATCTACTCTGGCAGATGCCCTTACGCGGCTTTCATGGTGTCATACCCTATTTGATCCTGTAGACGGTGTGGAAGTGGATGATTATGAGATAAAAGAGGGTAAAAGTACGGTAACTTCACAAAGTGTAAAACATTTTAACCAAACATACTATGTCAAATATCTGATCGTAGGATCTGACAATCTGTCAACATTGACAAAATGGCATGCATTTGAATGGCTGAATGATACAGTGACCTGGGTCATAGCAACGCGAGACGATCATCATTTAGATACGGATGAACTTAAAAAATGGGAGTTATTGCCTATAGAGGCACCTATGAGTTCAACGCAAATAAGAGAAGAGAAAGATTTACAATTTATAGACATTAAGATCAAAAAATCTGTCAAACATATATTAGAAGGCAAAAACACATGACAATAGACGAAAGAATAGCAGGTATCGTAAATATACTAGACGATAGAAAAGCTGAAGAGATAGAAGTATTTAACCTTGAAGATGCTGACTACATCGCAAAACGTGTGGTCATCGCAAATTCACTCAACAGCAAACACACCCTCGCACTTTTTGACCATCTGAAAACAGAACTCAAAAAACAAGGGGATGAATTTTTTGCATCTGATGCCAGTGAAGAGTGGGCAGTAGCGGATCTAGGGGATATTCTGATTCATATCATGATACCTGAATACAGACAACGCTATTCGCTTGAAGCATTTTTAAATGAACTCGTAGAAAACCAGAAAAAAGCAGATATCGATCCTGCATAAATATAACAGCGGAGTACTTTACTCCTCTGTCATACAGTAAGACAAACTGTAGTCGTTTACTAACCTATCTCATGACTTGAACCTGTCAACAGTTCCAATAATAAAAATAATCCAATAGTCACTACCGGCGAAAAGATGATCCACCAATAATACTTATCGCGTATAAGATAGACCATCAATCCACCCCATGAGACAAGTATCAACATGATATGTGCCAAAAATACCGGCATAATTGGCCGTGTTACATTCCCTACTACAGCTAAAGTAACGATAATTGCAAATGTGATAAGGGCTATCAAAAGTTTTTTGAGGTCTTTTTTTCGGCTATATTGGAAAAAAATAATCCCCAGTGTGGCAAAGATCGCTAAGATGATGAGTACTTTCATGGTTATCGCTCCTTTGCTATGTCATCCTCGTGCTTGACAAGGAGACACTATTATAACTTATCTACCGTTTCTATACCAAGAATCTCCAAACCTTGTTTGATGGTCTTTGCCGTCAGATCAGCTAAGAGTAAACGGCTCATCTTTGTTGCTTCGTCCACACCCTCTTTAAGCATAGGATTTTGTTCATAAAAACGCATGAAAAGCGTTACAAGCTCATACAGATATGTTGTGATCTGATTTGGTGCTGCATCGACTGCTGCACGGTTAAGCACATCTTCAAAGCGAAGCAGCATGGTAGAGAGTCTATGTTCCAATGCATCACCAATGATAACCTCACCCTCCAAAGTTCCCTCATACTTTCTAAAGATACTCTGGATCCTTGCGTAAGCGTACTGCATATAAAGAGAAGTGTTTCCTTCAAAACTAAGCATCTTGTCCCAGTTAAAAATATAGTTGGATTCACGATTGATCGAAAGATCTGCATACTTCACCGCTCCGATTCCTATGATCTTAGCCAATGCTTCTACCTGTTCTTCAGAATAGGACTCTTTGTCTTTGATCGATCCTTTGGCTTTTACAACTGCTTCATCCAAGAGGTCTATCAGTTTGACCGTTCCACCTTCACGTGTCTTGAAGGGCTTTCCATCCTGTCCCATCATCGTTCCAAATGCAATGTGTTCAAGGTCTACATCTGAAGCAACAAAACCAGCCTCTTTAGCCACGTTGAATACTTGTTTAAAGTGTCCACCCTGTCTGGCATCTACCACATATGAAATACGTTTTGCGCCTAATGTCTGTGCTCTAAAACGCAAGGCTGCAAGATCTGTCGTGGCATAGAGATACCCTCCATCACCTTTTTGCACGATCACTGGTACTTCATCCCCTTCCAAAAACACACATTGTGCACCATCACTCTGAGTCAATAATCCTTTGCTGTCAAGATCACTGATGACCGCAGCAAGGTCATCATTATAAAAACTCTCTGCACGTACATCCTCACGCGTCAGCTTCACACCCAATTTTTCATAGACCTCTTCACAATGCCCTAAAGAGATATCTATGAATTTTTGCCAAAGCGTTAAACAGTGAGCATCACCACTTTGGATCTTTACCACATACTCTCTGGCTTTATTTGCAAAATCTTCATCGGCATCAAAACGCCCTTTGGCATCTTTATAGAACTGTTCCAAGTCCTTTAAACTTCCGGAACCATCTTCATGCATCTCTTCAAGATACGCAATAAGCATACCAAACTGTGTACCCCAGTCACCTATATGATTTTGACGTATCACCTCATCACCAAGATACGTTAAAAGGTTGGCCAATGTATCTCCGATGATCGTAGAACGCAAATGTCCTACATGCATCTGTTTTGCCATATTCGGTCCCGAATAATCTACAACTACCTTAATAGGTGTTTCACGTTTTTCTACACCAAGCCTACTATCGATACGTGCCAATTCACATTGTGAAGCTAACCAAAAAGGATTGAGCCACAGGTTGATAAAACCTGGTCCAGCTATCTCTGCTTTCTCCAGAACACCGGTTAAGTCAAGATTTTCAATGATTTGTGTTGCTATCTCTCTTGGATTTTTACCCAATTTTTTAGACAAAGCCATTGCACCATTGAACTGGAAGTCACCAAATTCAGCTTTCGTTGCTTCAGAGACACTCATAGGCTCATGCTCTATACCTGCTTTGATAAAAGCTTCTTTGATAACTTGATTGATTTGTAGTTTTAATTTCATAGGTTTTCCGTAATAGTTAATATGGAATTGTAGTAGAAAATAGCTTCATAGCTATTTGGAGGAGGATACTTTATGCCGAGTAGCTAGTACTCAGCATTAAAATTAAGCATTTTCGCTTTTTTTCTCTTCGATTTTTGTTTCAGGAGCTTCTGTATCATTTTTTGCAATCTCTTTAGGTTCTTCTTCGTCCTCTTTAATTGCCTTTTTAAAGTCTTTGATACCTCTTCCCATTCCTTTTGCAAGATCTGGAATCTTCTTTGCTCCAAAAAGAAGCACAACAATCGCTAATACGATCAGTAGTTCTGGCATACTTGGCATACCCATGTCAATCCTTTTATTTCGCTACAATGAGCATTAATTTGAATAATTATACTGCAATATGTTTAAGGTAACCTCTGAGAAGTTTGGATATTTATAATGAGTTTTGAAAATGTGAGGTTTTGTAAGAGGTTTTCAAAACATAGCCATAGCTACGTTAAAGGAAATATCTTACGAAAGATTGCAGTTTCAAAGCTCACCCTGCGGGCATGTCTAGTTTTCACCTATGCGTTGTTACTCTTTTTTGCCTTAGCTACAGCTAGGACTACAAAAGAGTGCCTAGCCTAGATAAAAACTAGAAATGTTATAAGTATCCAAACTTCTCAGAGTTTACCTTGATATTAGTTATTTGACAACCATTGTTCTACAAATTTTTCTTCATCTTCTTTACTTTGTTTCAATCTCGCAGCCTTGGCCACAATAACAAAACGCCTTGCTGCTTCTTCGACTGTATCATTGATGATCGTAAAATCATATTCACCTACGGCTTTTATCTCACCTTTGGCATTTTCAATGCGTTTTACTATCACTGACTCATCATCTGTAGATCGTGCACGAAGTCTACTCTCAAGTTCTTTCAATGTTGGTGGTGTGATAAATGCAGAAGTCGTAATATCATCCATCTTCCCACGTACCAGTCTATGCCCTTGTACATCAATATCAAAGATAACCAATTTACCTTCTTCCAATGCTTCTCTTACAGGTTTAAGTGACGTCCCATAATAATTACCATGTACTTCAGCATACTCTAGAAAGTTACCTGCCTTAATATCTTCTTCAAAACTCTCTTTGCTCACAAAGAAATAATCTTTGCCATGCGCTTCACCTACTCTAGGCTGCACGTGTGGTTGTCGATATAGAAAAATAATATTCACCTATCTCATCTGAAGCCGCATTGATGATCGTACTTTTACCTGCACCGCTTGGACCAGAGAGTACTAAAATAGCACCTTTTTGCATTATCGTTCATCCTCTAGTTTTATTTTGATCTCTATCTTTTTACCTTTGAGTAGTTTTTTTAGTTTCTTAGGCTTCATTTTATCCAATGCAACAATCAGGGCATCTTCAATACGAGAGAGTTCCTCTTTGCTGAATCGTGTTTCTTTTTTCTTTTTCTTCTTATTCTTCTTTGTCTTTTTTTTATCTGCCTCTTCAGACAATGTAACTACTACAGCACTTAATTCTTCAACGATCTCATCTTCCTCTATGATCTCCAATCCATCTGCGATAAGTTTCTCTTTAATGATCTTCACTTTACGCGCCTCATACTCATCATCACTTATCGGTTCCTCTTCATCCAATACAGTTTCATCATCCATTTCTAACAGTGCTTTGATTTTTTCTATCTCATCCCCATCAAGTACTTCCGTACCCGCACCATCCGATAATTCTGATGTATCGCCAAGGGCTTCCTCTTTTTCAGTTGGTAATGAGAAAATAGGTGGTAAAGCTTCTTCTTCACCCGCTTCCTCTGTAGATACAGTAGAGAGTGAAATATCCTCTTCTTCTTGCTCTTCAATGACTTCGCTCATATCAACACTCTCTATCAATTCAATGATCTGTGAAGGGAGAAATGGTTTTTTGACAGTATGATCAAAACCTTTTACCGGCTCTTCATCATAAGAGATAAAAACTTTTTTTCTTATTCTTTTGTTTTCAAGCAAAGGATCAAGATGATCTCCATAGGAAGCATCATTGACAAACAGCATGTCATAATCTACACGCTGAACGGTATCTACACTCTTTACCTCATCCAATACAATATCCGCGTCACGCGTACACAAAGCCAGCAGTCTGGAGACAACAGGATTGGCATTGATGAGTAAAATCTTCATAGTAAAACTCCCTAAAGTTATTGACATCATTGTAATATAAATTTGGTTAGGGCTTGGTTGTTTAGAGGTGTGAAATAGAATTTGATTGAGGTGTGTATCAGAAAAATATATTGCATCTATTTAGTTGTCGTTCAATTTTTGCATGTTGTGAAAGAGGCATACAAAAGGTATGTCGAAAGAAAACATGTGAAAAGTGGATGAAAATAAGAAGAAATGGTACACCCATCAGGATTCGA
This sequence comes from Sulfurovaceae bacterium, assembly GCA_963796395.1. Classification (GTDB taxonomy): domain Bacteria; phylum Campylobacterota; class Campylobacteria; order Campylobacterales; family Sulfurovaceae; genus Sulfurovum. The sequence goes on from CAWCLM010000007.1 coordinate 50,294, forward strand.
ACCTGAGACCTTCGGTACCGCAAACCGATGCTCTATCCAGCTGAGCTATGAGTGCACATTTAAAATGTAGTAGCGATAATTTAGAGCGCAATTATATCAGAGAAAGCTTTATTTTTCAAGTAAGTGCATGGGACCAAACAGTTCCAGTGCTTTGGGGTTGGAAATAAATGTATGATTGTACGGATGTTCCAGCTCAATGGTATCAAATGTATCTAGTGCAAACTGTTTTTTCAGGTCCTTTGCATGTGTACCGAACAAGATGAGTTTTGGGAGCACTCTTCTCAAGTGCACTCAAGAGTGTCTGTACAAAAGGTTTCCATGCTTTCACATGTTTTTTACTACTCTTTTTGTCTGTAAAGATCAATGCTGTATTGAGAAGCAATACCCCGTTTTTTTCAAAGTTAAGCCGTAGTGCATCTATGGAGTCGATCATTTCTGTTTTGTCTAGCTTGCTTATGGCTTCTTGAGACGTATCAGCTATAGAGAGTCTCTCACTCGCCACAAGTGCCATCTTTATAAAGTTACGCAGGCTTGTGGCACGGTTCACTTCTTTACTTAGTCCAGAACTTGAAAATAAGTTTTCTACCTTGGTATCTATAAAAGCATATCCTCCGGCACTCTCTTTTCTTGGATAGGGATCCTGACCGAATAAGATATATTTAACTTTATCTTTCGGAAGGGTCTTAAATGCATTAAAGTACTTTTCTTTGGAAGGGAAGTAGCTCTTGTCTTCTTCTAAAAACCTTTGATACTCTGCCTCCAAAGAGGCATAGGCTTCAGATAAGATCATCTCCCAAGAGCTTATGGACATCAGTCTCTCTTTTTGAGTTTATCAAACTTTATGATAAGTTCTATCTTACTGATAGGTATACCTAGCTTTTCTGATACAGCTGCTTTACTTTCACCGGCATTGATGAGATCCATCACAGAGTCCAATGAAGAGAAGTTCTCTATTACATCTTTTACTGCCACACGAGAGGCTTCATAATTTGCGATTGTCGTATTCTTTACTTCCAATATCTCATGTAATTTTTTGTTTTCCTGTATAAGTTTACTGTTTTTACTCATTTGTCCAAATAGTATTACAACCAATGCTACCAGTATACTAATCACTGCTATTTCCATAATTGGCATCTTATATCACCTCCATAATAATTAAAATTAAAAAAACAAAACCCAAATAACCATTGACGGTAAAGAAAGCTTTGTCAATTTTTGTAAAATCTTTGTTGACAATGTAATGTTCATAACTCAACATGATAGCAGAAAAAAGTACTGCAAACCCTGCCCAAAGTCCTAATTGTGCCGTAAACACAAAGTAGGCCCAAAAAATGATAGCCAAAAGGTGAAATACCCTCGCAATCCACATGGTCTTATCTGCACCTAACCTAGAAGGAATGGAGTGCAGATCATTGGCTTTGTCAAACTCCATATCCTGCAGTGAGTAGAGCAGATCGAATCCTGCTACCCAGAACATTACACCGATCGCCAGATAGAGAGACCATAGTGTTATCTCACCGCTCACAGCCACGACACCTGCTATCGGTGCCAATCCCAAGCTTACCCCTAGTATGAGATGTGCTAATGCGGAGAAACGTTTAAAAAATGTATAAGCCCCAAGCACAAGTAAAATAGGTAAAGAGAGCTGAAAAGCTAAGGTATTCACAAAATAGGCCACTAGTATGAACAAAAGTGCATTGACAAGTATAAACCCTATCATTTGTGCATTTGACACTCTTCCATCTACAGAAGGTCGGTCTTTTGTACGAGGGTTGAGGATATCAATATCTCTGTCAAGATAACGGTTGACACCCATGGCAAAATTACGTGCTGTCACTGCAGCTAAGGTACCTAGAAATAACAACTTCCATCCAAACCAACCTGAACTATTGTCATTGAATGAAGCAACAATCATGGCAATGAAGATAAATGGTAAAGAAAACACGGAGTGCTTAAACATCACCAGTTCTGAAAAATGCTGTAACTTCTCTTTAAAACGGTTCACAAGCAAGCTCTATGGATGAGGAATTTTTAGTTTTGAATTGAGTGACCATGCAATGATCAAGACCAAGATTGTAATGATATATCCACTGGTGATGATACCATAAGCATTCAATAGATAGAGTATCCATAGAAGTATCGCTCCCAGTGGTGTAGGAACACCTTCAAAATACTTTTCAACTTCTCCAACATCCACTTTAAGATTGAACTCTACCAGTCTGCGTAAACCATTGATAATATACCAGATAAAGACCAATCCAAGTACCAGCTCTTCTACTCCTGTAATACCGCTATAATGTTTGACTGCATAGAAAAGTAAAAATGGCGGCATGACTACAAACGAGAGAAAATCTGCAAAACTGTCAAGTTGTATACCAAACTCCGTTGAAAGATCATATTTTCGCGCCAATTTTCCATCTATAATGTCACAGGCACCAGCAAACCAGGCCAATACTATTGCTGTAAAAAAATCACCATTTACGATGAAAAAAATCGCCATAATACCGGCTGATACATTCAAATATGTCACCATATTCGCGATATTAAAACGATTGTTCTTGTCAAATAAATTCATGCTTGCCCTTCTTTATCTTAGATGTATTTTATCCTTTTTGGGGTTATGGTATGATTACGCTATGAAAACCTTTAAACAACTTGCCCTCATCGGCCCTACAGCATCCGGAAAAACATCTCTTTCCATAAAGATCGCACAACAAATGAATGCCTATATTTTATCACTTGATTCACTCTCTATCTACAAAGAGATAGATATTGTTTCTGCTAAACCCACACGGGAAGAACGAGCCGGTATTGTGCATTATGGTATAGACTACCTCTACCCTGATGAAAACTTTGATGTGACAACCTTCATCAAGCTTTACCATGAAGTATATGCACAATGCCTAAAGGATGAAAAAAATCTTGTAATTGTAGGAGGCACAAGTTTTTACTTAAAGATGCTTATTGAAGGGATCAGTGAACTACCTACTATAAGTCTTGAAACCAAAGAGAAAACAAACGGTTATTTACAAGCGTTACAAAAGACCTATGACTGGCTTTACAGTAAAGATAAGACCTATATGTCATCTATAGAAGCAAATGACCCCTACCGTATAGAAAAGGCTTTACATATCTACTTTGAGAGTGGTCTTACACCTACAGAATATTTCAAACAATTTCCACCTATACCGACAGTCACAGATCCTCTGCCTATCTATCAAATTGAGATTGAAAGAGGAAAATTGCGTGAACGTATCGCTTTACGTACCAATATCATGATCAATGATGGTCTCATTGATGAAATATGTATGCTTGAGAAAAAATATACAAGAGCACCGAACTGTATGAAATCCATAGGTATCAAAGAGACATTGGCTTATCTAGATGGTATCTATGATAAAAAAATGCTTATAGAAAAGATCACGACCAATACAGCTAGACTGGCCAAAAGACAGACCACATTCAATAATTCTCAATTTAATGATGTAATAAAAGGAAGTGTTGAGGAGTTAGAAAAAAAGATACTTTAAAGAGGTCGGTTTTCGACCTCTCTGAATGCTAAGTTTTAGTACCCGCTGGCACTGATCATATAGTATAGATAAGATACAAGTGGCTGTACATAGAAGATCGCTGAAATCGTAGCAACTGTCGCGAAGCCGATGATCACCAACAATGGTCTAGAGATGTTATAGTAAACCACCTCTACATCTTTTACCGGATCTTTAAGGAACATATATACTACAAGTTTCAAGTAATAGTATGCTGCGATAGCAGAGTTAATTCCCATGACAATCGCTAACCAAATATATCCTGCATTTACTGCTGCTTGCATCACATAGATCTTTCCCCAGAAGACTGAGAATGGAGGAACACCTGCAAGAGAGAACATAAAGAGTCCCATCACTACAGCACCCATCGGCATGATCCCGATAAGTCCCGCAAATTTCTCATAAGGATGGTCATAACGCTTATCAAATCTTCTTACTTTATGACGTGAGATCCACAACATAGCAAAGGCTCCAAGGTTTGTGAACATAAAGAGTGCATAGTAAAGGAATATCGCTGTATTACCTTCTGTTGTATCTAGCGCAAGTGCAGCCATAATGAAACCTGCATGAGAAATAGATGAATATGCAAGCATACGCTTCACATCATTTTGTACCAATGCCATGATGTTTGCAAGTGTCATTGTAAGTACTGCTAAGATAAGAATCGTCCATCTTACCCACTCAATCCCTAGGTCAATATACATACCGAAGATTCTAATACTCACTACAAATGCAGCTACTTTTGGTACCACGGACATATACCCTGCAAGAGCAGATGATGCACCCTCATAGACATCCGGTGCCCAAGTATGGAACGGGAAGAGTGAGATCTTAAATGCGAAAGCGACCAATAGAAGTACGGACGATCCAAAGATCGCTATCATCAATCCTGTTTCATGTAAACGTGAAGAGAGTACTTCAGCCACTTTATAAAGTTCTATAGAACCTGTCAATGCATAGATCACAGCTGAACCCATAGCAAAGAATCCTGCAGCCAGTGCACCCATTGTAAAGTACTTCACTGCTGCCTCATATGAATTTGCTCTGTTATGCAATGCGATCAACGTATAGAGTGACAGTGATGCTGTCTCAAGTCCTACAAAGATAAGGATCAAGTTATCTGATGCTACCATAAACTGGAATCCTGCAATCATAAATAAGAAAAGTGCAAAGAATTCAGGATATGAATACTCATGGAATCTCTTTGATGTTAATGCCAAAGGTATAAAGATCATTGAACCAGCAATAATCAGTAATTGAGAAATAATAGAGATACCATCTATGAGCATTACATCAAAGAAACCACGTTCATTCACATTAAGTCCCAGAACCGTACCAAAATCAATGAACAATACCAAGATAGTCAACATAACATAGAGTGACTTGTGTAAGTTTCTATTAATAAGGTCCATGATCAGTATGATCAAACCACCTGAAATTGCAACAAGCATAGGGGCTAGTGTAATAAGGTTTAGACTCTCTAAACTCACATTAATAGGCTCTAACATTACTTCACCTCCTTACTTGATTTTGCAACTCTTATCATATCTTTTGCCTCTTGTGTGATTGCCTTCTCATCCATAAAGTTCAATACTGCCTTTACAGAGTTATCAATTGGCTCTAGTACTGGTTTAGGATAGACACCTAACCAAATTACGATCGCAACCAATGGAATAAGTGACCATGTTTCTCTAGCGTTCAGATCTTCGAGTTTTTTGTTCTCTTCATTATCTAATGGACCAAAGAAAGTACGCTTCATGACTCTTAGCATATAGACTGCACCTAAGATAATAGATGTACCTGCCAAGATGGTCATCACAGGTGATACTTTATAGAAACCAAGAAGCACAAGGAATTCACCAACAAAACCAATGGTAAGTGGCAATCCGACCGAAGCCATCAACATGATTCCAAAAATAACTGCAAACTTAGGCATCACTGATGCAATACCACCAAATTCAGACATAAGTTTCGTGTGTCTTCTCTCATAGATCATACCAACAAGCATAAACAGCGCACCCGAAACGATACCGTGAGATAACATTTGAAATACTGAACCTGAGAGACCTTCTGCATTCATCGCGAAAAGACCAAGCATGATAATACCCATGTGTGATACTGAAGAGTATGCGATCACTTGTTTCACATCTTTTTGTGCGTATGCGATCATTGCTGTGTAGATGATCATAATGAGTGACAACACTGCAATTGGTGTGATCGATAAGACTGATGCATCCGGGAACATTGGAAGTGAAAATCTTACAAATCCGTATGTACCCATTTTAAGTAGTACTGCTGCTAGTATTACCGAACCGATCGTTGGTGCTTGACCATGCGCATAGGGGATCCATGTATGGAATGGGAACATCGGTACTTTAATGGCAAAACCAATAAAGAACGCTGCAAATAACCATAGCTGGTAATTAACAGGCAATACCAATGCATACCAATCTGTAATAGCAAAGCTCCATACACCAGTAAGGTTATGGTAAATGTATGCTACAAATAACATACCAACAAGCATGATAAGTGATCCTGTAAAAGTATACAAGAAGAACTTAATAGATGCATAAATTCTCAGTGGACCACCCCACGCACCAACGATATAAAGCATTGGTACAAGTGAAAGCTCCCAGAATACGTAGAAGATAATCGCATCAAGTGCAACAAATACACCTACCATTGTCATCTCTAGGAAAAGAAGTGTCACAATCATATTTTTAATATTTTTTGTTTCACCCATACTTGCCATACCGATAAGCGTCATCAATGTTGTCATAAGAATAATGAACAATGAGATACCATCAACACCAAGATAATATGAGATACCCATATCAGGGATCAAAGGGATCATCTCTACAAATTGCATTCCTGCGTTTGATGTATCAAAACTGAACCATAACCATATAGAGAGAAAGAATTCAATTGTGGCTACAGTAATACCATAGGCTCTTGCACTATCTTTATCTACTATAAATCCAAGCAATCCTGCGACTGCCGGGAAGAATACTAATATACTTAAAATATTTTCCATTTTTACCCCTTAACCTATCATCGCTGAAATAGCAGCAATTGACAATAACAGTACCGCACCAACAGCCATCCAGTTTAGATAGTTTGAAAGGTTACCTGTTTGTATATTTCTTGTTTTATCACCAGTACCGTAGAGGAACTTCGCAATCCCATCTACAGTTGCATCTACAATTTTTAAATCTACCTGTGTCCAGAACTTTTCAGAGACCATCATATATGGTTTAGTAATGAACTCTTCATAGAATTTTGGTACATAATACTGGTTAGCAAGTAATTTATAGAAGAATCCATTTTCAACTTTTTCACTTCTTTTCCAAGCATTTTCACCTGTTCTTGCATATTTATAATAGGCATAAGCGATACCTGAAAGTGCAAAGAAGATAACGATAAGACCTAAATATATTGCGATGTGGTGTGTGTGATCAGACATTTCATACTGAACAGTTTCACCTATCTTGTAGACAAACGCTTTGTATTGTCCCATAAACCATCCAGTGATGATCGCAAGTACGGCAAGAGGTGACATCGCTACAAGTACAAATTTGTACATTTCATGTGGATGGAACCCTAATGCTGTGTGACGGTCTTCACCATGGAAAGATAAGAATACTTGTCTAAATGAATAAAATGCCGTCATACCTGCAGTGATCACTAACATACCCCATAAGATGTATGTATGCTCATTGAATGCTGTCTCAATGATCGCATCTTTTGACCAGAATCCTGCAAGTGGCGGTAGACCAGCAAGTGCAATTGAAGCAATGGTCATATAGATCCATGTACCTCTCATTTTCTTTCTAAGATCACCCATTTTAAAGAGGTCAAGCTCATCATGCATAGCATGCATCACGTTACCTCCACCAAGGAAGAGAAGTGCTTTAAAGAATGCGTGTGCTGCAAGGTGGAAAAGTGCGATCCAGTATGCACCAAGTCCTGCTGCTGCGAACATGTACCCTAACTGTGAAAGTGTAGAGTACGCAATGATTCTTTTCAAGTCACGTTCAACCAATGCCATAGATGCTGCATAGAAAGCAACAAATGTACCTAAAGATGCAATGAAGAAACTTACACCTGAAACTGCTTCCATACTATAGAGTGGATTGGCTCTAATGACCAAGAAAACCCCTGCTGTTACCATAGTTGCAGCGTGGATCAATGCAGAAACCGGCGTAGGACCTTCCATTGCATCTGTAAGCCATGTATGGAGCGGGAACTGAGCTGATTTACCCATCGCACCGATAAAGAGTGCGATGGCTGCTGTGATCAAGACCGTTTCACCAAGGTATGGAAGCTGTGCAAATACTTCATCATACTGAAGGGAACCTGTGTTCCAGTAAATCACAAAGATACCGACCAACATACCAAGGTCAGCGATACGGTTCATAATAAATGCTTCATTCGCTGCCCATGACGGAGAGATAGAAGGATTTTCTTCTCTTGTCTGATCTGGCTTGTGGTACCAAAAACCGACAAGTAACCATGAACAGACACCAACACCTTCCCAACCAATAAATAGGCCGGCAAAGTTATCTGACATAACAAGTATCATCATAGAGAATACGAAAGCTGAAAGATACGAAAAGAATCTGTTGAAACTCTTGTCATGATCCATATAACCGATCGCATAAACATGTACTACAGTAGAAACCAAAGTAACGACTGTCATCATGGTGACTGAGATCTGATCAATCACAAAGCCAAATGGTATACGAATATCCCCTGCATTGATCCAGTCCATCATTGTCACATGTACAACATTACCTGTTGTATATAGGTTGAATGCCAAAGTTGCCGAGGCAATGAACGACAGACCTATCAGTATAGAACCTACAACACCTACAAATATTTTTCTTTCACTCATACCAAATAAAGCTGCAAAAAGAGAACCTACAAATGGTGCAAAAAGTGCTACATATACTAAATTTTCCATTATTATCCTCTCATTGTTGCTAGGTCGTCAAGATCAAGACTTCCATGTTTTTTATACAATACGATCAAAATACCAAGTCCAACTGCCACTTCACTCGCCGCAATAGCGATGATAAAGAATGCAAACATTTGACCTGTGAGATCATTGTAATAGTGTGAAATAGCTGCAAATGCAATATTTACTGCATTAAGCATCACCTCTGTTGCGAAGAAAAGCATTAAAAGGTTTCTTCTTCTAAGTACACCGACAAGTCCTATAGAGAAGATAATCGCTGATACGATTAGGTAGTGAGAAAGACCTATCATTTTTCATCCTTTACTATCATAATTTCATCATCTGCACTTACATCTTCAGTAAGACTCTGATCCATTTTCTTACCTGCAAGTATAATACCTGCGATCATCGCTACAAGTAACATAAGTGCTGCAACTTCAAACGGTACAAGATACTTTGTAAAGAGGACCATACCGACATCTTGTGCATTTCCCACACCTTCAGTCATTGGATAAAGTGCAGTAATTGCTTCAGAATGTATCGGTGCTGCAAACATTAATACCAATACCAATGCAGTGAGACCCCCAAGCAAAAATACCAATGCTCCATTGGTATTTTTTTCCTTAATATCTCTTGTTGCATCAAAGAACATCATTGCAAATGAGTAAAGTGCTATCACTGCCCCTACATATACAATCAGTTGTACCACACCAAGGAATTCTGCTCCTAAAAGGAAGAAGAACCCAGAGATAAGTACCATCGCTGATGCCAATGATGTCATCGCATAGAGTACATTTTTACTCATCACTGTGACCGAAAAAAGTCCTATTGTCAAAATAGAGAAGAGATAAAAAGCAAATCCCTCCGCTGTCATTAAAGATGCTATAAAGTTTTCCATATCATCTCCTCCCTAATACGCCAGTGGCGTTTTTTTAATGTTTTCATCAGCATTTGGAGATACCGCACCAAATCCATCATACTCTTGCTGTAAATTGAGTTTGTCGATTGGTGTTAACATATCTTCAAAGAGAGAGAATCCTGCTCTCTGCTCAGATGCATTTTCATAACGTGGTCCATGTACAATTGCAAGTTCCGGACACACTTCTGCACAATAACCACAGAAGATACAACGTCCAAAGTTGATCGTATACTCAGATACCTCTTTACGTTGTTCTTCATCATATCTTGTATCCATAGAGATACAGTTAGAGATACAGATCTTCTCACAAAGACCACATCCAATACATCTATAGTTACCCGACTCAAGGAGTCTAAGCATATCATGGATCGCTCTATATCTAGGGGAGATAGGCATCTTTTCAAATGGATATTTTACAGTATGCATATCATTTGCAAACAATGCTTTAAGCATTGCTTTCATCACGACACCAAGACCTACAAAAAGCTCACCGTTAAATGTTCTTTTAACAACCTGCTTAAACTTTTCACCATTTGTTTTCGGAGTTGTACCTACGTCAAGTGTGACATAGCTCTGCGTCCCTACATTTCTATTTTTAAATTGTTCTAAACTCATACTTACTCCCTTATAGCATCACGTAAATTGCTGTTACAAGAATGTTAATCATCGCTATTGGCATTAAGACTTTCCAACAGAGCCACATCAACTGATCCGGTCTCACATGTGGCCATGCCGCTCTTACCCATAACATGAGGAAGAAAAAGAATCCAACCTTCAAAATGATTGTTAACCATCCAATACTGCTTTCTGGATCATATCCACCCATAAATACAACTGCTGCTATAATAGAAACTGTAATCATGTTTGCATATTCACCAATAAAGAACATACCCCATCTCATACCTGAGTATTCCGTTGCAAATCCTGAGACAATCTCTGCTTCATGTTCAAGAAGGTCAAACGGTGTTCTGTTTGTCTCTGCAAATCCTGCGATAAGGAATAGCACAAATGCAACGGGTTGATAGAACATCAACCAAACACCTTCTTCAGCCTGAAAGTTATTAAAATCAACAAATGACATAGAACCAACAATCATTATCGGTGCGATCAGAGAGAATCCAGTAATAACCTCAAATGAAAGGAACTGTATAGCTGTCCTCGCTGAACCAATGATACCCCATTTGTTCGCCTGAGACATACCAGCAAGCAGTGGACCGTAAATACCAGCTGCCATCATACCAAGTACAAATAATACACCGATATTGATATCTGATGCGATAGAAGGTACAAATGTACCTCCAAGTAGAGGGATAAATTCAGGCACAGTAAAGTCTGGGAAAACAGGTACTGCAGACAATGCGATAAATGCAGTTGCCGCTGTGATAGTAGGTGCGATCATAAAGATCAGCTTATTGGCATTCTGAGGAATAATATCTTCTTTAGTGAAGAGTTTAATCCCATCTGCTGCTATCTGAAGTAAACCATATGGTCCTACGTGCATAGGCCCAAGACGTCTTTGCATAAATGCAAGTACTTTTCTTTCTATAAATGTACCAAAACCTGCAACTGCTGAAATCACTGCCAAAATAATGATGGCTTTAATGATAACACCTAAAGCAGTGACTTCTGGTAAGTTTTCTACAAGTGTTGTTTCCATATTACACCTTTCTCAATGTTACTGTTTGATATCTAGCGTCTCCAAAAAGACCATATACATCTTGAGCAGATTTGAAATCTGGTATTTTTACGATATCGCCTTGGATCTTTTCATCCGCAACCACATTTAAAGTGATCGTTCCATTTTCAAAGACTACTTCTACTTTTTCACCTAGGCTCTCTGCTTTGGCTGGACTTGCATAAAGTGCAAATGCCTCAAAGATCTCGTGAGACTTATCTGTAAAATCATTAAATTGTCTAGCTGGGTTACATCTGTATGCAATGTCACCTTCAAGTGTGGCACTTTCGTCAAACTTCTCAACGCTTGGAAGCTCTACCTCTTCAACTGTGACATCAAGTCTATATCCACGATTGTCTCTACCATCATTCGTAAATGCATTTGGTAGAGAGTCAAATTCTACCGCTTTGAAACCTTTTGCTACTGGAAGTAACTGTGTCCACTCAATAGTCTCTTCTGGAGCACCAACAAGTGCTTGCATGATATCATTGAGTTCATATCCGCCATACGCTAAAGCCGCATTGGTTGGGAGTACTCTTTTACCCATCGATGTCAATGTACCTTCTTGTTGGTTCATTGCAGGCATATCCAAGTCACCATCACCTAATGCAGAGAGTCTAAAGTCACCATTTTCGTTGTACCCTACTGTGTATCCGGAACACGCATCATCAAGGTCACAGATCAATGCAACACCAAGTGCATTTGACTTTGGCGGTGTCATAACAACATCGATATTACATGTTGCTTCGACAAGTGCTACAAGTTTTGCAAGGTTCTCTGCTTTTTCATGGAAGTAAAGGTCTTCACCAACCATCATTGAGAAAGCCTCTTTTTTCTTCATCATTTTTTCAAATGCAGCATCAAATTTCTCTGAGTCTCCACCTAATAGATTCACTAATCCATTGATCGTCACAGTGATCTCTTTTTCAACTGTCTCTTTTACTTTTTTAGAAACTTCTTCCTCTTCGCCAGTCTCTTCGTTGACAACCATCTCTTTGACAGTTTTCATGACTTGCTCTTTCACTGTTCTCGTCTCAGTGCTTTTGAAGCTCTCAATATACTCTTTCACATCAGAAGGAAGTTTCTCTTTATCAGCAAATAGATCTAAAACAAGATAGAGTGCTGCTTCTTCAAGACCCACTTTGTGATTGAATGCTTCGATAGTTTTACCAAATGTAGGGATCAATGTATCACCTACCGGGTGGAAATAGAGCCCTGCACCTTTGTTCAATTTTTGAACATTGTTAAATGCATACTTCATTGCAGGAGAATCGTTTCTTAGTGCTGATCCTACTGAGATCACAAAATCACTCTTTTTCATGATTGCATCTGTATCTGTCGAGTATAAAGATGATCCTGAAGCATCTGCATAGTACCCAAGGAATTTTTGGAATGCTCTTACTTCTGGGTTATAGAGTTTTAGTCCCATTTTTTCTTTAAGTGTCTGAAGCATCATTGCTTCTTCATTGGTGATCATAGCGTTAAAACGCACTGTATCTGCTTTTTTAAATGCTTCAAGTGCTGCGTTGAACGCTGCTTCATCTTTACTTACATTTCTGTTTTCAAAGTCATACGCAAAACGCGCTGAACCATCAAGTGAAACAAAAGACCACTCATTGGTAACACGATAGATCTTTTCTGATCTGTCTGCAATTGACGTTGGCTTCACTTCATAATAAATTTGCGCACCATCACTTGAGTGTGCTGCAACCGCAGGTACTCTTCTTAGGTCCCAAGCATTTGACTGATAGACAAAGTCACGACTTACCAGAGCACCGACTGGACATACGGCAAGACATTCGCCACAGTCAGAACAGTTAGTCTCACCTGTACCATTACTCGGAGCGATCACAGACTTTTGAAGTTTGTTCCACATTGAGTATGCATCTTTTGGCATAGTCTCTTTATACCCTTTGTCAAGCTCTGCACCACCTCTTTTTACTGTTGTGATCGCTGCGTCACCTATCATGTCTTTACAGACAGTAGTACAACGTTCACATACAATACAAAGACCCGGATCATAGTGTAGCACTGAAGACCAGTTTGTTGTTTCTCTTTTGGTATCCGGGATCATATACGATTGTGAATCGACGCCTAATTCAAGCGTATAGTTCTGTAACTCACACTCTCCACTCTTATCACATACACCACACTGAAGCGGGTGGTTCACATCATAGACTTCCATAATGGCTCTTCGCTCTTCAAGGATCGTTGGTGTGGCAGTAGTAACTTCCATTCCCTCTTTCACTTTGGCGTTACATGCGTATACCTGCTTACCATCTGCTTCTACCAGACAAATACGACATGCCAGTGTCGGCGAACATCTTGTAAGGTAACATATTGCGGGGATAAACACATCGTTAGCACGTGCAGCATTGAGGATATATTCACCCTCTTTTGCTTTATACTCAATGCCATCAATCGAAATTGAGACCATATTATCTACTGTTTGTACTTCACTCATCGTTGTTTCCTATTTTTTGATTATTTATTGTATTTTTTCAAAAGCTAGTCTGCTAAATCTGTAAGAGGATAGCAAATAAGCACTTAATTTTATGTCAAAAACAGGATTTAAAGCAATGACTCCTTTCAGATGTGTATCAATCCTAAACACACGTCTGAGTTTATCTCCCCCTAGTTCAAAGGAAATCAACTCCCCATCTTGTAACTTTGTAGCCATTGCAAACTGTTTTGAACCATATAATTCATGCACTTTACGTTCCATTTCTACGGTTGATTTTTCTACTTTATAGGTATAGATTAGTGCCCCATCATAAACGGGTAAATCATCAATTTCATCCACTAAAATCTCTTTTTTTCTCTCTTGTGGTACAACTTTATACATACAGTCTTTTGGACCATCACTGAGGACTTTAAATCCCTTATTTTGGGGCAATTGATTACGTGTAATCCATAAGCGTATCCTCGTGGAGCCCTAAACTCTTGGCGATACTATTTAAGCCCTCTACCCCTGAAGACTGCATCTCACCATGCATATAGACACATTTATCCGCATCTACATAGGTCCCTTCTTTACAGCTCTCATAGACGACACTTTGACCTTGAATCACATCATCAAGATCACAGACCAATGCAACACCAAGGGCATTTTTCGCAGGCGGGATACAGACAACATTCACCCCTGCATAGATTTCTAAAAATGCGATTAACTTTGCAATTTGTCCGGCTTTTGGATGTGTATAGAGATCACTTCCTATGATCAGCGACAGTGTCGTTTTCTCATCTATAGTCTCATACATAGATTCAAGTTCTTCTTCACCTACATTACTCTCTGCACTGAGGTAACCAATATCAAACTCTTCCAAAATATCGTTTATTTCGCTGGGAAATTCTTTATCTTCCAATAGTGTATAAGCCAGTAATGCAGCAACTCCCTCTTCACTTCCAACTTCATATTTTACAAACTGTGTGATGCAACCTTGCAGCGCTGTATCTTCTATTGGATGCATATAGACAAACTTGGGCTTTTTTTCATCTAAAGTTTTACGAACCAATGTTGTAAATTCTGTACTTTCATCCTGAAACCACACGCCAAGAGATATCACTATATCAGATGCGGCCAATGTCTCTAGATCTCCTTTAAAAAGATGATACCCGGTACTGCTGCTATATGCTTTTAAAAAATCCTGATACCCCTTTGCTTCAGGGCATATTAATCGCTTCTCCTGTTTCTCTTTAAGGCGTTGAAAAAGCAATGCTTCCTCATTTGTAATATCTGCTGAAAAAACTATACTGTCAACATCTTCAAAATTCTCTTTTTGGCTTTCATTTCTGTGCTCCATTATTGTCTCTTCCTTATGCTGATCTAACCTTAATATATATGCCTTAGACAACACATATGATTGTCTTGCCTATAAAATGTTTTGGTGATTGTATTAGAAAACCAATTAAAAAATCGAATACTGTGTATAAATGTATCTTCCTCGTTCATACTTACAATAAATGCATCTATTTTGGCTACACATCACTTAATAATATGTTACATATAACTACACTACTACTCTAACTTATGAAAATTATAATTTAATATACACCATTTTATCGATATATATGTTACTATACCAACCAAAATAAATGTACTTTAAGGAATAAATATGATTCACGAAAACGGAAAAGTAGTAGACATTGCTATTATTGGAGCTGGTCCTGGCGGTATGGCATCAGCTATCGAAGCTAAACTGGCAGGTATTGAAAATATTCTTGTTATTGACAAAGCACCACATCACAATGATATGATCCATAAGTTTTACAAAAAAGGTAAAAGAGTAGATAAAGACTGGATGGGAATCGAGTTCAACTTTACTGGAAATGTAAGATTTGACGAATGTTCTAAAGAAGAGTATATCGATCAAATGGATAAAAAACTAGAAAATGCTGGTGTACTTGACACATTTGAGTATAACCACGAGATCGTAAGAGTTGAAAAAGGTGAAGATGGTCTTTTCTCAATCGTTTTCGCAACAGATGGTATTTCTGAAGCTGTTGAAAGTGTAAAAGCTAGAAACGTAATCCTTTCTGTTGGTAGAATGGGTAAACCAAACAAGCCAAGATATAAATTCCCTAGAGAGCTCAAAGAAGTTCTAAACTTCAACCTTTCTAAAGTTCAAAATGGTGAGCACGTAATGGTAGTTGGTGGTGGTGACACTGCTGGTGAGTATGCATACGGTTTGATTGAACTCGAAGGAATGGAAGATTGTGTTGTTACACTCAACTACCGTAAAGCTGAGATCACACGTATGAACCCAATTAACACTGAGATGTGTACTAAGTATCTTGATAATGGTAAAATGATCAACAAGATGGGTGTAGATGTAGAGAGCGTTGAACCAGGTACAGAAAGAGCGATCAAAGTTAACTTTACTGATGGTTCAACTGGTGAGTATGACAGAGCTGTTTTTGCACTTGGTGGTACAACGCCTAAAGATATCCTTGTGAACTCTGGTGTTAAAACAGGAGAGTGGGATGTGCCTGTTTACAATGAAGAGACATTTGAAACAAACGTCGAAGGTCTTTATACTATCGGTGACGTTGTAACAGATCAAGGTAGTATTGCACTTGCATTCAACCACGCAGGCGATGCAGTAAAAGATATTGCTTCTAAATTAAAATAAACTTCTATACTGTGCTCTTTTTGAGCATGGTATGCTTTACCATATTCTTAACAAACTTGAATTCTACAAAATAAAAATCAAAACAAAAAATATAAATACTAGATAATTAACTATGGAAATTTGCAGACACAAGTAATACACTTGCGCCTACAGAAGAGAAGAAGAAGTGTTTACGCTTCTTCAGAAGCAGCAGGCTCTTCAGCCTCTTGTTTTGAAGCCTCTAATGCTTCTTTACGTGCCTTAGCATCTTCTGCACTTGATTTTTTAACGACGACAGTCCAATCAACCTCATTGAACTTAAGTGAGTTCATCAGTTCATGCCCTGTCTCTTTGATCACATCTGCAGATTTTTGGATAGAAGAGAAATCTCCCACTTCAAAAAGGAAAATTCCTACTTCATCTACTTTAAGTCCCTGATCGATAAGCTCAACCATTCTGTCATAAAAATCGTCTTTTAAGTGTCTTAAATCATATCTTTTCATGGGGTCTCCTTATCTGTCAACTTCACCGAATACGATATTGGTTGTACCAATGATCGTAACGACGTCTGCTATATATGTTCCTACTAAGATCTCTTGAAGGAGTCCAGTATGGTAGAAACTCGGTGCTCTACACTTCAGTCTGTAAGCATATGGCTCACCCTCTGACTTAATATAGAATCCAAGTTCACCTTTTGGTGATTCGGTTGGTACATAGACTTCACCTTTCGGAGGTCTCATACCTTGCGTCACAAGTACAAAATGCTGCATCAGTGCATAGTTTTGTGTCATGATCTCTTCTTTTGTTGCTGAAATGTACTGTGGTGCATGTGCCATCAATTGAGGCTCAGTTTCAGCATACATAGGGATAAGCTGTCTGATGATTCTTGTAGATTGTTTCATCTCTTCCATATAGAGTCTGAAACGACCATAAGAATCACATCTCTCACTCACTGGAATATCAAAGTCAAGCTCAGAATAAAGTTCATATGGTTCTTCTTTTCTAATGTCATACTGTATACCAGAACCTCTCAGCATAGGACCTGTACAACCCCAAGAAAGCGCATCTTCTGCAGAGATAACCCCTACATCTTCAAGACGCATTTTCCAGATACGGTTTTCATTAAGCAATGCGCCATAGGTATGTTCTACTTCATGATCTACTTTATCACAGAAAGCAGCGGCATTTTCCAACCAACCTTCAGGCAGATCAAGAGGTACACCACCGATACGAACCGCAGAGTGAGTCAATCTTGCTCCACAATAGTCTTCCATAAGATCCATTGCATATTCACGCTCACGGAAAGCATAGAGGAAAACGGACATTGCACCAACATCCAACGCATGCGTTGCAACAAAGAAAAGGTGTGAAATAACACGGTTCAGCTCAAGCAGTATTGTTCTAATGACCTGTGCACGTCTTGGTGCTTCTATCCCGAGAAGTTTCTCTACAGCCAATGCATAGGCATAGTTGTTTGAAGTTGATGCAATATAATCAAGTCTGTCTGTTGTAGGCAAGAACTCATTATAAGTCATATTCTCTGCCATTTTTTCGATACCTCTGTGGAGGTAACCGATATCTGGATAGGCTTTTACAACTTGCTCACCATCCAACTCAAGCACAAGTCTTAATTGACCGTGTGCTGAAGGGTGTTGGGGACCAAAGTTGATAACCATGGTATTGTCATCACGCTCAAAATTGAGATTCTCAAAAAATGGCGTTAATTTATTAGATACTTGCATTGGCTCCCCTATTTTCTCTCGTCTAATGTTTTAGACGCTTTTTTGTTATAGTCAACTAAGAAAGTATCACTATATTCTATTGCTTTCTCTGTTTCACCTTCAGAAATGTCTGCACCGAATGGTACTTCATATCCTATTCTTGCAAAACGTTTTGTATCATGTCTATCTACATGTGCAGGGTCTCTGTTCTCTGGACCGATGATATCTCTATACTCTTTACCAAAGATCTTATCTACTTCATACCATGAAGCAAATTCATCTCCATGCAATGGATATGTTTTAAGCAAAGGATGTCCTTCCCAGTCATCAGGCATAATGATACGCTTAAGGAATGGATGGTTATTTACTTTAATACCAAACATATCGAACATTTCACGCTCTGCGAAGTTAGCAGATTTGAAAAGGGGCTGAACACTCTCGATCGCTTCACCTTCTTTAATGCGGCACACGACTCTTACTCTTTTAGCTTCATTGATATTCAGAAGCTGATAAAAGAGTTCAAACTCTCCATCTTTTGCCAAATAATCTACAGCACTTAACTCAGAACATTGCGTGTATCCACACTTCTCTTTAAGCGTTTTAAGTACAGCAACGTTATTTGTCGCATCGATATGTACAACAAGTTGTCCTATCTCAACATATGACTCGTTAGCTTGCTTACCTAATGCTTTGACTACATCAGCAAAATGTGAATCTTCTACTTCTTGTCTAGGAACACGAGGTGCAACCCAAAATCTGTCTGTATAGTAAGCTTTTCCTTGAACGTTGTCTTTTGGTACATATTTTCTCATTAGATCAACCTCGCTCTTTTACCACTTTGTGTAGTTAGATCTTGCTTTGTATTTTTTTTCATATCTGCAGACTCTTTACGTATTTTCTTCTGAAGCATCATCAATGCATACTGAAGTGTTTCAGGACGTGGTGCACAACCCGGAAGGTAAATATCTACAGGAATGATACGGTCAACACCTTGTACAGTTGCATACGTGTTGAACATACCACCTGTATTTGCACATGAACCCATTGAGATCACCCATTTTGGCTCAGTCATTTGATCATAAAGTCTTCTCGCAAACTCAGAGTGCTTCTTAGAAAGTGTCCCCGCCAAGATCATCACATCAGCTTGTCTTGGAGAGGCTCTAAAGATCGTTCCCATTCTATCGAAGTCATAACGTGATGCTCCAGATGCCATCATTTCGATCGCACAGCATGCGAGTCCATATGTAAGCGGCCATAGTGAGTTTGAACGCCCCCAGTTTACGAGTTTGTCTACCGAAGTCAATGCTATCGGTAAGCCAGCAGAACTGGCATAATTTACTTGATGTTGTGCCATTCAAGTGCTCCTTTTTTCCATGCATATACGAAACCAATCGCAAGTAATAAAATAAATAGTAACATCTCCGCGAAACCAAACCAGCCAAGCAGTTTAAAATCGATCGCCCAAGGGAACATAAAGATAATCTCTACATCAAACAAGATAAACAAAAGTGCTATCAGGTAAAACTGTACTGATATCGTGTTCGGTTGTTTCGTTACCTCCGGCCCACACTCATAAATAGTCAGTTTAAGCTTCTCTGTATCAAGTCTTGCAAGTTTTCTACTAACGAAACGTGCAGCCCATAACGTTGCTGGAAACGCCACGGCAGTCAATGCGAATAAAACAAATACACCAAAATATGGATGTTCTGTAATTACATGAGTCATATTAATCCCTTTATTTTCATAAATTCTATTGAAACTGAGCTATGCTCACTTTCAAGTTCCTCGCACCTAAATACGCCTTGAGCTCAAGTATTTACTTGCCATGCGGAGAATACTCAGAATATTACTTTTATATTAGCGAAAAGATGGTTAAAATATTTTGGGTACTTCATTCTTTATGTGATTAGTTTTGAGGATGTAACAAGATGTAACTACCAAAATACAAAGAAAAGACAGATATAATATCAAATAAAATTATTATAACTATAAGGAATGATAAAGTGGATTTTTCCAAAAAATATACCAATCTACTCTATTGGATAGCGATGGCAGGCCTGGTTTTTTGGTTTGCCTACTCAAAAGGATGGATACTTGCAAACTTTGAGTCTATAGATGCTAAACAAGCCATACATTTACTTGAAAATGATGATAATGTCACATTGCTTGATGTTAGAACGATACAAGAGTATAAAAGCGGACATCTCAGAGACGCTACGCTTATTCCCGTACAGGCACTCAGTGAAAACCTGGGTATGCTCAAGCAGGATAAAGACAAAAAGATCATTGTTTACTGCAGGACAGGAAGCAGAAGCGTCAGTGCTTCGCGTATTTTGGAAAAAAATGGCTTTACACCCCTCAATGTCAAAGGCGGGATCATTCAGTTGATAGGTGCAAAAGCCGAATTGGTAAAATAATCTCTAATATTAGACCTTAAAGCCCATACTCTTCACACCTTCAAAACTGGAACCAAGCTCTTTCTCTATCTCTTCAAGAAAGTCTTGATTTCCGAACACACTCTCTTCGCGCACTGCAACCTTGTAAGCTGTGTTCTTTATGATAAGATTGATCTGTCCGCCTGTGAGTTCATGTTTGGCAAGTTCTGACATATCAAATCCCTCTTCATAGTCTGCTTTTTCAGGAAGCATGAACTGCCAAAGTCTGAGACGTTGCTTTTTACCCGGTTTTTTAAATTCGATCTTATAATTGAACCGTCTTGAAAAGGCTTTATCTATATTACCAAGTAAATTGGTTGTTGCGATAAGCACACCCTCAAACTTTTCTATCTGTTCTAAGAAGATGTTTTGCATCTGGTTATGCATTTTATCGGCCGAACTTCCTGTTCCTTCACTTCTGGCACTTAGGAACTGATCTGCTTCATTCAATAGTAAGATGGGATCTACTTTTGCCTTTTTACTTAACTCTTTAAAGTCATCAAATATCTTACGTACATTCTTTTCACTCTCTCCTACATACATAGAGAGTATCTTTGAACAATCAAATGAGAGTATAGGACGCTTGAGTGTTTTAGCTAAACTCATTGCAGTCATCGTTTTACCCGTACCTGCAGCACCGTAAAAAATAATACGTGCATCAATACCTTTACGTTTATCTTTGATCCCCCATTCTCTGAGTTTTTTAAATACCTCTTTGTCCACCTGCTTCACAACATTCTGCAAAGTCTCTCTTGTTTTAGGATGCAGTACCACATCATCCAAAGTTGTTGTAGGTTTTAAATACTCAAAAATTTCCTGTTCTTGTACCAAAGCATCTAACTTTAGCTTTGTGACCTTTTTACTTTTCTTAGGGTGTATGATACGCTGCATCACCTCTTCTTGCAGATAAAAAGAACGGCTTACCCCGCCAAACATATTGAGTATCTCTTCATAGTCAATGATATCATCATTGATAAGCCTTGCCCCATCTTCAAGCAGTGCACGGTTCTTGATCTTTTCATACTCATCAAAACTGATCAGCTCTATCAGAGTGTTCATATCTCTAAATTGCCCTTCACCACCACTATACTCTTCTTTGAGTAGTGCTAAAAAAATACGTTTTTCTTTTTCATCAAGCTCTTTCTCTTTAAAGAACTCCTCTACAACAATGGGTGTTTTCGTCATTTTTACACGCTCTTCGATACGTTTGGTAAGTAGTGTTAATTTGTTCTTTAGACGTCCTATACTCAATGAGTTATCAGCAAAACCTTGTTTAAATGTAGCTATTTTATGCAATAGAGAGACCATATCAAACTGGTCTTGTAGATATTCCAAGTGATCCGTATAGGGTTTCACCTCAGGAAGAAAGATCTCCAATGATCCCTCTTCAAGCAATCGCAATAGAGAAATACTTGGTGTCACAGACGTACTTAAAAGTTCCAGTCTGGATGCTTCATGTGCTTTCATTTGTCCAAAACTCACTTGGATCATCCAGCCAAGATCTAAAAGGTTTTTAATCAAACCGAGCTTTTCTAAATACAAATAACCCTCTGATGAAAAATTGTCCTGTAGTATCTCCAACACAGAGACTTCTTCCAGCCCAGCCACATAACGTTTACAGATATACTGCACCAAAGAAGCTTCTTCTTTCGTACACTTTAAATGTTCAAAAATAGATGTTTTGGTCACATCTTTTGTTTCAATAAAGTCAATAAGGTGTTTCAATAAATCTTCCTAGTAAATGGTAATGGTTGAGTATAGCAAATCTTTGCTATACTTTGAGTAATATATTGGCTGAATAAAGGGGTATAAAATACAATATGGCGCTATTTAAAAATCTTTTTTATAAACCTCTTTCTACACAACTTACTGTCACTTCAAGCAATGGGTTTCATCTTAGACCTGTTGCACAATTCTCCTCTTTAGCCAAGTCCTTTTCCTGTCAAGTGACTGCCACTTTTAAAGGGAAAACTGTCGATACCAAAAGTGTCAATACACTGCTTTCACTCTCTTTAGATAAAGGGGATACTTTTACACTTATAGTCCAAGGGAAAAAAGCAGAAGAAGCACTTAAAGAACTTCATTTGCTTTTTGAAACACTGATGAAAGACGACAAAGAGATACAAAAAATAGAAAAAGCTTCTTATACCTATGAAGGAGAAATAACCCAAGGAGAGATCATCTCTGAAGGTATTGCTATTGCTTCTACCTATCCCTACACGGTTAAAGAGATACAGCACAAAAGTGAAATGAGCTTTCAAAATGCCCTCTCAGAAAGTATAGAAGAGCTAGAAGCACTTTATAACATCAAAAAAGAGGATAAAAATGCGGGTATCTACCTCGCACAAAAAGAACTTCTGACTTCCCTTGGAGATACATGTCAAACCCTTGAAGAGCTTGAAACAGAAGTAAAAGAGGAGTCTAAAAAACTTTTAGGTACAAAACTTGACTCAAAAAGAAGTGATTATCTAGACATACTTCAGCGTGTCAAAAAACATTTGGGATTAGAGATAAAGGTCACTTTCCCTGATTCACCTTTTATCTTACTCTGTACAGACCTGCTTCCTAGTGAGATCGAACTTCTGCAGCAGACAAAAGTAGCAGGGGTTATATTGAAAGAGACTTCCATTCACTCTCATACTGCTATTTTACTTCGTGCTGCGGGTATCTGTTCTCTTATTGCAGATATTGATTCTATTGATGAAGATAAAACTGTAATACTCGATACACATGCTGGTGTGCTCGTTCAAGATCCAAGCTCCGATGATTTACGAAAAGCGTCAAAACAGTTAGAAAAAGATGCTACACAAAAAGCACTCAGTGGAGAAAAACGATTTGAATCTGCGACCACAAAAAAAGGCAAACAGATCAATGTCTTTGCCAATGTTGCAGATGTCAACAGTGCAGCCATAGCTAAAGAGGAAGGGGCTGAGGGTATAGGACTTTTACGTTCAGAGTTTTTATTTAAGTCAGAAAAACCTACCCTTGAAGCACAACATCAAGCCTACAAAGATATCTTCGATATGTTTAAAGAGATCACTGTTCGTACACTTGACATAGGAGGAGACAAAGCCCTCCCTTATATACAGCTTCCTGAAGAGAATAATCCTTTCTTGGGGATACGAGGAGTACGTCTGTTCCGTACACATCCTGAACTCTTAGAAGAGCAACTGCATGCGATTTTTCTTGCAGCTGGGAACAGACCTATAAAGATCATGTTCCCTATGGTCAGCTCTGTGGATGAGTTTATTCAAACGAAATCTTTTGCCCAAGATGTCGCGAAAAAACATCAGCTTGATATTTCAAATATCCGCTTTGGTATTATGATCGAAGTACCCTCCGTACTATTCTTACTCGAATCATTTAATGATGTAGTAGATTTTTACTCTATAGGCACCAATGACCTTACGCAGTACCTTTTTGCTATAGAGAGAACACACCCTTCGCTTCAAGCAGATACACTCTCTCCCGCACTCTTTTCCGCGATTGAAACTATCCTTGAAAAAACAACACAACCTGTCAGTATTTGCGGTGAACTGGCTGCCAATAAAAAGGCGATAGAAAAACTTTTACACTTAGGCATCGAAACCCTTAGTGTTTCACCTAAAAGCATTGCACAAACAAAGGAAACCATACGACATGCTTAATTTATTACAAAGAATCGGTAAGGCGTTGATGACACCTATTGCAGTACTTCCTGTTGCTGCACTTCTCCTTCGTCTAGGTTTTGGAGATATATTTGATGGTCAAATAGCCCTCATTATGAAGAGTGCTGGAGAAGCGATCTTCTCCCATCTTGATCTTCTCTTTGGTATAGGTATTGCCTATGGATTGTCTAAAAATAATGATGGTGCAGCAGCACTTTCAGGAGCGATCGGTGTACTCATCGCAAAAGCCGTTTACCTAAGTATTGACAAGGATGTCAACATGGGAGTCTTTGTAGGTATCATCATAGGTGTGCTTGCAGGTACACTCTATAACCGGTATCATGACATCAGACTTCCTGAGTTTTTAGGTTTCTTTGGCGGAAAACGATTTGTCCCTATCATTACAGCAGTCTCTGCCATAGGAGTGGGTGTACTTGCAGGATACTTTTGGCACTTTGCGCAAAGTGGTATCGATGCATTTTCAAATGCTATTATCGGATTAAATGAGATAGGTACATTCATCTATGGTACGCTCAACAGATTGCTTATCCCTCTAGGACTCCATCACATACTCAACTCTGTATTTTGGTTCCAGCTGGGAGAATACACACACATAAAAGATGGTGTAGAAGTGGTAGCCAATGGAGATCTGCATCGTTTCTTTGCCGGTGACAAAACGGCAGGTATCTACATGTCAGGTTTTTATGTCGTAATGATGTTCGGTCTACCTGCAATGGCCTATGCTATTTACCTAAATACGCCAAAGAGCTCCCGTAAAAAAGTAGGTGCTATCTTGGCAGGTGTCGCATTCACTTCATTTCTCACAGGAATTACAGAACCTTTGGAGTTTCTCTTTTTATTTGTAGCACCACTGCTTTTTGTTCTGCATGCTATCCTCACCGGACTTGCTCTTGCTATAGCACAAATATTAGATATTCATGCAGGATTTGGCTTTTCTGCAGGGTTTATAGATTATGTGATCAACTACAAACTAGCGACAAACCCCTTACTTATACTTCCTTTAGGCGCACTGTTTGCCTTCATCTATTTTATTGCCAGCTATTACACGATCAAACTCTTTAAACTAAAAATATTTGATGAGAACAATGTTGACAAAGAAAGCAGTAAAAATGATGAAGCCCTGGCATTCATAGAAGCATTGGGAGGTGCAGAAAATATCACACATACGGATGCATGTATCACTAGACTTCGGATGTCAGTCAATAACAGCAGTATACTTTTAGATGAAACATTTATTGATCTTGGAGCTAAAGGCGTTATTCGTCCGGACAAAAAATCTATCCAAATTGTTTTGGGCACAAGGGCCGAAGGTGTCGCAGAAGCTATCAAAGAAGCTTTAAAATAGAAACTTTTTTGCGTGTGGAACCAACTCCACACAATATCATTTCTTATTGTCTTTTTTTTGATCTTTATCTTTCTTCGGCATCTTAAGCACGATAAAAAATACAACCAGTACCAAAGCATAAATAAAATAGTCTGAGATCTCGTAGTTCTGTGGCATTAGTTGACCTCCATGATCATATCTTGAGTTTTTACGATATTTAATCGTTTCTCAATACTTTTTACATCACTTTCATCTGAAATGATGATAGGCGTAATGATATCCTTAGCATGTTCACGAATATATGGGAGGTCAACACGAATGATCGGATCGCCTGCTTTTACCTCATCACCTTCATTTGCAACTCTTTCAAAACCTTTTCCCTCAAGTGCTACAGTATCTAAACCAATGTGCACCATCACTTCTAGATCCTTTGAACTCTTTATACTATACGCATGGTTTGTAGGAAATATTTTTGTTACTGTACCTTCTATAGGTGCAGTGAAAAGATCAGACATAGGGATGAGTGCTACACCATCACCTACAAGTTTTTGGGAAAATACTTCATCATCTACACTCTCCAGTGCTACTACCTGACCATCTGCAGGTGCGTATATCTCTCTTACTTTACGCTTTAAAAATCCAAACATCTATTTACCTTCTATACTTTACTTCGCCATTAACTATGGTTGATATAATACTGAAGTTTTCATCAAAGATGACTATATCTGCATCATATCCCTCTTTGAGTTCACCTTTATTGATACCAAGTTTGCGTGCAGGTATCTTTGTTGCACTATTAACTATCTCAACCATATCCATTGAAGTATGTCTACGCATATTGGCCAAAGCATCATTCATTTTAAGCACAGAGCCTGCAAGCGTTCCATCTTCCAGAACAGCTTTTCCTTCACTCACCTCAACCCTTCTTCCTCCAAGATCATACGTACCGCATTTCATACATCCTGCTCTCATCGCATCTGTGATAAGTATGAGCTTATCTTTTTTGATTTTCTGTGTCAACTCAAGTGCAGAGGGATGCGTATGTACAAGATCCGCAATAATGTCACAGGTCACATCAGAATCAAACACTGCACCTACGATACCAGGTTTTCTATGGTGGTAAGGATTCATGGCATTAAACAGATGTGTTGCATGAGATACTCCCCAAGTAAAACTCACATGGCTCTCTTCATAAGTTGCGTCTGAATGGCCAATACTTAAAATAATATGTGGATGCTCTTGTCTCAATCGCTTTACAAAATGTTCACTTCCTTCTATTTCAGGCGCCAATGTGATCATTTTTATCTCTTGCATATAGTTTTCTATGAGTGACATATTGGCTTTTTGCACATAGGCTTTGTCTTGGGCGCCATGTTTAGCTGCATTGATAAAAGGTCCCTCAAGATGAATACCAAGTATATTTGCACCTGTCACCTTACTGGCATGAAGTTGAATATTTTGTAAAGCATTGTCAATATCTTGGTCTGACATCGTCATCGTCGTTGCTAAAAAAGAAGTGGTTCCGGTTTGAAGAAGTGTTGACGAGATCATCTCCAATGCATCAGGTGTAGCATCCATAACATCTGACCCGCCATTACCATGAATATGCAGGTCAATAAACCCTGCACTTACATAGGCACCATGGGCATCTATGATCTCAACCTCGCTGCTATCTGCTTCATCGGCTATACTGACAACCTGATGATCAAATAAAAGCGTTTTTCCTTCAATGAACGTATCATCCAACAGTATCTTTGCGTTAATGATAGCTTTCATTCTATACTCCTATCTGCATAGATCTATCATCATAATGAAGATTCAGAGTAAAAACAACGTACGTTTGTTGTTGTGTTATCACTCTTCTTCCCTAAGATTCTCTTTAAGTATACGTTTAAGAACTTTACCTGTAGCATTTTTTGGCAAGGCTGAGATAACATGGGTCTGTTTTGGTATCTTATAATTTGCAAGATGCTCTCTCATATATTTTTTTAAACCTGCTTCATCAAGTGATTCTACATTCTCTTCAAGTTCTATATAGACAATAGGTACCTCTCCGCTCTTTTCATCCACAACTCCAATGACAGCAGATGCAGCTACACCTTCAAATGTATCTATCGTCTCTTCTATTTCACGAGGGTAGATATTGATACCTTTTGAAATGATGAGATCTTTTTTCCTATCTACAATGAAGAGGAACCCCTCATCATCCATATATCCTACATCACCAGTCAACAACCAACCATTAATGATCGTCTCATCTGTTGCAGTGGGACGATTAAGATACCCTTGCATTACATTATCACCTTTGACGATAATATCACCTATAGCACCACGATGCACTTCATTCAACTCTTCATCTACGATCTTTATCTCATATTCATAGAGTGCTGTTCCGACTGAACCTGGCTTTTGTTTTTTAAACGTATTCATACTTACAGCAGGACTTGCTTCGCTCAATCCATACCCTTCAAGCAAGGTTGCTCTTTTAAACTTCTTTGCCATAGCATCAAGTGTTTTGGGTTGCAAGGCAGCAGCACCTGAAATAAACGCACGGATATTGTTAAACCACATAAAATACCATGGAAGTTTTGCTTTGGCCAAAGCATTATAGACATCAGGTATCCCAAAGAAAAGTGTTACACGTTTTAACAATGTCTGCTTAAAGATATTTGAGAAAGGTTGCAGCGATTTAATGATCACTATACTCATTCCTACATACATAGGAAGCATAATAGCTATTGTAAAAGTAAAAGAATGGAACATTGGTAAAAAGACGATACCTCTGTCTTTAGGTTTTACCTTGATGGTCTTCTGTCCAGAACGTGCATTTGAAAAGATATTCTTATGGCTCAACATTGCACCTTTAGGTTTACCTGTTGTGCCAGAAGTATAGATGAGGACTGCTGTATCTTCTAAGTCAGTCGTGGTATGCTCTACAGTTAACTCAGTACTTAAAGCTTCATCAAAAGCATAATGCTGCTCACCTTGAGCACTCTTCTCGCCTTCCCATAGAATAAATCGGCATAAACTACTTGCTTTAGAGCTATTGACAACTTTCCCATGTACTGCAGATGCAATAAGCACAGAAGAGCCGCTGTCTTCTAAAATATAGGTAAGTTCATCCTCTTTCAAAAAGGTATTGATAGGTACAACGATCGCCCCCAATTTAGACGCTGCAAATATACTATACACGAACTCAGGAGAATTTCGTAAAAAAAATGCGACCTTATCACCTTTTTTTACACCTTTTCCCGCGAGAAAAGCAGCAAGTTTATCTACTGCTTCTAATATATCTGCATAGGTAATCTTTTCATCATCTACAAAGAGCGCGACTTTTTTAGCACGCTTTTTTGCCTGATAGGTAATCAGCTCATAAAAGTTATTAAACTTATAGTCCATCCTAATACTCGTATGATACGCCTATCGTTGTCAAGAATGCACCACCTTCAGTAAATCCACCACCGTTTGCAAGGATTGGATTATGCGCCACACCAGGCGTTACACTACGTGCCTCTTTGCTATCATACAGGAATGCTGCACCCCAAGAAAGGTCCTCTGTCTGCTGATATCTGAATCCCATTGAAAAGATCTTTGCATCACTGTCAGGAAGTTCAAACCCTATAGTCTCTATCGGCACTGGCGTTTCGTCGATAGCAAAACCCATCATTGCGGTGATTTTACTATCCATTTCCATTGTTGCTCCTATTCTATATGTATTTGTATCTTTCCAGTCTTTTGGAGATATTGGTAAAGGTGTTCCTACGAATTCCAATGTTTCATACGCTGACCAGTATGTTCTCTCATAATTAAATTCAAGAGTAAATTTATCATTCCATGTTTTAGAAATTGCAAGGTTCAATGCTGCAGGCAACGGAACAGTTACACTGGCATCCATACTATTTCCATTTATAGTAGCTGTTCCCTCTTCCTCTAATTCTATTTCTGATCTATAAGTTACTGCCAGGTTGATATCAGACGTTGGCTTATATGTCATCGCTAAGTTATAACCAAATTCAAATGTATCCCCTTCCAAATCTACTACAAGTGGAATCCCTATACCTGTTGCATCATTTTTGACAACACCTTCACTATAGATGAATCTTAAACCTGCACCAACAGATAGTTCATCCGATATTTTATACGAAGCAGAAGGATTAAGTTCTACCACTTTTAATGTGAACTCTTCTGCAAATGCTTTTTGATATGTTGTCTGCCATCTTTTAGTCAATCCACCTGGAGCGACCATACTTACACCCCATCTAAAATCACCTATCGCCGGTGCAACATAGTGAAAAAATGGAATGAGTATGTCTTCTGTCTCAGACTCACCTGAAATTGGGTCCATTAATGTATAAACATTTGAAGGTAAATGTGCAAGTGTTAGACCACCCTCCACATAACTCCTCTCTGCATCCATGAAAGCCATATTTGCAGGGTTATGATAGTTTGTATCTGCCCCTGTAGTATGTGCAACATAGGCTGCACCAAGAGCCATTGAGTTAAGTGATTGCTCCGGGATTTTATATCCTCCTGCCATAACAACCGAACTTGCTATTGCACTAAGTGCAAAACCTTTTACTAATCTTCCCATTTTTTCTCCCTTTTTTTGAATT
This sequence comes from Sulfurovaceae bacterium, assembly GCA_963796395.1. Taxonomy (GTDB): domain Bacteria; phylum Campylobacterota; class Campylobacteria; order Campylobacterales; family Sulfurovaceae; genus Sulfurovum. The sequence continues at coordinate 80,265 of CAWCLM010000007.1, forward strand.
TACTCTTCAATCAAAGCGTATAATGCTCTGATCTCCTCTGCCCAAATTGACTCATCAATTGTTTCCAAGACAAGTGGTATGTCATCCATACGCGAGTCGTTCATTATAAATCTAAAAGCATCCCATCCGATCTCTCCCTGACCTAATGAGTGATGCCTGTCTACACGAGAACCTAAAGGAGGCTTAGAATCATTGATGTGCATTCCCATCAGGTACTCACTTCCCACGATCTTATCAAAGCTATTCCATGTTTCATCATAGGTTTCTCTTGTGCGGATATCATACCCTGCTGTGAACATGTGACATGTATCGATGCACACACCTACGCGGCTTTTATCTTCTACCTTATCTATGATATGTGCCAAATGTTCAAATTTATATCCAAGATTAGAACCTTGTCCTGCAGTGTTTTCAATGACAAGTTTTACATTTGAATCAGGAGTAGCTTCAATGGCTCTGTTGAGTGAGTCTCCTATGACATCCAGACATCCCAATTCGGCCTGCATGAGTTTATCCATATACTCCGGATCTTTTTTGGCGATCTTTGTCAAGTGGGATCCTGGATGGAAATTAAGTCTGTCAAGCCCCAAAATACGGCAACGTTCCAACTCATCAACAAATGCATCTCTTGATTTTTCTAGCTTTTCTACTTCTGGATGTCCAAGATTTATGAGGTAAGAGTCATGCGGTAAAATGTGCTTTGGCAAGATACCTGAAGCTTCAAGATTTTTATGAAATGCATCTATGGTCTTTGTCTCTAAAGGTTTTGCGACCCATTGTCTTTGATTTTTAGTAAACAGTGCGAATGCTTTAGCCCCTATAGCCATTGCATTAAGTGGTGCATTATCTACACCTCCGCTGGCACTAACATGCGCCCCGACAAATTTTGTCATCTTTGAACCTTAGTATTGTTTTTTGACTTTTATAAGTATTGCATTGATTGTATCATGGAAAATAACTTGGTTATTTAAAACACGATAATCAATATTATATTTATCTTTTTTTACTATTTTTTGTGTAAACCCGTTACCCTTTGTTTCTAATCCTATACCATCAAACAGTGCTTTCCCTCTAAAAATATTCTCCAATGTATCCTGGGGATACATACTATATAATACTTCTTTATTGAAAGCACTTTTACTCATACATTCCAATGAACTCATGCAAACAGAAGTCTCAGATATCTCTAAAGACATCAATGCCTGTCCGCTACCGTAGATCTCTACTTTGATCTCCTCTTTATTTTCATAGATAAATCCCATGTCTGCATATTTGAATGTCGGTGTTTTAAACATGATGAATGCAGCGTTTTGCTCTACATACTCTTTGGAAGCACAGGCACTGAAAAGAAAGCTCACTATTATCAGTAAAATGGTTCTTTTGTGTTTCATCTATTTTTTTCCTTATTTTTAAATAAATTATACCCTATTTTAAGAGATTTTTAAGGGCTCGGTCTATATAATGCCATCCACAAGTTACAGATGGCCCCATCGTCTAGCGGTTAGGATCCATGGTTTTCATCCATGTTACCGGAGTTCGAGTCTCCGTGGGGTCACCATTTTTAGCTTGTAAAATATCATTATAATGTGGCCCCATCGTCTAGCGGTTAGGATCCATGGTTTTCATCCATGTTACCGGAGTTCGAGTCTCCGTGGGGTCACCATTTAGTATTTTACTACATGATCTTAATTTTATACAGAATCCCACATTAATAAAAATAAAAAGTGAGTCTTTATATGTTTCGTCTACTTATTATCACCATACTACTCATATTACCTTTACAAACATTTGCATCGACCTCTTATACTGTCCGTATCGCTGTCTATAATAATGCTGATACTTTACAGCATGAGTTAAATAAACTCTCTCCGGCACTCAGAAAAACTATCCGGATCCAAAAAAGAGGAGCCCAACATGTTGCATCATCAGCACAGACTGACAATAAAGAAGCACTGGAAAAGCTTTTACCTTCTTACAAAAAAGTGTTTCCGGATGCTTTTATCTCAGCAGACCACGATGCGGAGCAAAACGCCACACAGACCAACACTGTAAAAACAGAAGAAACCAATAAAACGATCACTCCGACAGAAGATAAAAAAGAGCAAATTCTTCAGACAGAAGCACCAAAGGCCACAGAAGAAAAAGAGCTTGTCCCTCAAACAGACCCAAAGATAGCCTACACTCCTTATAGTCGCAAAGTTGTCAAGCCAACAAAAGAGGGGCTCTCTTTATATGAGAGACTGCATCAAAAAACACTTTACCTTTGTGCCTATGGACCTGAAGAGTGGTCACCTAATGTACTGATGCATATAGCTTTTTTTGACAAAAAAGTTATCTATACACCTATCATGGGAGATGTCTCTTCCAAGCGAGAAAAATACAAGGTTGAAAAAGACAAACTCTACATATCTCACAAAAATATTTTTGATCCGGAAATGTACAGTAAAATTGAAAAAACAACAGAAGATTATTATCTTATCTCAACGTGGTTGGGAAAGAAAAAACTCACCAGTATACGCTACTATTTTGATCTTGAAAAAGCTGAGGATTATCTGAAAACTCTTAGATAAGAGGTCTTCTTTAAGTAATAAAAAGTTTGGTGGAGCATAACGGGATCGAACCGATGACCTCTTCGCTGCCAGCGAAGCGCTCTCCCAGCTGAGCTAATGCCCCAATAGTATGAAGTGAATGAGAGATAGAAAGTCTATCTCTTCGAGATTAAGAACGATCTGTTATTTCAAGTAGATGATAACCAAACTGTGTCTGTACAGGACCGTGTACTACACCTACTTCATCGTTGAAAACAACTTCGTCGAACTCCGGTACCATTTGACCTTGGCCAAACCTGCCTAAGTCACCGCCTCTTGCCCCTGAGGGACAAGTAGAGTTCTGCTTTGCTGCTTCTTCAAACGTGATCTCACCTGAATTTATCTTCTCTTTGAGCTCTTTACAAAGCTTATAATCGTCTACCAATATATGTCGTGCTGATGCTGTTGCCATATTTTACTTCCTTGTTGTGTTACTTTCTTCATTTACTTGTGCAAATTTATATACTATTTTTCCTTGAACTCAAGTAAAATTTTATAAACCTGCTTCAAAAGCGACCAGTTCGCCCTTTTTCAATCTAGGTATGATATCTGTTCGGATCTTACGTATGAGAAAACTCTTTTTTTCAAACGGTATCTGTTGGGAGCTCGCGATACTCTTTAACTTCAAGTCATAATGTTTAATGAGGAAATTACGCAGTACACTGTTGAGCTCCTCTTCACTCATCACCTCTAGACTCTCATCCACACTGAGTCCTACCAAACCAGGATGATCGGTCTCTCCATTGATAAGTGCGGTAAAAAGCTCTGCATAGCCACCCAACATACTGATATCCATCACATTTAAAACATTATCTATCAGTTTAGGATCTTCTATGAGGGTCTTTAAAATACTTAATTGCGCAACATCGTCTCTTTTTTGTGTAAAACTATCCCTGGCTCTGGCCGCATTTGTCTCTTTGCCAAAAAACGACGGAGAAAGTCCCAAAATAGTCGCTGCCATAGGGATGTATGCATCTTTAATGATCTGACTCAGTGTATCAAGGAACTGTTTTACTGTGCCAAAAGCCGCCTCTTTTGCGCGAGGGTCATTGAGATCGTACTGGGAGACGATCATCTCTAAAACAAAAGGGATCAAAGGTTTAGCTTCACGGAGCAACTTTGCCACTGCTTCACTTTTACCTTTAGCAATAAGATCTGCAGGGTCCTGTCCATCAGGGAAAAGTACGACCCCGCCATCAAAGCCTGCCACAGATAACATCTGGGCAGCTTTTAGTGCTGCCGAGACACCTGCTTTATCCCCATCATATGCCAAGATCACTTTGGGGTCACCTTTGCGAAGCAGGGGTAAATGCTCTGGGGTTAACGCTGTTCCCATCCCTGCAACCGCTTCTTTGAAGCCTGCCTGATGGAACATCACTACATCCAGATACCCTTCGCATATAATGATCTTTTTATTTTTATAAATGCTCTCTTTGGCTAGATGATAGCCGTATAGAAGCCGTGACTTGTTAAAGAGTTTTGTTTGAGGGGAGTTGATATATTTTGCCGGATGATTCGTAATGGTTCGACCACCAAAGCCAACCAATGATGCACTTGTCGAATAGATAGGAAAAGTGATCCGTTCTACCAGTCGAGCATAATACCCTCCTCCGTTCTCATTTTGTGCGATGATCCCCGCTTCAGCCGCCTTAGGCAAAGGAAGAAGGCTGCTCTGTAAAAACTGCATCACTTCCTGTCCGCTTGGTACATACCCTATCTCAAACGTTTCAATAGAGTTTTGAGAGATGCCTCTGTCAAGCAGGTATTTCATCGCTGTTTGATTATGGTGAAGATTTTTAACATACCACTGGCCTATAGCTTCTAGTACGCGTTTTGCATCGGAATAGTCAGAACTTCCTTTGGTATAGGTCAATGAAAAGTTATGCATAGAAGCCAGTTTTTCTATGGCTTCAGGATAAGAGAGTTTTTCTAATTCCATCACAAATTTAATGCTGTCTCCCCCTACACCACAACCAAAACAGTGATATATCTGTTTGCTTGGGCTTACCACGAATGAAGGGGTTTTTTCTCCATGAAAAGGACAGTTCGCTTTGTAGTTTGCTCCCGCTTTACGTAACTCAATAAAGCTACCGATCACATCTACAATATCAATACTGTTTTTTAAGGATTCTATTGAGGCATTATCTATCATTCAAACATTATATCTAATTAGATTTGATACTCCACCACATAATTGAAGTGGATTCTTCATCCATAGCCTAAACAGCTATTTTCAGTGAAGCATTATTGCCGTGAACCCCACGGGCAAGAATGTTTTTAGCACCGTTAATGTCAGCATTATCGGAGTGTCCACAAGATATACATTCAAACTTGCTTTGACTTTTTCTATTTTCTTTTGCAATATGACCACATCTATTACAGGTTTGGGAGGTATGCTTCGGATCAACCTTAATCAGCTTGCCTCCTCTCTCTTGTAATTTATACTCAAGAAACTCAAAGAACAATCCCCAGCTTTTCTGGGTGATCGACCTGTTGAGTCCTTTTTTCTGTTTTACTTTTTTGCCAGGGGTCTCTTTTGTTCCTTTGGTAGATCTGGTCATGTTCCTTATCTTTAAATCCTCTATCACTACAATGCCTTGATTCTCAGCGTACTGTAGGGATAGTTTATGAAGGAAGTCCTTACGTTTATTGGCTATTTTGAGATTGATTTTTGCCAATCTCGCTTTAGCCTTCGCTCTATTGTTTGAGCCTTTCTTCTTGCGTGAAAACTGTTTGGCTCCGAGTCTAAGTCTTGAAAGTTCTCTCTGTAGCTTTAGAGGTCTAACTTTATTTCCGTTACTATCAGCTACGATTAGAGAAACGCCCACATCAATGCCTATTACTTTATTGATGTTATTGCAAGGCTCTTGTTTCTGCTCTTCAATGTCAATCAGTACACTAGCATGATACTGATAAGCTTCATAACTCACAGTTACGGTTTTTATCTTACCTTCAAACTCTTTTCTCCATCCTCTCATCTTGACCCATCCTACTTTAGGCAGATAGACCTTGTTTTCGTCAATTTTAACCCTCTGTGGATATTGATAGCTCTGTTTTGAATGGTGTCGTGATTTGAATTTGGGATAACCACCACCTTTAAAAAAGTGCTGGTAGGCTTTATCCATATTAGCTATAGACTGTTGAATAGCCTGTGAGTCGATTTCTTTGAGCCAAGCGGTCTGCTCTCTGCTTTTAAGTTTTTTGATATGGTTGGTCAATGCAAACTTTCCAACCTTGATACCAAACTTTGTGTAGGCATACTTTCTTAAAGCCAATGTACGATTATAAACATATCTTGCTCCACCAATTTGAGAAGCTATGCGCTGTTTCTGTACACTATTAGGATACAGACGAACTTTAACAGCTTTTATCATAGCTTCTCCTTTTCAAATGATGTGCTATTGATATTTTAAAGGTTTATCCCGGTATTAAGTTAAATTATGTCAAATTGTCATATTATTTGAACAGATTTTCTTATGTAGCTCATATCCACTACTTAAAAGCGGTGGTTTTAACCAGCGCTTTTGGATCATTTAAGGATTATTTTGGAACATATATTACCTGCATATGATGACCCGCTTTTTAGTATCATGCTCATTGTCGTCATTTCACTTATTATTGCGCTTGTTACCTATGGATGGGGCCTTCACAAGCAACAAAAAGAAGAGGGTAACCTTCTAAAATTTTTAGAAAAATTTGATACCTCTGAGTGTGCATTGGAAACTACAGACATGCCTTTTCAAGAGCATATGCTCAAGCCACTTGCACTCCTTGCCAAAGCATTTGAAAATACGGGTGAATACCATAAAGCAATTAGTATTTATCTTTTTCTTATCAAAAACATTGCACCAGACTCAGGGAAACTCGAGCTTATGGAACGTCTTGGAAAAACCTATCTTCATGCAGGTTTTCTAGAGCGTTCCAAATCCATTTATACCGAAATATTACGTAAAAAACCTCGGAATATAGCTGTACTTTATGAACTGGGTATCGTATATGAGACCATGCAAAAGTATGACAAGGCAAGAGAGGTCATCAAGCCGCTTCATATATTAGGAGAAGATACGAAATCACTTGAAACATTTTTGGATTTTTCACAACTTCTCGTTAACAAAAACCTACCAATACCAGATAAGGTCTCTATGCTGAATACATTCTTGAAAGAAGATCCGAGTCTCTATCGTCCTATAGTGAAAGCCCTCTTACAGCTTGATACCAAAAGTGCTTGGGAGATCATCGATCCTGATCGTATCAAAGAGCTTCTTGACGTCCTTTGGTTCTTACCAAATTCACAACTCGATTTAGATATAATCACCTCCAATGAAAAGCTGCAAACGCTTTACTATGCAAAAGGGTATCTGCAAGAGCCGATGACCCAAAGTGGTATCTTTAGTCTAGATATGTTGGCTACAGCAAAACAAAATGGCTTTGAAGAGGGAGACTTGATCTTCTCTTATCTTTGTCAAAAATGTAAACAGAGTTTTCCTGTGTCTTTCAAGCGCTGTCCGAACTGCATGGCGATAAACTCTGTTAAAGTTGAGGAAAAAATTGCAAAATCAAGCCCGAAAACAGATTACTCTCTACTCTGATGGTTCCAGTCTGGGTAATCCTGGACCCGGTGGCTACGGCGGTATTTTAGAATTTAAAGGGAAACGTAAAGAGTACTCTGGTGCTGATGCACATACCACCAACAACCGCATGGAGCTTCAAGGGGTGATAGAGGGGCTGAAACTTCTTAAAGAGCCTTGTGATGTAGAAGTTGTCTCCGACAGCTCCTATGTGGTTAAAGCCATCAACGAATGGCTAGAAGGATGGGTCAAAAAAGAGTTCAAGAAAGTCAAAAATGTAGACTTGTGGAAAGCCTACCTTGAAGCTGCAGCGCCGCATAACGTTAGCGGTACTTGGGTAAGAGGTCATGATGGACATCCTGAAAATGAACGCTGTGACGAACTGGCCAGAAATGAAGCAGAACGAATAAAGTTAACTTTATAAAATCGTACTAGTACGATGAGCATTCTACTGACAAGGAACTAAATTGCAGTGCAAGCGAGGTACTAAATGCCGAGTCGTAAGAAAACACAGCGTTAGCAATCTATTTTTGATAATTTGCCTAAATGGCAAGTTATTCAGAAATAGACACTATTGGGCTTTGCCCATATTGCGTTATAATAATAGAAACAACACTATAGGAGAAATATATGAATGATTACAGTCAGCTAGAAGAACGACTGAACTATACATTTAAGGACAAGCAATTGATTATTGAGGCTTTGACACATAAAAGTGACAAAAAGCCTTACAATAATGAGCGGCTTGAATTTTTGGGGGATGCTGTACTCGACCTTATTGTAGGGGAATATCTTTTTTCTAAATTCCCCAATTCAAATGAGGGTATACTCTCAAAGATACGTGCTTCACTTGTCAACGAAAGCGGATTTACACTCTTAGCAAGAAAACTTGATCTAGGTTCTTATATCTACCTTTCATTGGCAGAAGAAAACAACAATGGACGTGATAAACCTTCACTGCTTTCAAATGCCTTTGAAGCGATCATCGGTGCGATCTATCTTGAAGCCGGTTTAGATGTAGCCAGAGAAATATCCATCAAACTCCTGGAAGAGTGTCACCCTAAAATAGACCTTGATTCACTCTCCAAGGATTACAAAACAGCCTTGCAAGAACTGACACAAGCTACACATGGTGTCACACCAAGCTATACGCTATTAGACTCTTCAGGCCCTGACCATAAAAAAGAGTTTGTCATTGCCGTAGTACTCGATGACCAGACCATTGCCACCGCAAAAGGCAAAAGTAAAAAAGAAGCACAACAAAAAGCAGCTGAACTTGCATTAAAGGAATTAAGATCATGAATACCTTTGGGAAAAAACTAACTCTCACAACATTTGGTGAATCTCATGGAAAAGCACTTGGCTGCATCCTTGACGGTGTACCTGCGGGACTTAAGATAGATGAAGCATTTATACAAAGCGAGCTTGACAGAAGAAAGCCTGGTAAATCCAAGCTGGAGACAGGACGAAAAGAAGACGACAAAGTCGAGATCCTCTCTGGTACCTTTGAAGGCGTGAGTACAGGTACACCTATAGCCATGGTGATCTTTAATACCAACCAGAAATCCAAAGATTATGACAACGTGAAAGACCTCTTCCGTCCTGGACATGCAGATTTCACCTATTTTCACAAATATGGATTAAGAGACTACCGTGGCGGTGGAAGAAGTTCTGCCAGAGAGACTGCAGCACGTGTAGCAGGTGGAGCCATTGCAAAATTAATGCTCAAGGAGTTAGGAGTTTCGATACAAAGCGGTCTGTGCGAAGTAGATGGCATTAAAGGTTCAGTACAGGATTTTGAATATGCAAAAGGTTCTAAAATGTATGCACTTGATCCTTCCCAAGAAGCTGCCCAGGAAGCAGCTATTCTGACAGCTAAGGAAAATCATGATTCTGTAGGTGGGGTGGTCCTTACTACTGCTACAGGTGTTCCTGTGGGACTGGGTGAACCACTCTACTATAAACTTGATGCCATACTTGCAGAAGCAATGATGGGCATTAACGCAGCCAAAGCTGTAGAGATAGGTGATGGTGTAGCAAGTACACACCTAAAAGGGAGCGAGAACAATGATGAGATCACTCTGAATGGTTTTACCTCCAATCACTCTGGCGGTATGCTAGGGGGTATTTCCAATGGTGATACCATCATCGTAAAGACACACTTTAAACCGACTCCATCTATCTTTCAAGAACAACAAACGATCACTACCAATAATGAAGAGGTAAAATGCAACCTCAAAGGAAGGCATGATCCATGTGTGGCAATTAGAGGTGCTGTAGTGTGTGAAGCTATGATGGCACTTACGCTTGCTGATATGACACTTCTTAATATGGGCAAAAAGATGGATCATTTGATCACACTTTACAAGGATAACTAATGAAGAAATTAGGAATTGGTATTGCTATACTTGTAGTGATCATCGCATCAGTCATCTACTATCTTAACGATGTAGAAGAGAAACAAATAGAAGCACTGAATGCATTGCAGGAAAAAGTAACCATACAGCTTACTCAGATGCAAAAAAATGGATTTAATATCACTGATAGAGCGATGGAAAAAGAGAAAGAACACTTTTTCATCACTATAGTCGAGCCTAATAAAGCTTCTACTTATCTCACACAAAAAGGTTTACGTGTTACACCTGAAGAAGCCGAAGAGCTTAAGGATCTAAAGTTGAGTGTTGAACTGCTTTACCTTAGTGATATCTTTAGCTTAGATATCTACCCTGTTGCATTACCCCCATATATCAAAAGTACTATAACCAAAGAAGATGATACAAAGATCCTGGCACAGCTTGAAGAGATGCTCAAGAGAAAAGTATTCTTTATGCATGTTGATATCGATCATGCAGGCACTACTTTTAAAGGGCATATGAAAGATATCGATGAAACCCTTCAGGGAGAAAAAGAAGTAAAAATGATTCTGGAAGGGCTTCAGTTTTCAGGAAGTATACAAGAAGAAAAAATCGCTGCATTTAAACAAACACTTGCTACCGTTTCTCTCTACATGAGTGACGAGACAGACATATCAATCTCTGATCTAGAAAGCAGCTATCTGCATGTTGGACCTACCACTTATGACTATACCTCTGAGTACAGTATCGGCAAAATAGAAAGTTCTCAAGCTCCAGATGGTACACTCATTGCAAATAATCTCTCATTCTTTTCTACATCAACTGTAACAAATGGCTTAGCTACAGAAAAACTCAAAGCAAATGCTGAAAACATGGATGCTGTTTATGGGAAAGAGAAAATCGGTATGAATACTTTAGATCTAGATATGAATATAAGCAATCTTGACGTTGAAGCCTTAGAAAAACTACAGAATATTGACCCTAATAAAGAAAAAGAGGTTCATGCACTTATAGAGACTCTTGTCTCAAAAAATATCCATCTGGATATTGCGAATTTTTCTGCTGATAAAGTTATACTCCGCGGTAAAGAGATGGGTGGTTTCAGCCTTCAAGCAAACCTAGATATAGACAAGTCTTTAGATATTTACCGTTTAAACATCCATCCTAAACATGTACTCAACAAAATGTTTGGGACTATAGATATTTCACTCTCAAAAGAACTTCTTAATCTTATGAAAGAAGACCCTAAAGCGATGATGATCTATATGATGTATAGACCAAAAAGAAACTTAGGTCAAAGGCTTTATCACATCAAAATTGGTAAAGGTGAAGTAAAGATAAATGGTAAAGCTGTAGACTTTTAGAAAAGCGGGGGATCATCTAAACCTTTGACTCTAAAGGTTTTACGGTGTACTTCACATCGGTCATATTTGACTAAAGCTTCTATATGGGCTTTTGTCCCATATCCTTTATGTTTTTCAAATCCATACTCTGGGTACTTTTCTGCCATCTCGATCATCTCTCTGTCATGTGTGACTTTTGCCAATATACTCGCTGCACTTACTTCGGCCACTTTACTGTCTGCTTTGATCATCGTGCTAATATTTTCAACCCCAAAGGTACTGTTTCCGTCAAAAAGATACTCTGACTCAGGCAAATGTTTCTGTATACTTTGTAAACCTAGTTGTAAACATTTGGAGATACCTATCTCATCTACCTCTTTTGCAGAAAAAGAAACGATATGATACGCTGCATTCTCTATGACTAGCTGATAGAGTGTTTCTCGTCTCTTTTCAGTGAGTTTTTTAGAATCCATCAATCCTTCAATAGGCTTATTTAAGATCACACCTGCAATGACTAACGATCCGGCCAACGGACCTCGTCCTGCTTCATCTATACCGCATAGTTGTTTACTCATATTAGCCTTATTACCTATTTCCTATAAGAGTTTTCACGAGACTTCACTGAAAGAACCAATATCACTAGAACATCGTTTTCTTTTTTATAAATCACTCTATATCTACGCAACTTTAATCTATAAAGAGTTTCCACTTCCCCTTGAAGCTTTTTTATCTTACCTGTTTTCAAAAGCTCTTGCTCATATGTAGTCTCAAAAGTCGCAACAAAGGTTTCAAGTGACTCTTTTATAAACCCAATGTCTGCTTTTGAGATATGTCTAAAATCTTTCTTAACACTAGACTTAAAAGAGAGTGTATACAATTTTTATACACCTAGTTCTTTAAAAAATTCATCTGCAGTAACATTCTTATCCTGCAAACGTTTTTCTGCTTGTTTCAAATCATTCATATCCATATACATCTCTAGTGCCTCTGTAACAATAGCTGTTTTCTTCTTACCTAAATCTTTAGCTAATTCATCTAACTCATCTAACAATGATAAAGGTAAAGTAAATGTCGTAGGTTTTACTGTTTTATACATTTATAACTCCTTTTATATTGTTAATTATATTGTTAATTATATTTATTGTCAAGTTTTTGATTTACTGAGTCATCAACAATTCTAAAAACTTCTCTCCATATCGTTCAAATTTCACTTCTCCTATACCATGTACCTCTAACATCGCTTCTTTGTCCTGTGGCTGTTTATTACTCAGATCCTTTAATGTTTTATCTGAAAAAACGATGTAAGGAGGTATCCCTTTTTCGGAGGCAATTTGGGTACGAAGATCACGGAGTTTATCATACACTTCAACATCATAATCATCAAAATAGGTCACGCGCTTTTTACTCTGTGCTTTTTGTACAGCAAGTCTCTCTTTTTTGAGCTCTATGGTATGTTCACCTTTGATCACCTCAACACCAAAAGGTGTCAATTTATACACTTTAAACTCGCCTATCTCCACGGCATTCAGTTCCAGTAACTTGTCACCTATGGTCAACCACTGTGCTTTGCTGTACTCATCTCCTATTCCGTACACTGTAAGCGTATCATGTCCATTTTGAAGTACCCTTTGCTCTTTACTTCCCTTCAATACATCTATCACATAGTGTAATCCATAACTTTGATCTGTACGCAAGATGGTTGAGAGAAGCATACGTGCAGCAGTAGTGATATCTATCTTTTCACTTGCAGGAGCCGTACAATTATCACATTTATCCCCACAAACCTCTATTCTGTCATCAAAATATGCAGCAATACTCTGATGTCTACAGCTCTCAGAGTTGGCAAAGCGTACCATACTCTCAAGTTTATTGAAGGCATGCTTCTTATAAGGCGTCTCGGGTAGGTCTTCTATAAACATCTTTTGCTGTACAATGTCTTGTGCTGAAAAAAGCAAGAGTGTTTCAGAGGCCAATCCATCTCTTCCTGCACGTCCTATCTCCTGGTAAAAGTTTTCTAAAGTCTTTGGCATGGTCATATGTACAACAAAACGGATGTTACTCTTATCTATTCCCATACCAAAAGCGATGGTTGCTACCACGATCTGTACTCTGTCGGCTACAAAATCTGCATAGGTTTTATTTTTCTCTTCCGTAGGCAGTCCCGCATGATAGGCTTTGGCTTCTATGCCCTTGCCCTGTAAAAAGTGTGCAACAGCTTCTGTAGATTTACGTGAAAGGGTATAGATAATACCTGATTCATCCGTATGGAGTTTCAGAAACTCCATCAACTGTTCCCTGCCGTCTTTGATCCTGTGGCGTGCATTGATGGTCAAGTTCTCACGAAACAGTGAACCTCTCACACGTTTAGGATTTTGTAATCCCAGGTTACTGGCGATGTCACTCTCGACTGCATGGGTTGCAGTGGCTGTAAATGCTGCTATAGGCGTCGTAGCAAATTGTTCTTTGAGTAAAGAAAGACGTCTATAGTTCTCTCTAAATTCATGCCCCCATTCACTCACACAGTGTGCTTCATCGATAACAAAAAAGTTGATAGGGAGTTGATGCAGCAGATTGAGGAAATAGGCATTTGTCAAACGTTCAGGGGCGACATAAAGCAGTTTGATCTCACCAGCTTTCAACCGTGTTTCAATCTCTTGGCTCTCTTCAAGATCCTGCATAGATGAAAGCATCTCTGCAGATATACCGTTGGCTTTAAGGGCTACTACCTGGTCATGCATAAGTGCAAGCAGAGGTGAGACTACTACGGTAATCCCTTCCATCAAAAGTGTAGGAAGTTGATAACAAAGGGATTTACCGCCACCAGTAGGAAGTATCATCAATACATCTTGTTTTGCCAAGATGGCATCAACTACATCCTCTTGTAAAGGTCTAAAAGAGCTGTGTCCAAAATAGTGTTCAAGGGTTTCTAATTTATTCATAGTAGAAGTGTAGCGTGTCTATGTTCAAAGAGAGCAATAACATGTCAAATTGTCATGTTATTGGAGAAAATGTTACAATTCAAATTGTGCCCTGACCAAAGGGAGGAAATGCCCTTGGGGTGCATCTTTTTTATTTGAAATTATATCCTACGCCCCATACAGGATGAAAATAATTTTGTTCATTTTTGGGATCAATTTTATTTTTAAGTCTATTGATGGCAACATTGACAGCATTATCATTCACGCCGTCACCTTCCGTACCCCATACCTCATCACGAAGGAAATCTCGTGTAAGTGCCTGATCGATGTGTTTCATAAAAGTGTGCAGTAGTTTAAATTCAAGATTGGTAAGCGAAACTGTCTCTCCCCTCACCGTAAGCACTTTTTTGACCAAGTCCATGGTCAATTGCTTATACTTGATACGTTCTTGTTTTTGCAGGGCACCTGAACGTTTCAGTAGGGCCTTAACCCTAAGTGTCAACTCTTTGGGAGAGAAAGGTTTACACATATAGTCATCACCACCTGCCGCAAAGCCCTCTTCAAGCTCAGATTCTTTGTCTTGTGCAGTGAGGAAGATCACGGGGATATCATACCCTTGTTCGCGTAAGTAAGCAATAAATTCACTGCCTTCCATCCCAGGAAGGTTACGGTCTGCAAGTATAAGTGAAGGACTTTCTTCTTCTAGGAACTGTTCTACATTTTCTGTAGAGAGGAACCCGGTAACTGTATACCCCTCTTTACTCAAGTGATACTCTATCAGTTCTAAGATATCCTCTTCATCTTCAATAACTACGATTTCAATATTTCGGTTTTCCATCTATGCATTATAGCACAGGGTTTAGAGTTTTCCACCTATACGTGCAAATAACAATCTTGAAGAAATATCTTCCAAACGATCGATGATCTTTGAATTCTTTCTGATATATTTTAAAAGGTTTAACATATCTTCATTGATCACATGCTCTTGATGCATTACTTGCAAAGCACCTTTTTCTATCATAGAATAAATATCATCTGTCTTAGAATTTTCGACATCGATCTTGCTTGCCAGATCTTTGATCTTGTCTTTGTCTTCTGTCTCATGAAGCATCTCCACAGTATATTCAAGTGCTTTAATAGTACAACGATTGATTGAAAGTGATTCTTTTATCACACGCTTCATCTCTTCTCCTGCATTAGGATTACAGATCTCCATATTTTTCATATAGTTCTTTTCATTGATAGCGATACGCTGCAATGAAGAAGTGATCTTCAAGAAAGCAACCATTTCTCTAAGATCACTTGCCTCAGGTGTATAAAGTGCAAAGATCTTCAAAATGAGATTATCAACATCTTCTACTTTTGCATTGATCATTTTAAGTGGTACTTTTACTTGTTGAAAACTTTTAGTATCACATGCCTCAATTGCCTGTAGTGCTAACTTTTGAGATATAATGAGATCTTCAAATATCTCAGCAGTCTTTTCTCTCACTTCTGCCAGTTTTTGTTCATTTTTACTTAACATATATTTTCCTTACCCGAATCTACCGGTGATATAATCTTCTGTCAATTTCTCAGAAGGATTCAAAAAGATTTTTTCTGTTTTATCATACTCGATCAAATCACCAAGATACATAAATGCTGTATAGTCACTCAGTCTACTCGCTTGCTGCATATTATGCGTGACGATGACCACTGAGACATCTTTTTTAAGCTCTGCTATCAACTCTTCAATTGCTCCTGTTGAGATAGGGTCAAGTGCTGATGTAGGCTCATCAAAAAGTAGTACCTCAGGCTTAAGTGCCACTGCTCTGGCGATACAAAGTCTCTGTTGCTGTCCACCACTGAGTCCAAGTGCACTTTTATTGAGCCTATCTTTTGTCTCTTTCCAAATGGCTGCATCTTTCAGGGCTTTTTCTACACGTTCCGCTATTTCAACTTTATCTTTTTTCCCTGCAAGCTTCAAACCATAAGCCACATTATCAAAGATGCTCATAGGAAATGGTGTAGGCTTTTGAAAGATCATTCCTACCTGTTGGCGTAACTTGATGAAATCATTCTCTTTTTTTAGATCTAAGATATTTTGTTTTTCACCCTCACTGCCATAAAGATTGATCTCACCTTCATAGGTATTCCCGGGATAAAGATCATGGATACGGTTCATTGCACGCAAAAGAGTAGATTTACCACAACCGCTAGGACCTATCATTGCCGTAATTTTATTTTCCTTTACAGGAAGATTGATCTTCTTCAATGAAGGTTCATCTACCCCTGCATAGGTAAAATCAAAATCTTTAATATCCATTATGATGTTATTGTTTGCCATATTATTTTCTGACCTTTTCTATTATTTTTTATTTCTTGTCATATATCGACCTAGTAGATTGATACATAAAACGATCATTGTGAGCACAAAAGAGGCTGCCCACGCCAACTCTCTACTTTGCTCATCCGGGTATGTTGCGAGGTTGTAGATACTTACAGTAAGCGACGGGAACTGCTCTGTAAGATCCATGCTAAAGAACTGATTGTTTGCAGAGGTGAACAGCAATGGTGCTGTCTCACCGATAATACGTGCAAAAGAGAGTAGAACACCCGTTGTGATCCCTACTTTAGCCGCTTTTACTACGATCTGTAAAATGATCTTATGTTTACTTCCACCTAAGGCAATACCTGCTTCTCTAAGTTCTTTAGGTACCAAACCAAGCATATTATCCGTAGTACTGATGATAATAGGTATCATCATGATCGCTAAGGCAATGATACCTGCCCAACCATTATAACCCCCAAAAGGATCAACAAACAATGCAAAGACAAAAACACCTATCACAATAGATGGTGCAGACATCATCACATCACTAAGATTTCTTATCACTGATGCCAATTTTCCATTGTTACTGTACTCTCTAAGATAGATACCTGCCATCATACCAAGCGGAACTGCTATGGCACTTGCCATAAGGGCCATCGTAAACTGTCCTACAAGAAGGTTTCTTATTCCTCCTTCTACCAAGTCATTGGTAAAAGTACTAAAATGTAAACTTGTAATGCCTTTATAACTCAAAGTCACAAGTATCCAAAACAAAAAGCCTATTCCTATCACTGCTGAAAGCGTAGAAAGGATTAAAATGATTTTATTAAGTATGAGTCTATTCATTATGCTGCCCTTTTCATACTGTTTTTCTTCCAAGGAAATAAAACTTTGCCACAGAGATAATGGCAAAACTTACTACAAATAGGATGAGTGCAAGATAATACATACTGCTCATCTCAAGATCTTGTGCTTCTGCAAAATTATTTGCAAGTAAGACTGGTATTGAAGTTGTAGGGTCTGTCACTCTGCTTGGAATGCTCATCACAGAACCTATAAGGAATGCCACGGCCATCGTCTCACCTAGTGCTCGACCAAGCGCCAAAATGATCGAACCGATGATCCCGCCTTTGGCATAAGGCATGACCACATCCTTGATCACTTCAAATTTCGTTGCACCCATAGCATATGCTGATTCTTTAAGCACAGAAGGTGCGGTATTCATGGCATCTCTTGTAATTGCTGCCATAAAAGGAATGATCATGATCGCCAAAACGATTCCCGCAGTCAAAAGTCCTACACCATTACCGCCTACGGTTGCCTGTACAATAGGTGCAAAGTAAAAAAGTCCCCACATACCATAGATGATACTTGGAATGGCTGCGAGTAACTCAATCGCTATAGAAACAGGTTTGACCAGTTTTTCAGTAGCGATCTCTGTTAAGAAGATCGCAATTCCCATCGCCAAGGGTGTTGCAATGACCATTGCAATGAATGTACTAAGCAAGGTACCGATGATAGGTACATATCCACCAAAAATACCGCCTTCATCATCTTCATCAGCTTCCCATATTTCAGTATATAGGAAGTCAAAGCCAAATTCATGCAATGCTTCTTGTGCATAAGAAAAGAGTACAGCAAAGATCCCTATCAAGATAAAAAAGGAGAGTGTTGCCGATAAAAAAGAAAAATTCTTAAAGAGTTTACCACCCATGTATTGCCTTCATAATTAATTGGTAGGATTGTAGTAAAAGTTGGTAACATTTTGGTTACCAATTACATTTATCTCTCTATAAACGTATTCAAGGAGATAGAGTATAAATGTAGTTGAGGAGGAGTGAAGCTCCCAAAGAAGAGAGCTTCAGTTTATAAGATTCTGAAATCTGCTTATTTGATTTTTTTAGCTTCCCAATACTTTCTGATCTCACCTTTAGTTGATGCAGGAAGTGGTACATAACCAAGGTCTGTCGCTGCTTTGTCCCCATGTGTATATGCCCAGTCAATAAACTTTGTTACTTGTTTATTTGTTTCCATTTTTTCTTCCGGAAGCAAGATAAATGTAGCCGCTACGATAGGATATGAAGTTGCACCAGCAGGGTCACCGATCACTGCATAGAAGTCATTGTCAGCTGTCCAGCTTGCATATTTAGCTGCATCTTGAAAAGACTGAAGTGTAGGATTGATATATTGCCCCTCTTTGTTTTCGATCTGTGCTGCAGCCAATCCTAATTTCTCTTTGAAAGAGTACTCGATATATCCGATAGAGTTCTTGATCTGCTGGATGTTTGCCGATACACCTGAGTTTGATTTACCTGCAACTACTTTTGATGCTTTCCATGTAGGTTTTTTGCTTACTTTAATGTTTTCATCAAGTTTGTTCAAGAAATATGTAAAGTTAAATGTAGTACCTGACTTGTCAGCTCTTACCGCTACAGTAATAGGCTCATGTGGAAGTTTAAGTCCTGCATTTTGTGCCATGATCGCTTTATCATCCCAGTGTGTGATGCTCCCGCTAAAGATACCAGCGATAGCTGCACGGCTAAGTTTTAACTCACCATCTTTCACACCATCAATGTTATAGGCTAAAACAACTGAACCTACAACTGTAGGGAACATGTAAAGTTTACCTTTTTTAAGTGCTTTTGGTTTAAGCGGTTTATCTGAACCGGCAAAGTCAACCATTCTTTTTTTGATAGACTTAACCCCGTCACCAGAACCAGTCGGCGTATAATTTACTTGATTTTTTGTTGCAGCATAGTACTCAGATGTCCAAGCCTTATATATTGGACCAGGGAATGATGCCCCTCTACCTTTAAGTTCATCGGCATTTACAGTAGTCAGTGCTATTGATGCTACTACTGCCGCAGTAAGCATTTTTTTCATTGTCATAATATTCTTTCCTTAAGAAATAAGTTATCCATCTTGGATTGGAAGAAGTATAAAACAACTTGGAAACATTTTGGTTACAGAATGTTATCAATTTGAAAAATAGCGTTTTCTTTTTGTCTCCTTGAGTAATTTTAGATCTGCTACTATAAACCCGTCAATACAATTGTTAAAGTCCTTGTCATATCCAAAGTCCAAAAACTGCACACCACCCTCTTCACAAAGTTCTGAATACTGTTTGAACAGTGTTGGTACAGTGTATCCCATGAACCCTAACTCTGCTTTAAGTACCCTCATATCAGCCTTGTAGTCCTCACCTGTAAATACTTTTCCACAATGATCTTGCACCCATTTTGATGAGCTATATGGCACTTTGTGTTTCGCCAGGTTCTCTGTTGACCCGAAATACTTTTGATAAAAATAAATCATCAACCCTTTTGCTTTTTGGTTAAAGGTATCACTTAAACTTACCGCACCAAAAAGATACTGTATATCAGGACGACTTTTTACGTAAGCTCCTATGCCCTGCCACAAATAGTCCAAGGCTCTACTGTTCCAATATTTAGGCTGCACAAAACTTCTACCAAGTTCAATACCTCTTTCGAAATAGGGTTCAAACTTCTGATCAAATTTAAACAGTGTACTGGTATAGAGGCCTTCTAGATCAAAATCACTTATGATCTCTCTGCAGATCCCCAGACGATATGCTCCTGCTATCTCCAATGCTTCATCATCCCATATGATAAGATGCTTGTAGTAAAAATCATAGCTATCTATATCACGTTTTTTACCACTTCCTTCCCCTACATGGCGAAAACTGATCTCTCGTAATCTACCTATCTCTTTAATGACACAGTTCTCTTTCTCAGATTCATACACGATGATATGTTTACCATCTGTTGTTTTACCTAATTGTACACCATGCTTTAATTCTCTCTTTAATTCACTTCTTTCTTCCGGAACAGAAATTTCATTATAGGTAGCAAAGATCGGTTTTTGATTCTTTGATACTTTATAAAAATGTTTTCTAAGAAGTTTCACATTCTCTTTTGCTGAAAGGTTTGGTACATTATATGCTTCATAAGGGATGGTTTTCCCTATAGTAAACTCAATATTTTTTCCTTTTGCTTTAAACATCTCATGAGGAAGTGTTGCCGTCGCCAAGGAACGGTTGAGCATAGAAAGCAGATAAAAGTTTTTAGAGTTCTTTGCCTTAATGTAAATAGGAAGTATCGGTGCTTGCCTCTTAGATGCGATCTTTAAAAATCCACTTTTCCATGGTGTATCTTTTACCCCGTTTGGCTTTGCACGACTTACTTCACCAGAGGGGAATATGATCACTGCCTGTTCTGCATCTAACGCATCATAGATACTCTTAACTGTCTCTTTATCCATTTTTCCGTTGATATTATCTACAGGGATAATAATATCTTGAAGATTATCAAACTGTGCCAAAAAAGAGTTTGCTACGATCTTAATATCTTTACGGACATCTTTGAGTAAATGCAAAAGTGCCATAGCATCCAATGCCCCCAAAGGATGATTGGCTATGATCACTGTACGTCCATATGCAGGGATACGTGTAAGTTCATTGGTCTTCAAGCCTATAGAGATATCAAAATAATCAACAATTGTTTCCACAAAAGAGAAAGTATCTTTATGTGCATTTTCTGCCATAAAAGTATTGATCTGATTTTCATGGAATAACTTCTTCATACCGTTGAACAATACTTTCTTTGCTACATTTGGAAAAGTCTCAATGGTAGGATAATGGTGTACCATATAATTTTCTACACTGAGTTGCATTAGGCTATCCTGTATGTGTGATTTATTTCATGTACAAAATGTTGATGTACTGCTTTCACTTTTCCATACGCTTGAAAAAGGTTTTCTGCTAGATCCCACTCTTCATAAATAATACTCATCGCTTCTTCTTGATCTATAGAAAAGGTCTTAGCCAATTTCTTAGCAAGTTTTTCTATCTTTTTATCAGATATGAACATTTCATCTTTCATCAATATCTCCATTTAATTTATACAAAATTATAAGTTTAGATGATAACATTTCTATAACCGATTGATAACATATTTGTAACATGAGCATCTCTATATATAGAACTATCTGGTAAAGTTAATAATAAAAATGGAAGGAGGACATAAACTGTCTCGCTGGAGTATCTGGGAAGAGATGCTCTGGGATATATTAAAATAATGTGGTTTCATTTTAGTAACATTTATCTGCTGTTTCTGTAACCATTCTGTTATTGTTTATTTTTATTATAAGATTTGAATGAAGATATATGATAGGAGATTTTAAACTATGCCATTTGAATTATAAGAGACTCACTCATAAAGGCAAAGAGACAGAAAAGTTCTATCTCTCTAAAGTTTTACGCTTTTTTCTTTGCTTTTTTCTTTTTTGCTTTTTTGGCTACTTTTTTAGCTTTTGCTTTCTTTGCAGCTTTTTTGGCAGCTTTTTTCTTTGCTACTTTTTTGGCTTTTTTCTTTGCTGCCTTTTTCTTTTCTATCTTTTTTGCTGCTTTTTTAGCTGCTGCCTTCTTTTTCGCTTTTTTTTCTTCTGCTTTTTTCTTAAGAGCTTTTGCCATAGTTAATTCCTTAAATGAATATATTAGTCATATTATTTACTCATATGCTATATTCATTATATACTATATAATCTAATTTTGGCTGTCTTATTTTTATCTGCACTCTACAGTAAATTGGAAAATATAAGGTGTAATATATCTATTGAAACTTATACCCTATTCCTCGAACAGGAATAATATACTCTTTATCTTCAAAGGGATCTATTTTTTTCTTGAGACGGTTGATAGTGACATTGACTGTGCGTTTTTGTGTAGATGCATTATCATGCCATACATTCTGAAGTAAATATTCTCTTTCAAGTGCTCTGTTTTTATTTTTTATAAATAAACTAAGAAGTTCAAACTCCAACTTGGTAAGTTCAACTTCATTATTTTCCACGTATGTTTTTCTTGTATTAAAGTCCATAACAATATCTCTGGCAACTAGTCTCTCATATTCTATAGAATGTGTACGTCTAAGTATCGCTTTTACACGATAAAGAAGTTCTTTCATATTAAAAGGTTTTCTGAGGTAGTCATCTGCCCCACACAGATAGCCTTCTTCTATCTCTTCATCTTTATTTTTTGCAGAGACGAACATTACAGGAGTAGTGACTCCCTTGTCACGAAGATAACTTACGAACTCACTCCCCTCAACACGAGGCAGTGTACGGTCAACAAGCATCAAGTCAATGTTCTCTTGTTCCAGTATAGACTCTACTTCTTTGGTATTTGTAACACCTATAACCCTATATCCTTCTTTTAGAAGCTGAAATTCTTCAAGTTCAAGTAGGTCTTCGTTGTCTTCAATAATCAAAATGGTTGCGATAGGGTCTATATTATTATCCATTACAAAACCTTTTTTATGTATATCATTCTCTATGAAAGAGAAATTTTAAAGGTATCCTATAACAAAATGGTCTCATTTTGGTAACATTTTTTATGTACTTTACGATAGTGCAAATTTATCATCAACCGTTCATTTTATAAAATCATTTTTTAATACTTAGATGCATTATTGTGGTTGCTAGAATGATCACATCATGGAGAGGAGGGACTGGAAGAAACTATTGTCACTAAGATTTATGGCTAGAGTAACTTGTACCCCACACCCCATACAGGGGCAAAATACTCTTTTATTGATTCTGGATCTATCTTCTTTTTCAATCTGTTCATCGCTACATTAATCGTTTTGTCATGAAAGTTCACACTGTCATCACCCCAAACCTCATCACGTAAAAAATCTCTGTCTAAGGGCTGATGTGGATTTTTGACAAAAGTATAAAGGAGTTTAAATTCCAAATTGGTCAGCTCTATACGCTTATCCTCTATAAAAAGTTCTCTTTTCTTCATATCAAGTACCAGGTCTCTGTATTTAACTTTATCACTCGAACGTACTCCACTTCGCTTAAGAAGTGCTTCTACTCTTAATAGGAGTTCATTGGTATTAAAAGGCTTTGTCATATAGTCATCACCACCACTGACAAATCCCTCTTCAAGGTCTTTTTCTTTGTCTTTGGCAGTGAGGAAGATAACAGGTATCTCATACCCTATCTCTCTCATATTTGCAACAAATTCACTGCCTTCAAGACCTGGTAGGTTTCTGTCTACGATCATAAGCGAAGGGTTTTCCTCTTCTAAAAATGATTCTACATTTTCAGAAGAAAGGAAGCCAGTGACTTCATACCCTGCTTTGGAAAGATGATATTCTAAAAGCTCTAAAATATCCTCTTCATCTTCGATGACTACGATTTCTATATTTTTATTTTCCATAGTACATCATAGTATGTATCGGTAACATTTTAATTACAGATATTAAGCACTCATCCCTTTAATGATATAAAAGATGATCGCAGAGACTACAGCTGCAGCCGGAACAGTGATCACCCATGCTGCAACAATTTTCTTTACCATCCCACGTTTTACATAGTTTTCACGCAATGAACGTTTAATGCTTTTTACTTTTTTCTTTTGTATTTTAATGCGTTCTTCTTGTTTTTTATATTCTTCAACTGTTTCAATTGCTGTAAGTTCTTCTTTAAGTGCATGATGTTTTTCAACTTCTATTTGAAGTTTCTCTTGTTTTTCGCTCATCTCTTTACTGTCAAGCCACTCTCTAAGGAAACCTACACCAAAGATAGCACCCACAGCAATATGCGTAGAAGAAACAGGTAGTCCAAGTTGAGAAGCGATGACCACTGTAATCGCTGCTGCCATCATAATAGAAAATGCTCTCATCTGGTCAAGTTCAGTGATCTCAGTACCTACCGTTCTAATAAGTCTAGGTCCAAAGAGTGCAAGACCTACAGAGATACCCACACCACCAACTACCATGACCCATAAAGGGATAGCTACTTTCGTCGAAACGGCTGTAGTGCTTAACGCATCATAAACTGCAGCCAAAGGTCCAACGGCATTGGCAACGTCGTTCGCACCATGGGCAAAACTTAAAAGTGCCGCTGCAAAGATAAGAGGGATCGTGAAAAGAATATTTATCGACTCTCTACTTCCATCTAAATCTATCACCTTTTTTGCTACCTTAGGCTTTACTATAAAAAAGGTGATAACCCCTCCAATAGCACCAAAAAGAAGAGCGATCGTAAAAGCAGGTTTTTTCGTTTGTGGTAAAAAACTCAATATTTCTACGATCACAGGCCACACTTTTTTTAATCCTTTAACCGTTAGATATGTAATAAAAGCTGCTGACATAAGCGCTACCAAGATAGGCACGATCTTCTTTGCCGCTGTTATTCTATCTTCCTTATAAATGATCTGTGATTTAATGATATAAAGGAAAATAGCTGCGATCACACCACCAAGTACAGGAGAGATCACCCATGAAGCAGCGATCTTACCCATCGTACCCCAAGAAACGATAGCAAAACCACCTGCAGCGATACCACCACCAAGTACACCACCTACAATAGAGTGTGTTGTTGATACTGGAGCTTTAAGCCATGTTGCAAGGTTTAGCCATAGTGCTGCTGCAAGCAGTGCTGCAGACATACCATAGACAAAAAGCATAGGATCATTACCAAATGCATCTGGAGAGATGATACCTTTTTTAATTGTACCAACCACATCACCACCAGCGATGAGTGCTCCACTTGCCTCAAAAATAGATGCAATGAGGATAGCTCCACCAATAGTCAATGCACCCGAACCCACTGCAGGTCCTACGTTGTTAGCTACATCATTTGCACCAATATTCATTGCCATATAGGCACCAAATACTGCTGCAAGCACTAAAAAGCCTCCGTGTGTTGCTTGTCCCATGATGCTGTTTGCATAAAAAGCTACTGCTACAGCAAATGCTGCACCAAGTATCATTTTCACCATATTGTTCATCTAGATTCCTTTATGTAATTAATGTCAAAATGATGGATAAGAAGTATTACATTTTTGTTGCTGAAATGTGATAAAAACATAAAAGCTTGCATCTCGAAATCTGCTCAAAGAGATCGAGATCTAGGTAAGTTAGAGGGATTAAAATTTAATAATCGCATCCAACTGTACACGCTCGTAGTCTGCATCTGCAGGATCGCCAACTTTGCTTCCATAGAGTGTATTGATGAAGTAAGTACCGGCAAGATATGTGTTTTTGCCAAATTTGTATTGTCCTCTGATAGCATGACCTTTGGCTGCAGTACCACCACCGAAGTTATCTGAGTCAGAGTGTGCACCAAGTACCGCATCTTCTTCTATGTCTGTATAAGAGTATTTTACTTGCCAATCACCAATTTCTTTAGTCTTACCAAGTTTAAGCCCTATATCATACCCGAAGTTATTGTCATCTGCGGCCGTGTTATATGCTACACCAGCAGCTATTGAAAATGGTTTGCCAAGTACATCTTTGAACTTGAGTTCTCCAAATCCCTCTACGATATGATAATCATTTTCATACAAACCATTTTCATCTAAGGTGTTACCCAATCTGCCACTGTCATAAAAAGCCGTGTTCCCTTTGATACCATCATAATAGTAGAAACCAGCACCTAAATTAAGTTTTGCAAATTCTAATTTTGTTTTGTGCACGTATTGTGCCAAAAAGAGATTAACATCATCCGTAGCAGTAACATTTTCTGCATAAGTTGGCTGGTTAATACCTACAGTGATCATCTTTGTATCATCTTGATACTGGTAGTTCACTCCGTTCATTGAAAGATCGTTATCCCAAACAAGCTGTGATCTAATAGGTCTATACAACATATATTCCTGTCTACCTATTTTCCAAGTAGAGTTACCAGATGTATAAGTAATACCTAAAACATGAAATCTAAGCGACTGGAAAAAGTAGTCTGACAGAGCTTCAGTAGGCTTATTCGCCTCAGCAAAAGTTTGGTTACCTGAAGTTGGGTTACCAAAACCACTTCTCATACCAATATCAAAGTGAAGATTATCTGTAATATCAATGTTTGCGCCTAGCCTTAAACGATATCGACCAAGATACTTATTACTTTCACTACCATCATAATACTCAGTCTCTTTACTCTCATATCTTATCCTCAAGTCACCTTTGAAGTGAATTCTGTCTAAAAAGCTTTTTTCAGCTACTGGTACTGGAGTTGTGCTTTTCACTTCTGCTATTCGTTTAATTGGTGTGATGACGTCCTCCGCAGCCATTGATACTGTCGCTATTGCTGCCATTGATAATAGAATTTTTTTCATTTGTATACTTCCTCTTTTTTTGGTGTGGAAGTATAGACAAATTTGATTACAGTTTGATTACAAAGATGTAATCCATTAGAATTTAGTGGATATTTTCAGATCCAAAGTTCTTCCATCCTTATAAGTTCTTGTCACTTTATCTCCTTCCTTCCAAACAACTTCATCATCCAAAATATTCCCCACCTTAAACTTCAATTCAAACGGATAACCATATTCAAACTTTTCGCTCCAGACGAGATCAAGAAGCATTGGTGGTGTTTCATACTGATCTTGTTGTGGTACACCAAATGCGATAATACCTACTTTACGGATACGTTCATCCATATAGTTGAAGTTAAGTGCTACTGAGCGATCATCACTATCATACCCAAATGTTAAGTTTGCCACATAAGGTGAAAGACCTTGTAGTGGTCTATAATTGCTTGTAAACTGTGTCTCTTGTTCTGCTGTCAAAGTAACTTCTGACTTATTATAAGAGAAATTCCCAGATAGATAATAATTTACCCAGGCTTTTCCAAGGAAATCTAAATTCTTTCTTCCGTCTATTTCTATTCCATAAAGTGTTGCTTCCTCTGTGTTGGCAAATGAGTAGATAGGCAATGCAGTAGAATAGAGTTTTACATCCTCTATTGGATCTTCCATATATTTGTAATATAATCCCAGCTTGATAAACTCATCATCAGAAATAAAATAACTATACTTAAGATCAAGATTATACATGATGGTGTTAACTAACTCAGGGTTTCCAATGATTGTTGCTGGCTCAAACGGGTGATTATAGACACCGCTAAGCTCTCTTAGATCCGGCATAATATAGGTTTTTGATGCAGCAATGTCAAATACATTTTCAGCGTCATATTCATACTTCATACTGAATGATGGAAAGAACTCTTGTACTTCCGTACTGCTTGATGAGATTACGATGTCCAAAGAACCGTTTTGCGCATCAGTCATATATTCATCAATGGTTTGTGTTAGATCTACATATCGCAATCCAAATACCGTTTCTATTTGCTCCGTAGGACGCAGTTTCAAAGAAAGATATGGACTCGTTTCATCAATATATCCATCATATGCATCTGCAGGTTTATTAAATGAAGTCAGTGTAAATGGACGGTATTCGTATGGATAATCAGGTATAACATATAGCCAATATAAATAGTATCAATATCTTGTGTCATCCATTGATCTTCTACTATAATGAAGTAGGACTTGGAGCCAATCTAAATCTTCTTTGTCTTGAAACTCTCTCTTTAGAAGAGATAGAGATACCATATTCAATATATTCATCTTGATTAAAAATTTCAATTTCATGTTTATTTTCAAATATAAAGACTTAAGGACATCATCTGATTCTAATCTAAAAGCTGAGTTAGTACCTGAATTTTTATTGTAAAGATATGCAAAATCAGGTCAGAATTATAGTAAATATATTGGTAATTGTTTGGCTGATAATAATTAGCCGTACTGTGTTGTAGACCAAAATTGAATTTTGAATCAGAATCAAATATCTCATAGTCAATTTCACCACTAATTTGATCTACTATTCAGTTCTCTCTCTTCCCAGTCAAGATTATAGATTGTCAAATGTTCATCATTTGAACCTAAAATACCATCTGTAACCCTCGTTACATTACTTGAATCTTTTGTATAGAACTTTGTATATTTTAGTTTTAATACATCCGAAAAGTTATACCCTATATTCAACATTCCCCCATGAGATACAGACATTTCTCTTTGATCTAATAGTCCCTGATTGAGTAGGAGTATCATACTGATTACCATCAGCATCATAGTCATAGTTAAAATATTTTTCTTGTCTAAATGTATTCTCTTGTGAATACCCATATGTTCCCATAGACAGATAATTCATGATCATCATCGATTGTATATGTTTTAGCTGCCTCAATAGACCCACTCACACCTGGTAACAATGTGGTCTCATTCACAGCATAAAGACGATTAATAAACATTCTGGTAAAATCTGAAAGTTGTTCTTCTGTAAAATAGTCTGTATTCAATTGTGGTGTAGCTTCCCCAACATGCATATCAGTAGCATCAAGGATAGGCTGTGGAATATCACGGTATGAAGAGTCATATCCAGTCCAATCTGTCGCAGAGCCGACATAATCTATAATTGCATCACCCGTATCTCTATTGAATTTCGTACCTAAAGAGATTTTGATGAAATCTTCATCAAACCTTTCTTTTGTTCTTATATCTATATATCCACCACCAAAGCTACTTGGAATATCTGCAGATGCACTTTTTTGCACTTTCATCGAACCAATAACTGAAGAGGGAAAATATCAAGAGGTACAGACCGCTTCATAGGGTTTGGAGAAGGTAATGGCATAGAGTTCAGTTCTACATTCGAATATCTGTCACCAAGTCCACGGACATAGATATCTTTCCCATCAACCAAAGTAACACCTGTGACTCTTTTAAGTGCTGCAGCTGCGTCTGAATCTCCTTTTTTTGAAATCTCTTGGGCACCCAAGATGTTAGCAACAGCATTAATGTTTTTCTCCTCTGCTACTACATCTGCAATACTACCTTCGATCTTCGGCGCAAGAACAACAAACTCTTCTAGTTCCATACTTGCCGGAGTTAACTTACTGTTCTTAAGTATACCATCTTTTTTAACACTGATCCCACCAATAGTCTGTGCACTGTATGCTGAATGCACTACAGAAATACTTAAGGTTTTTCCTGAAGGCACTGTTGCTGAAAAACGGCCATTTTCATCTGTTCTTACATCTACCGCTGTACCTCTTACAAAAACTCTTGCTCCTGCTATTGGGGTATTGCCTTCTGATGAAAGTACCTGACCTGTAAGTCTACCTTCTCCCGTTGCTTTCTCTTCTTTTCTTTCAACTGATGCAGCTACAGCAACTGGTGCATCGATATCGATGCTATCTGCACCTGTTTTAGAAAGTGTAGCAATGATCTTCAGTATTTCTTCCCTCTTTGATACCAACAGGTTTTTTAAAGTACCCTAAGTTTTCTCCTGCAGCATTTTTACCAAAAATCTCGATCTGGTGTTTTCCTGCTATAATCGATATCTTTACTGCACCATCTTTATCTGTTTTAAACTTTTTTACCATCAATCTTTATTTCATTATTAGTCAAGGGTTTTCCCTCGCTAAAAAGCAATACTGAAAGTGTACCTTCTTTTAATTGACTGGCAATTACAACCAGTGGCAGTGTCATTAAAAGCAATAATCGCAATAACTTATTCATCTATATACACTCCAGACTGTTACTTTTACATTTTTCTATATTTTTACGGATCACCGTTGCTTTAGAGAAAAGCTCATCATCTTCAATTTTTTTAAGATGCATCTCTGCACTTTTCATAATCTTTTACAACATAGTATGCATACGCCAATGCATAACGCATATTGTCATTCATTAAAAGATCCATAACGATCTAAAGCATCTTTAAGTCCGATGACCTTTTCAAATTCGCCTCTACTAATAAAGATCGCCACTTTTTGTTTCGTCTTTTCTTCTTTGTCTGTCATCATCGAGTTAAGATAGAGTGCATGTGCAAGCTCACCATTTCTTCTATACATCTCTGCTGCTTCTTTTAGATAAGTAGAGTCATAATAAGACCCCTTCTCAAAAAGGTCAGCCGTGACATGAGGCATATCTTTTTGGTTATAGTAATGACCAAGTAGGATATGTACTTTTGCAGAAGATGGAAACTTTAGTTTTGCCTCTTCAAGTACTTTGATCGCCTCTTCAGACTCACCACCACTTTGAAGCATCTGAGCTAAAGAGATATACTCCTGTGCATTTGCCGGCATTTTCTTCATATAGGCTTTTGCCGCATCGATAGCAGCCTGGTAAAGCTTAAGTTCGGCAAAATAGTAAAACTTCTGTTTCAAAAGTGTTGCATCTTTAGGAAAAAGCTTTGCCCCTCTGCTCAGTGCATCGATCGCTGAACCTTTTTGATCTGCTTTCCAGTAGCACTCTGCTCTAAGTGTAAACAAAGATGCACTTGCACGCCCTTTTTCACCAGCAGCATCCAGTGCATGTACCGTATTGATATACTGTTCAGCTTTATAGTAGGCTTGAGAAAGATAGATATAGATCTCTTCGATCTGATCATTTCTAAGTTTTTCCGCATCAAATACAGGTTTTTTTACAAGCGGCTTCTCTACCTTTTTCTTATCAGAAAATACTTTAAAGAGATACTCTCTTTTTGGCTTCTCTTCTACTGGTGGCACATAGACTTTTACTTTCGTTGCTTTGATCGCCTCTTTGAATGATGCTATAGAAGCGTCATACTTCTCCTCTTTGAGAAAGATCAACCCTCTCATGTTATGGTATTTATCCCACTCGATATTAGTATGAGATTCTTTGGCTTTTTGCAGCTCATCTAGTGCTTTGCCATATTTACCATCATAGTACATGATCGTAGCGATCTCCATGTGGTTGATCGTTTGCTCTTCAGGTTCTTTTGCCTGCAGTGAATATGTCAAGAAAAGAAAAACTGATACTGTAATAATTTGTTTCAACATCTTTTCACCTTAATTAAAATCGAAGCGTACTTTTTGCTTCGCCCATACTTTGACCGGGTTACCCTTATATTTTGCCGGAGCAAAACGCCAACTTCTTACACCTCTTAGTGCTGCCTGGTCAAAGATACCTGCCGGACTTGAAGCGATCACTTTTGCCAGTTCTACACTTCCGTCTTTACCAATAAGCATGATTCACAACCACATACCCTTTGATACGTTTTTTCGCTGCTGAAGGAGGATACTCCAATGGACCACGTGAGATCACTCTTGGTTTACTGTCAACCGTTCCCTCACTCATCGCTGCATCTGCTGCCATATCTCCTAAAAGGCTTTTACCATCACCCATGAAATCCCCTGTAGCAAACTCAGGGATATTCATCGCGATCCCACCAAGCATTGCTCCAAGATCAGGCATTGGTGCTTTTGGCTGTGCTTTTGGTTTCGGTTTTGGCTTCGGCTTCGGTTTCTCAACTTTTGGCGGTTGTTTTGTCATCTTCATATAACGCATAGGATCTTTGACTTTTTTCTCTTTTTTCTCGACCTTTGCATTAAATGAAACAACCAGTACCATCATCAAAAGAGCACCAAGGGCCATTGCCCATAAGGCAGAGGATTTGGCACGATCTCTATTAAACTTTTTGTTTGCCATAATAGATTATCCCATCTCTTTTGATGTGGATACAGCTACATCTTTTGCCCCTGACATACGACACTCATCTACTACATCGATCAGCGTCTCCACAGGAATCGTATCATCAGAGATAACCAGGACTGACTTATCAGTAGATGTACGTAGTAGGTCTCTTAATTTACTCTGGATCGCCCATAGTTGTACCGGTTGGTTATCAATGTAAACCTGAGAGGTATTGTCTATATAGACACGTACCACTTTCGCATCTGACTTACTTGCACTTGCTGCAGAAGGACGCTCCAGATCCAACTTCATATCTTTAACAAACGTAGTGGTTACCATAAAAAAGATCAATAGGATAAACACCATATCGATCAGTGGTGATACATCTACATTGTCTACTTCTTGTTTCTTTGGTCTAATTCTCATTCTGCATCCTTCGTGGATATAATATCTATGATCTGTTCAAATTCAAGTTCGTAACGCTCGGCCTTTTTATCAAGTACACGTCCAACGATCAATCCTGGAACGGCAACTACCAATCCAAGTTCCGTTGTAAAAAGCGCTTTGGAAATACCTCCAGAAATACTCGCTCCCTGAGCAAACATCGAACTGCTTTGCAGTGCATCAAATGTCTCGATCATTCCCATCACTGTTCCAAGCAAACCGACAAGCGGGGCAAGCACAACGATCGTCCTGATCATGATCCTATAACTGTTTACATCACTATAGTACGGAAGCAAGACACCGTTCATATGTTTTCTTATATTTGCCCCGATCGCTTTTGCCTCTTGTGCTGCATCTAATGCATCAGCAACAGCATAGTCAAGCATGCCTCTCATTGCTTGGGCCTCACCTCTTTTTTCGTGCTTGGTGATCAAACGACGGACATTTCCTTTGGTTCCCCTCTTAAGGATAAAATAACGATATCCCAAACCATACCAAAGGAAGAAGTTAAGTACAAAAAGTACCCACATGACCACTCCTCCGGTATTCATAAGGTCGACAAATGTGCCGATTAACTCAAATGGCGAAAGCATCTTAGCCTCTATACTTCTCGTAAAGATTTACGATATGTAAAGCACTTTGCTCCATAGAGTCTTTAATACTCTGTGCCCATCCTGAAAGCAGGTTTCCAATCAACAGAAGTGGGATCGCTACGATAAGACCTTGCATCGTTGTCACAAGTGCTGCAGAGATACCACCTGAAAGCAGTTTCGGGTCACCAGTACCAAACTCTGTGATCACTTCAAATGTCTCGATCATCCCTGTTACTGTACCAAGAAGACCAAGCAGTGGTGCAACTGCGGCTATCACAAGTACAAAACTACCAAATCTATCGATCTGCGTACTCTCATTAAGGATATTTTCCATAATGACATCTTCAATGTGTGCTCTCTCTTTTTTGATATTTCTCAACGTTGCTTTGATCACTCTGGCTGTTGAACCTTTGTGTCCTTTAAGCTTTTCAAGAGAAACTGTACTACCCTCACCAGATTCTAATGTATCTACAACAATTTGAGTGATCTCATTTACATTTGTACTAGCACCCATCAAATTGATCACTCTTAATCCTAGGAGAACCAAACCAAAGAGCCCAAGTGTGAAGATGATATATCCGATGATACCGCCATCTTCCATAGTATCTATAAATGTCTTCTCTGTAACGTAGTCCACCTCTTTATCAAGGTTTTCGTATGCAAAAATATCGATCGACTCGGTCTTCTCTTTTCCGAACATTGCCTTAGCATCATCAGCTGAACCCACAGCATTCCATAGTTTATAGTTACCGTCTCCCGCTGGTGCAAGTGCGCCAGCCGCTTCTTTAGAGATACCATATGCAGCAATGTTTCCTACTTTTACGATATCACCTTTTACTTTTTTTCCATCCGGAAGATAAAACTCGCCTTTTTCATTTCTCAAAGAAGAGAGTTCACTATAGAGTTTTATAGAGGTACCAAATGCCTTCTGAATTTTCTCCACATCATTGGTTTTATTATCATCTGAGACTTTCATACCATAGGGTTCAAGTGCCAAACGCGCCTGATTAACAACATTGCCCGTAAGCCCTCCAGTCTCCTCTTTCTCAGCTAACATCTCTGAGAGTTTCTCAAATTTTTCATTGCTTGATTTTACCTTTGCAGAGACATCAAGAAGTTTGCCTTGAAGTGCTTCTACTTTCTCTTTAGATGCTTGAGTTTCGTTAGCTTGGTGCACTTTATCTGTTGCAAGTCTGTTTTCAAGTTCTGCTTTTTGTGCTTTAAGAAATGCATACTCTTTTTGGTATGCTCTTTCAAGTTCTCCTGCCTGTACAACTGCCGAAAGTGACAGAAATGTCACGATTACGAAAAATAGTCTAGTCATAGATAATGCTTTCATTAGTTAGCTCCTCTGAGTAGTAGTGCATTAGGTAGTGTAAAGTATCCTGTACGGATCTGTTTCTGCAGTGCATCAAAAAGATCTATGATCTGATCACGCTCCGCTGTATCTGTAGCTACAACATAGCTGTACTTCTCACCATCTTTCTTGACATACCCAACTCTATCATCTGGTGTTGCGAAGAACATCATCACTGAGCCCACTTTGGCGATCTTTGCCATCGTTGCTTTCCCATCAAGCGTGATCTCTTGTTTAAACTGTCCGATCTCTTTGGTCAAACGCAATGCATCATCATAACTTGCCCATGTCAATGCAAGTGCTTTTTCTTGAGAAATGTTTCCATTTTTAAGATCAGCTTTGATCTGATGAAGTGCTGCAATTCTCTCTTCCACTTTGAAAGGGATACCTGCTTTGATCTCTTTTTCAAGTGCATCAAGTGCTTCAGTGACAATAGGCGTAAGGTCAACTGTTGCACTTCCCATTTCATCAAGCTTTTTTTGCGTTTTTTCAATGTTTTGCTGTGTGAGCTTCAATGATGTTTCTTGTCTATTGATCTGTGCTTCATTGTCAGAGATCTGAAGTGCATAAGATTTCATCTTCGATTTATAAGCATCTTTATTATCATCAATTTGTGTATAGAGTGCCTCTACTTGAGCTCTAAGCTCCATAATTGACTTAACCATATTGTCATCATTTGCTGCATATAAGCATGGTGACTGATATAGCTAGAGCTGCTGATATAGAGATAACTTTTTAATTTTACCCATTATTTTTCCTTGTTTATAATTAAAAAATCGGTGTGGATTTTGATATGTGAAATAGTGCCCAAAATTCATAACAGATTGGAAACATTGATATAAGCTGAAGTTATATACAGACTGACATAGTCAGTCTGTATAATATGCAGTTAGTTGTAGTTGACCACGTTAGTAGTATTAGCTGTCAAAAATGCTTTAATCTCATCAGCTCCATCGTGTAGCATCATCTGTTTAGTCTACAAAATCATGATCCCTACTGCCGTTGTATTGATTGTAACATTTCCAAAATCAATATTAGCAAGTTCAGTGAATTTAGCTGTAGAATAAATTGCTCCTGCAATTGCACTATTATAATTGATCGTACCATTATAGAATTTACCACCGACACCCGCTTTTTTGAAGAAGATACCACCTTCTGCCTTTGCTCATTCAGCAAAACCATCAACGTTTATAGTAAATCCATCAAAGTCAATACAGTACCTGTACCTGACATTTCGATAGCTGCATATCCCATTGTTGCATCGATCACAAGATTTTTAATCGTACCATCATACATACTGTCAACATCCAGGTGGTCATCTGTACAATTTGAAATAGAAACATTGTTTAAGTTCACTGTACCACCCCAGATCTCGACACCATCATCACTGAATAGTCCACTGTAATATCTTCAACCACTGTACCAGAACCAACACCTACCATTGAAAGACCATTGGTCTCTTTTTCTGGTCTCAACTTCAGTCGCAGAGTTAAGGATCTTCACATGTTTTAAAATACCTGAACTGTCATCTGCCGACACCTTTCCAGCTACAAAGGTTGGAGTCAACTTCATAGTAAGTTCTGTACCTGACATATTTGCATTACCTATAAGTGTCAATCCACCCCAAAGTCCTGCTGCTCCATCTGTTTGATCTTTATCAGTAAATGTAATTGGTGCATATTTTGTACCAAGTGCAAATATTTTTGAGTCTTTGTCAATAACCATATATGAAGAAGTATCATTACCTACCAATAGTTGTTCCATCCTGAATTCTTAGAGAAGCATCTGCTGCAGTATATGCAAGTGAGCTGATTACCCATGATTGATCTCTTGTAAGTACATTACATCCTGATAATTTCCCCAGTTAATGTAGTAGAAGCAGGAATTACACATGTATCATCATTACCTTAGTTCCTGAAGTAAAAATCGCTTCAATTTCATCTGCTGAATCTGTTGTATCATCTGTTGATTCACAAATGCATTGCCTGCATCTGTATAGATACCCACATTTTCAAAATCGATATTAGCAATTTCATTATCTTGCTGTGAATAAATTGCCCCTGCAATTGCACTATTATAAATGATCGTACCATTATAGAATTTACCACCAACACCCGCTTTCTTGAAGTAGATACCACCTTCTGCTGATGCATCTTCAGCAAAACCATCAACAGTGATAGTAAATCCATCAACCGTTAAAATAGTGTCTGTCACCTGACATTTCAATAGCTGCATACCCATTGTAGCATTGATCACAAGGTTCTCAATCGTACCATCATACATACTGTCAACATCCAGGTGGTCATCTGTACAGTTTGAGATAGAAACATTCTTTAAGTTAACTGTACCACCCCAGATCTCAACACCATCATCACTGAGTAGTCCACTGTAATATCTTCAACCACAGTACCAGAACCAACACCTACCATTGAAAGACCATTGGTCTCTTTATCTGGTTCAACTTCAGTCGCAGAGTTAAGGATCTTCACATGTTTTAAAATACCTGAACTGTCATCTGCCACACCTTGTTCCAGCAACAAAGTTTGGATCAACTTCATATGTAAGTTGTGTATCTGACATATTTGCATTACCAATCAGTGTCACACCACCCCATTTACCTGCTGTTGTATCAGTTCCACACAGTCCGTCTACTGAAGTAAATGTAATAGGTTTTTCTGCTGTACCATCAGCCATGATCTTAGCCCCTTTATCAATAAGAAGATATGAGTCTGTATTCTTACCAGCGATATACGTTCCTGGCTCAATAGTGAGTGTAGCACCATTTGTTACAGTAATGCGTCCTTCCATGATCCATGCCTTATCGGCAGTCCATGTTGTATCTTCTGAAATATATCCTATTACCGTTTCTTCATCTGATGGTGCGGTTGGATCAGTTGGATCAGTATGGATCTGTTGGATCTGTAATGGTAGAATCACCAGAAATACTCACAGTAGAATCACCATAATTAATCGATGTGTCACCACATCCTGATAAAGCAGCAATTGCTGCAAGCGATAATGCAATTTTAGTCAAGTTAGTCATTTTTGTCTTCCTATTTTCACCATATTTGGTTTGTTGTACGGAATAATTACAAAAATTGGTAACAAAATAGAAACAAAAATATAACCAAAATGCGAAAAGAGAAATACAGGTGCTTGATTTACATTATTTTTCAGCATAAATGTTTAATTTTCCACCACTCTTTGTCAATTATGTTGATATCTGCGCCGTATCTAATCAGTGATTTTATGGTAACTTACCGGATCGTATCCTTTAGTTACCATTTTGTTATAGCTATACTGTAGGATGACACTATCTCTTAGGAGAAATAAATAAATTGAAAGGAGAAAAGGATGAAAATAAGTAAAACGCTTCAAAAAGTAGTCAAGGAAGAGGGTAAACGCTCACTTATGTCTAAGACTATTTTAAAATTGAAGAACTCAAAAGAGTTCAACTACCTCGTCGACACTGCTCGCTAAGAACCAAACGGGTTCATTCCACCCATCATGCCCATAGCCTGGGATTTTTTATTATCTTCTACCATTTTATTGATATCATTCATCACTGAGATGAGCAGTATCTGTAATGATTCTTTATCGTCAAGCAGTGAATCATCAATACTTAGATCTATCACTTCACCTGCACCATTTGCGGTAACTTCTACAAGACCACCACCTGCTTTAGCGGTTAATTGAACATTTTTTGCCTGTTCTTGTATCTCTTTGGCTTTTTCTTGCATCTGCTCCATCATCTTGCCCATGTTACCCAAGTCCAAGCCTTCAAACATTATTCTAACCCTTCAAATTCTTCAGCGATAGCATTATCATCATCTAGTATGACTATCTTTGGCAGATGCTTGTCCGCTTCTTCTTCATTCATCGTTGCATACGCAATAATAATGATCTTATCGCCCTTATGTACTTTTCTAGCTGCCGCACCATTAAGACAGATGTCTCTTTTCCCAGGCTCTCCAGGGATGATATAAGTAGAGAAACGCTCCCCGTTATTAACATTAACGATGTCGATCTTTTGTCCGACACGCATATTGGCAACATCCAAAAGTTCCTGATCAATGGTAATTGAGCCGACATAATCTAAATTGGCATCTGTTACGGTAGCTCTATGTATTTTAGAATAAAGCATTGTAATGTTCATAATTATTCCTATTTATTTCATTAAAATTATTGGGATTATACCAAAATCCCCTCTATATTTATATTATACTAAAATTGTGGGGAAATTGGGAAGTCGCACTTGATGTGCGACCAAAGATA
Source organism: Sulfurovaceae bacterium (assembly GCA_963796395.1). Lineage (GTDB taxonomy): Bacteria > Campylobacterota > Campylobacteria > Campylobacterales > Sulfurovaceae > Sulfurovum. Next base: position 118,317 of record CAWCLM010000007.1, read on the forward strand.
AGAGCAGTCTACTAATTTAACGTGCCAGCTTCGCTGGATCCATAGGCTCTCCCCATACTTCTGCAGGGATCACATACTCTTCTACAACATTGCCACCGATGATATGCTCATCAATGATTCTGTCTATTTTCTGTTTAGTCAAACCTACATACATTGTATGTCCTGGTTCTACAAGCATTACCGGTCCTTGCTGACAACGGTTAAGGCACCCTGTCTGGATAGGTGTTACTGCCGGGATGATACCCTTTTGCATCAATACTTGTGTAAGATGCTGGAAAAGTTGTTGCGATTCAGGATCATCTGCCTTTACACAAGAAGGTTTTGGCATCCCCGGAGGTGCTGATTGTTGACATTTAAATATGTAAAATGCCGGTTGTGGTATGCTTGGTGTCATATTAATTCCTTTTTATATTTAATTAGGACAATTTTACTCTGATTTACTTAATTGCAGTTTAAGTGAAGGAATTTGACACACATCTTTGTAAGAGATGAGGCTTTAGCCTCTCTCTTTTAGCAGTTCTCTGACCACTTCTCTGTCATCAAAGTGGTGCTTGACCCCTTTGATCTCCTGATAATCTTCATCCCCTTTGCCCAGGATAAGAAGTACCTCATTCTCTTCAAGTGCATCCAGTGCCATTTTGATCGCCAATCTTCTGTCTGGAGTAGCGGTCACATGGTCTTTACCATACAGCCCTACCAAAATATCTTCAAGTATCATCTCGGGCACTTCATCTCGAGGGTTGTCACTGGTCACATAGATCTTCTTTGCAAACCTTCCTGCAACAGCCCCCATACGAGGACGCTTCTCTTTATCGCGATTCCCGCCTGCTCCGAAAACCACAGAGATATCTCTGTCCTTCATCGCTTCAAGGACCTGAAGCATACCATCATCAGTATGTGCAAAGTCTACAATGACAAGAGGATCTCTACTGACTACTTCCATACGTCCAGATACACCTGCAAAGTACTCTACTACTTCACATATCTCTTCTATACTTCTTCCCGTTAACATCTGTACTGCGCCTATGGCTGCCATCAGATTAAAGAGGTTAAAGAGCCCTACCATAGGGGAGTGAAATGTGGCTTCTGTCTGTAGATGTTTAATGCCCGCAGTGATACCATGCAACAATGAGAAAGCCTGCACCTTAAATGTTGCAGGTTCATCTACCCCATAACTCTGTGCCCCTATAGGGTTGTATGTAATGCTGTTGATATCATCTTTATTGAGAAGTTTAGGTGATTCATCTGCGAAAAAGAGACTTTTGACCCGTCTGTACTCTTCCACTGTACCATGGTAATCCAAATGATCTGAGGTGACATTAGTATGAACCTTAAGCGCAAATTTTAAACCCTCTATACGCTTTTGATCTATAGCATGAGAACTTACTTCCATAATGAAATAGTTACATCCCAAGTCCATCGTCTGTTTCATGTTATGCAACGTTTCCAAGATAGAAGGTGTGGTCATACTCTTCTCTTCTATACGTCTCTCTTGGGCAAATAATCCGCGTGTTCCCTGCAGTGCCGGTTTCTCATTCAGGTCAAGTAAAAAAGAGTATATAGCCGCTGTTACAGTCGTTTTACCATTAGTTCCTGTAACACCTACCACTTTCATCTTCTCAAGTTCCCAAAAAGAGATAAGTGCATCTACGGTAAGTGTCTGAGGTTTTGTCTCCAGTTTCTCATAGTATCCACTGTTTTGGGATGTCTTTAAGAAGAGTGTATCTTTGTCAAGCTTGTTTGTATCATCCGTTAAAAATAGATAACCATCTTTTTGGAAATCCAATTTCACTATTTGTTTCCTCTGACCACATGGTAAAGTGCCAATATATCCTGATCATTTCCAAACAGGCTTGATGAAGCATCCAAATATCCCAATGCCATTTCATCAAAACCTTCATTGGCCAATTGTGTCACAAAATCTATGAACTCATCTTTATTGGTGATCACCACTTTGGTTGAGAACATAATGTCTTCAAACGTTTTTTTGAAGCTTCCTCTGCTCTTTACAAGCTCTTGAAAATCACTGTATCTTATACCATCACTGTACTCTATCTGTTCTTCTATAGGCTCAACTAAAAGTTCCTGCAACTTATTTTTTGAACTGTCTAAATTCTCAATAAGCCCATCGATGATATCCACAGCATTTTCTTTCTCGCTTTTGATCATCTGATAGTAGTCAAATAATGCTTGAGCTTCCTCTTCACTCTCTATCCCCAGGTCACTTAAATAGACACCGATCTTTGCTTCATCTAACGTAGGATAATCTTTTAAGATCAGTCCATAACTTCTTAGTGCCTTGTCATAGTCCCCCTGAAGGAACTCATGTTCGGCTCTTTTAAGTAGTAAGTCTTGACTAATTTTGCTCATATTAGACTAATTGATCCAATTTGTCTTCAAAGCCTGCAGGTACGTTTCTTACAGTGATCTCTGGGTGGATGAGTGCTTGCATCTGTCTCTCTACACCAAATTTGATCGTTGTCCCTGAACTACCGCAGCCTACACATGCACCTTGAAGCTGTACATATACTGTTCCGTCTTTGATGGCGATTAATGCTATATCTCCCCCATCAAGTTTAATAGAAGGTCGCACCTTTTCTATTACATTCACTACTGCTGGTTCTAGCTCTTCATCTGAAAATGGTATCAATGGTTCTCCTTAGTTGACATCTGCTTCATAGAAGCATAACATAAATTATTATAACGAAATCATAGTAAAGTCTTTTACTATGTTCTTTAAGTGTGTTATACACTAAAAGTGTTACTTTGTCAATGTATGTTTTAATGGTTGAATAATTTAATGAATCGTATCCAAGGCAGAGCCTTGAAATACTGAAGTTTCAGACACTAAAATGCGACTAGTCGCATGAGTGTGCTGCTGTAGCAAACCCAGTGTTAAAGTAGCTTATGGAGCTTTGCTCTAGAAGCGTACAATTAATGAACTATACGAGTTCGATAATTGCCATAGGTGCTGAATCACCTTTTCTCATACGTGTTTTAATAATTCTTGTATATCCACCATTTCTATCTGCATACTTTGGTGCGATCTCATTTACAATTTTATTTGTACACTCTTTGTGTTGTAACATTGCAAAAATTGCTCTGTGTGCATTAAAATCACCAGAAGAAGCTTTTGTAACAAGCTTTTCAAAGTAACTTCTAAGCTCTTTAGCTTTTGGCAATGTCGTCTCAATTTTACCTTCTTTTGTCAAAGCAATAGAAAGGTTTTTAAGAAGCGCAGCTCTATGAGCAGACGTTCTGTTTAATTTACGGTAACCATGCTTATGTCTCATAATATTCCTTTTTTATCTGAGTCTTCTCATTAATAGGCAAAGCCCATCAACAACTCATCTCACTAAAAACTGCTTTAAGTTGTTCTATTTTCTTTACAAGATTCACTCTTGTAACATCTGCAAGTTCAAAATCTGAACCAAATCCGTGCTCTACAAGACACTCAGAGATCTCATCTAAAGATTTTTTACCAAGATTTTTGATATTTTTAATCTCATTTTCACTCATCAATACCAATTCACCAAGATACTTCAACCCAGCTCTATCAAGTGAATTAAATGATCTTGCACTAAGTCCAAGACTGTCTACAGTTTGCATGAAAGGTTTAAGTTCGCTGTCATCACTGTTTCTTTTTACCGGTGCCACTGAGATATCCAGATCAAGTACCGTATTAAAAACAGAAAGTTGCTTATTCATCACTTCTAATGCATTTGTAAATGCTTCAACCGGACCGATCTGACCATCAGTTTCGATGTCAAATGTGATCTTTTCGAAGTTAGGATTGTCCTCTACAAGTACAGGCTCAATCTTATAGTTGGCTTTTCTTACCGGAGTAAAGAAAGCATCAAGTGCAATGCTGTCACTGTCAACATCATCTCTAAGGTCTTCACTTGGTACATAACCAATACCTTTTGAGATAACCACTGTAAAGTTCAGTTCTGCATCTTCATTCAATGTTGCAAGTGGAAGATCACCATTTACAACTTCGATCTGATCACTATTTAGATCTTGTGCAGTTACTTCTTTGTGTCCAGAGAAACTGTATTTCAACTCAACTCTGTCACTTTCATCTTTAATTTTAAAACGAATGTTTTTAAGGTTGATAATAAAGACGGCAACATCTTCATGCATACCTCTGATGTTATCAAACTCATGTGCAGCACCTTCGATCTTGATCGAAATAGGTGCGTACCCGATAGAAGAACCTAAAATAAGTCTTCTAAGTGGGTGTGCGAGTGTAACAGCATAACCGCTCTCAAAAGGATAAGCAACGATCTCAGCACGGTTCGCACTCACTTCGTTTACTTCTACTTCTGTTGGCATAAATGGTGCAACTTTAATTTTTCTCATTAATAGCCTTTAACTTATGTATTATTTAGAGTATAGCTCAACGATTAGACGTTCTTCCACTGGGATTGCGATCTCTTCTCTCTCTGGTACTCTAGTGAATAAACCAAAAAGTTTTTCTTTGTCCATATCAACCCATTCTACCATACCGGTTTGGTTAGTAAGTTCGATCGATCTAAGGATCTGAGGATTTGTTTTACTTTTCTCTCTGATCTCAATTTTCTGACCTGCTTTTACTCTAAATGAAGGAATATCTACTCTCTTACCATCTACAGTTATGTGACCATGATTTACAAATTGTCTTGCTGACGCTCTAGTCGTAGCGAATCCCATTCTATAAACAACGTTGTCAAGTCTTTGCTCAAGAAGTTGAATAAGGATCGAACCTGTATTTCCATCTTTTGCATTTGCTTCTTTGTAAAGTGCTCTAAACTGTTTTTCACTTACACCATACATAAATTTAGCTTTTTGTTTCTCTCTTAACTGGAGACCATATTCACTAATTTTTGTTCTTCTTTGTCCATGTTGTCCTGGTGCATATGGTCTTTTCTCCAATGCACTTTTTCCAGCGAGTCTTCTCTCACCTTTCAATCCAAGATCAACACCAAGTCTTCTTTCTAGTTTTTCAACTGGACCTCTATATCTTGCCATGCTTATACCCTTCTCTTCTTAGGTGGTCTACAACCATTGTGTGGAAGTGGTGTAATATCTTTTAAGAATGTTACACGAATACCTTCTGTTGCACCAATTGCTTTAACAGCAGTATCTCTACCAGAACCAGGACCTTGTACTTTGATCCCTACTTCTTTAATACCATTTTCCATTGCTTTTGCCATTGCATCAGCTACAGCTTCAGTCGCTGCAAAAGGAGTCGATTTTTTACTACCTTTGAAACCTAGTGCTCCAGCACTACTCCAAGAGATAACATTTCCCATTTCGTCAGTCACTGTAATTACAGTGTTATTGAAAGTTGCAGCTACGTAAACTACACCTTTAGCAATACTTTTTTTTGCTTTTTTCTTAGCCATCTAACTTACTCCTTATGCCGCGCCAACAGTTTTACGCTTACCTTTTCTAGTACGCGCATTTGTCTTTGTCTTTTGTCCACGACAAGGTAAACCTCTTCTATGTCTAAGACCTCTATAAGAACCTAGATCCATAAGTGCTTTGATATCCAAAGTTACTTTTTTTCTAAGATCACCCTCAACCATAACATTTTCTTGAATGTCATTACGGATCGTTGCTGCTTCAGCATCTGTAAGTTCATGTACTCTTTTGTTATAATCAACACCTGTTCTATCAAGAATTTTTCTTGAAGTTGTCAAACCGATTCCAAAAATGTAAGTAAGTGCATACTCCATTCTTTTCTTTTGTGGTAAATCAACACCTGCAATACGTGCCATGTTTATCCTTGTCTCTGTTTATGTTTTGGATTTTTACAAATCACGCGTACGATACCCTTGCGTTTAATAACTTTACAGTCATCACACATTTTTTTCACTGATGGTCTAACCTTCATGTGGCTGTCCTTTAAATATATACGTATGTAGAGTAAAGCTCTCATACTACGCTGACGCTAAGTCACCTTCAGCAGGTGCCTCGCACGACCAGTCGCTCGTTTAAATTGTTTGCACCTAGAGTGTTTTAAAACACTCATTTTTTGCGTGGATTATTGACGTAGAATAATCCAACCCTTGAGTAATCGGTGCGACTTAATCAAAGATTCTTCGCGCAGTTTCCTAAAGCCTAATAGTTTTAGGGATGGGGATTATACCGAAATATTTATTAAGTTTATCTTAATATTAAAATGTGTGGAGGAGTTTAAAAAGAATCAAGCATTTATAAAAAACTATAAATACTTAGGGGAAGAACAAGGAGATCCTTGTTCTATTTGTATCTAAATGTGATACGACCTTTATCAAGACTGTATGGAGTCAGTTCCACTTTTACAGTATCACCCGGAAGGATCTTAATATAGTGCATTCTCATCTTTCCAGCAATGTGACAAAGTACAATGTGTCCATTGTCCAATTCTACTCTAAATGTCGCATTAGGTAATGCTTCAACTACTTTACCATCGATCTCAATTACATCATCTTTAGCCATTGTATTCCTTTATCAATTATTATGCTTCAGTTAGAATGACAGCTTTGCCATCTACTACTGCTATTTGGTGTTCATAGTGTGCTGATCTTAGTTGATCTTCACTGATGACTGACCATTTGTCCTCAAGCAGTACAGGAGTACCACTTTTTTGACATACCATAGGTTCCAAACAGAAGACCATTCCATTTTTGATCTTAGGTCCCTGATTTGGTTTTCCCTCAAGATAGTTAGGGATATTAGGTTCATCGTGCGGTTTTGTACCGATACCATGACCACAATAATCACGCAATGGAACAAATCCTTCAGAAACGATATAGTCTTCAAGAATTTTTGTCAATTCTTTAAAACGCATACCTTCTCTAATAGAATCTATCGCATGATAAAGTGCGCCTTTTGCACACGCTATAAGTGCTTCATCTTCAGCACTTATTTTACCCACTGCCATAGTGATCGCAGCATCACCGAAATAACCATCCAGTTTTGTTCCAATATCTAAACCGAGAACATCACCTTCTTCAATCACTCTATCTGTAGGGACACCATGAATACATACTTCATTTAAAGAAGTACATACTGAACCGGTGAACCCATACAATCCTTTAAAGGATGGTATAGCACCATGTTTGAGGACATACGCTTCACCTAAAGCATCAATTTCACTAAGTGTCATACCTGGTTTGATTATGTTTTGAAGATATTGAAGTGTTTTACCAACGATCTCGCCAGCTCGTCTGAGCTTAGCGATCTCATCAGGTTTTCTAATAGCGATCGCCATTATAGACCTACATTACCCAAGGTATCATACTGGTTCATTGTTCTTTGTGCTTCGATCTTTCTCATTGTATCAAGTGCAACTTGAACGATGATCAGTACAGCAACCCCACCGAAGTAGAAAGATGCACCCATTCCAGAGATAATCATAAATGGTACCGTAGAAATGATCGCAAGATATACTGCACCTGAACCTGTCAGTCTACTTGCTACCTCATTTAAGAACTCTTTGGTGTGCTCACCCGGTCTCACACCAGGGATGAACCCACCTTGTCTCTTCAAGTTGTCTGAAATGTCTTTCGCATTAAATGCGATCGATGCATAGAAGAATGCAAAGAACATAACAAGCAAGAATGTCGCGACATTAAAGGTAATACCGCCCGGTGCCAATGAGTCAGCAATTGCCATAAAAAATGGCGTCGTACTCGACTGAAGCATTGTCAACGGGAACATCAATACAGCAGAGGCAAAGATAGGAGGAATTACACCTGAAAGGTTAACCTTCACAGGAATATAGTTCATCACTCTCTTTGTCTGATTTTGCATAATGGTCTTTCTTGAATAAGAGATAGGGATCCTTCTCTCTCCAAGTTCAACATAGATAATAGCCAAAATAGTGATCAGCATAATAGCCAAAATACCAAGCACTACTAAGAAGTTCATCTCACCGGCATTTACCGCTCTTACTGTATTTCCGATCGCAGATGGCAATCCAGATACGATACCGGCAAAGATAATCAATGAAATACCGTTACCAATACCTTTTTGTGTGATCTGTTCACCGATCCACATAAGAAGCATCGTACCTGTTAACATTGAGAAAGTCGTAAGTATCATAAAGATCGTCGGATCGATCATGACTGCACTCTGTCCTGCTCTACCTGTCATACTTTGAAGTCCCATAGAGACACCGATCGCTTGTACTACAGTAATAAAAATAGTGAAATAACGAATGATCTGCATATATTTTTGCATACCGTCACGTTCTTTTTTCATTTGTCCAAGTGCTGGGAAAGTAGCTGCGAGAAGTTCCATAACGATGGAAGCAGTAATATAAGGCATAATACCTAAAGAGATGATACTTAAACGTTCAACGGCATTACCAGAGAACATATTCATTAGCCCAAGGGCATTGTTCGAATTGCTATCAAAGAACTCTTTGATAACATTCAAGTCAACACCTGGAGTTGGGATATAGGCTAAAACTCTGTACGCAAAAAGGAATCCTAGTGTAATAAGGATTTTTTGAGTTAAAGCATTGCCCATAATTATTTTCCGCTTGTTGTAACAGCGTCGTCTTTGATCTTAGCTGCAAGATCTTTTGCACTAGCACCAATCAACTTCACTTTCGTTACATTTTTTTGTAATTTATGTACTGACTTGATAGACTCAAGCGTAATCTCAGAAAGTTCAGCGATTGCTTTGATCTTTTCTACATTGATCACATATGGTTTTTCAACTGCAGAAGTAAAACCGATCTTAGGTAATCTTTTGTAAAGTGGCATTTGACCACCTTCAAAACCTCTTTTTCTTTTGTAACCAGATCTAGACTTTTGACCTTTCTGACCACGTCCAGATGTTTTACCAGTTCCTGAACCTTGCCCACGACCAACTCTTTTTCTATTCTTAGTTGAACCTGGAGCAGGCTGTAAATTATGTAAACCCATACTTTACCCCTTACGCTTTGATTCTAGTAAGTGCTTGGATTGTTGCTCTTACTAGGTTATTTGGGTTGTTAGAACCGATTGATTTTGAAAGGACATCTTTTACCCCTGCAAGCTCAAGTACTGGTCTAGCAGCACCACCGGCGATAACACCTGTACCTTCACTCGCTGGTCTAAGCACGATTCTACTTGCGTTGAATTTGTGCTCAATATCATGAGCGATAGTTGTACCTTTGATGTTTACTTTCACAAGGTTCTTGTGTGCATCATCAACCGCTTTTTTAATCGCATCAGGAACTTCTTTGGCTTTACCAAATCCGTATCCAACTGTACCGTTTCTGTCACCGATCACTACAAGTGCAGTAAATCTAAATCTTCTACCACCCTTAACAACTTTAGTAACACGACCGATATTTACGATTACTTCTTCAAATTCTTTTTCAATTTCGTTATTTTCCATCATGATTCCTTAAAACTTGATTCCGGCTTCTCTAAGTGCATCAGCAAATGACGCAACAACACCGTGGTAAAGGTAACCATTTCTGTCGAAAACAACAGTTTCAATGTTTTTAGAAGCAAGGTTTTTAGCCATCTCAGCAGCTACTTTTTTTACATCTTCCTGGTTTACTTTAAGACCAAGTTTTCTACCATCAGCAGAAGCAAGTGTCACACCAGTAGTGTCATTGATAGCTTGAGCGTAAAAGTGCTTGTTCGACTTAAATACAGTCAATCTTGGCAATGTATCTGTACCGAAGATCTTACCTCTTACTCTAGCTTTTCTTTGAGCGCGAAGTTTATTTTTTCTTTTTTGAATACTTTTTAACATCTACCGCTCCTTACTTACCAGCTGCTTTACCAGCTTTTCTGATGATCACTTCATCAGTATACTTCACACCTTTACCTTTGTATGGCTCTGGTGGTCTGAAATCTCTAATCTCAGCAGCGGCTTGACCAACTGCTTGCTTATCCGTACCATTGATAGTAATGATATTTTTCTCAACTTTAATTTCAAGTCCCTCAGGGATATCAAAATTAATGTCATGTGAGTGACCTAGTTGAAGGTTAAGTACTTTACCTTGAACAGCTGCTCTATAACCAACACCGTTGATCTCTAAAGATTTACTATAACCTTTATCTAAACCAATGATAATGTTGTTGAAGAGTGCTCTGTATGTTCCCCAGAACGCTGCATCTTGTTTTTCATCACCTACTCTTTCAAAAGTCACTTCTGAACCATCAATAGTGATTCCAACTCTACCATGAGTTTCAAGTCTTTTTTCAAGATTGCCTTTTTTAGCCACGAGAGTCGTACCGTCTAGTGATACTTCAATACCACTTGCCACAGTTACTGGTCTTTTTCCTATTCTTGACATCTTTATTTCCTTACCAAATACTACAGATTACTTCGCCACCGATTCCACGATTATACGCTTCATCATTAGCAATAACACCCTGGCTTGTTGAAACAACCAAAGTACCGTAACCATTTTTAAATGTTCTAATATCGTCTTTACCTTGGTGAACACGTCTACCAGGCTTAGATATTTTTTTGATCTCGTTGATCACGCTTTTTTCATTCTCATCATATTTAAGAACTACTTTTATAGTTTTTTTGTTTCCATCTTCTTTTACTTTATAACTCTCAAGGTAACCTTTGTCTACAAAAATAGATACGGTTGCTTCAATCGCATTTGAGTGAAGAAGTGTTGTTACGTCTAGTCTTCTTTGCGCAGCATTTCTTATACGAGTAAGAGAGTCTGCAATTATGTCTGTCATCATCTTTTTATTCTCCTTACCAGCTTGCTTTACGCATACCAGGAATAAGACCTTCATTGGCCATTTTTCTTAAACACACACGACAAAGACCGAAGTCTCTGTATACTGAGTGAGGTCTACCACAAATGTTACATCTTGTATATGCTTGCGTAGAGAATTTTGCTTTTCTCTTTTGCTTAGCAATCATTGATTTCTTAGCCATTAGTTTCTCCCTTTAGCGAAAGGCATACCAAGCTTTTCTAAAAGCGTGAATGCTTGTTTATCATCTTCAGTACTCGTTACAATTGTAATATTCATACCGTGTGTCTTGATCACTTTATCAAATTCAACTTCTGGGAACATCAATTGCTCTTGAAGACCGAAGTTATAGTTACCACGTCCGTCAAAACCTTTTCTTGGTGTACCTCTAAAGTCTTTTACTCTTGGAAGAGCGATCGATACAAGTTTGTCAAAGAAGTTATACATATTTGCACCTCTAAGTGTTACTTTAATACCACTTGGAGCACCTTCTCTGGCTTTAAAACCTGCAACAGATTTTTTTGCATTTACCACAATCGCTTTCTGTCCAGCGATAAGTGAAATAGTATCTGCCATATTTGCAATAAGCTTACTGTCTCTACCTTCTTCACCGGCACCAACAGAAATTACTATTTTCTCAAGCTTCGGAGTCTGCATCGTATTTGTAACCCCGCACTCTTCTTTAAGTGCAGGAACGATGTCATTGTACTTTTGCTTCATTCTACTCATAGGATTAACCCTCTACTTTTTTTACATTTGAGATGTGGATAGGCATTTCTTTGTTAGCAAATCCACCCTCTTTGTTTTCTTCGCTTGGCTTTACAGCTTTTTTAGCTGTTTTACAACCTGCAACGATCACTGCATCTTTTTTTGTAAGTACTTGAAGAACTTCTCCAACTGTACCTTTGTCATCACCAGCGGTAACCATTACCTGGTCACCTTTTTTGATCTTGAATGTTTTAGCCATTACCATACCTCCGGTGCAAGTGATACAATTTTCATAAAACCTGCATATCTTGTTTCACGACTTACAGGACCAAAGATACGAGTACCTATTGGCTCTTTTTTGTCATCGATAATTACTGCTGCATTGTCATCAAATCTAATAAGTGAACCATTTTCTCTTTGGATCTCTTTCTTCGTTCTAACAACAACAGCTTTAACAACTTTACCTTTTTTCACTTTTCCAGTTGGAAGTGCTTTTTTTACAGAAGCAACGATAACGTCACCTACTGATGCATATCTTCTTTTAGATCCACCAAGAACCTTGATACACATGATCTCTTTAGCACCAGAGTTGTCTGCTACATTTAGTCTAGTAAAACCTTGGATCATTACACTTCTCCTCTCTTCACGATTTCAAGAAGTCTGAAGCTTTTTGTTTTTGAAAGTGGTCTACATTCGATAGCGCTCACTGTATCTCCAACATTAATGTCATTCTTCTCATCATGAATAAGATATTTTTTAAATCTTTTTACAGTCTTGTGATATCTTGGGTGAAGAACTCTTCTTTCAACTAAAACAGTTGCAGTTTTCTCTCCCGCCTTTTTAATCACAGTACCAGTTATTTGTCTTTTTGGCATGTCTGACCCTTTACTTCGATCTAGCAGCAGTTAATGCTGTTTGAATTCTTGCGATATCTTTTTTCGCTACTCTTAACTCAGAAGTGTTTGTGAGCTGCATCGTTTTTTGCTTTGCATTCAATGTAAACAATTCAAGCTTTTTCTCTTTAAGCATCTCTGTGAGCTCTGCTTCACTTTTATCTTTTAAATCAATATAATTCATTTGTATCCTTTAAAGAGATGATTTTACACTTAAATGGCATTTTATGAATAGCAAGTGTTAACGCTGCTCTTGCAAGGTTTTCTTCAACCCCAGCCATTTCAAAAATAATTCTTCCTGGCTTAATATTCATTACCCATCTATCAACAGCACCTTTACCTTTACCCATTCTTGTTTCAAGTGGTTTAGCAGTAAGTGGTTTATCAGGAAAAACTCTGATCCAAGTTTTACCTGTTCTGTTAATTTTTCTTGTCATAGTAATACGCGCAGCTTCGATCTGTCTAGAATCAATTCTACCAGCTTCTACAGCTTTGATCGCGATATCACCAAACTCGATCTTGTTACCACGGAAAGATTTTCCACGGTTACGACCTTTCATTACTTTTCTGAATTTTGTTCTTTTAGGCATCAACATAACTATTCACCTCTTTTTCTAGATGGCTTTCTACCACCTTTTTTCTCTTCTTGTGGTTCAGCTTGGATACCTTTAGCAAGAACTTCACCTTTGAAGATCCATACTTTAATACCAATGATTCCATAAGTAGTGTGTGCTTCAGCAAAACCGTAATCGATCTTTGCTCTAAGTGTATGAAGAGGAACTCTTCCCTCTAAGTACCACTCCGTTCTTGCCATCTCAGCACCACCAAGACGTCCAGATACAGAAATTTTGATCCCTTTTGCACCTGATTTAAGTGCACCTTGGATTACTTTTTTCATTGCACGTCTAAATGCAGTTCTTCTCTCAAGTTGAGTTGCAACGTTTTCAGCAGCAAGTTGACCTGAAGCTTGAGGACGTTTCTCTTCTTTGATGTTGATCGCTACATCTTTACCAAGCATTTTGATAAGTGTTGCTTTCAACTTTTCAATATCCGCACCTTTTTTCCCGATAATGATACCAGGTCTAGCAGTTACGATATTTACTCTTAACTTTTTAACAGTTCTTTCGATAATAATGTTAGAAACACCTGCGTAGAAAAGTTCTTTCTTTAGGTATTTTCTGATCTTATGATCTTCGGCGATAAACTCAGGTGTTCTACCTTTTGCCGGGAACCATCTTGACTCCCAGTTTCTGTTAATTCCAAGTCTAAGACCTATAGGATTTACTTTTTGACCCATATTATGCGTCCTCCCCAGTTTTTTCAGCTACGCCAACTTCAACTAAAATGTGCGCTGTTGGTTTAATGATTCTAGAAGCTGTACCTCTAGCTCTTGGTCTCCATCTTTTCATTACCGCTGCTTTGTCAACTCTACAAGAAGTAATTACTACTTCTTCTGGTTCAAAGTCACCGTTAGCAACTGCAGAAGCAATTACTTTAGAAACGATACCCGCTGCTTTGTTAGGCATAAACTCTAACGCTGCAAGTGCAAGTTCAGCATTCATACCCTGAACTTCTCTAGCGATAAGTCTAGCTTTAGTAGGTGAAACTCTTACGAATTTTAATAATGCTCTACTCATAATTAACCTACCTTCTTCTGTACAGAACCTTTATGGCCCTTAAATGTTCTAGTTGGTGCGAATTCACCCAATTTATAACCTACGTGGTTTTCAGTTATAAATACCGGTACAAATTGTCTACCATTGTGAACGTTAATTGTCAATCCGATAAACTCAGGAAAAACCACTGATCTTCTTGACCAAGTTTTAATAGGTTTGTTAGAACCCTCTTCTTTTGCTTTAAGCACTTTTTTCATTAGGTGACCATCGATGAATGGACCTTTTTTTGTCGATCTTGCCATATCTTAGCCCCTTACTTTTTTCTCTTAGAGATAATTAACTTATCACTAGCTTTTTTCTTACGAGTCTTAAACCCTTTAGCAGGCGTACCCCATGGAGATACTGGATGTCTACCAGAGTTAGTCTTACCTTCACCACCACCATGCGGGTGATCGATCGGGTTCATCGCAGAACCTCTTGTTTGAGGTCTGATACCTCTATGTCTGCTTCTACCAGCTTTACCAACTACTTCGTTAGCGATCTCTTCGTTACCGATCGTACCGACAGTTGCAAGACATTCACCAAGAACGTATCTCATCTCACCAGATGGAAGTCTAAGTGAAACGTATTTACCATCTCTACCCATGATCTGTGCATAAGTACCAGCTGAACGTGCCATCTGACCACCTTGACCAGGATTTAGTTCAATGTTATGTACCAATGTACCAACCGGGATAGATTTAAGCTTCATCGCATTACCAGTCTTGATATCAAGTCCTGACTCAGCTGACATTATTTTTGTACCTACAGCTAAACCTTTTGGCTGAAGGATATATCTTCTGTCACCGTCTACATATTTAACAAGACAGATTCTACAGTTTCTGTACGGATCGTATTCGATCGTTGCTACAGTACCTTCAACGTTAAATTTATTTCTTTTAAAGTCGATGATTCTGTAAAGTTTTTTAGCACCTGCTTCTCTGTGACGAGAAGTGATTCTACCATTTGAGTTTCTACCTGCTGATCTTGGAAGATTTTTAAGTAGTGCTCTTACTGTTGGTTTAGACGTAATATCTTTACTGTCTAGGTTTGTCATCCAACGACGTGCCGGAGTTATCGGTCTATATGATTTCATTGCCATCTTCTACTCCTTATACCGCTAAGCTTTCGATTTTAGCATCTTCAGGAAGCTTGACATAGAACTTTTTCAAGTCTGGTCTTTTTCCCTCAACACCCTTAAATCTTTTCACTTTACCGTTCACTCTCATTGAGTTTACTTTAAGTGGATTGATCCCGAAGAACTCTTTAAATACTTCTTTAAGACCATTTTTAGTCATTCTTGGAGTCGTTTGAACTACGATGACACCATCTTCTTGAAGAGCCAAACTCTTCTCTGTATACATAATTGCTTTAATATCTGTAATATCTGCCATCTTAAGCCTCTTTAGTCAATTTATCAAATAGTGCTTTTTCAATCACGATTGAGTGATATGCAGCAGCAAGATAAGCGTTAAGCTCATTTGATTCAATAAGGTATGCGTTCTGAAGATTTCTAAATGCTAAGAATGTCTTATCATCAATCATCTCTTTCACTACTAGTACATCTCTTTGCTCAAGTCCGTTTACAAATGCCAATGCATCTTTTGTTTTACCTGATGCAATTTCGATGTTATCCACAACAAGAAGTCTATCATTTGCTGCCATCTCTGCAAGTGCATGGTAAAGCGCAAGTTTCTTTTGCTTTTTGTTTACTTTCTGGTCATAGTTCTTATTTGTACTTGGACCGAATGCAACACCACCACCAACAAATAGAGGAGATCTCAATGAACCTGCTCTTGCACGTCCGCCACCTTTTTGAGCCCATGGCTTCTTACCACCACCACGTACAGCAGATCTATTTTTAGTCTGTGCAGTGTTGGCTCTAAGACCAGCAGCATACGCTTTACAATAAAGGTAAAGGTTATGCGGGTGAACTTCCAAAAATGATTGTGGAAGGTCTGTTGTTTTAATTACTGTTGTTTTCATTATTTAACTATCCTTACCAATCCTCTAGCCCCATTGTGACCAGGAATTGAACCTTTTAATACTAAGATGCCGTTTTCAGCATCAAATGACATAACATCATTTTTCACAGTAACTTTTGTGTTACCGTATTGTCCAGGCATTTTCTTACCTTTTTGAACACGTCCTGGCCATTCAGCATTACCGATTGAACCGATTCTTCTACCAAATCTATGTCCGTGTGATGCAGGTCCACCACCAAATCCGTGACGCTTCATACCACCTTGGAAACCTCTACCTTTAGTATCTAAAGATGTTTTCACAAGTGTTGCTTCAGCCAATGCAGCTGCGCTAAGATCACCAGCTTCAGTACCTTCTGCTACTTCGATAGTCATAAATTTGTTAAACTCTTTAGAAACACCATATTTAGTCTGCTGACCTTCAATGCTCTTGTTGAGTTTTTTACTTGAATTATATGCTACAAGTGCTTTTCCGTCTTCTTTCACTTCACAAACTTTCGTTTCAATAACTTTAAGAAGTGTTACAGGGATAGCTGGTACATCAACAGTTCTGCTCATACCAATTTTTTCAATAATAAATTCCATGTCCTACTCCTACTTGTCCATTGATCTGATTTCAACTTCGATTTCAGGTGCTAGATCCAACTTCATAAGTGAATCAATAGTATCTGAAGTAGCCGAAACGATGTCGATCATTCTTCCGTGAATTCTGATCTCAAACTGCTCACGAGCGTCTTTGTTGACGTGTGGTGATTTAAGAACCGTATAACGCTTAAGCTTAGTTGGCATTGGAATTGGCCCTCTAATCTCTGCACCTGTACGTTTAACTGCATCTATAATAGCAGCAACTGATCTGTCTAGTACTCTGTGATCGTAAGCTTTAAGCTTTAATCTAATTTTTTCCATATTTTACCTTTAAAAGAACTCGTTAGTACGTGCCTAAAACACAGGGTTTAAACCCTCTAACATAAATTTAGGAACGCGAATTATACCCAAAGTTTTTGAAAGGTGCAATACTTTTTAGTTAAAAATCGCTACAATATAGAAAAATGTTTCCTTATAAAAAGGAAACATTGGCTATGGAGAGTCATGGAATTACTCGAATATTACCAAAACCAACGTCATGTTAGTGAAAATTATGTTCCTAGGAAATGTCAATTGCCGCCTGATGGAGATATCAACCTCTTTGGTGTACGTGGTGCAGGTAAATCATCTATCATTTTTGACCTAATGCAGGATGAAGATGAAGAGACCACACTTTATATAGACCTAGATGATCCTAATCTCATATTTAACACACTGTCTTCACTGTCTCTACAGCAGTATATAGATCGTGAGGGTATTACCCTGCTTATCCTTGACCACTATACAGAAGGATATCTTCCCTATTTCCCCAATGTAAAGAGATTGATCATCCTCTCACGTATAGCACTTGAACAAAAAGAGATGACTCCAGTTGAGCTTTTCCCTTTGGACTATGAGGAGTTTCTTGCCTTTGAGAGCAGTACCGCAAAGAGCAGTGGCTTTAACCATTTCTTACGTGCCGGTACACTCCCTGTGATCGCAAAGTCACAAAAAACTAATATACAAGAAATGAAAAACTTCTTACAAAGCTCCTTTGATGAAAATGAAAAAAAGCTGCTTCTGATCCTGGCACAACATCATACCAAACACCTCACCACCCACCAGATCTATACCTTTGCGAAAGAGAAGTTCAAAGTATCAAAAGATTGGCTCTATAAAACCATGAAGCTCTTTACGCAGGAAAAGCTCGTGTTATTCATCGAAGACCGCTACCAGAAATCCGGGAAGAAGATGCTCCTTTTTGACTTTGCTTTCGCAAAATACCTTACCCTGGGACAGCCATTCATCCTTCAGTTTGACACTATGATCGCTTTAGCACTTTTCAAGCACCGTATTGAGGTACAGACTCTGGGCATCCATGGATATATAACTCACCAAGATGAACTCATCATCCCCGCACCGTTTGAGAGTGAAGAGAGCCTTTGGGTAAAGTCTCAAAACAAATTTTCGATCTATAAAAAATATGGTATTGAGAAGGTAACCATTGTCACTGTAGCAAACAGCTATGAATACCAGATAGAAAAACTACACTTTGAAGCCATCCCTTTCAACGAATGGAGTGTGATCCATGATGAAGCGCTTTTGGAATAAAAGCCTAACTATAAGCTAGCTTTGGTTAAAATTCGCATGCCTCTTTTCAGACCTGTGCAACGGTACTGAGAGACAACGGGTCAGGATGGGAACATAGCAGCCCACCTTTCTTTACTGTGTGCCGCAGGGATCTGGGGAGGGGTGTTACGATCTTCTTAATATCTTCAAACGATAATCCAAAACTTTTTTTGTTTATTGATAGATATTTAATATGTATAATGAGAGGTGTCCGAGTGGTCGAAGGTGCAGACCTGGAACGTCTGTGTGGGGTAACTCACCGAGGGTTCGAATCCCTTCCTCTCAGCCATATAAACCCACAAACCCTGAATATCCAAAAGGTATCATTCAAATATCTATTCTCACATCTAGACAAAAATCCTTTACTTTTATCATTCACTATATTATAATCGTTATAGAAAGTATATAGTATTGTGTGTTAGCATTATAAATATAGGGGAGGAGTAATGCCATTATGAAGAGTATCAATACCTATTATGCAAACAAAGAAGAATTGGCATCGTTTATCCAAGATGAAAAGATCCAAAACTCTTCCTCTCTTTTGATACAGGTTTTTTGTGCCATTACAGAGAAATCTTTTATATCTACTCTTTTATCAGAATTAACGCAGTTCCTACCTGATGCTGTGATCATAGGTAGTACTACTGATGGTGAGATCATGGATGGAAAAGTCTCTTCTGGAAAAGTTGTCCTTAATTTTACCCAATTTGAGAACACAACCCTTAAAGCATTAGCCGTAGAACATATAAATGATGGCTACAATAGTGGTCAATATTTGGCAAATGAATTAATAAGCCCTGACACAAAATTGCTTATTTCATTCGTAGAAGGACTGCATACCAACGGTGAGCAGTTTCTAAATGGTATTAGTTCTGTAAATGATACTATCATTGTTGCAGGAGGGCATGCCGGAGACAACAATCATTTTATGAAAACATTTGTATTTACAAAAGACCATATCTGCGTACAAGGTGCTGTTGCTGTTGCGCTGAACAGTCATCACTTACATGTACACAGAGATTACAGCTTCAACTGGCATTCTATCGGTAATGAGCTTACGATCACTAAAGCAGAGGGGAACCGTATCTATACTATTGATGATAAGAGTGCTGTAGATACCTATGCCTATTATTTGGGGGAAGATCTTGCACAAGGTCTTCCGAATATTGGTATCGAATTTCCATTAATACTCAATAGAAATGGATCACAGGTCTCACGTGTTGCCCTAGCTAAAGAGAATGATGGATCACTGATCCTTGCAGGCAATATCTATACGGGAGAAAAAGTAAGGATCGGGTACGGAAACAGTAAAGAAATTTTAAAAAAATCGCAAAATATACTCGATACAACTTCAAAAAAACCCTCTGAAGGTATTTTTATCTACTCATGTATGACACGAAGGTACTTTATGGGTGATGAGATCGAATCTGAAGTCCTGCCCCTGCAACAGATCGCTCCAGTATCTGGTTTTTTTACCTATGGAGAGTTTTTTACCTCTACCCATAGAGAACTGTTCAATCAAACAATGACCTTGATCTCATTAAGTGAACATGATGAGACATCGCATGTATCCCTAGATATAGAATTGCACAAGCCCGATATCACTAGTACCTCCATTGAAGCACTCACACATCTTATCAAAATAACGAGTAAAGAGGTGGAAGCACAAACTAAGGCACTTAAAGAAAGCAATACACTAAACAAAGAACTTAAAGAGCGTATGGAGTTAGCCCTCTTAGGAAGCAACCATGGTATCTGGGATTGGAATATTCTCGATAATACTGTCTATTTTTCTCCCCGATGGAAAGAGATGCTTGGGTATAAAGATAAAGAACTCCCCCATGAATTTTCAACTTGGGAGAGTAGACTCCACCCTGATGATGCAGAAGAGGCGTGGGCAGATATTCATAAACATCTCAATGGAGAGACAGAGTATTATGAAAATGTTCATCGTTTAAGACACAAAGACGGACATTGGGTCTGGATCCAAGATAGAGGAAAAGTTCTGTTTGATGAGAACGGGAAAGCTGTTCGTATGATAGGTACACATACAGATATTAGTGAAGAGAAAGAGAATCAGCTAAAACTGGTGCAGCAGGCAGAGATGATCCAGCATCAAGCACAGCATGATACATTGACCGGTCTTCCAAACCGAGTATTATTTAATGATCGCCTAGAGCAGGGGATTGAAAAAGCAAAACGCCATAAAGAACTCCTAGCACTTTTTTTCATTGACCTGGATAAGTTTAAACACATTAATGACTCCCTGGGTCATCAAGTAGGTGATCTTGTTCTAAAAGCCATTGCAAAACGTCTTGAAGGAATTATTAGGAAAGAAGATACTTTGGCTCGCTTAAGCGGTGATGAATTTACGCTCATTATGGAAGAGTTACGTCAACCAGAAGATGCTGCTATATTGGCAAACAAGATCTTGAAAGCATTAACAGAAACTGTCGTCATTAATAAGCATACACTTTATGTATCAGGGAGTATTGGTATTAGTTTTTACCCTCAAGATGCTACAGATGCACAGTCTCTGCTAAAGTATGCTGATACCGCTATGTATAAGGCAAAAGAAGAAGGACGTAATAATTATCAGTTCTATTCGCCTAAAATGACAGAATATGCTTTACAGCGTATGTCTATGCAAACCAGTTTGCGAGAGGCTATAGACAATAAAGAGTTTATTATTCATTATCAATCTCAGATAAATGCATCTAACAACAGATTGGTTGGAGTAGAAGCACTAGTACGATGGAACCACCCTACTATCGGACTTCTGCCGCCTGATGAGTTTATTCCTCTGGCAGAAGAGACAGGCATGATCGTTGAAATCGATCAATGGGTGATGAATAATGCGATGGAGCAGATCTCTAAATGGTATAAAGAGGGACTGAACCCGGGGGTACTTGGGCTAAATATTTCTATGAAGCAGTTAGATAAACTCAATTTTATCCATCAGATAGAAGAGTCTATTCTGAACAATGATTTTAATCCGAGCTGGTTAGAACTGGAGATCACGGAAGGTCAAATGATGAGAAACCCTGAAGACGTCATCATAAAACTGAATGAATTAAACCGTCTAGGCATAGGTATCTCTATTGATGATTTTGGAACAGGGTACTCATCTTTGTCTCTATTAAAACGTTTACCGATCAATAGACTTAAAATTGACCGTTCATTTGTCAAAGATATACCAGATGATGAAGAGGATATAGCTATTGTTAAAGCAATCATTGCACTAGCGGAGAGTCTGAAACTTGATCTTATTGCAGAAGGGGTAGAAACCTCCGAACAAAGAGACTTCCTGCTGGATCATGGGTGTATCAATATCCAAGGGCACTACTATAGTCATCCTATGTCAAAAGAAGATATGCATACTACACTATTAAAATATATAGAATGATCTTCCATCTAAGTAATATGCTATAACAAACAGCAAAAAAAGGCAATTTATAGTATACTCATAGCACTATTTTAAATATCAAGGTTCTCTATGAAAAAACTATCTTTCTTTCTTTCTATATTTGTACTTCTTATCCTAAATGGGTGTACTGAACCTGGCCTTTCGGACAAAACAGTTAAAAAAGAGTACTATACCGGCGGTGAATTACGCTCTGAGTTTATCATGGATGATAAAAGTGGTAAAAACGGTATTCTTAAAGAGTATCGTTATGGTGGAATTCTAGCTTCAACTGTACGTATGCGAAACGGTGTAAATGATGGCATGAAGGTCATTTATGACAATAATGGTCTCATCATAAGAAAAGTACCTTATGTCAATGGAGAAATACATGGTACCGTACAAGACCTTTACCCTAATGGGGATATCCTTGCAACTATACCTTACAAAAATGGTATGAGAAACGGACAGGCATTTTCTTACAATACAGACGGAAGTGTTTACAGAAGTGTGACGTTCAGAAATAACAAAATGGTTAACTGATCTGACCCTATGAGTCTTTTCCCTCAATATAGACATATTGTCAACCCCGGACTGAAGCACATTTACCTAACGTTTGATGATGAGGGAACCCTTGTCATCAAATCCCCTAAAGTATCTCAAAAAAAGATAGAACAACTTTTACTGAAAAAGGCTTCTTGGATCAATAACTCCAGAGAAAAAATTCAACAAAAGAAAGGCAAAGCTTTAGATTTTTCCAAGGACTTAGAGTTCTATTTTCTGGGTCAGGCATACCCCCTCACATTAAGACCTCATGACAAGAAACGCGTCAAACTTGATTTTGACGGCAAAGCATTTACTCTCTTTTACCATACTTATGATGAAAGACTTTTCCACACACATCTGGACCGTTTCTACAAAAATGAAGCCCAAAAACACATACCCCTTCACGTAGAACTCTGGGCAGAGAAAATGGGCCTTTCTCCCACAGATCTTCGTTTTCGTAAAGCCAAGCGTCAATGGGGAAGCTGCAGTGGGAAAAATATTTTAAGCTTCAACACAATGATGATGAAACTTCCTCAGGATGTGATACAATACATCATTGTCCACGAACTTGCCCACATCAAGCACAAACATCATCAAAAAGCGTTTTGGCAGCTCGTTGAGTACCATTTACCTGAATACAAAAGACAGGTTAAAGAGCTGAAGAACTATACGACTTAAGGAGTCCATTATCGATTCATTTTACCTTCTTGCTTTTATGTTGATCATTCTTTTAGGCTCTGTATTTGTCTATATTTACTATCTGAAAGAGAAAAAAGAACAATTAGATGCGATCAAACGAGGTTTTTGCCCAAAATGCCATCAAAAAAGTATCGAACTTACAGATCAACGATCAGGTGGATGTTCTGGACCAAAGCTGCTCTCATTTGAATGTTTGGAGTGCGGATATACCAATAGCTTCGCTGTAGAAAATAGTGATAGTTGCGGAACGGGTGGCTGTCGCTAATCCTATGCTAGTTGACACCTAAGCTTTTTCATGTTATAACACCCTACAAAAACCATTCTATTATACATAACAAAGGCATTTCATGAACTTTAGTACCAACTCTTTAGACTTCTCTATACTTCCTTACCAAGAAGGTGTGAATCCACCTGTCACCAAACCCAATCCTGCTTTCTTGACTGACATTGGTGAAGAGGGGATGCGTGCTCTACTCGATAGATTCTATATGGGACTACTTGAAAGTCCCATTAAAGAGATATTTCCAAACGACAGGGAAGAGATGAAAAAAGCTGGACAGACCTCTGCAGATTTTTTCATACAGATCTGTGGGGGGCCAGCTTATTTCAACCAAAACCGTGGGGCACCACAGATGAGAAAAAGACATGCACCATTTCCTATCACTCCCCATGCAAGACTACATTGGCTTGTCACTTTTGAAGCAGCCCTTCAACCCATCATAGAACAAAAATTAAGTTCTGAAGAGAACATCCAAAGTTTTTGGAATTACCTAAATATATTTTCTCAGTGGATGATCAATAGACAAGATTAAAATACGACTAGTCGTATGAGCCTACTGCTGAAGTAGCCACAGTGGCAACGTAATACTTAGGGCTTTGCTCTAAGTACGTTCTATCATAAAAAACATACAAAGCTTCTGGAATTACCTAAATATCTTTTCACAATGGATGATCAATAGACAAGATTAAAATCGCTTGACCCTTCTATGGCAGTAAGGCGTTGAACCTTTACGTTCATAGTAGTCCTGATGGTATGCTTCTGCACTGTAAAAAGGTGCTTTAGTAAGTACTTTTGTCGCAATTTTAAAGCCTTTTCCTTCCAATATCTTTATCAATTCCTCAACTGTTTTACGTTCTTCTGTGTTGTTGACAAAAATAGCAGAGAGGTATTGACTGCCTATATCAGGTCCTTGCCCATCTACTTGCGTAGGATCATGTATCTCAAAAAAAGTTTTTGCCAATGTTTCATAAGAGACTTTAGAAGGGTCATACACGACTTCAACCGTTTCTATATGCCCGGTATCTTTTCGTACAACATCATAGTACCCAGGATTTTTCAAATGACCACCCATAAAACCAGAAGTCACCTCTTTTACCCCTTCCACTTTTTCAAGATAATACTCTACACCCCAAAAACATCCACCTGCAAAATAGGCTTTTTTTAATGCTGAAGTCTGGGCTTTCTTCTTTTCAAAATTAAGAGATACGGAGTTCACACAGTGACGCACATTTTTAGAAGTGAACCCTTCTCCTCTAAAGACATGTCCCATATGTGCTCCGCAGTTCGCACAAACGATCTCTGTACGTCTGCCATCTGCATCAGGGACTTCTTTGATGGCTCCGGGAATGGCATCATCAAAACTTGGCCATCCGCAATGAGAATCAAACTTGTCTGATGACCTATAGAGCGGTGTATCACATACCTTACATCTATAGGTACCATCTTCTTTTGTATGCACATATTTACCAGAAAAAGCACGCTCTGTACCTTTGTTGATCACTACATGTTTTTCAAATGTACTAAGCGTATCTATCTTGCTCTTCCATGGTTTAAAATTATCTGCTACAACAGATGTCACACATACAGACAACAATATCCAAAATATTTTTTGCATCAATTAACCTTTATGTGATCGCCCTCAGGAACCTAGTTTCCTGAGGGCGATCACTTTTTTTAAAACTATAGAGTATCTGTGTGTAATATTGATGTACTAATCTCTCATGATCGCATATTTACCAGAACCTAGTAAAGCGATGGCCAATGCACTAAAGAGATAGAACATCGGTACTTCCACTGCCCAAGCACCATGTGCACCGAGCTTCATCAATGATCCCATTTTTGTTAAGTAGATGGCCACTACCATATTGAAAGCGATCACTCCAGACCAAATTCTGCTTTTCCAACCTATGATCAAAAAGATCGGAGCAAGTATCTCTCCTACATAGACCCCATAAGCGAACACTTCTGGTAATCCCTGAAATTTCACTAACCCCTTAATATAAGTGATCCCATGTAGTGCTTTATCGATACCATGAAAAAGCATCATTCCTCCAACCATTAGACGTAATACCAGTTTTCCTATATTTTCTGACATGCGAAGATCCTTGTGTATATAAAGTATATTATTATAGCGAGTGTTTTATTCTGATTCTCTATTTAATTTTTTTAAAAGAAATATATGCAAGACAAATGCTATACTATTTTTGAATTACTTACTATAGTCTAGTAAATTTAGACATATATAAAAAGGTTTCTATGATGAAAAAAACGTACAAATTATCCAAGATCCTATTGATAAGTCATCTGGTTCTTTTCTCAACAATGAATTTTTGCCAGGCTGGCCTATGGGATAGTGTAAAAAGTGTAGCAACTGACGTTGGTGATGCCGTTACTGATACTGCATCAAAAGTAGGTGATACTGCAAGCGATATGGTAGAAGATGATGTCTCTCCGGCACAAGAGAGACAAACGATTGACGATAACGCACAAAAAGCACTATCTAGATTGTTTAAAGAGTCAAAAGAAGCCAAAGAGTATTATGATAAGTCAGAAGGTTATGCCGTATTTGATTCTCGTGAATTCGCTTTTTTGATAAAAACAGGGTTTGGTGCTGGTGTTGCTGTTAATAAGCTAAATAATTCACGAACCTATATGAAAATGGCTGGTGCAGGTGCAAATATTGGAGGGGGTATAAAGTATATGCAGATTATATTTATATTCCCAACTGAAGTAGCATTAAATGCCTTTATCAATGATGGATGGAGTGCTGATGCTGATGCAAGTGCAGTTGGCGGTGATGACAGTGGTCAACTAGGGTTAACTTTAGCAGATGGTACCAAGGTTTATGAATTAGTAGATACTGGGATCATGGCAAAAATGAGCATTGGCGGAACAAAATACTGGAAAGATGATGATCTCAATTAAAAATATTTTTTGTATGGGAAGACTATAAAATGGATGGCCGGGAGAGGGGGATTCGAACCCCCGGAGGTATTACCCTCACCGGTTTTCAAGACCGGCACATTCGACCACTCTGACATCTCCCGACAATTTGAAGAATAGAATACTATCCAAAGATAGATAAATTCTAGTTTATATAGTGGAGGAACCAGCCGGACTCGAACCGGCGAATAGCAGCTTTGCAGGCTGCGGCCTTACCAACTTGGCGATGGTTCCACATATATGGTGGTACCCGGAGCCGGACTTGAACCGGCACGGTCACAATGACCGGGGGATTTTAAGTCCCCTGTGTCTACCATTCCACCACCCGGGCACGGGTATTTAAGCCTGTTAAAGACTTTGGTATAAAACTTCTGAACCCTAAAGTGAAGCTTTAGTGAGATGCATTGATTCGGGACTTTGTTCCGTATCAAAAAGACCTCTATTATGGAGCGGGCGAACGGGTTCGAACCGTCGACCCCAACCTTGGCAAGGTTATGCTCTACCGCTGAGCTACGCCCGCACATCCATACCTCTTTTAAAGTATTAGTTTAAAATTGGAGTGCGATTATAGCCAAAAAAGTTTTTAATGTAAAGAGAATTTACATGCTTTTCGTGTGAAACGAAGATTTTCTATCATTTTTTGAGTTTCATCTGCTATAATCGCTTAAATAACTAAAATATAAACATAAAGGCTTTTCCATGAGAAGTGACGAAATAAAACAGGGGTTTAGTAGAGCTCCACATAGAAGTCTACTACGTGCAACCGGTGTAAAAGATGAAGATTTTGAAAAACCATTCATCGGTGTGGCAAACTCATTTATAGAGATCATTCCCGGACATTTTTTTCTTAACAAAGTTGCTGAAGTGATCAAAGAGGAGATCCGTGCCAATGGATGTGTACCTTTTGAATTTAACACTATCGGCGTAGATGACGGTATCGCTATGGGACATGATGGTATGCTCTTCTCTTTACCAAGTCGTGAGATCATCGCCAACTCGATAGAGACTGTGATGAACGCACATAAACTTGATGCAATGATCGCTATTCCTAACTGTGATAAGATCGTTCCGGGGATGATCATGGGTGCCTTGCGTGTGAATGTACCTACAGTATTTGTCTCTGGGGGACCTATGCAAAAAGGGCACACCAAAGACGGTACGCCTATCGATCTTGCTACTGCATTTGAAGCGGTAGGTAAACATGAGACAGGAGAGATCACAGATGAAGAGCTGCTTGACATTGAATGTAATGCCTGCCCAAGTGGTGGATCTTGTTCAGGGATGTTTACTGCGAACTCTATGAATACACTGATGGAAGCCATGGGCATTGCCTTGCCTGGTAATGGTACTATCCTTGCATTGACACCTGAGAGAACTGAACTGTATAGAAAAGCAGCCAGACGTGTCTGTGAGATAGCAAAATCAGAAGCAGCAGAGCGGGAAAAGTACCGTATGCGCAACATTTTAAATGAGAATGCTGTTCGTAATGCTTTTGCTGTAGATATGGCAATGGGAGGAAGTTCAAATACAGTACTTCATATGCTTGCGATTGCAAGAGAAGCAGAAGTTGACTTCAACCTTGAAGACATCAATGCTATCTCTAAGCGTGTTTCTCACATCGCAAAGATCTCTCCATCACTCTCAACCGTGCATATGGAAGACATCAACAAGGCGGGTGGTGTAAATGCCGTGATGCATGAAATGATGAAACGTGGTGATAATGTTTTAATTGATAACTTAGGTGTGACAGGTGAAACACTTTACGAAAAGGTCAAAGATGCAGAGATCCTCGATACAAATATTATCCATACCATAGACAACCCTTACTCTGAAGTAGGAGGATTGGCTATCCTTTATGGTAACCTTGCAGAACAAGGAGCCGTGATCAAAACAGCTGGTATTACAGGAGACAGGGTCTTTACTGGTACTGCGGTATGTTTTAACTCACAGGATGAGTGTCTAGAAGGCATATTAGCTGGTAAAGTTAAAGCCGGCGATGTTGTGGTCATCAGATACGAAGGCCCTCGTGGTGGTCCAGGTATGCAAGAGATGCTCAGCCCTACAAGCCTTATCATGGGTATGGGTCTTGGGGATAAAGTGGCATTGATCACTGACGGTAGATTTTCAGGTGCAACCAGAGGTGCAAGCATCGGGCATGTAAGTCCTGAAGCTGCAGAAGGTGGACTTATAGGTCTACTTGAAGATGGAGATGAGATTCACATTGATGTAGATGAATATATCTTACAGGCGAATATTAGTGATGAAGTCATCGCAGAGAGAAGAGCAAACTTTAAACCGCTTGTTAAACCGCTTAAGAGCAAATGGCTGAAACAGTATAGAGCATTGGTGACAAATGCTAGTGCAGGTGCTGTATTAGAGGCGGAATAAGCTCCATAGCATGTCAAGACTTTTCCTTGATATGCTTGCTCCAACCTTATAGAGTTTTTACTTAGTCAACTGAAGTTTTGATATCAATTTTTTGATACGTGTAGACTTAAAAGGCAAAGATGCGATATCTTTCAGGCTTTTATTCTCATTAGACAATAGCCTGCAAAAAACTCTATTGCTTACTATGGCACCTTGTCTTTCATGTACTTCACCACAGCTTGCACATTGTTTCCAGACGCCATTCCAAACTACATTTGTGTTATTACATTTTCTACAAACACTCATGATACTTCCTTTACACTTTTAATGAAGACAAATGACCTAGCGGATATATCTCATATGGATCTACTGCGTTTAATTTCTATATAGGTTGAATGAATAGAAAGGTTGTGGAGAGGGGAAGCCCCCTCAAGAAGACGGGTTTAGGTATTAAGAAGGACGTCTTGCACCTTTATAACGTTGGGCATAGAACTTACTTAAATTTGATACAACGACTTTTTTCTTCGCTGAAGAAGCATGGATAAATTTATTATCTCCTAGATAGATACCAACATGGTTCACATACCCTTTACGTCTTTTTGACGTATCAAAGAAAATAAGGTCTCCTTTTTGCAACTCATCTCTTTTTACATATTTTCCAACTTTTGACTGCATAATAGAGGTACGTGGGAGTTCTATACCATTCTTTTTATAGACATATTTTACAAAACTGGAACAGTCATACGTATTTTTATTACCGCTTGCTCCCCATACATATCTCTTGCCTAGTTTTGTTTTTGCAAGAGAGGTGATCTTTTTACATTTATCAGTATTCTTTTTACTACTGTCGCTAAATATATTCTTAAAAGAGAATTTTTTTGCTTTATCCGCTTTATTTTTCTCCAAAGAGATCGTCTCTAAACTAGAAAGAGAAGCAACAAATTTTTTGTTTGAAGTTTTCTTCTTCGCTTTAGCAACTGTAACTGTTTTCTTGTTTTGAGGTACTTTTAATACTTTTCCTATCTTGATCACTTCATTTTTTCGCAGACCATTGGTTTTTCTTATCTTTGCAACCGTTGTACGATGTTTACGTGCGATACCTGAAAGTGTATCACCTTTTTTTATCACATATTTCGTAGATGGCGTACGTTTCTTTTTTGAAACATATAGGTTAGTCGGTACTTTTAATACCTTCCCATACTTAATGACAGCACCTTTTTTAAGACCATTGGCATGTCTTATTTTGGTAATGGTCGTATGGTGTTTACGTGCGATAGTAGAGAGTGACTCTCCTTTTTTAACCGTATGTTTAATTGTATGTTTAGCTGTTTGGGCAGATGCCTTGACAGAAACTGTCGCGAGTGACAAAGCAAATAGTAGTGCATAAAGTTTCTTCAATGAATTCTCCTTGGCAATATAATTATATAAGTATAAGTCATAACGGACCATACTAAAAAATATTTAAGTAATTTTAACTATATATGATTAATCAAAAATAAACAACATTTTAAATCTAACTTAAATAAAAAATGATAAATTCCATTTTTGACCCCTCTGTATTATTAAGGATAACACAATCTAGTTTAAAATAAAATCAATTTATCTTTATAAGAAGATTTTCTTATACATGCTTTGTCAATTCTTCTACGATGTGGTCAGCTACTCTGAATGCATTGGCATATATAGTCCAAGTATATGCTACTGAACCCCCTGTAGGCATAAAACTGGCATCTGCTACATAGAGGTTCTTTACATCATGCGATCGGCAATATTTATTGAGTACGGATGTTTTTGGATCATTGCCAAAACGACATCCTCCTGCAACCAGATTTTGCGGTGGTGCAGATGAGATAGAAGAGTAGATGTTCTTTGCGCCCATCTCTTTGAGTACTTTCTCACACTTTTTGGCAATATATTTACCGACTTTCACATCTTGAGGGTGCCCTTCCAGTCTCAGTTTTCCTACAGGCATACCAAACTTGTCTTTATGGTCCGGGTCCAAGGATACAAAGCAGTCATCATTTGGAAGCCAGTCATTAAAAACTTCAAAACGTATATTTTTCTGTTCAGTAAAACAAGGGACCAGATGTTCACCTAATGCCTTGCCCCAAACCAGTTTGCCTTCTTTATAGACATTTTTACGTGCCCGGCTAATGATGTTTTGATGTTCAAACATGAACTCCACCGAACCGCCTTTAAATTTACCATCCCACCAATGATCGATAAAATACCAATCCAGGATCGAACGATTGATAAAAAGCCCTGTTTCCATCAACGCTTCGAATTTTATAAGCTTCAAATCATCTTTATGCAGTTCCCCCTGTCCGGAACCACCTCCGGAGAAGAGCAGGTTTTTACCTACTTCACCACTGCTGTTCCCTAAGCCATCAGGGTGATGTTGATTTGCGGAGTTGAGCAAAAGTCTTGCACTCTCATGGGCTTGGGCAGCAACGACAAAGATCTTGCCCCTTATCTTTTTCTCCTTGCCCGTGATAGTATCCACCACTACAGCGTACGACACCTCATCCTTACTTTGGGCATGTAGATACTTCACATAGGTATTACTCATTAAAGTCAGGTTACCCGTAGCAAGTGCAGGTTTTATAAGTGCTTCTCTTGAACTACCTTTTGCACCGGAGCTGCAACCATAACTGCCACAAAAGTTTGAATAGTAACAGGCATCTCGTCCGGGTTTATCTTGTGAGAGTACGGCTCTTGGCGTAACAAGTGGTGTAATGTCAAGTGCCTCACAGCTCTTGTCAAACAGTTTTACCACTGCGTTTTCCTTGGTGGGTGGTTGTGTAAAATCGGCTCTGCTTCGTGGCGGTTCAAAGGGATGTTTCTCTGCTCTTCCTGAAATCCCTACCAGCTCTTCTGTCAGGGCATAATAAGGTTCCAATTCATCATAAGAGATAGGCCAGTCAACCACATTGGCACCTTTGATCTCTCCATATTTACTCTTAAGCCTAAAGTCATCGGGGTGCATACGATGCAGCATTCCGGACATTAAATTTGAGGAGCCCCCGACAATGCTTCCATTCCAAAAACTCCAACCAGACTCATATGTAGGTGTAGCTACCCACTCTCCATCTACTTTCTCCTCAATCGTATGATACTCATCAAATAAATTAGGTGTTACCAGGTCTCTTCTACTGTAGGCCAATTCATCTTTAGAGAACTCATCGCGATTCATGAGCCGACCTTTTTCCAATACCGCAACTTTATACCCTGCTTGACATAGTGTGTACGCAACAGCGCCTCCGCTTGCTCCTGAGCCTATTATCACAACATCATACATACTCATAATTCAATATACCTTGCTTTTGGCCTTGGAAACCCACCATAAGAAGAGATAGACTTCCATCCCTCTTCTTGAATGTTTGAGCCATAGATCGGGTCACTGAACAATCCTTCCATGGTGAGTGTCATCATACGAGAAAGCCAACTGCTTCCATACTCTGTCTCTTCATAGGCACGTAAAGCTTTTTCTTTCTCATCTTGAGACAGAGAGACAAACGCTCCTTTTTCTCGTTTTTCTAGCTCCTTTGCCCCTTCAAGAACAAATGCTTTAATGTCCCTGTCAAAACTCTTATGCCTCATGGTTTCAAATAAAAACTGTGTAACATTCATCACTTTTGCAGAGGGGAGCTTGCTTTCTTCAGGAAACATATGTGCCTGTACGGCTGAAAGTGTCGGTTCTAACGATTTAAATGTTTTCTCAAAGTCACTCGTCTCTTTTGACTGTACATAGGAAGAAAGGCCAAAAAGGGACCCCAGTATAAGAAATTTTCTTCTTTTCATTTGCGTATCTTTATATTGATCTTTGAGCATCATATACTATATCATGTGTATTTTAGGTGTACTGTAGATGCTTTTCACGGTTTAGATATTATACTCAAAGTCACAAAAAAATTTAAGGAGATCGTGGAGATCGTGCGGAAAAGTTAATTTTTGGTTTATTCATCGTGTCTCTCTTGACGCCAATGGATTGTATGCTATACTTCTTTCCACTTGAAACAATAAAGGACCATCTATGAAGCAGATCTTCTTTTCATTACTGTTAGGTGTGGCGCTGTTTTCGCTTATTGGATGCGGGGAAGAAAAAAAGTCACAAGCCCCTCTCATGAAATGTGAACCAGGCAAATGCGGTGATGGCAAATGTGGTGACAAATAAGTTTTCTTCTTTTTTAGAGAGGATGCTTGTGTTCTTTACTCAATACACACACACTACACATCTTTCCTACTATACTTCTATTGTAACAACGAGCATATAGTATATAAAGGAGTTACACATGCTAAAGAACATATACCCAATGACATCCAACATATTAAGCTATGGAGAGAATATCTCCTTGCTTTTGGCTAGACTTACGATCGCTTATGGGTTTTACGAACCTGCGATGAAAAAGTGGTCAGATATTTCCAGTGTTTCTGGTTGGTTTGGCTCTCTTGGTATCCCTTTTCCTACTTTAAGTGCCTACATGGCAGCGGGAACAGAACTTCTAGGTGTGATTCTCTTAACCTTAGGCCTTTTTACTAGACTTATCTCTATACCGCTGATCATTGTCATGATTGTAGCTATTACAACCGTGCATTTGGCTCATGGATTTTCAGCAGGAGATAATGGGTTTGAAATTCCTTTATACTACATGTTGTTTTTGGCGATCTTTGCTTCATTTGGAGCCGGAAAATTTAGTTTAGACCACCTTCTTTTTGGTGAAGAACAATAATATAAGGAAAAAACAATGAAAAAACTACTAGTCTTACTTGGAGCAATAGCACTCACATTTACACTTGCCGCAGCAGAAGGAAAGTGCGGAGAAGGTAAATGTGGAGAGGGTAAAAAAACAGAAAAGAAATGCGACAGCGGCAAATGTGACAGCGGTAAGAAAAGTGCCAAAAAATGTCAAAGCGGTAAATGTGGCGAAGGCAAATGTGGCGAAGGTAAAAATGAGAGAAAAAAGGCTCCAGCTAAAGGCAAATGCGGTCAAGGAAAATGTGGATAATCTACTCATGTCACTTCTTCTTTAAACTCCTATGCCTTAAGATGTAGGAGTTTTATCTTCCTTTTAGAAATCATTGTATAATGTACCGATGAATAGACAAAGGACATTTATGCGATATTTATTTATTTCCCTTCTGTTACTACTCTCATTTACCGGCTGTGAAGATAAAGAGCAGCAGGCTAAGCATGATGCCCAAATAGTACAGCAAGCCAGAGCACAACTGCTTGCAGAGCTAGAAGCAAAAAAAGCACAAGAGAAAAAACAAAACCCCAAACTTAATAATATGGGTATCAGTGTAGAGGATGGAACCATTACAATAGATACCAACAAGACCAAAGACTTTTTTAATGCATTGGGTAAAAAAATGGATATCCAAATGAAAAAAATGGCTGAAGATATGGAGAAAGGGATCATTGAGAATAAAGAAGCCGGTGTTGAGATCAATGAGCAACATATCCATATAGACCTCAATAAAACCCATGATCTGCTTATGAACTGGGGCAAACAAATACAGGTTTTTGTGCAAGAGTTTGATGAGATGGCAAAAACGTTAGAGATTAACAGTACAAATACAACAAATAAAGGAATGTAATGCAACCGATAGATATGAACTCCAATGAATTTCAGGCTGAATTGGAAAAAACATGGACATTTGTAGACAAAGTCAATAACCAGTTTGGTTTTGTTCTCAATCCTAACGAAGAGGTAAATGAAGGTGTGGCGATGGGTCTTGCCAGAAACAAGCTCATCTATGGCAAAAGATTTTGTCCTTGTTTCATGGTTATTGGAGAGACAAAAGAGGAACAAAAAGCAGCAGACAACCGAATCTGTCCATGTACACCCGCGCTAGAAAAAGAGATCCCAGAAGATGGGAAATGTCACTGCGGGATATTCTGTACGCCAGAGTATGCAAAAGCACAGATGGTGCATGATGAGATAGAAGAAGTGGTACATCAGCATTCAGGAGGTCTTACAAAAGAGCAGGCTGAGGTATTGCTCAAAGAAGAACAGCTTGACGGAGATGAACTTGAAGCACTCATTGAAGCAAGAAACCTAGGAATGATCAGTTTTACCCTGGTTGATACAAGAGAATACATGGAGTTCCAAATGGGACACATCGTAGGTACAGATGTACTGGTACCAACATCACAATTCTATGCAAAGGCAGAAGAAGCCTTAGCAGGGAAAAAAGAAGAAGCGATCGTCGTCTACTGCCACTCAGGAAGTAGAAGTTTCCAAGTTCAACATGCTATGAAATCTTTAGGTTTCGAACAAGTAAGCAACCTTCGCCCAGGGATCATCGGCTTTTCCGGAGAAGTACAAAGAGGATAACCTCAAAATACCTAACAGAAGGAAAAACTTCCTCCTCTCCGTCAAAAGAGGAAGTTCTCACCCCTCAAACAACTTCAAACTACAAAAAACCTCATTTGCTCGCGACAGCCATTTGCATTTTGTTTTTTTGGGTTCGTTTTTCTATTTGGTGCATCAACAAATAGAAAAACGAATGAATAAAATACAATCCAAAGACAAAATGATAAATTTTAAAAAAGTTGGGGAAGGGGAAATAGTTAAAGGGGATGAGGAGCCGAAACTCCTCAAGAAATAGTTCTGGCACTAAATGCCGACATCTTTTTTGCTAAAGTGAAAAAAGATGCTACAAATTATTTAGCAATCGCTGCTTTAGAAGCTTCCGCTACTTTAGCAAAACTTTCAGGAGCATTCATTGCCATATCAGCAAGAATTTTTCTATCAAGTTCGATGTTTGCAAGTTTAAGGCCATGCATAAATGTTGAATAGTTCATACCATTTAATCTTGTTGCTGCATTAATACGAACGATCCAGAGTCTTCTGAAATCTCTCTTTTTTTGTCTTCTATCTCTATAAGCATATACTAATGAACGCTCAAGTTGCTCTTTCGCTTTTCTGAAGTGTTTTCTTCTACCGCTGTAGAACCCTCTCGCTTGTTTTAATAGTCTTTTATGACGTCTGTGTCTTACAACACCAGTTTTTACTCTCATGGTTTTCCTTTACCTTAGACTTGTACTGCAACTTTTAAAAAGCCAGTTTTAGTAGGTGTCAAACATTCTCTCTGTTTGAACTTGCCCCTAATCGGGGGAATCTCTCAATCTAAAAAGTGATTAGTTAATCATCTCTTTAATGTTTTTTGCATCAGCAGGGTCAACGTGCTTAGGACTTCTCATACTTCTGTGATGTTTACCATCAACTTTAGAAAGGATGTGACTTCTATACGCAGTTCCTCTTTTGATTTTGCCGCTTTTTTTTACTTTAAAACGCTTAACTGCGCCTTTAACACTTTTCATTTTTGGCATATGCTTACTCCCTTTGTTTATTATAGAACGCTTTTTGAGCAAAGCCCAAAAAACTACGCTAACGCTGAGTTTGCTTCAGCAGCAAGCTCAAACGACCAGTCGTTTTTTCTATTTGATTTTCACTACAGCCAAGTAGTAGAAAATGGGACGGTATTATACCCAAATTATCTAAAAGATTTATAAAGAATTGTCATCCTCGTACTTGTACCCCAAGGGTAATTCCTCTGGGCATACGGGGAACCATGAATTCAAAATGAATTTAAAAGTTTAGATTAGCGGGTCAAGGCCGAGAATAACGTGAAAACTCTAACCCTATTTGTGATAAAATCTATACTATTAAAAATGAGGGCAAGCCTAGTGGATAAAGTGACCGAAATACTTTCTCAAAAAAAGAAACTTTTAACAGAAGTTTATTTTGATCTGCAAGTGCATTTCGAAGAGAAATATGGAAAAGATGCCCTCGTCCTCATGGAAATTGGGACATTTTTTGAAGTCTACGAAGTCAACAATGATGACCTCAAAGTAGGCAAAGCAAAAGAGATTGCCGAACTGCTCAACATCCAGCTTACCCGCAAGAGCAAAGCCGTACTGGAAAACTCTGTCTCCAACCCTCTACTGGCCGGTGTACCTGCTGTCTCTTTAGACCGCTATTTAGCCAGGCTCATTGCAACCAAAAAATATACGATCATCGTTGTGAAGCAAAAAGGTGAAATGCCCAATGTGAAACGCTACGTTTCCAACATCATCTCTCCTGGTACCAACTTCGAGTATTTAAGCGAACCTTCTGAAAACAACATCGTTTCATTGATGATAGATGAAAATGCAGGGATCTACTCAGTCGGGTATGCAGCCATCGATGTGAGTACAGGTAAGACCATCTGTAACGAGATCCACTCCACCAGAGATGACAAAACCTATGCACTGGATGAAGCCTTTAACCTTTTGCAAACCTATACCACTTCAGAAGTGATCATTACGCTTGAAGGCAAAGAGATAGACAAAGAGTGGCTTATGCATTATCTTGAACTAGGTTCACTGCATCATACACACAATACCAGACGTTTTAAGATCAATTTCCAAAATGAACTTTTTACCCGTATTTTCAATATCAATTCGTTTCTTTCTGCCATTGAATTTCTTGACCTTGAACGCTACCCTTATACGACTGAAGCACTTGCGATTCTCATAGACTTTATCATAGAACATGATGAGAGTATCATAGAGAAGATGAATAAGCCCCAGTTCCTGGGATCGAACCGATACATGTATATCGGCAACAATGCAATGGAGCAACTGGGTATTATCTCCCGTGATCCTTCTGATATCACACTGCTTGATCTGATAGATAAAACATCAACTGCTTTTGGGAAACGACTGCTCAAAGAGCGATTGCTCAACCCTATCTGCGATCAAGTACTTCTGGAAGAACGCTATACCCTTACTGAACTCC
Organism: Sulfurovaceae bacterium; assembly: GCA_963796395.1. Lineage (GTDB taxonomy): Bacteria > Campylobacterota > Campylobacteria > Campylobacterales > Sulfurovaceae > Sulfurovum. Next base: position 155,466 of record CAWCLM010000007.1, read on the forward strand.
TCCTGCCTAGTATAGATCGTTTTGAAACACACCTTAAACAGATCTACGACCTTGAACGTATCACCAGACGTATCAAGCTTCGAAAGCTTCATCCTGTTGAGCTCACGTACATCAGTATGTCGCTTGAAGCGATCCTAAACTTACTCGAAGACGCAAAAAACAGTGGTCTGGAAATAGAGAGTAAACTCTTTGACGAGACCAAAGAAATGCTCAATGTATTGAATGACACCTTTGAACTTGATATCTGTGCACGTTTTCGTATAGAACAGATCAATGACAACATCTTTAAAGGGGGTGTTTACCCTGCCATTGACAACATTGTCATCTCGCAACAAAAAGAGGTCAGTAAAATGGATGATGTGGCGTCACATGTTGAGTCACTTTTTGAGAAGGACAAACTCTTTTCAGGTACCGCACGTTATACCTCTGTGAACTACCTGGAGAGTGAAGGGTATTTCTTACATCTAACCAAAAACAGATTCACCCTGATCGAAAAATCACTCAAAGATTCGTTTATCACAATTGACAATGAACACCATTTCTTTAAAGATTTCAACTACAAATATCTTAAAAATGCAGTAAAGGTACAAGCCCCTCTTTTCGAGGAGATCACCAGATCCTATGAAACAGCACAGATCAAACTGGTTTCACTGGTCAAACAACGCTATATAGAAAGTCTTGACCTTCTTGAAAATCGTTTTTCTCTTCTGCTTGATAAGCTGATTGCTTTTATCGCAAACATCGATGTGGCAATCTCCAATGCCAAATGTGCGCAGAGTATGAATCTTAGCCGTCCACTCATTCAGACTGCCCAGGAGGATGAAGATAACTTCTATGAAGCGATCGGATTGAGACATCCTATTATCGAAGCGAACAGTGAGCGTGGTATCTATGTGCCTAATGATGTCTTCTTAGGGAAGAACAACCAAACCACCCATAATCACATCACCCTTAATGCAAGTGACAACGAGGATGTACTGGGTGTCTTGCTTTATGGTATCAATTCATCAGGAAAATCTTCTTTGATGAAAAGTATCGGACTCTCTGTTGTTTTGGCACAAGCTGGTTTCTATGTGCCGGCAGTTGAACTTCGCTTTACTCTCTATGACAAGCTGTTTACACGTATTGTCTCTCAAGACAACCTCTACAAAGGTCTCTCCACTTTTTCTGTGGAGATGATGGAACTCAAGAACATCTTCAACCGTGCCGATGCACGCTCCTTGGTCCTTGGAGATGAGATCAGTCAGGGAACTGAAACAGAATCAGCCCTGGCTATCGTTTCAAGCGCTATTTTAAAGCTTTTATCACTTAGGTCTACCTTTATCTTTGCTACCCACTTGCACCAGCTAGGGAGCATTCCTCAACTGCAAAAACTCAAGCACCTCATCTTTTTACATCTGGGGATCAAATATGATGAGAACAACGATACGCTTATCTACAATCGAGTTCTACAATTGGGCAGAGGAGACAGCCTTTACGGACTGGAGTTTGCCAAATCATTACATATGGACAGAGAGTTCTTACAAATGGCACAGACCATCAGAGAGAACTTAAATCACTCTGGCTCAGATATACAAAAACTGCGCAAACAAAAAAGCAGTAAATACAACAAAGATCTCTACTTGACCAAGTGTGCACTTTGTGATGAGAATGTAGAAGATGTGCATCACATCGCTGCACAAAAAGAGGCAGATGAAAAAGGCCATATAGACCACTTCCACAAAAATCATAAATACAACCTCATACCGCTATGTAAGAAGCATCATAATATGGTACACGAAGGAAAGATCAATATCTCAGGATTTGTGATGACAAGTGAAGGATTAAAACTACACTACGAGATCAAAGAAAATTAAATTTGATTAATATAAACCCAAATAGGTTTAGAGTGCATAAGATTTTGCAAGAGATTTAAAAGCTGTACTAACAGTACAGCTTTAAATATATTGCGGAAGATTAGGTGCTATAGACCTATTTTTTATTTTTTTTGTGGAGTTACGTACATGTTTATGTATCTTCCCTCTTGAGAAGGCTTACTCTCAAGTGTTCCAATATCTTCAAGCATTGGCCAGACACGATTAAGTACATCTACACCCCATTCAGGGTTTGCCATTTCACGTCCTCTTAAGAATACACGTAACTTAACGTGCTTTCCTTTCTCCAAGAAACTCTCTGGCATGTTTTACTTTGTAGTTGATGTCATTTTCAGCGATCTTACAAGAGAACTTCACCTCTTTGACATCGATAGTCTTTTGGTTCTTTCTAGCTTCTTTTTTCTTCTTTTCAAGTTCGTACTTGTGTTTTCCGTAATCCATAATTTTAGCAACAGGAGGTTTTGCATCAGGAGACATAAGCACAAGATCCAAACCTTTATCTTCTGCTATTTGCATTGCTTCATCTCTAGAGATGATACCAAGCTGCTCGCCATCATCACTTAATACTCTAAGCTCATTGATCCTGATAGCATCGTTCATGATGACATCATCAGCTTTTTTTCTACCTCTGTTTCTATCGTTTTGTCTACTCAAATTTTACCTTCTTGAAGTTGTTGGGTTAATTTTACCATAAATTCGTCTTGTGTAAGATTATACTGTTCTTTGGCTCTTCTGTCACGAATTGCCACTGTTTTGTTTGCCACTTCTTCATCACCAACGATCACTACGTACGGTACACGCTGCTTTTCTGCGTTACGTACACGCTTGTTCAGAGAATCATTTTTATCATAGACTTCAGCATCCATACCCTCTTGTACCAATCTTTTCTTAAGTGCATAGGCGTAATCAGCATGTGAATCTGCAATAGGGACGAATATGACCTGTACAGGGGCTAAGAAGAATGGGAACTCTCCAGCATAATGTTCGGTGAGAATACCAATGAAACGTTCAAATGATCCCAGGATTGCTCTGTGTATCATCACTGGTTGTTTACGCGTATTATCATCAGCAACATACTCTACCTCAAAACGTTCAGGTAGATTGAAGTCTACTTGTATCGTACCACACTGCCATTTACGTCCAATAGCATCCGTTATTTTGATGTCTATCTTAGGTCCATAAAATGCACCGCCACCCTCATCGATGGTAAACGGCAAGTTGTTGCCATTAAGTGCATCTTTTAGCCCTTGTGTTGCGACTTCCCATACAGCATCTTCACCGATCGCTTTTTCTGGTTTGGTTGATACTTCCATTGTGTAGTCAAAACCAAAGAGCTTCATCACTGAGTCTACAAACTCTACCACATCAAGTACCTCAGTAGCTATTTGATCCGCTTCACAGAAGATATGTGCATCATCCTGAGTAAATTCACGCACACGAAGAAGTCCATGGAGTACACCTGACTTTTCATGACGATGCACCACACCATACTCATAATAACGCAATGGCAGATCACGGTAACTTTTTGGTGTTTGCTTGAAGACTTGAATATGCCCTAGACAGTTCATAGGCTTAATACCATACTCCTGCTCATCTATCGTCGTAAGATACATATTTTCACCATAACATGCATAGTGCCCTGAAGTTCTCCACATATCTGCTTTAAGGATCTCCGGTCCACGTACTGGTTCATAACCGCGTGTAAGGTGTGCTTTGTGCAAGATACTCTCAAGCTTGTAACGAAGTTTTGCACCTTTAGGCATCCAGAAAGGAAGTCCTGCACCTGCTGCTTCATTGAACATAAAGAGTTCCATCTCGTGGCCTATCTTTCTATGGTCACGTTTTTTAGCCTCTTCAAGCATCGTCATATGTGCTTTAAGTGATTCTTTGTCTGCAAAAGCCACTCCATAGATACGTGTTAACATCTCCGATTTTTCATCACCGCCAAGGTATGCACCTGCCACACGCGTAAGTTTAAAATTATGTAAGAAACGAAGTGCCGGTACGTGTGGACCACGACACAAGTCTTCAAAGTCACCTTGCTTGTAGATAGAAAGTGTATCATCTTCGATACGTGACATCACTTTTTGTTTTAAGTCGTCATTTTCAAACTTTTCTAATGCTTCGGCTTTACTCATCTCGTACTTTTCGATCTTGTACTTTTTCTTGATGAGCTCTTTCATCTTCTTTTCAATGGCTTTAAGGTCGTTTTCACCAATTTGCTCATCAACTCTGAAGTCGTAGTAGAAACCTTCGTCTACCACGGGTCCAACAAAGAACTGTGAATTAGGATAAAGCTCTGTGATGGCTTGCGCCATAAGGTGTGCGGTAGAGTGACGAACTATCTCCAAAGAAGCTTCAGAGTTGTCATACTCGATAGGTGTTGCTGTACAGTTCTCTCCTGCACTCTGTGTATCAATGATATTGCCTTGGTCATCTATATAACCGATAAGATTTTCGCTCAAATTAACCCTTTGTGTTATCGTTGCCTACAATGCAACGTTAAAAATGCGGTTATTATAGCTAAAAGTTGGATAAGAATGAATTAAGACCTTAAATATGACAATACAAGGCCTTATTGGAGCGGAAGAAACGCTATCAAATATAAAGATAACGCTTGATCTTCTTTGTGGGTGTTTTTACAAATGGTTCACGCTGTTCAATCACTTTTCTGATCCGAGAGAAGGCGGAAACATTTGCATTGACCTCTGTTCGGATATCTTCAAGCAGTTCATCAATTTTGGCATGTGTTTTTGTCTCAGACTTTTGTTTAACACCAAACATTTCATCAAGTTTCTCATAATCCAAATGTATACGGGCAGAGAGGACCCCTTCATTGTCAAAGACCAGTGAGTCTGCGACAAAAGGGTGCAAATTGAGCTTTGCTTCGATCTGCTCGGGGTAGATGTTTTCACCGCTGGAACCTACAATGATATTTTTCGCACGACCATGCATGAAGAAATACCCGTCATCGTCAAAATAACCGATATCTTCAGTATTGAACCATCCATTTTCATCTATGACCTCAGCCGTTTTCTCAGGGTCTTTGTAATACCCCATCATCACATTTGGACCACGTGCCCAAAGTGTCCCTGTTCCTTCTTCATTCTGATCCCGTAATTCAAGTTCTGTCCCCGGAAGTGCTGGACCAATAGCTTTATATTTAGTTTTACTCGGGTTTGTGCCTGCCAGCAGAGGTGCTGTCTCGGTCAACCCATATCCGATACAGTAAGGGAACTGGGCTTCACGTAAAAACTTCTCCACTGCAGGAGAAACACCGGCACCGCCAATACCAAAGAACTTAAGCGCCCCGCCAAAGGTCTCCACAAGCTTTTTTCCCGCGATCTTATTGAGCACCTTACGGATAAAAGGAATGGCATAGAGTGCTTTTATCACTATGTTTTTTTGAAAGCTAGGAAGGACCTTATTTCTATATATCTTTTCAATGACCAGAGGGACAGTCAACATGAAGGTAGGCTTGACATCAGACATAGCTTTGATCAAAATGGTAGGCGTTGGAGGCTTTTGAATATAATAAATTGAAGCCCCGTTAAGAAGTGGAACAAGCATCCCTATCGTACACTCATACGTGTGTGCCAGTGGCAAAATAGAAAGGAATCGGTCTTCAGAATAAATATCCACGATCCTTTGTGCAGCGGTAGCGTTAGATACCAGGTTTTTATGGCTGAGCATCACTCCCTTTGAACTTCCTGTGGTACCCGACGTATAAATAATAGAAGCAAGATCTTCTTCTTTTATATGGTGTTCATTCCCTTCTTTCTTTTGCTTCCCCATTTTTTGCATCGCTTTGGAAAATTGCGCACCACTTTTTTTGATCACTTTGTCTACAGTGGAAGGTGTTGATAATTTTTCAAGGATCTTCAGTGTATCGGTGATCACCAGGAGATTCATAATCGGAGGCTGTCTTTCATCCAGCATCGTTTGAAAAAGTTTTTGGGAGATAAACGCGGCTTTACATTCTGCATGTGTAGCAATGTGCAATGCTTCAGAAGTATGAAAATCAGGCAATACGGGAACTATCACTGCTCCCATCGTAGTGACTGCAAAATAGACAGCGCTCCAATTTGGCATATTTTCACTGTAAAGCGCCACACGATCCCCAGGTTTGATACCATAGGCATATAACATTTCCTGGATATTTTCTACATTTTGTGTCAATTGAGAATAGCGTACAGGTTCAGACCCGACAAACTGCACAGCAGGGAGGTTTTTATAGGTTTCTACACTATAGTCAAACAGTGCTTTAAGCGTTAATTCCGGTAGTTCTATAAATGCTTTCTCCATACAAATAACCTTTTCTAAATTCAGTCATAACATATATAATTATAGTAAAAGCAAAAAACTATTGCTTGATCACCTGCTATAAAGTAGTATTATATTCAATAAATGATATGAGTTTAGTGTAGTAGCGTAGAAATTTTTCTGTTTAGTCGTTTAATATTCTTATGAGTCCCATCGTAGCATATTCGGCCATTGGACCACCTGCTTTCCATTTTTTCATTGCAAGTTTACCTCTGAGTGCATAATTATAGACATCTTCTTGTTTCATGATCTCATCACAGTATTGTAAGAGCTCTTTTGTGCGATCCATACTATTGTCTGCAAAATTTTTTAGTAGATACTGGGTACATACTTTACGTTTTTCATTCTCATTGAGTTGATATGCTCTTGCAATATGATCTATAACACCCATAAAGTAACCAAATATCATGGGGTGTTTACTCTTATTATCGAGTAAAAAAGGATTATTCATTTTAGGCATAGCAAGAGATGCTGCAGTGAAAACATCTAAGTCACTATAGATCTGTTCATATGGTAGTTCATCTTTTGATTTTAAAAAGTCAAATAGACCCACATCATCCCCTCTCAATTAATTCGACAAAATACTATAACATAAAAATGTCAAATATTGTCAGACATTGCATGTATCAATTCTATTTTATTATGAAGTTTTTCTTTGGTTTTATTTCTATTAGTGAAGTGGTGATCACGATTGGACTTGAACCAACGACTTCTTCCATGTCAAGGAAGTACTCTACCAACTGAGTTACGCGATCACATTTAAAAATGTCAAAACAAGAACATCTCATTTTGTAGGACGAAAGTATAGCCAAGAGATACTTAAAAATGAGGAGCCTTAGTCCTGGCAGACCCAGGCACTCTCTTTGCAGAGCGTATCAAGATATCCGCTCGCTTCACTTTTGCCTGCGACCAGTGCCTTTTTAAAGTTGTCATAGGCTTTCATCTTGTCATGCGTGATATCCTCTCCCCATGCATAAAGAACTGCTACATTTACCTGTGCGGAAGGATCACCCATACTGGCTCCTTTCTGAAAGAGCTCAAATGCTTTTTGTTGGTCTTTCTTAACACCTTTACCGTCGATATACAATGCCCCAAGGTTATTATAGGCTTGCATGATACCTGACTCTACTGCTTTCTCATACCAATATCTTGCTTTTTCATACCCGTGAGGGTCACTAGGAGCAGAGGCATGATATAGTTGTCCTAAATTATACTGCGCTGAGCCATTATCCTGTTTCGCAGCTCTTTCATACCACTTTCGTGCTTTGCTCAGATCTTTTTGAACCCCTTTACCATTTGCATAAATAAGACCGACATTATACTGTGCTTTTGCATCACCTTCTTTAGCCAAACTGTAAAAAGTATTCAATGCTTTGATATAACCGCCTTTATTATAGTCTTCCACTGCCTGATTAAAATCATTAGCAAAGAGACTCAATGTAGCGATGATAAAAATAAATAGATATTTCATGGCGCCCTCTTTTAAATATTGGTTAATTATATCAATGTCTCGGCAACAAACGTCTTAGTTACTTTGCCGCCAAATCTATAGACACCATCTTCATAGCTGACATAGAGTTCATCTCCACTTGTAGGGTGTACTTTTACTTGGTCAGAGACCTTGCCCTCTTTATGATTGCGAACAAAACACGCTACCATACCTGTCCCGCATGCCAACGTCTCATCCTCTACACCGCGTTCATAAGTACGAACATACAGTACATTATCCTCAACCTTGCAGATATTCACATTACAATTATATTTATGACGTAGGGTCCTTGCTTCTTCTATGTTAAAGTCATCTATATTGTCACGTATAGAAACAAGATGCGGTACACCTGTATTGATCAGCCACCATTGCTGACCATACTCTTCTATATCATTATTGATGATCTCTGGAGGCGTCATGTCGCTCACAACATAAAGGCCATTGATGGTTGCACGTATCACACCTGCACCGGTTAAAAACTCAGCTTTGTTGTCCTTGGATATACCTTTTTCCTGTGCAAAATGTGATACTGCTCTGGTTGCATTACCACACATATCTGCTACGCTTCCATCTGCATTATAGAATTCCCATTCAAAATCATACTCAGGATGAGGTAGAACGACGACCATACCATCAGCACCGACACCATTTTGTCTATGGCACAGCTTTTTTGCCAATGCAGACCTGTCTGCTTTCTTTTGAGCAACAAAGATGACAAAATCATTGCCGTTGGCTGAATACTTAGTTACTGTCATTGAGTATCTCCTTTTTCACGCGTTCACATTCTTGACCTAATTGCGTAAGTGTACCACTATTATCTATAACATAGCTAGCTTTCTTACGCTTTTCTTCTACTGGGATCTGTGTATTAATGCGTTTGAGTGCTTCCTCTTTCGTATATCCCTCGCGATCGATGAGCCGTTCAAGCTGTTGCTCTTTTGTCGCATAGACCACTAAAGATCTTTCAATAGGGTACCTTCCATTCTCAAAAAACAGAGGGATGTCAATGAAATAAGGCTTCCCCAATTTGTCTTCTTCCATAGAAAGACGTTTGATCTCATCGTAGATAAGAGGGTGAAGCAATGCTTCTAATGCTTTTCGTTTTTCCTTATCTGAAAAAATGACACTGCCTAAAGATCTTCTCTCTACCTTTCCTTCCTTCACAAATGCTCCGCCGAACATTTCAGCTATCGCTTCATGCTGTTCATCAAGTATCTGATGGGCTATGGTATCTGCATCGATGATATGAAATCCCGAAGCAGTAAGAAGTTTGACAACTGTGCTTTTGCCTGTAGAGATACTTCCCGTAAGGGCGATTGCATGTTTAAATGCCATAATGTTACTACACTACCATTTTTTGAATGACTTTAACTGCATCTCATCATAGCCATAGACATCATTTCTAAACTGTAACTGTCCCTCATAGTCAACCCAGGCTGTGAGGTAGATCACATCGATAGGCACTTGCTCGTCTAAAGGCAGATATTTCTTCTTTCTTCCCTCAAGTATCTTTTGTGATTTTTCAAAATCTATGTTCTCCTCAAAAGTAGAAAAAGTTTCAAGCAGTTCTCTTGGTTTTTGCAAACGAATGCACCCATGACTAAATGCCCTTTTATCTTTTTTAAAAAGATGTTTGGTTGGGGTATCATGCATATAGACTGAGAATTTGTTTGGAAATAAAAATTTTACTTTCCCTAAAGCATTATGTGTCCCTGCTGTCTGTGCTAAACGGTAAGGCACCGTTTTGCTGTAACGATACGCAGCCCAGTTGACAGATGCAGGATTGACCTTCACTGCATCTCTCCCCCATCCGTTATAGACTTCTATCTTCTCTTTTCTAAGTACATTTGAGCCTCTTAACAGTTTGGGGATATACTCTTTTTGTATAATGCTTTTTGGGACATTCCATTGAGGATTCAGCACAATGGTTTTCACACTGTTCGAAAAGATAGGTGTAGGGTTTTTGGGTGTTCCTACGATCGTACGAAAGGTTTGTATCAGTTCACCGTCTTGTTCAAAGTAAAGCATAAAATCAGGAATATTAATGATGATATGTCTCTTGGTCTTAGGATCGTTCAACCACTTTATGCGATCAATGTTCAAAAGTAATGTTTGAATGCGTTCATCTACAGTTTTATTGAGCACAGCAAGTGTTTTTGGACCCACTTCCGCATCATCTGCCAGACCATTACGTCTTTGAAAATACTTCACCGCATTTTGCAAACACACATCATAGACCAATTCTTCACTACTCTCTTCACAAGGCTGATAGTCTCCTGTAACGATCAAACGCTGACGTAAAGAGGGAACTCCGTCAGCACTTTTCCCCGGTTTAAGCGTTTCATTTAAAGTCACAATTTCCCAGCCGCCATCTGCTTTGATCTCTCTATAATCAGCTACCTTTTTTTGCAACGCTCTATAGTGATACTTTTTAGGTATAGCTTTTTCGAGTTCAGTCGCTAGGTCAGCACCAAAAAGAGCTTTTTCAAGCATCCCTACAGCATCGACTTGCGGTCTATGCAATATCCATTCCGTACTTACCCCATTGACGATAAGATTTGATATCCTTGCCTGAAATGCACCCCAGTTGATACTGCCTAGATATGCATAATCGGTATAGACTTTATAGAATTGTGAGATCTTGAACTCCAGATCAATTTTGTGGACAAGTTTTCCGTGGTATGTATAAAGATCATGCACTTCTTCTTCCAGTCGTAATAGATCCCGATAAAGTTTGCCATCTCTATCTAAGGTAGGATCGTTTTTAACATGCTTAAACAAAGCATTTGCAGCAGGAGAAGGTTCATCTTCATTCATCCATACAGGGACAAATAAAAGTTGTGTATAGAGTTTCTTCAAGAAGCTGTTTTCGGGTTGTGCACGTAAAGAGCTTATCATCACTGTCGAGGCCACTTCATGGTATTCGTACGCTTTTTCTTCACTTAATGCTTGCGTGAATAACAAAGCAGAAACCATGGCCATACTTAGACATAAACGTTTTAGTTTCATCATACTTTTTTATTTCCTGTTGTGTTCATACAAGAGTATATCAAAAAGTTTTAAGCAAATGACTTTTTCAGATAAAAAGATCAGACTAAAAATTATAATTGGCGATTACCCTAAACTGATTATAGTTTTCCATCCCATTTACTTTAAAGTCTACAGATGCATATGCTGCAGATGCAGTGATCTTATCATTTAAATTGTATTCTAAAACAGCATCTATCTCTCTTGATTCATAGAGCGAAGTATCATCTGCCTTGAAGCTACCATAAGCAACACCAATAATAAAATTATCTAAACCCATTTTTCCAAGATCATATCCAGCCCCGATTATCCATGCACTTCCTGCAGTTTCCATTACATCAAGTGTCTGGTCTTCCATCGATGTGAAAAAAGGACCACCACCTAAACTTAGTCCCATTGCACCTGTATCTCCATTGTCTTGGTTATAGGCAGCTAAAACAGTGACACCAATCTCTGTAAAATCAGTTTCGACACTGATACCGTAAGTTTGCGCATCCTGCTTACCAAGTAGGGCAGCTCCTGTTTCCTGACTGCCATCATACTGAAGTCCGAGTATCAAGGATATATTTTTAGAGAGTTGGTGAGAATATCCTGCTTCTGCATAAATAACATTAGCTATATCATTATAGTTGTAATACCAAAAACTCAAAGAAAGATCTTTAATACCTTCATAAGTGGCAGCAGCATAATAGATACCGTCCATTTCCTGATCTACGCCCAACGTTTCACCTACCTCAACAAATTCAGAGCTATCCACACCATTTTCCCAACCTGCCATTCTATTTATGAATCCTGCAGACAGCGTCACATCATCCACATCTGTATTTGTGACCCTATAGGCCTCAAAATAGTTTGGTATCATTCTAAGATCATCACTGTCTGCATGCGGTGTATCCAGCGACTGTCTTCCAAGTTTTATCTCTGTATTTCCCCATTTTCCATCTAAGTATGCCTGAGAGAGGAGAATAAAGCTTTTTCCATTTGCATCAAAAAAATCAACATTGAGAGTGTCATTGTTTTGCTGATTTCCAAGATTAAGCACAGTGTATGCTTCTGCACCCAACATCAATCCATTCCATCTTTGCGTATTGACATGAAAGTGTCCCGCTAATGCATAGGCATTTGTATTTGGTGCTCCCTCTTCTGAAAAGTTAATATATCCTGCTCTAAGTTGCCCTCTTGTATGTTCTAAAGGGTCATATCCACTCAAGATACTTCTTACACTTCGTACTTCTATGGGTTGATGCATCTCTTCTTGTGTAGTAGAGACATTGGATTCAGTGTTTAGACTTTCCAATGATCGACTGACGTTTTCTCCATAAATACTAATACTCATTATCATTATTATGGCTATATTGAATACTATCTTATTCATTTTTAATTCCTACTATTTGAATTTTATTGTTTTGAAAGCAAGGGTAGAATAGAGATTTATCTCTACCCGTCTATTTGTTCAACTTCTATTTTGCCTGCTTCATCTGCACGTAATGCAATAAGCGTCGAGCCAACTTCTATCTCCATGGTCTGCTTTGCAAGGGAACAGCCCTTTATAAAGAGTGTTTCTCCACGCATCACACCAAAAGAAGACAATCTGTCTTTTAAGGCTTTATCTGCATTTATCTTGACGATCTCTGCTTTGTCACCTTTATGTAAATCACTTAATACCATCTTACACTCCTGTAATCATCAGCGTCACACGATACGCTATAAAACTTAATATCCATGCTGTTGTTGTCGTCATAAAGAAAAGATACACCAGGTATTTCCATCCTCCAGCTTCTTTAGCAAAGACCATGGATGCAGCCAAACAAGGCAAATAGATCATGACAAAGACAATAAATGCAATCGCTGCTGCAAATGGTATATTTGCCTGTATCTGTTTGATAAGCCCTTCATTTCCTTCATCCACCTCATCTCCAAGTGCATAGAGTACACCAAGCGTTGAAACGACCACTTCTTTGGCCGCCAATCCTGTTTCAAGCGCTACAGCCATACGCCAGTCAAATCCAAGAGGCGCGAAGAACGGTTCAGAAGCATGTCCTATCTTTCCCAAATAACTCTCTTCGAGCAAGATTAAAGAGAGTTCATTGCTCAATTGATTTTTTGTCTCTTCACTGCTCGCTTGTGCTATTTTCGTTTCATATTGTGCTTCAAGTGCCTCGTTTTTAGGATAGTTTCCAGCAAACCAGATCAGTATGGATGCTGCCAAAATAAATGTCCCGGCTTTTTTCAAATACGATTTCGCCTGACCATAGACTGTGTGCCAGATAAGCTTAAATGATGGCATACGATACTTTGGCATTTCCATTACAAACGGCTCATCTTCCCCTTTAAATACAAACATTTTAAGTACTTTAGCCGCAAGAAGGCCTAAAATAGCACCTGAAATGTAGATAATAAACAAGATATTACCTGCCTGTTCTTCTGCAAAGAATGCACCTGCGAACAACACATAGATAGGCAGTCTTGCACCACAGCTCATAAATCCTATGATAAAGAGGGTGATGAGTCTATCTTTTTCATTTTTGAGTGTACGTGCGGCCATATATGCAGGCACGGAACATCCAAAACCTGTCACTAGAGGAATAAAGCTTTTACCATGTAAGCCAAATTTATGGAAAAAGCCATCCAGTAAAAAAGCCACACGACTCATGTAGCCTGTTGTCTCAAGCAATGCAATACCTATAAAGAGAATAAGGATATTCGGCAAGAACATGACTACTGCTCCTACACCTGCTATCATTCCGTCTGCTACAAGCGAGCCCAACTCACCTTCTCCCAGTACTGCTTTGGCCTGATCTCCAAGCCATCCAAAGGCAGTATCTATATAGTCCATAGGTACGGAACCCAATTCAAATGTAAGCTGGAAGAGTGTCCACATGAAGAACAAGAAAAGAGGAATTCCCAAAATTTTGTTGATAAGAAGATTGTCTATCTTTTGTGTCAGATTCTTGGCCTTCATACCTTCCACTGACATCACTTCCATCTTTGCCCCTTTTGCAAAAGCAAAATGCTCATCTGCAAAGATCTCATCCAAGTCTTTGGTGTTATTGTGCAAATAGAGGTGCTTTAATCCTTCTCTGACAATAGGTAGCATCTCTATCCAAATAGGTTCGTCATGCATTTTTTTATACACATCTACATCTTCTTGCAACAATCTGACTGCCAATTGACGATAAGGGATCGTGCTTTGATACTTTTTCTCTTTTAAAAAGTTTACAATGGTCTCTATCTCTTCTTCGATAGGGTCACTATAGATGACTTTTGCCTCTGTCTCCTCTTTTTCATAGACTTCAATAATCGCTTCTTTAAGTGCTTCTACTCCTGTTTTTTGTGATGCAGACGTTTTTATACAGGGTACGCCAAGTATCGCTGAAAGCTGTTTCTCATCTATAGAGATACCCTCTTTTTGCGCTTCATCATCCATATTCAGTGCGACAACTACTTTTTTACCCGTTTCAAGGAGTTGTGTTGTGAACAAGAGATTTCTTTGGAGATTCGTTGAGTCTACTACATTCACAATGACATCATATTCATCACTCTGTAAAAAACTTTTCGTTACTTTCTCTTCTATCGTATACTCCGTTAAAGAGTATGCCCCTGGCAGGTCAATGATATGAACTTCATAATCTTTACAGGTAACTTCATCACATATCGTAAATTCTACTTCTGTTTTATCTACTGTCACACCTGAAAAGTTTCCTACTTTCAGTGTGGCATTTGATATAGCATTAATCAGTGAGCTTTTCCCTACATTGGGTTGTCCAGCTAATGCAATGGTAATTTTTTCCACTTGATATCCTTATGGATCAATATAATTTTTAGAAATGATAATTGTTATCACTTAATTAATTTTGCTGGAGTATAGTCAACCTTTTCTTAAATAAGAATTAACTTGAGAGCAATTATCAATAAAAATTGTTTCTGTAATTAAAATTTCAAATTTCTTAAAAGATCTCCTGCCTTACCACCAAGTGCTTTTTCAATCTTGTCTTGCAACTCTTCATCAATTTTATCTTGAAATAAAGCGGAAGTATCAACCGTTACTTTTGGGTCTTTAACACTTCCTTTGATCTTCCCATGCACTGTATACTTATCATAAACGAATGTGAATTTTGCAGTATTGGTATCATTGATTTTATCTATCCTTCCATCTGTAATATCGATACTGCTTTTGGACCCTACTGCATGAAGTGTATAGTCTGTGATCTTTCCTTTAATATCGGCATGAAACTTCGTAGAATCAAAAATAACACGGGCCGGGTCTTTGCCTATCACCATTTTAATGGTATTGGTCGTGGGACTCGGTTTTATCTGAAAATCCGTAATGTCAATGTCTACTACCCCTGATTTACTCTTAAGATTATACTTTCCCTTACCATAGGCTTTTCCAAGAAAGTCTTTCTTGTGCCCCAGCAGTGCCAATATATTATCCAATGGGACATTATCGATAGTGCTGTGCAGGTCATCCCCCACAAGTCTGGAGCTGACCTTTCCGCCAAGTGTTGTTGTCTTGCCGGTCACTGTTCGCACCTTCTCTTTAGACCACTCCCCCTTAAGAACAAGAGGGCCATAAAGCTTTCTGTCTATCACTTTATCCCATTTTTGCAAATTGGGAATGTCAAGAGTGTATTTACTCTTAAAGGCTTTTGTCTCAGAGTCGTAGACCATCTCTTCAAGAAAAACATCACCAATGGAAGTCTTTATGTTCGACTGACCATATCCTTTGCCTCTTTTGAACGTACCTGAAGCATCCAAAGCGATATTTTCTTTTAATTCCTCTCCCATCAACGCTTTCATCTCTTTAGGCTGGGTTACAAGGTTTGTATTTTTGATGGAGAATGTTCCTTCACGTGGTTTGAGATTGGTTAAAACAATTTGACTGTCCATCGTTCCTTTAACGTACATAGGTAAACCCATCAGAGTCAATAATTTTTCTACAAAAAACTGTGAAGCGTCCAGTTTAAATGTTTTGCTGTCATGTGAGAAAGTCACCTTTTTACCCAATCCCTTGATGTTACCCGAAATCGCAAGTTTATCTTTAAATTTAAGTGATCCTTTTGCCATCAGAGGGGTACTTTTTTTCACTTCTGTTTTAGGAAATAATAATCTCATGTCATGCAGCAATAGATCATAGTTTGAAGTAAGTATTTTCTTCTCAAAATCGTAGTTTAATGATGAAAATTTCACATCAGTAAGTGTTGACTTTACACTACTAGCGTTTGAAGTAAGCTTTTTATGTGCTATTTTCCCTTTACTCTGTATTGAAAATGTATTATTAGCCGGAATGTTATAGCGAGACATTTCTTTCATTGCTTCAGGTGTCAACACTCCTTTGTCGACACGGATATCATACAAGGCATAGGTCCATTCATGCCACTTTTCCACCTTGCCAAAGACCTGCATTGCAGTATTGGAAGGATACCATTTCAAAGAGACCTTACTGTTAAGTTTTCCCTTGGCATAAGCAGGTTGTTTGAGTAAAGACAATACCTTCTCCAATGCAATATTATCAAATGTGATATCAGCAGTTTGGAACCCAGAAGAGAAATGGATATCTCCCCCTAAAGAGTTACTTTTCGCTGTACTTTTCGCAATGGTTCCTACACCCTTTATCTTTCCCTTTAGATCTAATGCGCCTGTTAACTTATTTTTTGTCAATATACGCATATCTTTTACATCAAGAGCATATTCCGCACTCCAGTCTCCGGAAAATATACGTCCTAAGGCATTTTTGATCTGAAATACAAAAAGATTACTCTGTACATCACCAACAAGGCTAACCGTCTCTCCTTCTAGGTTTCCATCTATTCTTCCTTGCAGATAGCTGTTATCAGGAAGGGTATACTCATAAAGTTCTTTCACCAATTTGGAATTAAAATATGACTTCTTGAGATCAATATACCCATAGGTATGCTCCCTGTCTCCGCCCATATCAGGGATATTGATCTCGACATCAATTTTTCCCTCTGCAATCGCATGATGGCCTATGAGCTCTAAGAGTTCAGATAGTTCTGCCTCTTTCATATCAAGTAAAATTTGCTGAGGAAGGTCGTCAAGAATTTTCAAGCGGTAGTCAACATTTGTACTGAGAGCAGTACCATTCCCTTCAACATAGATATCTTCAGGCATATATTTGAAGTTACCTTTGATATCTGCATTATTCAACTTCTTATTTTTATAGGTAAACGTATCGGTTTTTATATGATATATCCCCGCATAAGCGTCCTTAGAGAGATCATATTCTGATACTTCGAGACTCACCTGGGCTTGCTTATTGATGCTAAACTGTAAACTTGATGTGCCATAGTCAAGGTCAAATGCAGTGATCTCGACAGGCATTCCTATCTTTTCTTCTAACTCTTTCTTAACATACGGCTCTAAGAGAGTGCTGCCTATGGGACCGAAGGCAAGAAAATAAAGGCCCACAATGATGAGCAATAGAATCAATAGTGTCGAAGCTGTGATCTTAAGTAATTTATTCATAGCGTTATTATACTAAAATAACCATATAAGTGATAGAATATCTCCATGCATTTTACATTTGGTTCACCATACCTATTGGTTCTTCTTTTACTGTTGCCGTGTTTTCTCTGGTGTAAACAATACAGTAAACCCTACTATTTTCCCAAGTTGTCATGGGTGACAAGACAGAGCCCTCTTTTAAGCTGGGAACCATGGCTTAAGATGGTACTATTTGCACTTATGGTCGTTGCCCTGGCAAAACCTTTTGTTTATGATGCCAGTTCTGATCAGCATAAAAAAGGCCGGGACCTCATTCTTGCCATCGATGCGAGTGGTTCTATGGCACAGAGTGGCTTTCATACAAAAGATCGTATGAAAACCAAATATGAAATCACTACTCAACTCTCTAAAGATTTCATTAAGAAACGCTATGATGACAACATGGGTGTGGTTGTTTTTGGCACCTTCGCCTACACAGCTTCACCACTTACCTATGACCTAGAATCACTCAGCTACCTTCTTGAGATGACCAATGTCGGGCTTGCAGGTGAAAGTACGGCTTTAGGTGATGCCATCATGCAGGCTATCCGTACACTTTCTTTCGGTGAGGCTAAGAACAAAGCGATCATCTTACTGACAGATGGATACCATAATGCAGGGAAGAACTCCCCTAAAGAGGCTGTCAAGAAAGCCAAAGCAGAAGGGATCAAGATCTACACCATAGGTATAGGGAAAAGATCTGACTATGATGTACCCATGCTCGAGACTATCGCTAAAGAAAGCGGTGCGAAAAGTTACGCCGCAGCATCAGCAAAGGAACTTTCCAAAATATATGATGAGATCAATACGCTAGAACCCAGTGCAATAAGAAGTGAAAACTATCTCAATCAAAAATTACTTATCTTCTACCCTCTGGGTCTGGTATTTATACTGCTTTTGCTTTGGGTGCTTTATGCCAAAAGGAGTGAAGCTATGACACTTCTTTACCCAAGTTTTTTATGGCTCCTGCTGCCTTTGGCCTTACTTTTATGGAGCAGCTCACGTAAACTGATACCTGTAGTGCATCTCATTGTCCTCATGCTCATCGTTCTGACTCTCTCTAGACCAGTGCAAGAAGAAGTGCTGCAAGAGGCCCATATTGAAGCAAAAGATATCATTATTGCTCTGGATGCCTCTTACTCCATGAAAGCTGATGACATCAGCCCTACACGTTATGACTTTGCAAAAGAGACCATCGCGGCACTGCTTCAGGCAAACCCTGGAGACAACATCATGTTGATCGCCTTTACGACAAATCCACTGCTTCTTTCTCCTCCCACAACGGACCATACGCTTATAAATATTGCTTTGCAGAACCTCAACCCGGAATTCATCCTTACCAAAGGGACCTCTCTTGAGAAACTCTTTAAGAAACTCTCATCCATGAAAATGGAACATAAGAACCTCATACTGATGACAGATGGAGGGGAAGAAGGGAATCTTGAAAAGCTCACAAGCCTCATACAAAATGCCAATATCTCCTTAACCGTCTTGGCATTTGGAACTACACAGGGGACCACCATTAAGAACAAGGATGGAAGCCTTCTCAAAGACAAAGATGACAACCTTGTCATTTCTCGTGTAAACCCCCTTTTACAAACGTTGTCATCTTCTGTATCAGGCGAGTATTTTACAGTATCAAATACAGCCAAAGCAACCGCAGAGAAGTTGAACGATGCACTACAAAGAAATGAAGATAAAGCACAGAATATAGAGAAAATGCAACGCTATTACCGCGAACTGTATCAAATTCCTTTGGGATTGGCTCTTTTACTCTTTATGATGGTGCATACTCGCGCGATAAAATATCTGCTTATTCTCTTTACCTTTTTAGGGGTACAGACCCAGGCTTCTGTATTTGATACTTACCATTTGAATCTTGCTTACCAGAGCTACAAAGGCGCTGATTTCAATGAAAGCAAGCGACAGTTAAAACAGATAAAGGTCCGTTCTTTACAGAGTCAAATGGCTCTGGCAAATACTTACTATAAGCAGCGTGCATTTAAAAAAGCTATCCGTATATACAAATCTATCAGATCTACCTCTCCTGTCACAAAACAGCAACTCTACTACAATATCGCTAATGCCTATGCTATGCTGGAATCGTATGATAAAGCCAAAATTTACTATACTAAAACATTACAATTGGGCGAAGATGAAGATGCAGCATACAACCTTCGGATCGTTGCCCTTCTTAGCGATCAAAAAAATGCCGAGCTTGGTATTGCACATCCTAAATCACAAGATTCTTCATCGAGTAAAAGTGAATCGCAAGAGTCAAGTGAGGAGGAGTCAAGAAGTGAAGATGAACCCAGTTCTGGTAGTGGTGGCGGAGGGGAGAGTCAAGCACAAAAAGAGCAGAAAAAGAGTAAACTCATCAGTGATAAAAGTGAAGAGAAACACCCTCTGGGATCTAAAGTATATGAACTGATAAATGAAGGATACATACGTGAAAAACAACCTTGGTAGGGCATCTTTAAGTCTATTGTATTTGCTTTTGGGTGTTATCATCCTTCAAGCAGAGGACTTTACACATAAATTCAATCTAAATAAAGAAAACCCTTATGTAAAAGAGCCTGTGATCCTCACTCTCGATCTCAACCAAACCAACCACGATATGGTGATGCTGTTTAACTTTAATATCAAGAAGAGTGAAAATTACACTTTCCAACGACTTGATATTCAGGAGACAGACAGCTACCACAATGCAAAAGTCCACTATATCTATCTGATCTACCCTCTAAAATCCGGAGATATCAATATTACGTTTGACCTTCTTCAGAAAACAACAACCGACGAGAGTATCGCGTACAGTTTTTCAGGAGACAGGGACAATGTAAAAGGTATGGTCACCACAGATATCCAGGTCAATTTGCCACCAGTAAAACTTCAGGTAAAACCACTGCCTCAAGGAACGATCCTTGTAGGTGATTTTAGCCTCACACATACGATCAAAAAACAAAAAGCAAAAGCCTATGAACCTCTACCTTTACAAGTGAGTATCAAAGGGAACGGATACCCTCCGCTCTTGGATTCTCTTCTACCTGAAGAGGGTAATTTTACACGTTTTACAGAAAAACCTATTGTCAAATCCTTCACTAGTACTAAAGGTACACAAAGTACCGTAACCTACCCTATGGCTCTGTCCCATACTCAAAGCTTTACGCTCCCATCTATCGTACTTCAAGCGTTTAACCCTACAACAGAAAAAAGTTATACGCTTGAAGTCCCTGCGCAAAAGTTTGAAATTCAAGATATTGATACCCAGACTTTAGTAGACAAAGTTGACGCTCCGGGGGTGCTACAAGAGGATTGGTCTTGGGTACGTACGTTATTGAGTTATATCATCATATTTTCTGCAGGCTATCTCACTGCACTCAGTTGGAGATGGAAGAAGAAACAGAAGCACCAAGAAGATGATCCACTCATTCAAAAGATACAAAGCTGTAAAGATGAAAAAGCGTTGCTCCAATTGTTAATGGCAACAGACAGCAAACGCTTCACCTCGATCATTGAGAAGCTGGAGCATTCTTTATATGGAAATGGTAAAATTAATTTTAAGACGATAAAACAAGACGCACTGGAGAAAATAATATGAATGAACAGATAACCCTACTCAAAAAAGAACTAAGCAAAGCCGTTATCGGACAGGATGCCATGATAGAAGGTTTGCTTATAGGGTTGCTCTGTGATGGGCATATCCTTGTTGAAGGGGTCCCCGGATTGGCTAAGACCACCACCATAAACGCCCTCTCGCGTGCCATAGGACTTGACTCAAAACGGATACAGTTCACGCCTGACCTTTTGCCTTCTGATATTATCGGTGCACAGATCTACAATCCGCAGGACCATAGTTTCAGTATCAAGAAAGGCCCGCTTTTCACACACCTGCTTTTAGCAGATGAGATCAATCGTGCACCTGCCAAAGTACAATCTGCACTCCTTGAAGTGATGCAAGAGAGACAGGTCACCATTGCAGAGGAGACCTTTAAACTTGAACGGCCTTTTTTAGTCATGGCAACACAAAACCCCATAGAACAAGAGGGTGTCTACGCACTTCCCGAAGCGCAATTAGACAGATTTATGATGAAGATCGTGGTACAGCACAACAGTGAGGAGCAAGAACTTGAGATCATGCGTAAGGCTGCAAGCAAAACATTCGGAGAAGTAGAGGCTGTCCTCCACATAGAGGACCTGCATGCACTTCAAGAAGAAATAAATAAAGTGCATATAGATGAAGAGCTCGAACGTTACATGGTACAGATCATCAGCGCCACAAGAGACCCACAAAAATTTGGCTTAGAGAATATCGCAGAGAACATTATGTTTGGCGCAAGCCCAAGAGCCTCTATAGACCTCTACAAAGCAGCAAAAGCAAAAGCGTTTTTAAGAGGAAATGACTTTGTCAGCCCAGCCGATATAGGCTATGTGATCCATAATATATTGCGTCACCGTATTGTTCTCTCTTATGAGGCTAGAGCAAAGGGTATACATACAGATGAGATCATCTCTGAAATCATTGAGACTTTGCCGATTCCCTAATGCATACAGCACTCAAAGCACTTCAACTCAAAGCCAGACATCAAGTCTACACCCTGCTTAGTGGGCATAACCTCTCAAAACTCCATGGAGAGGGTTATGATTTTTCAGAATTAAGAGAATACCAGGTAGGAGATGATATCCGCAAGATAAACTGGACCATCTCAGCAAAGCTGGGGCTTCCCTATATCAAAGAACTGCATGCCAACCGTGAACTCTCCGTTGTCGTTTCAGCTTTTATGGATGCAAGTCTCTATTTCGGTAAAGGAAATGCGAAACAAAAAAAACTTACTGAGGTTGCCACTATCTTGGGATATGCAGCACAACAAAACAATGATCTCTTTACAGGAATACACTATATACAGGATCAAGCCACTGCAACACCCCCGACCAAGCAGCTCTATCACATAGAGCAGTTCTCTCAAGCCCTCTATGATGCTTCATTGCTCAACACTTCACTTGACCATCGCAGTTCGGTACAGGATCTTTTTAAACGCATCCATAGACCTTCTCTTCTCTTTATCCTTAGTGACTTTTTAGAAGAGACAGACCTCTCCCTTCTCTCACAAAAACATGAGGTCATAGCCATCATAGTCAGAGACAGGGAAGAGGAATCGCCTAAAAAACTGGGTGAGGTCACGCTCTCTCATCCTAAGGACAGTCAAAAAATGGACACCTATTTTGGTCAGAAGAGTATAGAAAAATATCTCACAAACCTCAAAGAGAATGATGAGAAACTGGCCGAACACTTTACGCGTTATGACATTCGTTCTGTGAAAATTTTTACCGATGACGAAGTTGTGAGTAAACTGGTAGGACTATTCGTATAAGTACGCTTTGAAAAAACCTTTAAGCAGTTCTATTATTTCAAAATGTCTTTATAACTTTTATTGGCATTGAGTTTAAGTTTATTCTCCACTTTCATAATACGTTCATCACCCGATTTATAAGCTTTTTTCAAACGTTTCATGATCTTCACTTGCAGTTTTTCTTTAGTAACCTTCTGCTGTTTAAAGAATTTTTTAACACCGACCCAGCGTCCTTGTTCTTCTTCCTCAACGACATCATCTGTCATGACTTCTATAGCCTCTTCGGGTTCTTGAGGCTTTTTATGTTCTAGTTGGTGGACATAGAGTGTACGCATCTCATAAAATGCCTCTTTAAGCAAGTCTATCTCCCCTTTGAGTGTGGTAGTGATCTGCTTATTGGATTTTTTGAGGTCCTTAACTGTATCTTTAAGTACCGAGATCGTTTCATCTTTGGCTTTAAGCAGTGCTTTGTAATCACGTGTATCAGATTTGTCTGCAGAAGTAGCGGAGGGGGCAATAGCTGCCGTAGTATTCTCTTCTAGAGTTGTTTTCTTTGGTGCATTACTTGTCTCTTTGTCAACTACAATGTAAAGTTTTCCTTCTACATTCTTTGCTGTCAATATGCCTCTTTTGATCTTTGCGTAGACCGCTTGTCTCGAGATACCAAGCTTTTGTGCATACTCAGCAGGCTTCATTAACTTTTCCATATCCATCCCTGTTTACAATTTTGTAAATGATAGCATAAGTTTAATGAAAGGTTTACAGAAAGAAATATTGATCGATTGTCAAAAGACAGAGTAATTGCTTTGCTTATTTTTAGAAATGTCAAAAAAAACCGTAGTCGAACTACGGAATGTAATCAGAGTTATTAATTTACTTTTGCGTACCGTCAAGTACAGGAACAAAGAGACACTGTTCTATCGTTTCAGAAGTGATACGTCCATTTTTCTTATAATAGCGTGTAATGATATGATAGTTTTCAGCCTCTTCCACAGGTGCCACGAGTATACCGCCTTCAGCCAATTGCTCAAAGAGTACTTCAGGTATCTCTTTGGCTGTGGCTGAAAACAAGATACGTTCAAAAGGTGCATACTGTTTCCATCCTCTTTGCCCATCATCGAAACGTGTGATGATATTGTGCATTTCCAATTCAGAGAAACGGCTTTTTGCTTCTTTAAGGAGTTCGTCAATACGTTCTATGGTAAAAACACGACGACAGATCTTGCTGAGTATCGCTGCTTGATAACCACTTCCACATCCCACTTCTAGTACTGAGTCAACACCTTCAAGCTCCAAGTGTTGAGTCATTTTGGCTACGGTCAGGGGAGAGGATATCCATTGGCTTGCCGCTAAAGGCAGTGCATCAAGCTGGTAAGCAAGATGTTTAAACTGTACAGGAACAAATGCCTCTCTGTCAACGGCTAAAAATGCCTCTTTGACATGTTCATCCAATGCAAAATGCTTCTCGATTTGCGCAACAAGATTTTGTCGCTGTCTCGCTTTTATCATACGTTATAGTACCTTATCCCCTAATAATGCAGGAATTCTATCTAAAATCTAGTTAAAAAGGCTTTTGAACTGATACCCTAGTTCTTTATCTTCTATTTATCTACTCCATCACTATATAGCGACGCATTTTTTTAATTTCCCTAAAATCTATACTTCCTTCTACAGCTTCCAGCCTATCATCTTTGATCACTTCTCCTGTAGGGGAGATGATACAGGATGAGCTTGCCATATCTTCATCACTGGAATTTGAGACGATGACATAACATTGATTCATGACCGCCAGCGCACGGGACAGTACTTCCAAATGTATTTTACGCAGTTTACCCCATCTTGAAGGGATAATGACTACATCTGCACCCTCTACCTGTCTCCATAACTCTTTAAACCGTAATTCAAAGCATAAAAGAATAGCATACTTGACTCCCTCTATTTCAAAAGGCTTGATCTTCTTCTTTTTCCCTGCTTTAAAATAGAGATCTTCATCTCCAAGCTTAAAGAGTTTTACTTTCTCTTGACGATGTACGATCTTATGCTTATGGATGACAACTGCCTGGTTGATAAAACTGTCACCCTCTTCAAGAATAAGGGTAAAGACTACGATTTGATCATCTACCTCTTTTTTCAGTGTTTTCAGGGCATTGGCAGAAAATTTTGCAGCTGTTGCCATATGTTCATAATCAAAAGAGGTTAAAAAAACTTCAGGGGCCACAATAATTTGTTTATCTTGATGCTCTTTTAGGTGAGAAAGAAGTGTATCGAGGTTTTCCTGATACCGTTTATGAGAAGGAAGCTGTAGTGTCACAACTTCCATGGTTTTAGGAATGCTTAACATCGTAAGGTCTAAAAGTCATCCAGGTCCAAACTTCCTTTGGAATAATTCGTTACATTCCCTTCAAAGAAGTTTGTTTTTTGATCATTGAACTGTGAAAAGTTATCTACCCATTTAATAGGATGTTCCACATTATAGATCTTTTCAAGTCCTACAGCATGAAGCCTTTTGTCCGCAAGATACTGAATATACTGTTCAATGATCTCATCTGTAAGTCCGAGTATCTGCCCTTGTGTGATATATGCACCCCACTCAGACTCAAGCTTTACCGCTGCTCTGAACATCTCATAGACATCATCGATAAGCTCTTTCGTAAAAAGCTCGGGTCTCTCTTTTTTAGTCGAGTTGATCATGTTTTGGAACAATAGTAAATGTGTCACCTCATCTCTTTGAATAAAGCGTATCATCTGCGCGGTTCCAAGCATTTTGTCTGAACGTGCCAGTGTATAAAGATATGCAAAACCACTATAGAAGTAAATACCCTCAAGGATCTGATTGGCAAACATCGCTTTGACGATATTGGTATCTGTTGGATTAATTGTAAGCTCGTCATATACGTTGGCAATAGCATCATTTTTAGACTTGAGCATCATATCTCTTCTCCAAAGCTCATAGATCTCGTCAGAGTTTGTAGAGATACTGTCTACCATTACTGCATAACTCTGAGAGTGCAATGCCTCCTCAAATGCCTGTCTTACCAAGATAAGATTGACTTCAGGAGAAGTAATAAAAGGGTTCAGGTTATCAATAATATTATTGGTCTGCAACGAATCCATAAAAATAAGTTGCGCAAGTACTTTATCATACGCTGACTTCTCTGAATCAGTGAGGTTCTTATAGTCATTCACATCACGTGTCATGTCCACTTCTTTGGGAAACCAAGTGTTATTTAACATCATTTCCCATAGGTTATACGCCCACTGGTATTTGATATCATTCAGTTCAAATATCCCGGTAGGGTCTCCACCAAATATCTTACGTTCATTTGTTGTTTCTTTAGAGTCAGGGTTGTATATTCTTTTTCGTTCCATCTGTACACCTTGATAGTTTTTTCATATGTTGTTTTTAAAACATTATACACATTTTGCCTGATTGTTTAGCTAGATAAAATTGACAAATTATGCAGAAAAAAATAAACGCAAATGAGTGCTTGAAATCGTAGCAGATAAATACTACACATGTATCTATGATGAGAGGGAATAAACTTGATTGGGATTGGCAGCTTTTCTAGGGAAAAGAATACTTTTAAAAAAGAGATACACATTCATAGTTTGGAGACACGAATGCAATTTATGGCGAAAAGCTGCCTAGAAAAGATGCAATGATAAAAGGGAAAAATAAACATCCATCGTTTTCATAAGGAGAGTATAACTTCAAACTATGAAATAAGTGTGAAGTGCTTTTTAAAGCATCCTAAGTTTTGAGGACAAGGTAACTTTTATACGTTTTGGACTTGTTTTAAAGGAGAGCATCCTGAAAGGAAGATCAGGATGCAAAAATAAAAAGTTACCTAGAAAACCATAGAGGCATATAAAAAAGGAGGGAGGAAGGCCTCTATGCTTTCATATGTTATTATATTCGTCTTATGTGTACTGATTGTGAAATCTACAGATAGGAACAACAATGTTATCTTATATAACGCTTTCAAGGCAAAGCCTGTCAAGCTACCTCAGCGGTAAGCTCATGCGACTGGTCGCACACTCTTATTTTACAAATAA
This sequence comes from Sulfurovaceae bacterium, assembly GCA_963796395.1. Lineage (GTDB taxonomy): Bacteria > Campylobacterota > Campylobacteria > Campylobacterales > Sulfurovaceae > Sulfurovum. The sequence goes on from CAWCLM010000007.1 coordinate 182,087, forward strand.
GAACAACAGTAATCAGTGATTGTCTTCACATTTACCTGAAATTTACTGTTTGCAGGAACATCAAAAGACTCTCCCCCTTTGATGCTTACCCATACATCACTACCTGGGAGTTTTACATCCAACTCACCTGACGTGATCTCCATGAGTTCTGCTGCCGCTGTACCAAATTCATATTCACCAGGTAACATGAACCCTAAAGTTTTTTTACTACCATCTGCAAAATTTACTGTACGGCTCGTTACTGCACCATCAAAATAACTGTTTCCCTCTAGTTCTACACTTACATTTTCAAGACTTTTCATCATATTTTCCTTTTTTGAGTAGGATTATAGCTAAATCATATTACTATAATACATAGCTAAAACCAATACCTGTAATCCATCCTGATGCTGCATCATGTTGAAAGAATATAGATATTAAAATGATCATTGATTTTCTTGAATTCTCCTTCAATACGGCACAATTCCTAAAAGACCTGACAGGGGAAAAGAGTGCACATACATTCTACACCTCTATGCTAACGTTCACTATATATACACAGATAAGGGCTTTTATTCCATAAAAATTGATTTTAAAAAATCAAAATTATTCATAGTCTCTCAACTTTGGTTATAATGGGAAAAAGTCCGAATAAGGAGTTGTCTGATGCAAAAAAATACAATCACTTTAACGAACAACAGTACAGGGGAAACATACGAATATGATATCCTAGAGGCTACAAGAGGCCCTGCTGTCGTTGACATACGTACTTTTTTTAAAGATACCGGTATGTTTACCTATGATCCCGGGTATACCTCTACGGCAAGTTGTGAATCCAAGATCACTTTTATTGATGGAGGGAAAGGAGAGTTACGCTATCGAAGCTTTCCTATAGAAGATCTGGCAACACAGCATAGCTACATGGAGACCTGTTTTCTGCTTCTAAACAGTCGTCTTCCTACAAAAGAGGAACTCACAGATTTTGATCTAGAGATACGCCACCGTGCTTTTTTGCACGAAGGGTTACGTCATCTTTTTAATGCTTTCCCTGACAATGCACACCCGATGGCAACCCTCTCTGCTGCAGTCACAGCACTCTCTACTTTTTACAATGACCATTTAGATATGGACCACGAAGAAGAGTATCAAGAGATGGCTCGGCGTATCATCTCCAAGATTCCTACCATTGCTGCTTTTGCTTACCGTCACTCCATAGGTATACCTTTTATACAGCCCGATATAGACATGGGTTACACAGAGAACTTTTTAACGATGATGCGTGCCTATCCTGGAGGGAAAATGCATCTTAGCCCCAATGGTCATGAGAAGATAAAAGATGTAGAGATACGTGCCTTAGATACCATTTTTACACTACATGCCGACCATGAACAAAATGCTTCCACCACGGTAGTCAGGAATGTCGCTTCCACAGGTGCCCATCCTTACGTAGCTATCTCTTCAGGCATCTCAGCACTTTGGGGACGTGCCCATGGAGGGGCCAATGAATCCGTGATTGCACAGCTTGAATATATAGGAAGCGTAGAGAATGTAGAAGCTTTCATTAAACGAGCAAAAGATCCTAATGACAACTTTAGACTCATGGGGTTTGGTCACAGGGTCTATAAAAACTTTGATCCTAGAGCAAAGATACTCAAAGGGCTGCAAGATGAACTCAAAGAAGAATTAAACTTAGATTCGGAACTTATGGCTATTGCAAGCAAGATAGAAGAGATCGCTTTAAATGATGAATACTTTGTTTCACGTAAACTCTATCCGAATATAGATTTTTACTCAGGTGTTATTTTAACAGCCCTTCAAATACCAAAATCTATGTTCACCCCAATTTTTGTCATTGGACGAACCGTAGGATGGATCACCCAATGGATAGAGTTCAAACAAAACAGAACATCCAAAATTGCAAGACCAAGACAACTCTACACTGGTGACTAAGAAACCCTATAGTTTTATCGTCAATCAGGTCTCATTTTTAAGGCTAAAATAAGCCTCTTTTTTATTTTTTCCATACCATGAGGTTAAAAAAGGGTTTAAAGTGGATTATTTTTTGAATTAGAACGCATTATGTAGATTCTAGAGCTATTCTATACTTTTTCATCCATTTCAATAATAGATTAACTTCAAAAAATCAAGTTATTATAAAATCTAATTTATGGCGAAAGCAGTTTGTGCTTTTTTCTTTTGGGTTCGTTTTCTTTTTTTGCGCATGAAAAAAAAGAAAAGGAATGAGGGAAACAGAGACAACATTTTAAAAAAATATTAATCCAATTTTAGATCATAACAATCAGCATTGATCAACCCAGTGTCATCATTTGTCAAGACAACATTTGACAACTCAGTATATTTTTTATAGATCTTATCACCATTAAGTACAATGAAGTCTTGCAGATCTTGTCTATGCTTTCTGGTGTTGGCTGACATATATATCTTATCAAGTATTCTATCCATATAAGCAAACACTTGACGGTCCTTTTCAGAAATAGCTTTATGCCCAAGGATGTAATCTAACTGAGTCTTTACATTTTCAGCTCTTGAAAAGAGTATTGATGCATCTAGTATATTCATTTTCTACCTCTGTCAATTAGTTGAGTCTACTGACAACCTACACATTCCATAGATCTATCTTCTACGTCTCCGGAGCTCTCCGGTGATTGAGATCTTAGATAATACGTAGACTTCAATCCAAACTTCCATGCATTCATGTAGATCTCATTCAAGTATTTACCGCTTGCTTTGTCAAGTGTAATAAAGATATTTAGACTTTGTCCCTGGTCCAACCATTTCTGTCTGATCGCTCCAGCTTTGATAAGAAGGTTCTGGTCCAGATCATAACTAGGGATATAGTACTGCCAAGTATCTGCATTAAGATTTGGCGCAACAACAGGTATAAGACCAGAAAGGTTCTCTTCAAACCATTTTCTTTTATAGACTGGTTCGATTGCCTGTGTCGTACCTGTCAAGATAGAGATAGAACTTGTAGGTGCGATAGCCATAAGATACCCATTTCTCATACCATCTTTTTTTACTTTTTCTTTCAGAGCCATCCAATCATGGCTATACCCAAAGAGTCCACCTCTGTCAACCAGTTTACATGCATTCTCATTTGCTTTGTCAATAGGGAAGATACCTTTAGACCAATCCGAACCTTCGAAGGTTGGATATTGTCCTTTTTCTAATGCTAGGTTACTTGATGCTTCAATAGTATAGTAAGAGAATGATTCCATCACTTCATCTATCTTAGTGAAGTGGTCATAACTTCCCCATTCAATTTGATTCTCTGCAAGCATCTGAGACTCACCCATGACACCCAATCCAATAGATCTTGATTTCTCGTTGGTCTTCTTTACTTTGGCAAGAGGGTAGAAGTTTAAGTCAATCACATTGTCAAGCATACGGATCGCTGTGGGAACAACACGTTTTAGATCTTCTTGTGTATGTACATTTGCAAGATTGACAGAAGCAAGGTTACACACAGCCGTATCACCATCTGTTTTCTCTTTATCCACAATCCATATCTGTTTACCATTCAAACTATCTAATGCTGTCACCTTTTTAGCAGGTTTTGTCGTTCCGTTGTCTACTGTCAACATAGCATTTTCATCGTACGCTTCTTGCGTTCCATCTTCAAATGTAAATCGTGTCTTATAGGTATTTGGTGCTGTATTTTGAAAGATCTCTGTACAAAGGTTCGTACTTCTGATCACACCTACATGTTTATTAGGATTTGCTCTGTTTGCTGTATCTTTAAAAGTAAGGAATGGGTTTCCTGTTTCAAAATAAGATCTGAGCATCTCTTTCCAAAGATTCTTTGCAGAGACTCTTTCTCTTGTAATGTTGTCATCTGAATTTTCAAGTTCTATATAACGTGCTTCGAACTCTTCTCCATAGAGTGATGTCAACTCTGTCACTTCAAACGGATCAAATAGAGTCCACATCTCATCTGCTTCAACTCTTTTCATAAAGAGGTCGTTCAGCCAGATCGCAGGGAAAAGGTCATGCGCTCTACGACGCTCTTCTCCTGAGTTCTTTTTCAAATCAAGGAAGTCACGAATGTCAACATGCCAAGGCTCTATGTAAACTGCAATAGCTCCTTTACGTGTACCAAGTTGGTCAACTGCTATGGCAACATCATTGGCTATCTTAAGGAAAGGAACAATACCTCCTGCTGCATGCTTATGCCCATCAATGTATGAACCCATACCACGAACGAGTGACCAGTCCCAACCGATCCCGCCACCAAACTTGGAAAGCAGTGCCATCTCTTTGTATCCGTCAAAGATACCTTCAATATTGTCAGGTGTTGACCCGATGTAACAAGAGCTGAGTTGATGTCTTGGTGTTCTTGCATTTGACAACGTAGGTGTTGCCGCCATCACTTCAAATTTGCTCAAGATATCATAAAACTTTTTCGCCCATGTTTGACAATCAAACTCATTTTGTGCCAAGAACATTGCCACACCCATAAAGAGCTGTTGAGGCAATTCCATAGGCGTGCCATCACGGTCTTTCAGTAAATATCTGTCATACAATGTACGGATACCAAGATAAGTAAATTGAAGATCACGTTCAGGTTTAATGTAATCGTTAAGATCATCAAGATCATACTTGTCTTTCAAACCAAGTACGATACGTCCCTCTTTCTCTCCACGCTCAAAGTGTTCACGTAAATGGTTGTAACCTGTAAAGCCCGTTACTTTATGATAGAGATCATAGAGGAAAAGTCTTGAAGCAACAAAGGTCCAGTCAGGTCTGTCAATGTCAATCTTGTCAACTGCAGTTTTAATAAGTGTTTGCTGGATCTCCTGAGAACTGATCATGTCACGGAACTGAAGCTTTGCATCTACTTCAAGTTCACTTTGACTCACACGAACAAGACCCTCTACTGCTGCTGATGTATACTTTTGAATCTTCCCTACGTCTAAAGTTTCTACTCTTCCATTTCGCTTTACAACTCTAATCATATATTCACTCCAATCTTGTGTATCACTCTATTTTTTTGTGATAAATATTAATCCGATTCTACTCAAATTTACCTTGTGTATTTTTGAAAAGTTGTATCATTTTTAGGGATATTTTTTATAAGATTTGGTGATAGTTTTTGAAAGGCTGTCTGGAAGGGAAAGTTCAAAAAAAATAAAATTTATTTATAAGGAAACTAGGGGTGTAAAAAGTAACTCAAGCAGGAATATTTTCGTGGACAATCTGCCCACGATTTAGTTTATTTAAAAACTCTTTTGAAAATGGCGTCTACATTTTTAGTATAATAATCAAAATTAAAACACTCTCTGATCTGCGATTCAGACAATGACTCTCCGAGTTCTTCATCTGCTAACAGATATTGAAGATAAAGCGATTCACCTTTTTCGTTGGTCGAAGGTTTTCCTTGCTGTATCTCTTCCCAAACTTTCATTGCATTTCTTTGAACGATCCTATATGCATCTTCACGGCTTACACCTGCTTTTGGAAGCTCAAGAAGAACACGTTGTGAAAATACAAGCCCCCCTGTGAGATTCAAGTTCTTCATCATATTCTCAGGCATTACAGTGAGGTTAGCAATAACATTGTTCATTCTATGCATCATAAAGTTTGTAGTGATAAATGCATCTGGGAGCCAAAACCTTTCAGTAGATGAATGAGAGATATCTCTTTCATGCCATAGTGCTACATTTTCCATAGCCGGCATAGCATATGATCTGATCATTCTGGCAAGACCTGTGATGTTTTCAGTAAGAATAGGATTTCTTTTATGTGGCATAGCAGAAGATCCTTTTTGCCCTTTTGCAAAATACTCTTCAGCCTCATACACTTCTGTTCTTTGCAAATGTCTAACCTGTACTGCAAACTTTTCTACGGAAGAAGCCATAAGTGCTAAAGCAGTTGCTAGTCTTGCATATCTATCTCTATGCACAACTTGATTTGAACAAGGCTCAGGTTTTAAACCTAATTCAGCCATTGCAAACTCTTCAAGCTCTAGTGGAGCATGTGCGAAGTTACCCATTGCACCAGAGATCTGACCTACAGCGATCACTTCCATAGTCTCTTCAAGGTTCTTAAGATGTCTAGCCATCTCATCATACCAAACGGCTAAAGTCAAACCAAAGGTAATAGGCTCACCATGTATACCATGACTTCTTCCTACCATTAAAGTCATCTTGTGTTCTTCAGCTCTTTTCTTGATAGACTCCATCAGCATCTTTGTGTCAGCAATGATGATCTCCAATGAGGCTTTCATTTGAAGTGCAACACCTGTGTCAACAGCATCAGAACTTGTCATTCCATAGTGGAACCATCTTGACTCTTCTCCAAGACTTTCACTTACACTTGTATTAAAAGCGATCAGGTCATGTTTTGTAATTGCTTCTATCTCTTCTATTCTTTCAACTGAGAATGTCGCATTATTGACAATCTTTTTACAATCATCATCAGGGATAAGCCCTAACTTGTTCCATGCTTTAACGGCTGCCTTTTCAACCTCAAGCCATGCTGCGTATCTTGCATGTTGTGTCCAGTGTTTTGTCATCTCTTCTCTTGCATATCTTTCTACCATTACATACCTTTATCTCTATAAAAATTTGATACAATTCTACCAAAATAGCAGTTATACAGAGATGAAATATAACTATGACAATATGAGTCAATTGATGACAAGCAACTAATTACCGTACAATAGCACTACATGCATGCAATTAGTTGTCATAGTGACAACGGAGTTTTGTATTTGGTCAAAATCGTCCAACAATCAAAGAAGGGAAAATAGTAATGCCATTTGTCAAAGAGAAGTTTACAGTACCAAAGAAGATGCCTGCATTCCTCTTTATCATGCGCACATTTAACTTTACACAGGGACAAGCACAACGTGTCTTGGCAAAGGAAGACTTCTTATCAATGGTATTCTATATTTAATACAGGTGAGTCTATAGAGGGTGAAATAGAAGTCGTATACTTTAAAGCCTTCCTCACAAGGAAACAAACCCATTTTTCACAACAAAGACTTTATGGTATTTGAGAAGTATTCAGGTGTTTTAGTACATCCCAATACTATGGCAACCCCTTATTCATTGCTGGATGAAATTCGAACCATTGCCGGTGATGATGCCAATGCTGTGCACCGTATAGATATGGAAACCTCTGGCTTACTTTTAGCAAGTAAGCACAAAAGATCAGAGACTTATTTGAAAGGTTCTTTTGAGAACAGAAGTATCAAGAAATCTTACCTTGCATGGGTTGATGGAAAAGTAACTGAAGCTTTTTCTTCATGTGAACGTATCAAAATAAACAATGACTACTCTCAAACAAAACACAAAGTATTTATCTGTGATGAGGGGAAAGCATCACATACAGATTTCGTTCCTCTAGAGTATGATGAAAGACTTGATGCTACACTGTTGGCATGTTATCCTCATACAGGAAGAACCCATCAGATCAGAGTCCATTTGTTTCACGTGAAACATCCTATTTTAGGTGATCCAATATACGGTACTACTTTTGAAACCGCCAATGCATATCTTGAAGATGAACTTGGTCAAGAAGAACGTAAGATAGAGACAGGAGCAAGTAGACTAATGCTTCATGCGCAAAGCTTAGCTTTTAATATGGGATCCAAATATTATATAGAAAGCAAAAGTGATTTTTCCAACATGAAAGAATTGATATGCATGAAGGAAATAAGAGTTTTTAATAGACAATAAATTACTGTGAAGCACTCTAAAATTTAACACAAAATATATATATTAAAAATATTTCATTTTCTAAGTAATGTATCCATGGAAAATGATCTCACTTCCATGCAAATGAAACCAGTTAAGATACAAAAGAAAACTATTTATTTATCTCAAGCAAACTCTCTTAATATCATTCTCACTCTAAATAAGTCATTATCAATTGATAAGCTTTTACACTAGATACAATGAATTGGTTTCACATGAACACCCTATTGCATACATAAATATTTCATAGTTTAGGTTAGTGAACAAAGACATAATAAATAGAATTTTAATAGCCAATTTAAATTAAATCTATTGCATTTATTTTTCACTTTTCTGCTATTCATAAAGCAGACTTTATCATACTGATGAGACAGGTGAATCTTTCAAACCTTTGTAGATATCTTATAAATGAATATCCAAGTGTTTCACGTGAAACATTTTCATACTTTGCTATCTATACTATGTATACCATTTTATAGATACTACGACACAAGAATATATTTTTTATAGTTAATAAAAGTTGTATATAGACAATTAACTTTTCCATATCTAGATAACTAATTGAAGTTTACATGCACTTTTTTATCTATGGAGTACCAGAAAGAAATATTCTCATTTCATCATTTTCCTAAGATAGATTCTTTAATCATACAGTAAGAGACGTGTTATTTATTATACCAATAGAGGATCTGCATATCAGTATAACTACATATATAGAAGGTATTTTAATCAAGAAGAAGAGGGTAATTCATTGTGGGAAATAATACTGTTTGAAAAATAGAAAAGGAAAATAGCACAAAGACTAAGAGAATACTACTTCTCTTCATCACTTCTAGAGTCATAAATAAACCAACCTACGCCTATGACTGCAACAATGCTAATAAACCCTAACATAAAAAGTTCTAAAGTCGACATTACACTTCTCCTTCCAATTCTTGTTCTCTTAACTGACCACAAGCCGCAGAAATATCTAATCCTTTGGACTCACGAATAGTACAATGCAACCCTCTATTTGTAAGATATTCCTGAAATGTTTTCATCTCTTTTTCACTAGGACGTTTAAACTCAGTACCTCCGTAGGGATTAAAATAGATCAAATTTACTTTTGCTTTTATACCGTCGAGAAGTGAAAGAAGTTTCTTTGCTGCAGAGATATCATCATTGACATCTTTGATGACAAGGTACTCGAACATCACTCTTTTTCTGGCATTGACAGGAAAGTTTTTCACTGCAGTAATAATAGAAGCAATATTATAGGCTTTGTTAATAGGCATCAACTGTTGTCTCAACGCATCGTCAACGGCATGGAGGGAGATAGCAAGATTCACTCCCAAGTCCATCTTGCCTAATCTTTCTATCTTGCTACTTAATCCTGAGGTAGAGATAGTTTGTCTATGTGTAGCTATGGCCATACCTTCCGGGTCTGCAAATATCTTTACAGATTTTGCAACCTCTGTTAGGTTGTCAAGTGGTTCACCCATACCCATATAGACAATATTGACACGACGGTTGGCATCGATGTCATTATCTTTTTTGATCATACGCAGCTGTTCTACGATTTCACCTGCCGTCAAATTTCGCATAAAACCGCCCTTTGCAGTCAAACAAAATGCACACCCTACCTTGCACCCTACCTGAGAGGAGATACAGACTGTATAGCGTTCCTGATGCTTTACAGAGCCATCTTCATGATACGCTTTATCTTTCATCAAAAGAAGTACAGCTTCAACCGTATGTTTATCATGAAGCTCAAAAAGATATTTACGACTTCCATCTTTAGAGTTTTGCACCATTACTGTTTTGAGTGGGGTAAGGGTATACTCCTCATCAAGCTTCTCTCTCATTTCTTTTGGAAGGTTTTTCATCTCTTCAAATGAATCTGCATACTTATGATAGATCCAGTTGTATATCTGTTTTGCACGGAAAGAGGGTTTGATCAATTCACTTAACTCTTCTTTTGTCAGATCTTGTATTATTTTTTTCTTCATTTATTTACTTTCTTTTATGTACTTAGTTAATCTAAGCATGGCCTCTTTATGGTTATCTATAAAGTCTTTATGTGCATTTTCATCACAATAATTTGTCACAATAAAAATACCTGCTGCAGGAATATCAAAAGATTTTGCTACTTTTAGAACAGCGTAATACTCCATATTTTCCAAATGAATATTCTTAGAAAGATACGCTTTTCCTAAACTTTTCTCTGTAGTAATATAATGAGAACTGTTCACTATTGTTTCACGTGAAACATCTTCTGCAGTGGTAACCATATTGTCTATAGGCGTATAGGAACCTCCTGTCAAGAAACTGTTTTCTATATTGGCGGCTGTCTTTGATTCTATGATGTCGAAAACTTTCTTTTCTCCATACGAACCTGCCGTACCGACGAACAGTAAAAATTTTGGTTTTTGAGACAGACATAAACGTGTTAGATTTATAGCTACATCTGTCATACCAATGCCAACGGGCAAAGCAAAATCAAACTGTTCACTCTCTCCTGCACATATGATCATAAACTACATTCTCACAGGGATATTTTTCCCCTTAAGATATCTTTTTAATTCCATAATGTCAATCTCTTTAAAGTGAAAGATAGAAGCTGCCAATGCTGCATCTGCATTGCCAAGGGTAAATGCTTCTTCCATATGCTGCATAGTACCTGCTCCGCCAGATGCAATAACAGGAATATTTACAAGTTCCCCTATCTTCTTATTTAGGATATTATCAAACCCTGCTTTGGTCCCATCTGCATCCATAGACGTTACAAGTAATTCACCTGCACCTCTATCATATGCTTCTTTTGCCCATTCCAATGCATCTAAACCTGTATCATTCCGTCCGCCATGGGTAAAGATATGCCATTTGTCATCTGCAACTCTTTTAGCATCTATCGCTACAACAATACACTGAGATCCAAAACGTTTTGCACCCTCTTCAATGAATTCCGGTCTCTTGATCGCTGCTGAATTCACACTTACTTTATCACATCCTACATTGAGAAGATTATAGATATCCGAAAGCTCTCTGATCCCTCCACCTACTGTTAACGGGATGAATACCTCTTGGGCTACTTTTTTCACCACATCTACAATGGTATCACGTCCCTCATGGCTCGCACCGATATCAAGAAATGTGATCTCATCTGCGCCCTCTACATTGTAACGTCTGGCAACTTCTACAGGATCCCCTGCATCACGTAACCCGACAAAATTAACACCTTTCACTACTCGTCCGTTATCTACATCAAGACAAGGAATGATACGTTTTGCAAAATAATCCATCTAATTAGCTGTGTTCCTCTCAAAATTATGCTAAGATTATACAAAAATTATCCCAAACGTGGGATTAGTATAAGATATAAAGGTAGATTATAGTATGATTATTGAAAATTTAGCCGAATTTGCAAGTAAGAAATTTGGTCAGAATTTTTTGAAGAATGATATCTATCTTCATAAAATCATCCAAGCGATGCCCAATGACGACCTAAAAGTCGCAGAGATTGGACCTGGCTTAGGTGATTTAACCAAAGAACTTGTAAAAGTTCGAAATGTCACAGCATTTGAGGTTGATAAAAGATTATGTGAGCATCTTACAACTGAATTTGAAGAGCCTATCCACAAAGGGCGCTTTGAATTACGTTGCGGAGATGTGCTTGAGCGTTGGGAGTCAGGAAGTCTACTGGGTGAACCTTATCATCTGGTAGCCAACTTGCCCTATTATATCGCGACCAATATTATTTTAAAAGCATTTAAAGATGAACACTGCCGGTCCATACTGGTCATGGTTCAAAAAGAAGTTGCCGTTAAGTTTGCTGCAAGTGTCAAACAGAAAGAGTTTTCTGCTCTCTCTGTTCTTGCTGCAACCGTTGGAAAAGCGACACTCTGTTTCGAAGTTGAGCCCGAAGCATTTGTCCCGCCTCCAAACGTTACTTCTGCCGTGCTTTTAATAGAGAAAGACCGGTCACAAGATGATCAGAAATTTGAAGCGTTCTTAAAGATCGCATTTGCGCAACCGCGTAAAAAACTTTCGAAAAATCTTATGGCTCTGTTTTCTAAAGATATTGTAAATCAAACTTTTGAAAAGTTAGAACTTGATTCTAACCTACGACCTCATGAAGCTGGGACATCTATTTATCATCACATATATAATGAATTAAAGGATAATTTAGATGGAAAACAACAAGCAGAAAAACGAAAAATCTCAAAATCAAGGGCACGGAACTCCGAGAACTGATAAACCAAGAGATAGAAAGCCAAATCCACATAGACAAAATACGCAAGGACAAAACCGTCCTAACCCTAACAGGAAACCACACCCTAACAGGAAACCGAACCCGAATAGAGAAGTAAACGGTAATGTGCAAGATACAGAAGCACCGAATGGGAACAGAAAACCAAATCCTAACAGGAAACCACACCCGAGCAAAAAACCCAATCAAAACAGAAATCAAAATACAGAAAGTCAAGGCAACAGACAAAACCAAAATAGGAAACCGCATTCCGGCAATAAGCCTAACCAGAACCGTGGTGGTGGAAAAAATAGAAATAGAAGAAAAAATGTTACCACTGTAAATGACACAATGAGAGCATCACTTGAAGAGAATTTACGTGTGAAAGATGCGACCATGAACCCATGGAAAAAGGTTGACATGGCGAGCAAAGGAAAGGTCAGATTTACCCCACTGGGAGGTCTTGGAGAGATCGGTGGGAACATGGCTGTACTTGAAACAGAGACAACAGCTATTATTATTGATGTGGGTATGTCTTTCCCTGATGAGACAATGCACGGTGTAGATATCTTAGTACCTGATTTTTCTTATTTGCATACGCTTAAAGAAACAAAAGATGTGTATGTCATCATCACGCATGGTCACGAAGACCACATTGGTGCAATGCCTTACTTATTTAAAGAATTACAATTCCCTATCTATGCAACGCCACTTGCACTTGCAATGATAGAAAACAAATTTAATGAGCATGGACTTAGTCAATACACAAATAAATTTAACTTTGTAACACTTAGAAAGCAGTATCAAATCGGTGACATGCAGATAGAATGGCTACATAATACGCACTCTATCATTGATGCATGTTCTCTTGCTATTGAAACACCTGCAGGAACGATTATGCATACGGCTGACTTCAAGATAGACCACACACCAGTGGATAACTATACTATGGACTTACGTCGTTATGCCTACTATGGAGAAAAAGGTGTACTTTGTCTTTTCTCTGATTCTACGAACTCGCATAACCCAGGGTTTACAAAGAGTGAAAAAGTCGTGGGTAAAACTTTTGATACACTATTTGATCTAGCCAAAGGAAGGGTCATCATGTCAACTTTCTCTTCCAATGTTCACCGAATCTTCCAAGCGATGGAAAGAGGTGTAAAACATGGTAGAAAGATCTGTGTTATCGGACGTTCTATGGAAAGGAATGTGGAGACCAACAGAGCTTTAGGTTTTGTTGACATTGAAGACAAACACTTTATCGAAGTGCATGAAGTACCTAAGTATGCTGAACATGAAGTCCTTGTGGTTACGACTGGGTCACAAGGTGAGACGATGGCTGCACTAAACCGTATGGCGACGGATGAGCACAGACATATCAAACTGAAGCCATCAGATACTGTTATCATCTCTGCTTCAGCGATCCCGGGTAACGAAGCTTCTGTATCAGGTCTCATGAATAAGCTTATGAAAGCAGGTGTCACAGTACGATACAAAGAGTTTGCAGATATCCACGTTTCAGGACACGCGGGACAAGAAGAGCAAAAGCTCATTCTAAGACTGGTTCAGCCTAAGTTCTTCCTCCCTGTTCATGGTGAGTACAATCACATTGCAAAGCATGCAAAAACTGCTGTAGATTGTGGAGTTGATGAGAGAAATATCTTACTGATGGGTGATGGAGACCAGGTGGAGATCACGCCTAAATATCTTAAAAAGGTCAAAACGATCAAAAGCGGTAAAACCTATATCGATAATCAAAACAATATGACGATCGAAAATGATGTCGTACTTGACAGACAAAAACTGGCCGAAGACGGTATTGTTAATGTCGTAGCGCAGATCAGTCAAAGTAACCAGAAAGTCGTTGGAAAACCAGTGGTGACCAGTCATGGACTTGTGCCTGACAAAGAAGATAAAAAGTTCTCAAAAGAGATCGAAGTACTTCTTGAAACCATGTTGCTTAATATGAAACCTGAAGCGTTGAAAAATCATAGAGATATTGAAAATGATATCCGTAATGTCATAAGAAAACATGTTATACGTACGAAAAAAAGATATCCGCTTATCATCCCTACAATCTTCGTTATCTAAGACTCTTCCGCCTTTAGGGCAGGAGTCTTATCATCTTTACTAATAATTATTATAATTTTAATCTATTTTAAATTATAATGATGATATAATTATTTTTTTAAAGCGTCACAAAAGGGACTTCATGAAAAAATCCATATTTGTACTGGCTATACTTTTATTTGCACTTATCATTTCCTGTGTCTATCAAAAAACCCATACTATCTATGCCGCATCTAATACTGATATAGTTACATCTGCTAAAGAGGAGATGCCTACAGCGAAAAAATGAGAACACACCATCAACGGAAGAAATACTTTTAACAGAAAAAGAATCGCTGAAGCAGAGTAGTCCTCTTGTTGTTGAAAAAGAGCGTGTGATCCAAACAAAAGTATCACCTAACATAGAAACAAAAACAGCTGTAATACGTACTGAGACAAAATATTCTACCTCCAGTGTTCAAACAAAGGAAGTTGCTTCTACGGAAATAAAAGAGTTAGAAGGAGCAGAGATTGTAGACTATGTAATGTGGGCACTTGAAAATCGAAATATTGCCTTGGCAAATAGAGACAAGGTCGTGTTACGTATTGAAGAACTTGTCAAAAAAATATTAGCTGAGCGTTTAAAAACAATCGAAAAGAGAGACAACAGGATGTTAGCACTTGAAAAACAGCAACAAGAAACTTTAGATGCTCGAGACATTATGTATGAGAAAATCTTACAAACCAATACGATTCACACAGGAGAATAATTATGCTAGAAATCGCTTCACAAATTCTTATATGTTTACTCGCTGCAGCACTCATAGGATTTATCATAGGCTACCTTACTTGTAAAATCCGTACGAAAAAAACTGCTTTAGAAGAGACGATAGAGGAACCTACAATCGAGAATTCTGATGCACATACTGAAGAAGTGGCTGAACCAGAGATCAAAACTGCTTCTGAAGAGATTGAAATACCAACTGAAGATGCAATAGGAAAAGCCCTGGAAGCACTTGATGAAATTGATAAACAAGAAGATGCAGAGACACTTCTTAGTGAAAAACCTGAACTTCTTCCCTCTCCACGAAATGGTGAGAAAGACACGCTTACTGAGATCAAAGGTATAGGTCCAAAAGTTGAAAATCAACTCAATGAAGCAGGGATATACCATTTTGACCAAATAGCAAACTGGACTCAGGAAAACATTCAATGGTTAGAAGAGAATACTACTTTTGCCCACCGTGCAAAAAAAGACCTGTGGATACCGCAGGCAAAAGCACTCCTATAGCTTTCATCCCCCATACAGAGATAACATATTGATGTTATCTCGCACTACTCTATAGCCTACTAATTATGCTATAATCGTTTAAAAATATAAAAAGATATAACCATGGACCTACTCAAAATTGCACAGGAAACATTTCACATTGAAGCAGATGCATTATACAAAGCAGCAGAACGTTTAGACCAGAATTTCCTTGATGCTGTCTCTCTTATACTGAAAACCAAAGGGAAACTTATCATCACAGGAGTGGGAAAGTCTGGACTGGTAGGTGCAAAAATGGCTGCAACCTTTGCTAGTACCGGTACTTCCAGTTTCTTCTTGCACCCTACAGAAGCACTGCATGGTGATCTGGGAATGATAGGGAAAGAGGATACACTGCTTGCCATCAGCAGCAGTGGAGAGAGCGAAGAGTTGACAAAGATCCTACCGCATATCAAACGTTTTGATATCCCGCTTATCGGCTTAACAGGGAATGAAGGTTCCTCCCTTGGCTCTTACGCTGATGTTTTTCTTGACATCTCTGTAGAAAAAGAGGCTTGTCCTCTGGGTGCAGCACCTACAACGTCCACTACATTGACCATGGCCTTGGGTGATGCATTGGCTGTAGCACTCATGGAACACAGAGGGTTCAAGCAAGAGGATTTTGCCTCTTTTCACCCTGGAGGTTCGCTGGGAAGAAAACTCTTTGTAAAAATCAAAGATCTTATGAGAACAGATGATCTGCCTGTTATCAACAATAAAACGATACTCAAAGATGCCATTGTAACGATGAGTGAAGGGAAACTGGGTACGGTACTTATCGTAGATGAAACAGATACCTTTATCGCTATTTTGAGTGATGGTGACCTTAGACGTGCCCTAATGAAAGAAGGATTTAGTTTGGAGCATCTGGCCATCGAATATGCCAGCAAGAATCCTAAAAGCTACACCAATACAGAATTACTGGCCAGCGAAGCGCTTGAAATTATAGAAAACGGGCGGATACAACTTCTGCCTATTACAAACAATGCAGGAAATATCATTGGTGTGTTGCATATCCATGATCTGATCAATGCAGGAATTAAAAGTAAATAAAGAACGAGAAACAATGAGACTGAACAAATATATATCACATAACACAAAATATTCAAGACGAGAAGCAGATAAGCTCATCGAAGAGGGTGAAGTCACTTTAAACAAAAAAGTCTTGAAAGACTTTGCCTATGAAGTAGAAGAGGGTGACCATATCCTTGTCAAAGGCAGACCTGTCAAAATGAACAAAGAGTTGACCGTCATCGTCTACAACAAACCTAAGGGCGTGCTTGTAACCAAAAAAGATGACAGAGGGCGTGCAACGATCTATCATAAACTACCAGGCAAATACAGACACTTTGTGCCTGTGGGAAGGCTGGACTATGCCTCCGAGGGACTTTTGCTCTTAACGGACTCACCAGAGGTCGCGACAGCACTTATGGAGAGCAGTTTGGATCGTACCTATAATTTGAAGATAGATAAACCTATCAGTCAGGATATGATCACCGCGATGAAAGAAGGGCTTGTCCTTGATGATGCGCGTGCAGGTGCCCATGAAAAAAGTAAGATCTTCAGTATGGAGTTTGCACCTTTTGCCCACTTTGAAATAAGAGCAGAGGGGAAAAACTTTTCAAAGCTTCGTGTAACTATCACAGAAGGTAAAAACAGAGAATTAAGACGTTTCTTTGCGCACTTTGAAGCAAAAGTACTTGACCTCAAACGTGTAGCTTTTGGGGGGATAGAGCTAAACAACCTCCCTACGAACAAAACACGTTACTTTACCCGAAGAGAATATGATGATGTGCATAAATTCATGAAACGTCGAAAAGCCAATGTTGAAGCTGCGGCAAAGAACAGAGCCAATGCACTCAAGCAGGAAGAAAAAACCCGACGTGAAAAAGAGTTTGAAGACAAAACATCTAACTCATCAAAGAAGCTTGATAAAAAAGATTAAGTTTTGCCAAATCTAGCACTCAAATATCGCCCCAAAACACTTGATGAAATGATAGGTCAAAGACATCTTTTGGGCGAGAGTGCCATCTTGCGAAAACTCATCACAACAGATACCCTCTCCCATACCTTCTTTTATGGGCCTCCCGGTTGCGGGAAAACCACCCTTGCAAGAGTCATTGCTTCCCTGCTGGATAAACCCTTTTATGAGATGAATGCTACGACACTCAAAATAGAAGATCTACGTAAAGTATTTAAAGAGTATACCAATGCATTACAGAAACCTCTTATTTTCATCGATGAAGTCCATAGGCTCAGCAAGAACCAGCAAGAGGTACTTTTACCTTTTATGGAGAATCAGGCTGCACTGATCATAGGTGCCTCTACGGAGAATCCTTATTATTCACTTACTGCAGCTATGCGTTCACGTTCTCATCTTTTTGAGCTTGAATCGGTCAATGAAAAAGAGTTACATATCTATCTAGATAAGATCATCAACCTGGAAGGTCTCACAGTAGAAGATGAGGCAAAAGAGTACCTTGTCTTTTCCAGCGGTGGTGATGTACGGGCAATGTTGAACCTACTAGAGAGTGCAAATGCCGTTGAATCCCCCATTACATTGCGTACACTCAAACAGATACGTCCACATGCGATGCAGGCAGGCAGTTCAGAGAGTGAAAGCCACTATGAGCTGACCTCTGCTATGATCAAAAGTATCAGAGGGTCTGACATAGATGCTTCCATCTATTATCTTGCCAGATTAGTCGATGGAGGAGAACCTGCAGAATTCATCGCAAGGCGTTTAACCATCCTGGCCAGTGAAGATATAGGAAATGCAAACCCCCCTGCTCTGAATCTTGCCAGTTCTACACTGAACATCGTGAAACATATAGGGTACCCGGAAGCCAGGATATCACTTTCCCAGCTTGTGATCTACCTTGCCTCTTCACCCAAGTCAAATAGTGCCTATATGGCTATCAACACTGCACTTAAAGATATTGCATCAGGAGAGATACACCCTATTCCCTCGCATATAAAAACACATGCTAAAGCTTATGCTTATCCACATGATTTTGGTGGATGGGTAGAACAGTCCTACCTTACTGTACCCAAGAAATACTACGATACCAAACAAATAGGTTTTGAAAAAACCCTTTGGCAATGGCATGAAAAAATAAAGTCTAAATGATCAAACACTTTTTTGACACATTTGTATGATATAATCAAAATTATTAAATCTAAAGGAACTTTCAGAATGAAAAAGAACATACTTCATATGATATTTGCTTCAAGTGCAACTGTTGCCTTATTGACTGGTTGCACAGGACAAGAGATGGCACCTAACAATGCAACACAGACGGGTGCAGCGACAGGTGCGCTTGCCGGTGCAGTGATAGGATATAACTCTGGTAGCCATAGTGGAACAAATGCTGCTGTAGGTGCAGCGATAGGTGCGCTTGCAGGCGGAGCATTAGGAAATGCAGTGGACAGCAACAATCCTGAACAGGTACAATCAGGCGGATGGCAATAGCCTTAACTTCATAGATAAAAAGGAGATAGAATGAAATTAACCAAACCTATACTTGCTGCTACAGTAGCAGCTTTTATGCTTGGAGGATGCTACAATCAGCCTGGGCTTGTAGAGGATGAAAGTTATAACCGTACTAAAACAGGCGCAGCAACAGGTGCGCTTGCAGGTTCAATGATAGGGTACAATACAGGTAGCCATGATGCAAAAAGTGCCATCATAGGAGGTCTGATAGGTGCCGCTCTAGGTGGAGCCGTAGGTTACAATATGGATCAACAAGCCAATGAAGTAGCGCGTGCACTTGGGACTGGTGTAAATAATGATCCATTAGCTGCGCTTGACCCAAATAATAACATTGTTGTATCTAAAACAAACAATTATGTAAAAATTATGTTTAGAGACCGCATGATGTTTGCTACAGGTTCTTCTAGACTACAGCCTAGTGCGAGAACAAAAGTACAAAAAGTGGGACAGCTTTTAGCCAATTATCCCCAAACCGTTGTAGGTGTAGCAGGATTTACAGATAATGTGGGAAGCTACGATTATAATCTAGGACTTTCTCAAAAACGTTCCGCTACTGTAGCTAATCTACTGGCTGTGAATGGACGACCATTTACAAAAGGATGTTCGTACAATAAAGCTATCGTACCCAATGACTCTGCGAAGAACAGAGCACTTAACAGACGTGTAGAGGTCTATCTCTATTCAGATAGAAATAGAATGACAGACCCTTGTCGTTAGATCTTCTACTGCAACATGCCGAGCTCACGCTTGGCCTGCTCTGCATTCATTGCGCCTGAGAAATATTGACTCTCAACTTTATCTACGGCATTCGTAAGTTTTGCTTTTAAAGCATCTCCCCTCACCCTCTCATTTACAAACGTTTTCATATCAGAAAAATCAGGGAAAAGTTCTAAGAATTCTGTCTTTAGAGCAGAGTTATTCCATGCTTGTACTTGCGTACTTATAGGTGCACCGGTCATATCAAGTATATCTCGACCTATACTGTCAACACTGTGATACTTATCATACTGATGCTTTTGCTTATATTCTTCATTTTGAAACTTTTCATCTTGCTGGATATCTCCCACAAAATTAGTAATAAAATAAAGAAACCCTACACCGATAAGTATAAAAATAAATAAACTTTTATCCATAATGAGATCCTAGTTAAGAGACTTAATAGAAAATTATACAATAAATTTTGAAGAATGTGTTAATAGAATTTTTTATGAGATTTAAAATAAAGTAGATGGTGCGGATGAGAGGACTCGAACCTCCACGCCGTAAAGCACCAGATCCTAAGTCTGGCGTGTATACCAATTTCACCACATCCGCATGTGATTGTTTTACAAAACAATAAAAAGTAAGTGGTACACCCGTCAGGATTCGAACCTGAGACCGCTCGCTTAGAAGGCGAGTGCTCTATCCAGCTGAGCTACGAGTGCATACAATATAATAACAAATAGCTAAACTGATACATTAAATGGTACGCCAGAGAGGACTCGAACCCCTAACCCTCAGATCCGAAGTCTGATGCTCTATCCAATTGAGCCACTAGCGCTTCATCATTTGGGTGGTTACCCTGTTTAATTACCAATGGGGTGGGCGACGGGACTCGAACCCGCGACAAACAGTACCACAAACTGTCGCTCTACCAACTGAACTACGCCCACCATAATTAAATGATTACTTATTATTATAAATGTTAAATACCTAAATGGTCGGAGTGAAAGGACTCGAACCTTCGACCCCCTGGTCCCAAACCAGGTGCGCTACCAGACTGCGCTACACTCCGTTACCTTATAAAAAGGAACGCAATTATAGTAAAAAGGTTTCCATTTGTCAATAGATTTTTGAAAAAAATAAAAAAATATACTTTTATTCTCTAAATTAGAGGTACTTTAGGCGTTAATGAGTATAATAATTTCATCTATCTGCTAGGGAAACATATGAACAGTGTATTTGAACAAATCAATGGTTTTTTAGGCTCTATCTTCTTCTTTGATGTCTTTTTTGGCACTGTTGAAGGTGGAAGTATGCCTTTCATCGTAGCATGGCTTATCGTTGGAGGTGTTTTCCTTACCTTCCGCTTTGGTTTTATCAATATACGTATGTTCTCCCACTCATTCAAGATCATCACAGGGCAATATAAGACCGCTGATGATGTTGGAGAGATCACCCCTTTCCAGTCTTTAACGACTGCCTTGTCAGCAACTGTAGGGCTAGGAAACATTGCTGGTGTTGCTATCGCTATTGCCGTAGGTGGACCAGGCGCTACTTTTTGGATGATCTTGGCAGGATTCTTTGGTATGACACTTAAATTTACAGAAGTAACGCTCGCACAAGTCTATCGGGAGAAAAGACCAGACGGTCGTATAATGGGTGGTGCAATGCAGTACCTCTCTAAAGGACTCGCCTCCAAAGGCCATGTAAAACTAGGGAAAATACTTGCTGCCATGTTTGCAGTACTTGCCATAGGAGGCTCTTTAGGTGCAGGAAATGCATTCCAAACCTCACAAGCAATGGGTGTACTCTCAGAACGTATCCCTTTCTTTGAAGAGTACCCGATCGTCTTTGGTCTTATCATGGCAACACTGGTAGGATTTGTCATTATCGGCGGGATCAAACGTATTGCCCATACAGCAGAAAAGATCGTTCCTGCTATGGTATTAATCTATTTGGTCGCATCTTTATGGATACTCATCACAAATGCTTCAGCCGTACCTGGCGCTATCGCAACCATCTTTCATGAAGC
Source organism: Sulfurovaceae bacterium (assembly GCA_963796395.1). Lineage (GTDB taxonomy): Bacteria > Campylobacterota > Campylobacteria > Campylobacterales > Sulfurovaceae > Sulfurovum. The sequence goes on from CAWCLM010000007.1 coordinate 203,600, forward strand.
CTTTGCCCCTACTGCTGCGGCAGGTGGTCTTATAGGGGTTCTTGTACAAGGGTTTAAACGTGCTGCCTTCTCAAGTGAAGCGGGTATAGGTTCGGCTGCCATCGTACACTCTACAGCCTCAGTAAAATATCCTGTTAGACAGGGTATGGTTGCGCTTTATGAACCGTTTATAGATACCATCGTTATCTGTAGTATGACGGCACTTGTGATCGTCACCACAGGCGTCTATGACCCTAGTGGGGAGTTTGCCAACCTAGTGGCTTCCAAACAGGGTGCTGCACTTACAGCCGCTGCGTATGGAACAGTTATTTCATGGTTCCCGGTCATCTTATCTTTTTCGATTGTACTCTTTGCATTTTCGACAATGATCTCATGGTCTTATTATGGAGAGCGTTCTTGGACCTATCTATTTGGGGAAAAATATACGCTGGTATTCAAGCTGATCTTCGTCTCTTTTACAGTCATGGCATCGGTCACCAGTGCTTCTACACTGCTAGAGTTCTCGGATCTGCTTATATTGGCCATGGCATTACCAAACCTCATAGGACTCTATATGCTGCAAGGTGTTGTGCACAAGAACCTAAAAGCATATCTTTCAAAATGGAAAAGCGGGGAGTTAGATAGAGAGTGTATACGAAAAGGGGTGTGTAAGCCCAAATAGTAGAAGAGATGTTAAGTACATCTCTTCTGTTTTAAAAGTGAAAAAGAGGGGTTAAACCATCTCTACACCCTTTTCGCCATGTGCAAGTGCACCGATAACATAACCGTCTGTGTTTGCCAATACAGCATCTACATTTTCAGGCTCTACTACCCATACCATTCCTACACCCATGTTAAAGGCTCTGAACATCTCTTCTTCTTCAACATACTGGCCCATAAATTCAAAGATAGGCAATACTCTGATAGCATCTTTGTTTACAATGGCTCTCATACCCTCTGGAAGGACCCTAGGAAGGTTTTCTACGATTCCCCCACCTGTGATATGGGCTAAGGCTTTTACGTACTGTTTGTTGGCTTTATACTCTTTTACGTAGATACGTGTCGGTTCAAGCAATGTATCTACTAAAGGCTTACCTTCAAACTCTGTTTCTAGGCTCATACCCAGCTTATCAAAGAGAAGTTTTCTTACCAATGAATATCCGTTTGAGTGTATACCTGAACTTGGCATTGCGATAAGGATCTGCCCCTCTTTAACATTCGCTACAGTATCCATCTCTGAACGCTCTGCGATACCTACTGCAAAACCTGCAAGATCAAAGTCGTCGTCTGAGTACATACCTGGCATTTCTGCCGTTTCACCACCTACAAGGGCACATTCAGATCTACGACAGCCCTCTGCGATACCTGCAACCACATCTTTTGCATTCTCAGGAAGCAATTTACCTGTTGCATAGTAATCCAAGAAGAACATCGGCGTACCATTATTACAGATAAGGTCGTTCACACACATCGCTACAAGGTCGATACCTACTGTAGCAAGTTTACCACTATCTATAGCTATTCTAAGCTTCGTACCTACACCATCTGTAGCAGAGAGGATCACTGGCTCTTTATAGCCTGTTGGAAGTGCATATGCACCTGCAAATGAACCGATACCACCGATAACATTTTTATCAAAAGTAGATTTTACATCACTTTTGATTGCTTCTACAAACTCATTACCTGCATCGATATCTACACCGGCATCTTTATATGATATATTTGACATTAGTCGTTGTCCTTTTCATTGGTTTCTTCACATTTACACGCAGGGAAAATCTTTTTAAGCATAATCAGCCCTGGACAAAACCCTGTCAATCCTGCAATGACAAGCATGACCATCATGGCGAACTGCAAAATAAACGCAGCTGCATACATACCAGAACCTGCTAATCCCATAACAAATCCCAGTATACTCGCCTGTATTAAACGTTGTATCTTTTCAGCACACATTTAAAAATCCTTATTAGAAATTGGGCGTATTATATCTAATTTTAGCTGTTTAACTTCCGTCCTAGCTTCTCTTCAACTGAACCTACTTTGTTACCCAATCTACCCACCGGACCATCACGCCAATCAATCTTAATAGAGCTATATACACGACCGCAATCTTTTTGAAGCTCTTCATAGGCTTTGTTGATCACTGCCAATACCTCTTCAACTGTTTCACCCTCTATGATCGTACCCATAGGTGTAAGTTGATACCCTAAACCACTTTGATCTACGATATCTAATACGCGTGCGACAAAGGCACTTTTACTTTGGGTTTTTTCTGTTGGGAACATACTGAATTCTACTAATGCTGACATACAATTTCCTTGAGTTATTTTTTTGTAATACTATCTAAAATTTCTCTGTATTTTTTTAAATTCCTATCTTCATCTATTGAGAAGCGTTGCTCTCATCATTTTTTTTTTAAAAAAAACGAAGTAAAAAAATCGTTAAGCCTCTCGAATCGTTTCACTTACAAGGTCGTTCGGTAAAACAAGCACGCTTTGCATGATTTGATGTATAATTTCTTTATGAATAATGAAAAGATGATAATTGTCGGTGCAGGGGCGGCAGGACTTAGTTGCTGCTATTACAAGTGCTAAAGCAGGGCATGATGTACTTTTGCTTGAACAAAACAGTAAAATAGGTAAAAAGATACTTGTTTCAGGTAATGGAAAATGTAACATAGACAACAAGTATATTAATCTCAATCGTTTTCATTCACAAAATCCTCCTTTTATAGAAAAAATTTTGGAAGATCATGACTTTGAAGTAGTAGAAAAGTTTTTCACATCCATAGGGCTTGAACTCATAGAAGGGAAAGAGGGGAAAATGTTTCCCATGTCTCTGCAGGCAAGTTCTGTAGTTGAACTGCTAGAGTACGAAGCCAAAAGAGCAGGGGTAGAGATACTCTGCGACTGTGAAGTAACCGCTATAGATAAAAAAGCTGATATCTTCACAGTTGAAACTTCCCAAGGTATAAAAAACTGTAGAAAGTTGCTTCTTGCTTCAGGTTCTCCTGCTGCACCACAACTTGGCGGTTCCAACTCCGGGTATGCCTTTGCTACAAAGGTGGGGCACACACTTATACCGCGTCACCCTTCACTGGTACAACTCTGTTCAGAAGAGAAATGGGTGAAAGTGTGTGCAGGCGTAAAAGTAGCCGGGATAGCACAACTCTATGCCAACGGTGAACAGATCGCAGAAAAAAAGGGTGATCTGCTTTTTACCAATTACGGTATAAGCGGATTAGCTATCTTGGATCTAAGTCGTGAAGTAAGTACCAGGCTGGCAAACTATGATTACTGTGAACTCAGTTTGGATCTTATGCCAGAACTTAGCAAAGAGAAACTCACGAATCTACTATTAAATCGCATAGAAGAGGGGAGTGAAAAGCCTATAGAGATATGGCTTCATGGGGTAATGAACAAAAAACTCATCTCTGTCATTTTAGCGCAGTCTAAATGTAAAGCCAAACAAGAGAATGACTTAAACAGAAAAGAGATTGGTAAACTGGTCTACGCTATCAAAAACCTAAAACTGAGCATCAATGATACCAAAGGTTTCCAAGGAGCAGAAGTATCCACAGGAGGCATAAACACCACTGAAGTGAACCCACAAACGATGGAATCAAAACTTGTTCCTAATCTTTATTTTGCAGGAGAGATACTAGATGTCGATGGAGATAGGGGAGGGTTTAACTTCCACTTTGCCTGGGTAAGTGGATTACGCGTAGGAAATAATCTGTAAATAATGCTTCAAAATATACCAAAAAAATAATAGTCTTTTAGTTTGCTGTAGATTTGGCTAAACGGCGTGAGTGAAGAGAGGGAGCATACACCCAGTATGTGACCAAACGGAACGAAGCCGTTCAGTCAAAGATGCAGTGAAATATAAGAACTATTTAGCGTTCTTTTTGTCTCTTGCTAAACGTTTTCTCACTACCGGATCAAGAGATCTTTTTCTGATTCTTACAGAGATAGGTGTGATCTCTATAAGCTCATCATCTTCGATCCACTCCATTGCTGACTCAAGTGTGATAGGTCTTGGCGGGATTAATTTAATTGCATCATCTGCACCAGATGTTCTCATGTTTGTCAGTTGTTTTCCTTTAAGCGGATTCACATCCAGGTCACCTGGTCTTGCAGACTCACCGATGACCATACCTGAGTATACTTTATCTTGTGGATTAATGAAAAGAATACCTCTTGCCTGAAGGTTGAAGATAGAGAAGGCTACTGCTTCACCGTTATCCATCGAGACCAATGCACCTGGCGTTCTACTTTCAACTGTACCTGAGTAAGGTCTATACTCCAAGTAAGAGTGGTTCATGATCCCTTCACCTTTAGTATCTGTCAAAAATTCATTTCTAAATCCGATAAGTCCACGTGCAGGGATCTCAAATTCAAGTCTTACAGTTCCGTCTGGCATAGGGTTAAGTGAAGTCATTTCTGCTTTTCTTTTACCCAATTTTTCGATAGCAACACCCTGGAACTCTTCAGGAACATCTACTACAAGGTGCTCAAACGGCTCCATTTTCACACCGTCTTCTTCTTTCACAACAACTTCCGGACGTGCAAGAAGGAATTCAAATCCTTCTCTTCTCATGTTCTCTGCCAAAATACCGATCTGAAGTTCACCACGACCAGAAACTTTAAATGCTGCATCACCCGTAGGCTCCATACGCATAGCGATGTTTGTTTCCATCTCTTTTTCGAGTCTGTCACGGATCTTGTTAGAGGTGACGTGTTTACCTTCTGTACCAGCCAAAGGACCATCATTTACAGACATGATAACTGAAAGCGTAGGCTCTTCAACATGCATAGGGTCAAGTGCTACCGGGTTAACTGGATCACATATAGAGTCACCAACATCAATGTCATTAAATCCAGCGATCGCTACGATATCACCCGCTTCAGCTTCCTGGATCTCGATACGCTCAAGTCCTTTAAATCCGATCAATTTAGAGATACGGCTTTTTGATTTTGTTCCACATGCTTTTACAAGAAGATACTCATCACCTTTTTTTACTTTACCGTTAAAGATACGTGTAATACCGATACGTCCAACAAAGTTATCAGAGTCAAGTGTAAATACCTGAGCCTGCGTATCATTGTCAGGTGATCCCTGTGGATATGGTACTTTTTCTAAAATGGCTTCGAAAAGTGGTGTCATATCTTTGTTTTCATCTTCCATTTCCCATTTTGCATAGCCATCTCTTGCTGCTGCATACAATACAGGGAAGTCAAGTTGCTCTTCATTTGCATCAAGCGCTACAAGAAGGTCGAACATCTCATCGAGTACTCTTTCAGGGTCTGCTCCGTCTTTATCGATCTTATTGATAACAACAACCGGGATAAGCCCAAGTTCAACCGCTTTTTTCAAAACGAATTTTGTCTGTGGCATTGCACCTTCTTGTGCATCCACAAGCATAAGTACACCATCAACCATTTTCAATACACGTTCAACTTCACCACCAAAATCGGCGTGACCCGGAGTATCGATAATGTTGATCTTGTGATCACCGTAAGTGATCGCTGTATTCTTTGAAAGGATCGTAATACCTCTCTCTTTTTCGATAGCATCACTATCCATAGCTCTCTCTTCTACCTGCTGGTGTGCTGCAAACGTACCAGACTGCTGAAGAAGTTCATCTACCAGTGTTGTTTTACCGTGGTCAACGTGAGCGATAACCGCAATGTTTTTAATCTTTTGCATAAAATGTCCTGAAGTAAGGCTTCTTGCCCTATGTTATTTTTCGCGAATTATATCCAAAATATACTATATAAGAGATTTTTATAAAAAATAATGTCCAAATTGTACTAGTACAATGAGCCGACTGCTGAAGTTATCGTAGTGTATACCTGTAGGTACAACTCAGTGTTAGCAATCTTTTAGAAATAAAGAGACTAGATGTGTCTTTTAGATAACAAAGACACAATGAGAGCTTTGCTCTTATGCCGTCCTATAGTGAAAACCCGTACATTTCATGATAGGTTTTCATCGCATAACGATCTGTCATAGCAGCGATATAATCTGCTATCACACGCTCTTTTGTACGTATTTCAAGAAGCTCTTTTTGATAAGGGGGAAGTAGATCTACATCTTCTGTAAATGCCGTATATAGACCCTTTATACACTGTTTTCCTGCATGCATTTTACGTACGATCTTTTGATGTTTATAGAGTTTTTTGAGTAGGAGTTTTTTGAGTTTTTTGAGCTGTGTTCCTGTCTCTTTGGAAAAACCTACAGGTAATTGCTCTTGCGCATCTATCGTGACACAGATAGGGTTCTCCTGACGGTATTTCTTTGCACCCTCTTTTGAATTTGCTATAAAATCTTCTACAAGCAGCTTGATCAATCCTGCGACGAAACGATGCCGATAGAGTTTTTCATCTCTTTTGACACCCTCATTCTGTACTACCTCGTCTACTCTCAAACATAGTTCATCTTTAAGGAGATCATCAAACGTAATAAGTCCATATTTGATACCGTCATCGATATCATGTGATGTATAGGCTATCTCATCTGCATGGTCTACAACCATTGCTTCAAGTGAAGGGTGTTTTTCCAGGTCAAAACGTCTATCCAGCCCCTCCAGAAAAGGTTTTTTATAGGGATAAGAGTGTTTAAGCACGCCTTCAAGCGTGGCAAACGTAAGATTGAGACCATCAAAATCTTTATACCGTTTTTCCAGTTTTGTCAGTACTCTAAAAGATTGGAAATTATGTTCAAATCCTAAAGGTCTGCCGTCTGTTTTAAGCAGTCTGTCCAACTCATCTCCCCCCACATGTCCGAAGGGCGTATGTCCCAGATCATGTGAAAGTGCAATAACCTCAGCAAGTGTTTCATTCAGTTCGAGCATACGTGAAAGCGTTCGGGCTATCTGGCTTACCTCAAGAGAGTGGGTGAGACGTGTACGGAAGTAATCCCCTTCATGATTTAAGAAAACCTGTGTTTTATACTCCAGACGTCTAAAAGAGCTACAGTGGACCACCCTGTCCCTGTCTCTTGCATAAGGGTCTCTAAAATCTTTTTCAAAACTAAAAAATCGTTCATCTGGTCTCACAGCTTAATCCTTATATTGCTCTAAATTTATAGTGATATAATTGTATCTAAATTATGATGGAGTGTGCACATGGAAAAAATGGAGATGTATCACATAGAGTATGAAAAACCAAAAGTGACACTTTTGCAGCAAAGTGGTCTTGGTGTTGCAGAGATCGCAGCAAGAACATGTTATGACAGTTTTGAAAATAGTGAAAATGCATGTGTGAAAAATGCTATGGAAGATATGGATACCGATGCAATCAACTGCATTGAAAATTCTGATCTGCTTTCAAATCTTGCTTGGGTACATCACCATCACTCCATCATCGAGCATGCTACGTTAAGCTATTTGATACAGGGTACTTCCAGAGGTGTATTGCAAGAGCACGCAAGACATAGACTTCAAGCCATTTCTGTGAGAAGCACACGATATACTATGTCATCAGTGATCAACGCTTTTGTCGCATCACTTGAAGCTGAAGATGGGTTTGCATTTTTTTTAGAAACACTTCTTACTTTGAATCTTTTTGTTGTAACTGACAAAGCGTATTTGACTATAGAGATCAGAGCCATCTATGATAAATTGATTTTTCAATATCAAAAAAATGATGACTTTATAAATACTGCGGTCGCTAAGTCTTCTATGCCATTCATAGCAGAGAACCAAGGTGATGCCAATGCACTTTTTACTGCATTGGAAAACGGAAAGAAAAAGAGAAATGTGGGAGATGGGTTTAAACACATTGTCTCAGACAACTGGAAAGTAGATATGGTGGTTACATTTAACATCAGAAGTCTGAAAAACTATTTTGACCTTAGAGACTCTGGAGCGGCATGGTTCCAGATACAATGGTTGGCTGAAGCAATGAAGGAAGTAACCCCTGTTAAGTATTTGAAACTCATTGATAAAAAGTATAAGTAACTTTTGATTATCCAAATTGAGATATAATACGCGATAAACCAATTATTAGGGAATTTTTTGCGAAGTATTATACTACTACTCTTTATCAGTTTACTGCATATCAACCTTCATGCAGAAGCACTCTCAATGGATAATATTTCTAAACATATCCAAAAGGGTCTCAAAACACGTATAAAGGGTCAAAATAAATCCATCATTCAAAATATCTATGACCGGACGGGTAATAAGCCTTTATGGATAGGAACTAAAAACACAGAAAAAACAAGTCAACTTATACAAGCACTTACGGATCCTCTTTTTAACTATAAAAACAGATCATTTGATCAAAAATCCATTAAACTTCTTTTCTTCCAACTGGACAATGGAGAGATAAGTCAGAAAAAACAAGCTGCTGCCTATGCAAAACTTGACCTGGTACTTACCAGTTCGATGGTTCGTTTGGTACGGTTCATTGTCCAAGGTGATGTCGATTGGAATATGGTGCAAGAAAAAATGATGACCCTTGAACAAAGCGAAGATATTGTAGCGCGTTGGGAAATGTCACCTAAACCATTTCCTAAACAGGCTGATCTTATATCTGCCATAGAAGATGGTGATATCCATGAGTATTTGACCTCTCTTTTACCCATGGAAAAACGCTATAGGAAACTGATCAAACTGCTTAAAAACTACCGTATGATGGATAAATTTCCAAAGATAAAATACAGCAAGAAATCTTTGAAGCTCGGTGACCGTTCAAGTCGTATCAAAGAGATAAAAAAACGTCTGCAGATCTCTGGTGACTACCCTCAAAAAGCCCGTATAGACAATAAATTCGATCAGACACTCAAAAATGCTGTCATCACTTACCAAAAGCGATACCTGCTTAAAGTGACCGGAATGGTAGACAGAACGACTACCTATTATCTCAATCAACCTGCTAAAAATAACATACAAGCCATTATCACAAATCTGGATAAAACAAAACTCTATCCAAAAGCGTTTGAAGATGAACATATTGAAGTAAATGTCCCTGATTTTAACCTTCGTTATTATAAAGAGCATAAAATGATCATGAAAAAAGGTATTGTCGTAGGGCGTATAGACAGACCAACACCTATTTTTTCAGACGCTATACGTTATATGGTACTTAATCCTACATGGACCATTACTGACAATCTAGTAAAACGGGATCTCATTCCTGTACTAAGAGAAAACCCTATGTATATGGAAGAAAATAATATTCATGCCTTTAGGGGGAAAAAAGAAGTAGAGGTCACCCAAGAGATGCTTGATCCCTATGAAAAGAGTGATAAAAAAGTACCTTACCGCTTTGTACAGTTCCCTGGCGATAACAATGCTCTGGGAAGAGTCAAATTCATGTTCCCTAACAAATATCATGTATACCTGCATGATACGGATAACAAATCACTGCTTGAACGACGTTATAAGATCTACAGTTCAGGCTGTATGCGTCTTGAACAACCTTTTGAACTTGTATCCTTGCTGCTTGAACATGTCAAAAAGAGTTACTCTCAAAGTCAAATAGATAAGATACTTGAGAGCAATAAACCAACCACTATTGGCCTTAGAAGTACCGTACCTATACATATGATCTATTTTACGGTGTATGAAGAAGATGGTTTGGCTTATTTTAAAAATGATATCTATCTGTACGATAAGATCATTGAAGAGTCAGTGGTGGGAAATAAAAAGGCTACATTTAGCGTACCTAAAAAACGTATGATCTCTGTAAAGAAAAACGCACAACCTCTTTCTAATTAGACTTCTTTCTCATTTTAACCCTTTGAAGATGTGCAAGTGTAATAGCCATTGCATCTGTAATATCTAAGGGTTTTATCTCTTTTTTGATACCAAACAATCTTTTAACCATAAATGCCACTTGTTCTTTTGTTGCTTTTCCATTTCCTGTGACTGCTTTTTTGACCTGCAATGGAGTATATTCATAAAAATATCCCACCTCTTGGAGTACCTTTAAAGAGAGTGCTCCTCTAAACTGTGCAAGCTTTAAAACTGACTGAGGATTATAGGCAAAAAAGATATCTTCAATGGCCACTTCATCTATCTTATGTGCCTTTAAAATGACGTCTATACCCTCTACAAGCTCTACAATCTGCTCTTGCAGCTCTTTTCCTTTAATTTTAACCAATCCTGCTTCAACAAGTGAAAAGTTTTTTCCATCCCAATATATGATGCAATACCCTAAATTACGGCTTCCGGGGTCTATTCCTAAAATATTCATTCACACCTTTGTTCACATAGTGAATAAATTTATTCAACTCTGTTTAATAACGCTATTTTAGCTTAAATTGGCTAAAATGTGATAAGTTATTCACATTAAGAATTTTAACTCTCTGAAACAGTGAAAATTTATTCACACATTTAAAAATATCAAAGGCAATAAAAAATGAATATAGGACAAAAAGTACTTTTTGAATTGAAAAAAGAGATCTCTGAAATGGAATATGAACGTTATATTAAAAAACTTGTCTATGATACAAAACGTTCCAGAAGTAATATTGTCTACTTTAATGCACCAAATATGATCATTGCTAAATGGATCAAGAGTAAATACACAGATAAACTCGCACACCTTTTTGAACTACAAAATGAAATAAAACCTGAAATAGAGATCTCAGTAGGAAAGCAAAATCAGCAAAGCACAACACCTGTTGCAAAACAAACCAGTGAAAAAAGTCATTCTAAAAGTACCTATTTAAATCCCTCTTTGACCTTTGAAAGCTTTATTGTAGGAAATTCTAATCAATTTGCCTTTACCACTGCAAAATCTGTAGCAGAAAAACCAGGAAAACAGTACAATCCTCTTTTTCTTTATGGTGGCGTAGGATTGGGTAAGACCCATCTGCTTCAAGCTATCGGTAATTATCATATTGATCTGGGTAAAACCGTTATCTACACCACACTGGAACAATTTATGAACTCTTTTACCTCTCATCTTCGTGCACAGACCATGGATCGATTTAGAGACAAGTTTAGAGAGTGTGATCTTTTACTTATAGATGACATACAATTTCTAAGCAGAAAAGAACAGACCCAAGAAGAGTTTTTCCATACCTTCAATGAACTCTACAACAATGATAAACAGATCGTGATCACTTCAGATAGACAACCCAATAAAATTGCGGGATTGGTAGATAGACTCAGAACCCGTTTTGAAATGGGACTCATGGCAGATATACAACCACCAGGCCTTGAAACGAAGATCGCCATCATTCAAAAAAAATGTGAACTTGACGGTATCAAGCTAGACAATGAGATCGTCAATTATATCGCTACGAATATGGGTGATAATATACGTGAAATTGAAGGAACCATTATTAAACTCAATGCACTCTCTTCTATGCTTAACCAAGAAATAACCCTTGATTTTGCACAAAATGCCATCAAAGATCAACTCAAAGAGAAAAAAGAAAATATCACCATTGATGAAATCGTAAAAATCATCTCTAAAGAACTCAATATCAAACCATCTGATATGAAATCTAAAAAACGTACTAAAAATGTAGTAAACGCTAGAAGAATAGCTATCTATCTGGCAAGAAACCTTACGCCAAATTCTATGCCGCAGATCGCTGTATATTTTGGAATGAAAGACCATACAGCAATTTCACATGCGATGAAAAAAATCAATGAAATTATAGAAAGTGATGAGAATTTTAAAGTAATTTTAGAAGAACTTTCCAACAAAGTAAATACCCAGACACAAAATGACATGCTGTAAACTATTTTAATGATAGAAAACTTGAATAAAAAAAAGATATAATTTTAAAAGTGAATAAATGTGAATGTTTAAAAATAATTTAGCATCCATTTAAATAACGGTCACACCAGCAACAAAGTAGTTTTTCACATTTTCATGTCGTACTACTACTACGTACTAATATTATTAAAAATAAGGAGAGTCAATGAAGATAAGAGCACAAAAACAAATTATAGAATCTATACTCATTAATTTACAACCTTTTTTAGAAAAAAAAGATGCAAGTCAAATAACCTCACATATATTATTTACCACACAAGATAATAAATGTATCGTTAAAGCAACTGATTCAGAAATAGGTTTAAAGATCGTTACAGATAATATTAGTATAGAAGCAGAGGGATCTTTTACTGCACATGGTAAAAAACTTCTGGATATTATTCGTATACTTAAAGATGATGAGATCACTTTAGAACTTTTAGATAATACACTTATCATTAAACAAAAAAATTCTAAATTCAAACTTCCTACATTTGATCCAAGCTCTTATCCTTCATTTCCAACTATTGAAGAGAAACCACAGATCTCTTTGGATTCGTTAAGTCTGATTCAAAATCTCAAAAAGATCTCTCCTGCTATAGATACAAATAATCCGAAGTTTGAACTTAACGGTGCTTTGATCAATATAAAAAATGATGGTACAGATCTTGTAGGTACGGATACCAGAAGATTGGCTATCGCAAACATCCCTGGTAGTAACGGTGAAGAACTCTCTTTAATTGTACCTAAAAAAGCAATTTTGGAAATTCAAAAACTCTTTTTAGATCAAATAGATATCTATTATGATGAAACAAATCTTATTATCTCCAATGAGAACTATTACTTTTATACTAGATTGATCAATGGTAAATTCCCTGATTATCAACGTATCATTCCATCTACAACAAAACATCAGATCAACCTTCCTAAAAAAGAGATGATCGATGCAATCAAAATGATCACAACTATTTCACAAGAGATCAAAATGACTCTGCTGTCAGATACCATTATTTTTAACTCTTTAAGTGCAGATAATGTAGAAGCTAAAACAGAAATAGAACTCAACACGGGTTTAAATGATAAATTTGAACTCTCTTTCAATAGTAAATATATCTTAGATTTTATTTCACAAACCAATAAAAATGAATTTACTATAGAATTTAATGAACCATCTCTACCATTTATCGTTAAAGACGATAATTTTATTACGATCATCATGCCAATTGTGGCATAAAAGGAAAAGCGTTACATGAGTGAAAAGAAAACAAAATATATTTTTGTTACAGGGGGAGTATTAAGCTCTTTAGGAAAAGGTATTACAGCAGCAAGCATTGGAACATTACTTAAACATACAGGACAGCGTGTAGGCGTATTAAAACTTGACCCATATATCAACGTTGACCCTGGGACTATGTCACCATTAGAACACGGGGAAGTTTTTGTCACCAAAGATGGAGCTGAAACAGACCTTGACCTCGGACACTACGAAAGATTTCTAGATACATCACTCACACAAAACAATAACTTTACCACGGGTCTTGTTTATAAAACAGTCATTGAAAATGAGCGTAAAGGAAAATATCTAGGTAAAACCATTCAAGTTGTTCCTCACATCGTAAATGAAATTAAAAAACGTATTGTAAGAGCGGGTGAAAACAAAGATATCCTTATCGTAGAACTTGGTGGTACTACAGGAGATATCGAAGGTCTGCCATTCTTAGAAACGATCAGACAGATGAAACATGAACTTGGTAAAACACAAGTGATGAATATTCATGTGACACTATTGCCTTATATCAAAGCTGCGGGAGAACTTAAAACAAAACCGACACAACACTCTGTTCAAGAGCTTAGACGTATAGGTATTGCACCACATATGATTGTACTCAGAGCTGAAGTACCTGTTTCAAGTGAAATTAAACGTAAAATAGCATATTCTTGTGATGTAGATGAAGATTCTGTGATCGTTGCTGCAGATGCCCCTACAATTTATGAAGTACCATTAAACTTTCTGAAACAAGATATCTTGACACCAATTTGTAAACATCTTGAACTAGATGAATGTCAACCTAAAATGGATGAATGGGCAGATTTAGTGGGTAAGATCATCAAACCAAGTTCTGAAACGAAAATTGCTTTTGTTGGTAAATATTTGGATCTGAAAGAGTCTTATAAATCATTGACAGAAGCATTGATCCATGCCGGAGCACACTTAGACCATAAAGTAAATATTAAATGGGTCGATAGTGAAAAAGTTGAAGATGAGGGTGCATCTAAATATCTTAATGATTGTGACGGTATCTTAGTTGCAGGTGGTTTTGGCGGACGTGGTGTTGAAGGTAAAATTCAAGCGATCCAATATGCCAGAGAAAAGAAAGTACCATTTTTAGGTATCTGTCTGGGTATGCAACTCTCTATGGTCGAGTTTGGCCGTAATGTGCTTGGGCTTGAAGATGCAAATTCTGTAGAATTTGATGAAGATACTGCCAATCCTATGATCTATCTTATTGATGAATTTATAGATGCAAGCGGTTCAAAACAAGTGAGAACAACAACCTCTCCAATGGGTGGAACTATGCGTCTTGGTGAGTATGAGTGTGAAACAAAAGAGGGTTCTAATCTTAGAGCTGCCTATGATGCACCTATCATTTATGAAAGACATAGACACCGTTTTGAAGCAAACCCTAAATATAGAGAAGCTTTAGAAGCCAATGGTATGGATATTACAGGTGAATCTCATGGACTGATCGAAGCAGTTGAAGTGAAAGATCATCCTTGGTTCCTAGGTGTACAATTCCACCCGGAATTTACCTCTAGACTTCAAAATGCAAATCCGTCTATTTTAGCATTTGTTAATGCTGCGATCGAACATAAAAAATAGATGTACACACCATTAACGCTTGAAGCGTTAGAAACACGTTTAACATCAACGCTTTGAAGAGGGTTTCCTCTCTTTGCGAGACCTTCCCCAACCTTCCTCTTTTAAAGATATGGATAGAGCAACAGAGCGAATTGTTTCAGCCATAAAAAACAAAGAGAAAATTACCATTATAGGTGATTATGATGTAGATGGAGTCACTTCTACCACACTGATGAAACTTTTTTTTGATGAGATTAATTATCCTATTGAGTGGATCATCCCTAACCGTTTCAGAGATGGATATGGACTTTCATCGAACATTATACCTCGTATAGTTGGTACTGATCTGGCCATCACAGTAGATAATGGTATCTCAGCTGTTTATGCTGCTAAACTATGTAAAGATGAGGAGATAGATCTCATTATCACAGATCACCATATTCTCGCACCGGAAATACCTGATGCTTATGCGATCATCAATCAAAAGCAAGAGGGGTGTGACTTTCCTTATGAAGAAGTATGCGGGGCACAGATCGCATGGTATCTTATTGCTTCACTTAAAAATGCTTTAGATGTAAAAATAGATATGATGGCATATATGGAACTGGTTTCCATTGCGATCATTGCAGATATGATGCCTTTGCAGCATATTAACAGAGCTATGGTTTCCGCAGGTATAAAAGCATTGAACAAGAGCAAAAGACCAGCAATTAAAGCTTTTTTGGAACATAGCCAAAAAGAGACATTAAATGCAGAAGATATAGGATTTTTCTTAGCACCTCTGCTTAACAGTGCAGGGCGTATGGAAGATGCTTCTTTTGCAGTAGATTTTTTAGCTTCTAAAAATATTTATGATGCAAGAGTAAGACTAGAGCGTCTGATAGAATTCAACACTCTCAGAAAAGCAACTGAACACGATATCACACAAAAAGCATTGCAGCAGGTCGATCATAATAATGAAGTGATCATCGTAGTGGGTGAAGCGTGGCATGAAGGTGTAGTAGGGATCGTTGCTGCAAGAGTGGCACGTGCATGTGAAAAACCCTGTATCGTACTAAGTCAAAATGAAGAGGGATTACTTAAAGGGAGTGGTAGAAGTTTTGGGGAGTGTGATCTTTTTGGTATCGTGAATGGTGCGAGAATACACTTAGAGAAGTTTGGAGGACATCAGGCAGCCATAGGTCTTTCTTTGAAAAAAGAGAGTCTGGAAGTGTTTAAAACAGATGTAGAGAATAACTTTACCAAAGGTGATTATATCAAAGAAGAAATTGACCCGGAAATCGTAGGAGATCTACACTTTTCATATATCTCTTTTGAACTGACATCTATTGTTAAAAAGTATGGACCTTATGGACAAGGTAATACAACACCAAAATTTATTAGTACGAATGTAGAAATTCTTCAGGCAGACACTATGGGTAAAGAGGGTGAACATTTACGTTTCTCTTTTGCTCAAGAGGGTATCATCATGCAAGGGGTGAAATTTAAAACCAAAGAGATCTTTGAAGCAGGATCCAAAGTAGATATTATTTATACGGTCAATGAAAATGTTTTTAGAGGGAGAACCACTTTACAATTAATGGTGGATAAAGTGATCTCAAACCCAAGTTAAATCTTGGATCTGAGGAAAGAGAATTAGATAGGTAAAACTCTGATGTTTTCGTCTAATTTTTCTTTTAGAATATTTTCAATAGCAAAAAGTGTACCTGTATCTGCACTTGCACAGCCAGAACACGCACCTAAGTAACGAATGTAAATGTCAAAGTTTGCACCGTTCTCTTTGATGTCAAGAATTTCCATGTCACCACCATCCATAACAAGCATTTGTCTGATATTCTCATCTACAACTTTGTCCACTGCTTTGATACGTTGAACAATAGTCATTTGGGCAAAATCTGCACCAGCACCAGCAGCAGACCAAGTGTTGCTCCTCCAGCCATTTTTTCTTTCTCATGCTCTTCCAACAAGTCTACAAGATAGACATCTTTCTCTTCATGTCCACCAGGTTTGATACATGATTTACAAAATGCTCCCGCTTTTGTATAGTCAGTGATCTCTTCAACTGTTTTAAGGTCATTAAGACGGATCACTTCTTGAAGTGTAGAGAGTGTTACACGTGCACATTCACACACGATCACTTCTTCTTCAAAGGTATCAATATCAACACCTTTGTATTGTGCTGCGGCTTTCTTGATAACATCATAAGCCATAACTGAACAGTGCATTTTTTGTGGTGGTACTGCTGGAGTGTCAGCATCATCACGCATTGCCATTTCAACATCGATGTTAGTGATCTTTACAGCTTCATCAACTGTTTTACCTTTACAAAGCTCAGCCATAGTATCAGAACTTGCGATAGCAGTACCACAACCAAAACTTTTGAATTTAGATTCAAGGATCTTGTCTGATTCAGGATCAACTGCCCAGTAAAGTCTTACGGCATCTCCACAGCTCTCTGCACCGAAGTCAGCAACGATGAGTTTAGCGCCCATCTCTTTGGCTTTTTCTTCTGTGATCTCACCCATATTTTGCGGGTTGTTCATTAAATCTGTTACTTTATTACTGTACTCATCCCAGATGGTACCGCCTACTAAACTATCTATACCCATTTTATATCCTTTATTATTTTTTTATCTATTAATGGTGATGAGAGTCTAATCCACTCTCATGACCTTCTGGTGCATATGCATATGAACTTGAGATTCCTCTAAGTCTTAGCACGGCAGCTTTAACTACGTTAAGTGTGTAGTCCAACTCATCTTGCGTGGTGTAACGGCTCATTGAAAAACGGATCGCTGTATGTGCCAAATCTTCAGCTGCACCGATCGCTTCCATGACTGAGTTCGCTTCCAAATCTTCACTTGCACAGGCAGAACCTGTACTTGCACCGATACCTGCACGGCTAAGATCCCACAACATCGATTCACCTTCAATACCTCTAAATGAAATAAGGATCGTATTTGGTGTTCTTTTTTCTCTTGGTGTTACAACAAATGTATCTTCTATCTTGAGGAGTTCATCTTCAAAGTTATCTCTCATTTCTCTGATCTCTGTCATTTCATAGTCGAGTGAATCGATAGCTTGTTCCATTGCTTTACCCATTCCTACTATTCCTGGGACATTAAGAGTACCTGAACGGTATCCACCCATTTGTGAACCACCATGAAATAGAGGTGTAAGCTCTTTACCTTTTTTCATATAGAGTGCACCCACACCTTTAGGTCCGTGAAACTTATGTGCAGAGAATGTAAGGTAATCTACATTAAATGATTGCACATCTACAGGTATTTTACCTATAGCTTGTACAGCATCTGTATGGAAAAGTACATTATGCTCTTTACAAATATTCACCGATCTCTTGTACTGGAAAAATCGCACCTGTTTCATTGTTCGCCCACATGACAGATACAAGGCAGTGTCATCAGTGATGCTGTCTCTTACACTTTGTGCTTCTATAAGACCTTCATGATTAATAGGAAGGTAAGTCACCTGACATCCCATATTCTCTAAAAACTTTGCAGTCGATATAACAGAAGGATGTTCCACTTCAGAGACAATGATGTGGTTCTTTTTGACCTGTTAGAATATAGTCAAAATAGATACTTTTAAGTACCCAGTTATTACTTTCTGTTGCACAAGAAGTAATAACGACAGAATCTTCTTTAGGTGAATTTATACCTGCATAAATTCTTTCCATCCCAGCTTTTATACCAGGGTGTGTATCACTGGCAAATATATGCAATGAGTTTGGATTTCCATACTTTTGTACAAAATAGGGTTCCATCTCTGCGAAGACCTGTGGGTCAACGATTGTTGTTGCATTATTGTCTAAATATACCTTCATTCATTTTCTCCTCTGAATAGAATAAAATTCAATCCATTTTTTTAATTTATAACGATACTCATTTTAATTAAGACTAATTTAGTCCTAATTAGTTTAATGCATAATACGCTGTTATTCTTAAACTAAGATAAAATTTTAACTTAAATAGGATAATTATACTCCGAATTAGATTATTTTTCGTTGATTTGCATCAATATGGCAATTAAATAGGGATATTTTATAGTGTTTGTAAACAGTAGAGCAACATCAAAACGGAGATCATCCGTTTTGGATTAAAAATTTGAAGGGGTAGGTGTGTTAATGAGGTTGTAAAATTCATTTCTTGTACGTTCATCACTTTTAAAAAGACCACGAAGCGCAGAGCTTACTGTTGTTGAGTTGATCTTTTGGACGCCTCTCATTTCCATGCACATGTGACGCGCATGTACTACTACCGCTACACCCTTAGGTTTAATTGTTTCCAAAATGGCATCTGCGATCTGCTCTGTCATCTGCTCTTGTATCTGTAAACGTCTTGCATAGACATTCACGATACGAGGGATCTTGGAAAGTCCTACAACTTTACCATCTGGTATGTATGCCACATGTGCACGCCCTATAATAGGAAGCATATGATGTTCACACATAGAGTAGAATTCAATATCACGTACCAAGACCATTTCATCGTTACTTGTACTGAAAAGTGCCTGATTGAGTATCTCTTTTGGATCTTGGTGGTAACCTTCGGTGAGAAACTGCAGTGCTTTTGCCACACGGTTAGGTGTTTTAAGTAAACCCTCACGTGTAGGATCTTCTCCTAATAGTTCAAGGACTTTGGTGACAGCCTGTTCAAATTCTTCTTCTTTGTTCATCATGGTAACCTATGTAGATATTTTTCACATTGTAGCTAAAAACAATTTAACTATCTTCTATAGTTAATTAGAACGCTTTTGAGCAAAGCCCAAAATTGTATATTTATGATGAACTTGCCATTTAGGCAAATTATAAAAATATATTGTTATCACTGTGACTACTTCAGCAGTAGGCTCATACGACTAGTCGTATTTTAAAAAACTACTATATAGATTGACTATCTTCTCATCTACTTTAGAGATGGCAAGTTTGTTTATCTCTTCTTGATTAAAGTAGTCTGTTTGATCCGGACTGTTCTCATAATAGACATAGACTTTACCTAGGAGTTTAAAGTGTGTATAGGCATGGGTGACTTCACCTATAGACTCAGCTGCACAAGGTGGAACATCCGTGCTTTCAAAGCCCCAAAGACCATGCAGGAATTTTCCTTTTCTTTGGGTCAGGGCCAATTTATCATCATAGACATGGACCAGTATGTTTTCTTCTCTAGTGGGCACAACTTTTCTCTTCTTTGTAGGATAAAGCGTAGGATCTTCCTGCCCTTTGCATATCATATTAAGCGGACAGATATCGCATTTGGGATTCCTAGGCAGACAAACAGTTGCCCCTATATCCATCATCGCTTGATTATAGTCAAACGGATTGACTTTATCTACTAAAGTATAAGCGAGCGCCCAAAGTTTTTTCTCACTTGGTGTTTTGATCTTTTCTAAACGGCAGAGTATACGCTTTACATTGGCTTCCATGATAGGAACTGGTTGTTTAAAGGCGAAGGAAGCGAGGGCATGAGCTGTATTTTTGCCTATACCAGGCAGTTTTATCAATTCATCTATTTCACTAGGTAGGGCTTCTATCATTCCGGCCGTCTTATGTAGGTTCTTGGCACGATTATAGTAACCAAGACCTTCCCACATTTTCAACACATCATCCAAGGGTGCTCGGGCTAGATCTTTAAGTGAAGGGAAACGTTCAATAAAAGGAATATAGTATCGTTCAAGCACTGTTTTAACCTGTGTTTGCTGAAGCATCACTTCAGAGAGATAGATGTAATAGGCTTCGTCAGTATTTCGCCAGGGGAGGTTTAATCTTCCATTTTTTTGGTACCAATCATGAATATTCTGGTGGGTTTTCATATACATAATGGGATTATAGCATGAGTTACTTTGTGCTCTTTGCATGTTATAATGTGTAAAATTTATAGATTCAGGGATAAAGATGAAACTCAAGAAAATAACCTCTTTGATCATGCTTTGGTCAATGATCATGATGACATATACAGGGATCATTCTCTATATTGCGCCTCATGGGAGGGTTGCTTACTGGACAAATTGGGAATTGTTTGGATGGAGTAAGGATCAGTTTGCTGAGGTACATACAACATTTATGGTACTTTTTATCACGGCAACACTGTTACATATTTACTATAACTGGAAACCATTGACCAGTTATATGAAAAACCAGGCAAAAGCTTTTGTATTTTTCAGCAAGGAGATGTTAGTTGCGATAACAATCGTATTGGTGTTTCTTTTTGGTACACTCTATACCTTACCTCTTTTTTCACATATCCTTGAGTTTGGAGACGCGATGAAGGAGAGTTGGGTAGAGAAGAGTGAAGAGCCGCCTTACGGACATGCTGAGGAGTCTACACTCAAAGATTTCTCACAAAAGACAGGATATGATCTGGAGCAGCTTTTAAACGTATTGAACGAGCATAACATAAGTGCCTCAAAAACAGATACTTTAGAAAATATAGCCATCGAACAGGGGAAAACACCAGGTGAGGTTTTTGGGTTGATAAGCGCTTTTTTGGGAGATAAGACGCCTAAGATAACAGGACTTGGAAGGAAGTCCTTCGCAGAGGTGGCCAAAGCATTGAATATGGAGAGTGAACAATTCTTAATAGAGTTGGAAGGTATGGGCATACAAGCAAAGAAAACAGAGAAATTCAAACCTACGCTTGAAAAACAGGGCTTCAATGTACGAGAAGTCGTTGATCACTTTTTGCCTAAGGGTAAAAATGAAAACTGATACGAAGCAGGACTTTCATAAGAAAGAATTACAATAAGATACAATTTATTTGATGGTTAAACACATATTAATGCAATGTGCATTATTATGAGAGTTACTATTTAACAATATAAGGAAAAAATATGAAATTACATAAAGTTATACTAGCGTTTATGATGCTTGTGGGATTGGCACAAGCTGAAGCAAAGTTAACAGCAGAACTTTGGGGAAATGAAGGTAATCAAGCAGTACAGTTAGATTCATTGGTCAAAAAAATAGATACGATCGGTTACTCTACTGTAGCAGCGAATAAAGATATCCAAGTGCACTATTATAATAAATTTAAAGAAAAGACCTTGGAGATGATCTCTTTCTTTGGACTGGTTAATATCGAAGCACTTAGACCGCTCTTACTTAAAAATCCGGACTTTGGTGCCTATGCGCCATATAACTTTTTCGGGTTTAAAACACTTGATAAAGAGAAAGATGATAACACATGGTATGGACACCTTGCACCAAACACTATGTTAGATATCATTGGTGAGCAAGATCCGGAGGCAAGAAAAGCATTTACAGATATGGTAGGTTCTTTTGATGCATTGGTAGAAAAAGAGATGAAACCAACCAAGTCAAGAAAATTTGAACATACGAAGCCGTTACCGAAAAATGGACTTACAAGATTGGTAAAAAAGTTTGAGAAACCAGATGATATGGAAGAGTTCGTTGAAGATTTTGTCATGGATCATGATGGACGTTTCTCTAAACACAACTTTATCATTGCAGGATTTATTGATTTCAAATTTGAATACAGTGATATGGACCTAGATTTTGATAAATATGATGCATACTGGGTTTCTCTACTTTGTCATTTTGAATTCTCAAACTCGATCTTCAACAGAGGTATGCCTGAAGCGGGAATGTTTGCACCATGTTCAGTTTATTTCTATATTCCTAAAGGAACAAATGAATTACATGTAGGGTATGCAAGCGTAGATAATTGGATCAATGCATTGAACTTTAAAGATGAAAAACGTATCGAGTATATGAGAGCGATTGACGATGAAGTAGTTGAAACATTTAAAGAGATGGGCTTTGAAGTTGTAACACTGGGTAGAGACTAGTCACGCAAGTTGATACAAAATAAATACTAAAAAAGGAAGATAGATGAAATTGATTAAAATGGCATTGGCATTTTTATTGGCGTTGGGAATGGTACAGGTCACTGCACAAGCTTCGGGAGCTAAATTGGAAATAGGCGCTCCAGCACCTGAAAAACTCTCTACATATTATGCAGCAAAAGCACAGGATGCAAAGAGTGTAGGATCAAAACTGAAAGCAAACGGCTTTTCTGTTTTGGCTACAACATCACCGATCAAAGGTTCTACGGTAATCACGATCACAAATAAAGAGTTAAAAGCAACGAATTCTTGGTTGGCAACGCTTAATGTACTGGTAAATGAAAAAGAAGTACGTGTGCAGAACCCATCATATTTTGGAGCGGCATATCTTGGAGACAAGTTTAAATATGGTCAGTTCGCTGCTACATTGAAATCTCTTCAAAAAGCACTGGGTGATCTTCATACAGTCAAAGATGAATTTAAACTTTCAAAACTTGCTAAATATCAATTCATGATGGGTATGGCTTATGTGGATGATACGATCGAAGTAGGTGAAGGTGCAGATCTTGCAAGCAAACTTAAAGACAACAAATATGTAGCTTACAGCCTTAAGCTTCCTAATGGATCAACATTAGTTGGTCACTCATTAAGAAGTAGAACAAATAAATTTCTTAACAAGATCGATGCTGCACACAATGCACATATCTTGCCATACAGAAGTATGATCAAAGATGGTAAAGCTGTGATGTTGGACCCTAAATATTACTTAGCTGTATCTTTACCTCTATTAAGTATGGGAGAGTTTATGCAAATAGCTTCTACACCGGCTGAAATAGAAAAAGATATCAAAAGAACATACAAATAAAGTGTCACCAAGCTATCCAGTATAAAGCTGGATAGCCTTATCTTCAAGTCCCTTCCACCCTATTATTTTAACGCTTATGGGTATTTCAACATTATTTAGATAAAATCACGTAATTATATAACAAAGGATTGTAGTGAAAGTTACAGTAAACAAAGTAGACGACGCAAATGTAATCGTAAGTGGTACTATAGATAATAGTACTGTTGAGGAGTACATTGATAAGATGGCTGTTCAAGCTGGTAAAGAGATGAAAGTAGATGGATTCAGAAAAGGTAAAGTGCCTCCGCATGTAGTTAAACAGATGCATGGTGACAAACTGACTCAGGATGCAGAAGGTGAAGCACTTAAAGAGCTTGTTGATGCAGGTATGAAAGAAGCTGGGATCAATGCAGGAGATGTCCTTGGTCAACCTTCGTTCAAGAAATATGACAAAAAAGATTCTGGTATTGAGGTAGAAGTAGAGATATCTACAAGACCTGTATTTGAAGCTGAAGGTCATATGGATGTGCTTCCAGATTTCAAAAGACCGAAGGCATCTGACAAAGAGATCGAAGAGAAGCTCAATGAGATCGCAGCTGGAAATGCACCATACACAAAGATCAAAAGAAAGCGTATGGTAAGAGATGGAGATATGACACTTATAGACTTTGAAGGTTTTGTTGACGGTGTGGCATTTGATGGCGGTAAAGCAGAGAAGTTCAACCTTAAGATCGGTTCTGGACAATTTATCCCAGGATTTGAAGAGCAGCTTATCGGTATGAAATATGATGAAGAGAAAACAGTTACTGTGACATTCCCTGAAGATTATCAGTCAGCTGACCTTGCGGGTAAAGAAGCAGAATTCAAAGTAAAACTTCATGAGATCCAAGAACAGGCACCTGCTGAGCTTAATGATGAGTTGGCTCAAAAACTTCTTCAAGGAGAAGAGAATGCAACACTTGAAATGCTTACTGAAAGAGTAAAAACACAGATCGAACAAACAGAGATCTCAAAACTTTACAATGAAGACCTCAAACCAAAATTGGTTGAAGCATTGGTGGCTAAATTTGATTTTGCATTGCCAAATAACATTGTTGAGCAAGAGATCGATGCAAAGATCAATGCAAAAGCGCAACAGATGAGTGAAGAAGAGCTTAATACATTCAAAGAGAACCCAGAAAAAGTGGATGCACTTCGTGAAGAGTTAAGAGCAGATGCAGAAGAGAGCGTAAAAGCAACATTTATTGTAGATGCTTTGGCGAAGAAAGAAGAAGTAGCTGTGGATGATCAAGAAGTATCACAAGCGATCTATTATGAAGCAATGATGAGTGGACAAGATCCACAAGAAGTGATCAAGTACTACCAAGAGAATAATCTTCTCCCTGCAGTAAAAATGGGTATGATCGAAGATAAACTCTTTGGAAAAATGCTGGGTTTAGATAAATAGATGCAGAGCATAAATAGCAACTTAGGTTGCTATTTGTTTTGTTAACCAATAGAGTGTATAGTTGAGTTGATTGAAAGATAAATCTATTTAACTATATATTATTAAAGGGTAAAAATGAGTTATATTCCATACGTTGTAGAACAGACAGGTAGAGGTGAGAGATCTTATGATATCTATTCACGATTACTCAAAGACCGTATCATTATGCTAAGTGGTGAGGTGAATGATCAAGTCGCTTCTACAGTTGTAGCACAACTTCTTTTCCTTGAAGCACAAGATCCGGATAAAGATATCTACTTTTACATTAACTCACCAGGCGGGGTGATCACTTCCGGGCTCTCTATGTTTGATACGATGAACTATATCAAGCCGGATATCGTCACTATTTGTATCGGTCAGGCAGCTTCTATGGGTGCCTTTTTACTTGCTTCGGGTACAAAAGGTAAACGTTATGCGCTACCTCATGCACGTATCATGATCCACCAGCCTTCAGGCGGAGCACAGGGACAGTCAACAGATATCCAGATACAAGCGCAAGAGATACAAAGACTCAAAGATACACTTAACCATATTTTGGCCGAACAAACAGGTAAAACAGCTAAACGCATAGAAAAAGATACAGAGAGAGATAACTTTATGTCTTCTGAAGAAGCTTTGGAATATGGATTGATAGACAAAGTACTTACAAAAAGTTTTACATAGAGAGAATAGAGACGATAGATGGTTAGAGAAATAGTAGTATACCCGGACAAAAGACTTAAACTTATCTCAAAAGATGTAGAGTCTTTTAATGGTGCATTGCATGATCTTCTTGATGATATGTATGATACGATGATAGCACGTAACGGTGTAGGCCTTGCAGCGATCCAGGTAGGTATTGATCTAAGGGCATTGATCATTAACATCCCTTTGGAGAATGAAGACAGTGAACATGACCAGCCTAAAGAAAACACTTTAGAGATGATCAATCCTGTGATCATTGAAAAAGACGGTTCAGAAAAATTTCAAGAGGGGTGTCTCTCTGTCCCTGGTATCTATGAAGAAGTAGAGCGTGCGAAACATGTCAAAGTCGAATACTATGACCGTGAAGGTAAGAAGTATATCATAGAAGATAATGATTTTCTTGCTATAGCAATACAGCATGAGATTGATCATTTGGATGGTAAGGTTTTCATAGAAAAACTCTCTTATATGAAACGAAAAAAATTTGAAAAAGAGTGGAAAAAACGTCAGAAAGAGATCTAAATGATCATAGGTATTTTCAACGTTTATTCTTCTTATAGAAGCTTATACACCTTGTGCGATCATTGCATCTGCAACACGCTTAAACCCTAAGATATTTGCCCCTGAGACCAGATCCATATCTAAACAATAATCATCACATGTTTTTTTAATATCTTTATAGATCTGAGACATGATATCTCGCAGTTTTTCATCCACTTCTTCTTCCGTAAAATAACGAAGAGAACTGTTCTGACTCATCTCCAAGACACTCACAGCTACACCTCCTGCATTAGCTGCTTTTGCCGGTGCAAAGAGTATATTATGTTGTTTAAAAAGTTCTATTCCCTTTTTCGTTGTAGGCATATTGGCACCTTCAGCAACGACTTTAACTTCATTGGCGATTAGCCTCTTTGCGCAATCCTCTCCTAACTCATTTTGTGTGGCGCAAGGAAATGCAGCAAAGCAAGGAATATTCCACACATAATTACTGCCCCCTTCATAGTTCTCTCTTTTTACATAGGTTGCACTTTTTCTCTCTGTCATATAGTATTCTAAAGAAGCCCTTCTCTCTAATTTTATATTTTTCAATAGTTCAAGGTCAATACCATTGCTATCATGGATCATTCCCTTAGAGTCAGAACAAGTGACTGGAATAGCTCCTAGATCATAGAGTTTTTCTATGGCATGTATCGCCACATTACCACTGCCACTGATGGTACAGATTTTGCCTTTCAGGGTCTCTCCCATATGTTCTAAAAAGGTTTGCGTAAAGTAGATCAGTCCATATCCTGTAGCTGAATTACGTCCTAAACTGCCACCAAGAGAGAGAGGCTTGGAGGTGATGATACTGTTATATGAGTTAGTGATCTGTTTGTATTGTCCAAACAGGTAACCTACTTCTCTTTCTCCTACACCTATATCTCCACCCAAAATATCGATATCTTCCCCGATACTGTTATAAAATGAAGACATAAAAGCACGGCAAAACTTCATGACCTCTTTATCACTTTTGCCTTTAGGATCAAAATCTGCTCCTCCTTTTGCTCCACCTATGTGAAGTCCTGTAATCGCATTTTTAAAGATCTGTTCAAAAGCAAGAAATTTCAGGATATCCGGATTGACCGAAGGGTGAAAACGGACACCTCCCTTGTAAGGCCCAAGCGCATTATTAAATTGGATTCTGTAACCGTTATTGACATGAACCACATTATCATCATCTAACCATTCAATTTTAAAAAATATAGCTCTATTGGGCGAAATGATTCTATCTAGGATATTTTGATTGATGTATTCGGGATGCTGCTCCAAAAGAGGTCTGATCGATTCAAAGACTTCCTCAAGTGCCTGGAAGAAAATAGTGTCTCCTTGACAATTCGTTGCTTTGGCATGTTTTATAGCCTGTTCTATATGATCCATAGGGTTCCTTTGTACTATGTGGTTCTAAAAAGACAATTATATTACAATTTGACATACTTTTAGCCTTTTTTTAAACTTTAGTGCATCATATCCTTATGAATGCAAAATTAGATAGTGGTATTCCACCTCAAAAAGAACAGAATAATGTAAAACAAAAAAAAGAGTCAATCGTTAACAGGCTGACCTGTGCCACACTTGAAGGTGTGAATGCGCAGGTGATAGAAGTTGAGGCAACCTTTACCAAAGGACTGCCCGGTTTTTCTGTTGTAGGACTGGCCAGCAGTGACATACAGGAGGCAAAAGAGAGAACAAAGTCAGCACTTCTTACCAATGATTTTGTTTTCCCACCACTGAAAATCACTGTCAACTTGAGCCCTTCAGATCTTAAGAAATCAGGGACACATTTAGATCTCGCTATGGCACTGTTGATCGCGATGCACAAAACGGTGGTTGAAGAAGAGGGGCTGTTTGTATTTGGTGAACTTGGACTCGATGGAAAGGTGAAAACAAGTTCTATGCTTTTCCCTCTCGTCTTATCATTGAAAGAGCAGGGACTTATTAAAAGAGCTATTGTACCTAAAGAGTCAATCACGTATCTTAGTCATATTTCCGGAGTGGATTTTATCGCTGTTGAGACATTGAGTGAAGCGATACTATTGCTGAAGAATAAAAACTTTAAAGCAAATGTACAGGCATTTTCTTACCAGGCTGAAAGTTTCAGTGTAGAAGATACTTCTTATTATTTTGAACGAAAATATGAGAGTGATTTTTTAGATGTAAAAGGACAGAGTGTAGCCAAAAGAGCATCTCTCATTGCAGCAGCAGGTATGCACAACTTCTTGATGGAGGGAAATCCCGGATGCGGGAAGAGTATGATAGCCAAACGCATCAAAGATATTCTCCCTCCACTGTTCGAAGAAGAGATACTCTCCATAGCCAAACATCAATTCTTAGATGGTGTAACACCCGACTTTTCAGCTTTACGTCCCATCAGGTCCCCCCATCATACAGCAACATCAGCCTCTATTTTCGGAGGCGGTTCATCTATGGCCAAAATAGGAGAAGTTGCATTGGCACATAAAGGCATTCTCTTTTTCGATGAACTTCCCCACTTCTCTAAAGCAGTTTTAGAAGCCCTAAGAGAGCCTCTACAAGATAAAAAAGTACATATAGCAAGAGTGAATGCCAAGATCGAGTATGAGGCCGATATTATGTTCGTAGCTGCGCAAAACCCTTGTCCTTGTGGTAATCTACTCTCAAAACGTAAATCCTGCAGATGCAGTGAAGTGGAGATAAAACGTTACCAGAATAAACTCTCTGATCCTTTTTTAGATCGTATAGATCTTTTTGTGGTCATGCAAGAGGTGAATAGTACAGATAAAGGTGACATCAGTTCTGCACAAATGCATGAAGCAGTACTTGAAGCATTTAAAATGCAAAAAAGAAGAGGACAGTGCAGGCTGAATGGAAAGTTGTCTGAAGATGAGATAGAGAGCTACTGTGTACTAGAGGGTAATGCAGTTAAGATCCTGGAAAATGCCATCAGTAAATTTGGGCTTTCACATAGAAGTATCGCATCTGTGAAAAAAATAGCCAGAACGATCGCAGATCTCAATGCCCATGAGAAGATAGAAAAGTCAGATATATTAGAAGCCCTAAGCTACAGAAGAAGGTAGCGCTTTTATTTTATTGCATCTTTAAAGAAATGGCTTTGTTTCGTTCAGTCACATACTGTTAAGTATGTTTCTTTACTCCACTCACGCCATTTAGTCAAATCTGCAGCAGACTAAAAGGCTATCAAGAGATATGAGATTTTTACTTAGGCACAGACCATTTTGGTCACAACAAAACCACCTATGACAAGCCATGCGAACATCGCTGTAGCGGTATATACGGGTGCCAGTCCTAATCCTTTGAATTTAGAGAAGCGTGTCCCCATACCCAAAGCGGTCATGGCCATAGTCAGGAGGAAAGTGTCTATTTCGTTAATGAGGTTCACGATATTTTCCGGGACTAAGTGTAGAGAGTTAAATCCGGCTACACCTATAAAGTAGACAGCAAACCATGGGATAACGAGTTTGACCTTTGCTGAAGAGCCACTCTCTTTTTTTTCAGTGTAGCTCAAGTATATCCCTAAGATGATAAGCATAGGTGCTATCATGATCACACGTGTCATCTTTACAATGACTGCATCATTTGCCATCTCTTCAGGTGCACCAGGTATGGAAAATGGTACTGCGACCACCTGCGCCACTTCATGAATAGTACCTCCTACATAGATACCAAATTCTCTTGCTGTCATATGTAAAAAACCAGTAGCATTCTCGAAGATGGTCGTGTAGAGTACAGGGTAGAGAAACATAGAGATGGTTCCAAATAAAACAACCATAGAGACCGCGATAGCAGTTTTGTACTCTTCTGCTTTCAGTACAGGTTCTGTGGCAAGTACGGCAGCAGCACCACAAACTGAGGCACCTGAAGCTGTTAACATAGAAGTATCTTTATCCATACCAAATATCTTATATCCAAGCCATGAACCAAAGATGAATGTGGTTGAAAGCATAATAAGTGAAACAAGGAATCCATCCATGCCTACTTCAGCGATCTGCTGAAAAGTAATTCTGAAGCCATAAAAAACGATAGCAAAACGCAGTATTTTTTTTGCAGAAAATGTAATACCTGTTTCCCACTCTGAAGGAATTTGGTTATGCATGGTATTTGCATAAAAAATACCAAGAACAATACCAATGACCAAAGGTGAAAGGCCTAATGCCTTTACAGGTCCAAGTGTTGCAATAAATGTTGCTGCTGCTGCAAAAATAGCGACAAATAGTATACCACTCATGGTACCTTTACGTTTTTGTGGAGAAAATGCCATAACACCCCTTTTCTTCAAAATAATTGATAATATTTCAAGAATTCTACTATAATTTTGATATAATTTACGAATTATTCATAATACTAATAATGATACATCAGATATAAATTCATTATATTAAGAGAGAGAAAAAAATGAAATTAACACTCAGACAAATGGAGATATTTTTAAATGTCGTTGCATCCGGCCATTTAACGAATGTCGCTAAAGATATGAAACTAAGTCAATCAGCCATCTCTATGTCTATTAAAGAATTGGAAAATATATTAGGACGGCCAGTATTTGATCGGATCAACAAGAAGCTTGTGCTTAATGAAGTGGGTCGTGCTTTTTATAAAGAGATAGATCCTATTTTTAAAAAGCTATCAGATATTGAGTATGAATTTAAGAACTCAGAAAACAAGGGAATGATCCGTGTAGGGGCAAGTACTACGATCGTAGATTATCTGATGCCGGCTATTATCTGCAGCTATATGAGCTCTTACCCTGATGTGAAGATCACACTCAAAGAGGGGAATACCAAAGAGATCTCAGATATGATCAAAGAGGGGAGCATTGATATCGGTTTTGTTGAAGGTTTTGTCCCTGGTTCAGATATCGTAAAAGAGAAGATCGGTGTAGATGAACTGCTTGTCGTAACGGCAGATAAAAATCTATGCAACAGTTGTACGATAGATGAAATATCTCAGAAAAGATGGGTGCTTAGAGAAGAGGGGTCTGGTACACGAGAAGTTTTTTTAGAGTATATTAAAGAGAAAGTAGATGATTTAAATGTATTTCTGGAGTTAGGGCATACGGAGTCTATTAAAAGTATTTTGATGAACCGTGAATGTTTGACATGTATCTCTAAGATCTCGGTGAAGGAAGAGATCGAGGAAGGGAAACTCTTCAGGGTACCTGTACAGAACTTTGAGTGTAAAAGAGATTTTTTAATGATCTATCATAAAGACAAATATCACAGCACACTGTTTGAAAAATTTGTCTTTTTCTCTCGAAAACTGATGACACAGATGATCGAAGGGGAAACCTGCCTTACTCTGCAGAGCTCCCAAAAGTCTTAATCGCTTCTTGATACTCTTCGGGGTGATTGAGGTTTGTAAAAGGCCTGTCTTCTTCAAATACTACGAAGCGTGTACAGGCAAGACGCAACAGATCACCTAGTTTATGGTTCCCTTTTTCTAACTGAGCATAGGCTAAAGGGAGGATGGACCTTTTATAGAGCCCGCAAAGAGGCTGAACACCACTAGGGCTTTGTGCCACTATAGCATCCAGTATACTTTCATTATGTTCCATGAGATTCTTGACGATCTCTTCATTCACAAAGGGTGCATCTACGCTTAAGATAAACACTTCATCTATCTCCAGTGTTTCAAAAATAGAGATCAGTCCTACAAGAGGCGAAGTCTCTTTAAAGGTGTCTTTGATCACCATGCACTCAAAATCAAACTTATCCTCTTTTGCTGAGATATATACCTTGTCAAATAGCTTACTCAGTCTAGTTTGTTGAAATTGAGCCAGTGAATTGTACTTACCAAAAGGCAATAGTGATTTGTCCTCACCCATTCGGGAACTTTTTCCTCCTGCAAAGATAATGGCAGAGATAGGCTGTTTCATGATTGTACCCTCTCTTTACGTTTTTGATGAATGAAAAGAATGGCAAATGCCATAAAGGTGATCATTGCTTCCACAAGGAAAAGATACTCTCCATAGATCTGACCGGAGAGTACTGCACCTACTGAACCTCCCAGTCCAAAGGCTATCCCTAAGATAAACTGCTGGGCAAGTTTCTTTTGTGAATAGAGTGAAAAAACATACGTAATAGCCGCAGTATGGTAGAGGGCAAAACTTATGGCATGAAGGGATTGTGATGCAAAAGTAAGCAGTACCGATTCTGGATAAAGATAGAGTATCATCCATCTAAGTGCAGTGACAAGTGTAGCAAATTGCAAAATATTCAGTAGATTTCTTTGCAGCAACGGACCTTGAAAATAGTACATAAAAATTTCACAGATCACACCAAAGCTCCACATCCAACTCACCATTTCAAGTGAGATGCCATGTGCAGTTTCGTAGATAGTAAAGAAGTTATAGAATCCGCCAAAACCTACTTGCATTAAAAATATAGAGACCCAAAATGCCCAATATTTTGAGAGTGAAAAGGAGGCATCTTCTTCAGAAGTAGAGTGTGAAATAGTATCATACTTTGTCAGCATAGCACCAAAAAGAAGGGTCAAAAATGCGACTGCATTTAGGTAGTAGAGCGCTTCATAAGGGCTACTGAGTACTTTCCCCAACCATAGTGCAATACCCATAAAACCAAGAGAACCCCACAGACGTACTTTTCCATAATGTCTCTTTGACAACGATGCCAGGGCAATGGTCTCGACATAAGGAAGGGAGATACCCATTGCTGCACCCAAAAGAAGGTTTGCTACAAGATAGACCCAGAAATCATTGATCGTTGCCAAAAAAAGCAGGGTACCAACAAAGGTAAAAAGTAAAGAGAGCTGATAGACCTTCGGTGTCAAAGAGAGAAAATGTCTAAATGCAAAGGGAAGTAAAAATCGCATAAAGGGAGCTGCTGCATAGATGATACCTACTTCCAGAGGTGAATACCCAAGGTCAAGTAATACCTTTGGCATAAATATGACATAGATACCTACAAGGGCAAAGTAAAAAAAGTAGTACCCCCCTAAAAGTGGTGAAAAAAGCGTAGATTTTTGTGTCATTTTTTGTTTACAACAGCCGTTGCTGACAAGAGGTCATGTAACGTTTTGTTGTCTTTTCTAAAAAACATAAGTGCCCAACCCAAAATGGTAAAAAGCGAAAGGATAGCAGCCAGGTTTCTAAAGAGTATCACAAAGAAAGAGGGTTTCTTTTTTGTGTTCTCATCAATAAGCGTGATATTGTAGGCACGATATCCAGGTGTTTGACCAGTCTTATACATAAATATAGTCTGTACAATGATCAGGGGAATAAGTATATAGAACCAACCCGCCAGTCTATGTTCAGCGAAACCTTCTCTTCCATCCATGACAAGATAAAAAACGATATACATGATAGGCATAAGAAGCATAAATGCATCCGTGATAAATGCTTTTATCTTTAATCCGACAGAAGCATAATTGTCCTGTTGAGGTGCAGGTTTTGCCTTTGGTGTACTTTCCTTTCGCTTTCCCTGTTTAATATCTCTAAAACGTTGTTTTGCCATTAGAAATCCCAAATTACAGCGGCGTAAGGACCGGAGAAGTCCATGTCTGCATACAATCCGTCTACCAATTCATCACTGTCCAGGTGAAATGCTTTATAGCCTGCTTCCAGCCCCAGGCCCATGATCAAGGTATACCGTGCAGAGAGTTCATAGTCATACGAAGTGATATCCCAATAGCTGATCGCATTAGCCTCGATCTGAAAAGAGAGGTCGGTCACAGGCATATTAAAACGGGCTTTACCATAGAGCAGGGGTACCCAGGTTGAAAAACTTGCTACATCACTACTTATCATGGTGTTAACACCCATGTCTCCGGAGATATATCTTAGGGTAAGACCCGCATCTACTTCACCCCAATTATCAAGAAATTCATAATAGAGTGTCAAATCTGTCATGTCAAGTGACAAACTGTTGTCGATATCTCCTGTAAAGTTGTCAATATCACCCCATGTAAAATCTTTTACGCTACTGCTTCCCTTGTGTGAAAGCGCCGTATAGCCCAATTTTACATTAGGCATAACAGGAAAAGGATGTTCAAGATAGGCTTTAAAAAAGATATCTTGCTTTTCACTGAATCCAAACGTCTCTTCAAGGTCTGAAGCGGTACCTTTGTAAGAAGCATTACCACTAGGATCATGGTTGAAAAAACCTACAGAGGCTTCCCCGCCTATCGTATCAGCATCTAACTGATGTAGTATCACAATGGGTAAGAGTATCAGTTTACGAAGTGTTGACATGCTATTTCAATCCTTGTGTCATGGTAAAGATAGGGAGAAGCATGGCTGCTACGATGATACCTACGACTACACCGATAAAGAGCATCATAAATGGTTCCAGTAGACCTAAGAGCAGTTTGAGTCTGTCTTCATTCTCTTCAGCATATAGGGTAGAAGTGTTGTCAAGGATCTGTGCTACCTCACTTGACTCTTCTCCGAGGGCTAAAGATTGCATAAAGTTTCGCTTGAGTTTGACCCCTTTTGACATTTGAAGCGAGTTTGAAAGCTTATTTCCTTCAAGCACTTTGACGGACGCTTTTTCAAAAAGATCACGGAGTCCATAGTTTGCAAACGTAGCTTTGGCAAGTTGTACGGCTTGCGCATATGCCACACCCGAACTCAACATGAGCGAGAGGATGTAAGAAAATCGTCCCAATTCATGGTTTTGGATCAGTGTACCCAATACCGGCATTTTCAATAACAGTGAATCCGTGATCCGATGAAAGGTATCCATTTTGGCATAAGCGATCTTAAAGAGGATCACAACAAGAAGAATGGTTACAATAAGGGCAACATAGTGAGAGGTTAAAAAGTCACTTAACCCAAGTACGAATTGTGTGATCGGAGGAAGTTCCTGCCCTGTATCTTCAAAGATCCCTGTGATTTTCGGTACCACAAAAGCGATGAGAAAAGAGGTCATTCCTATGGCAACAGTAAAGATGATAGCAGGATAGATCATCGCACCTTTTACCTGTTTTTTTACTTTATTCTGTGCAGAGAAAAAGTTCCCCATATTGGTGAGTACCTCAACCATTTTTCCACTCTGCCCTGCAACATTAAGACTCTGGAGGAAAAATTCCGGCAGCGCATAGACTTTTTGTGAATTGAGCGCATGGTAAAGGGATTTCCCTTCATCGATCATGGTTTTAATGGAGTTGAGGAAAGAGACATATTTTTTCTCTCCCTCATGTTGATTCTCAAGGAGTTTGATCGCAGTGAGTATGGTCATGCCTGAATTCAGATAAGAAGAGAGCTCTTTAGAAAACGTACTAAGAAGTTCTCCCGGCATTTGACGTTTGGAAAAGGCTTCAAGCGAAAACTCTTTTGTCGGTGTAAGTCCTTCGTGATAGATATTTTGTGTACGGAGTTTTTGACCGGCTTCTTCTATAGAGCTTGCGTTAACAGTACCTTTGACTTTTTTACCAGTTTTGTCAAAACCTTTGTACTTAAAAAGCATCCCAATTACGTCCTTGCAGTAAATAATAAGTATTATAACTTTTTTAGCTGTATCTTGCTATAGTACAAGATGAAACGATTTATTGCATTGTATTTTCTTTTTCTTGCCATACTTTTTACAGTTTTTTATGCAGATACCAATGCGCTGTCTATTGTTGTGAACGATGCACAAACATCACTCACCCTTGCCTTACTCAATATTTTTTTAGATCCTGATCAGCTTAAAGGCATAGATATTTGGATCAATCCACACTATAAGATCATTATTAACCAAGCTTGTAATGGTATGATCCCCATACTTATTTTGTTTGCCTCTATACTTGCCTATCCCTCATCGTTGTGGCACAAGTTTTTTTGGATGGGAACAGGGTATATCGTATTTTCGCTCGTGAATGTTCTGCGTATCTTATTGGTAGTGTATTTTGTAGAGCAGGAGGAGGGAAGAGGTAATTTCTATTGGTCACATGACTTGGTCGGTAATACCATATTGATGGTAGTGGGGTTAGGGCTTTTTGTGCTCTTTATTAAAACGGCAAAAAGGTCAAAACCCTTCTAAATTAAAATGATAGTAGATGGATGAGTGTTTGTCTTTCAGCATGATCTCATTTACGATAGCGGAAGGACCACCCTGTTCTTCCATAGAGAGGATATCCTTCTCTTCAGGGATGAAGACATCCCTACTGCTTTTCTTTAATATCTCACGACTTTCAGAATCTTTGATCTTAAAGAACTTTTCTAAAACTTCATAGGCTGTTTTGTTATCTTGGTGATGCAAGAGAATATTTTTGCTTAAATAGAGTGAATCCTCTAAAGAGCGTTTGTTTCTTTCTGAAATATAAACGATCTGTTCATGGTTACTTGTATGCACCTTGAGCACAGGGATAATGGCAAGCGTAATTATGATCACAGAGATCAGGATCTCGATGATGGTAAAAGCAGGACGTAGCTGTCTCAATAGAAATCTCCGCTGTCAGATACCAATGCACTGTTTTCCAACCAATACTCTTTTGCTTCCTGAAGAGAAGAAAATTGTTGAGGTTCTCCAAAAAAAGCAGGGAGGAAATAGGTTCCCCTCTCATTTTTTAAAACGATCTGTGTCGAGCTTCCATTAGTGTAAAAATCCATGATCAGGCAGATCTTTTTATCCTGATATCGCCCATAATCGATACGAGAAAGAGATTCATACTGGTCCATGGTGTAGGCTTCAATATTAGTGAGATCTATAGGACTTTCATACGCTTCAAAAGGAGAAGAGATCCCATCTCTAAAATAGCAAGATTGACATTGATCGACGCAGAGAAGCGTACCTTTTCCCTTAAAGAGCTCAGAGGAGACAATGTTAGATTTCAAGTTGAGAGGGGTGAGAGCCTTGGGTTTATTTTTACCCATCTCCACACCTTCAAATCCAAGAAAATAGACGATAGAGACAAGAAGTATAACGATAAGGAGTTCTATGAGAGAGAATCCACTTCGCATTTCAACGCTCTTCGCATAGGACATCAAAGTATCTTATTGGTTACATTCACTAAAGAGGATATCTTTATTTTCCTCTTCACCACCCTCTTTTCTATCCGCAGCAAAAGAGATCAGCTCAAAGCCTTCGGCTGTTTTTAGATAGACAAAAGGTGTTTTCCATGAGTCTTTAGGCATCTTTTTGAGGTAAGGTTTTGCACGGTAATTAGGGTATTTGTCTTGATCTGGATTGCTTAAAAGTGCTTCAAATCCCTCCTCTGTTTCAGGATAATTTCCATTATCGAGTTTAAACATGTCAAGTCTCTTTTCAAGGTCACTCATCTTTAAACATACGGTGTCTCTTTTTGCCTCATCAGCAGCATCCATAAGCCCAGGTGCTACTACCGCAACAAGCCCTCCGAGGATAACGATAACGATCAATAGTTCTATAAGAGAGAAACCTGCCCTTAATTGCGTGTTTTGTTGCATATATGTCCTTTAGTTTGCTTTGGTATAATAATTTGACTTAATTGTACAAATTTTACTTTAATCGAGCTTTTAGATGGATAAAACACAGCATGCACCAAATGAAGTAAAAACCCGACCGGGATTTGCCCTTCTTATTACGTTGTCAGTCTTGTCCGTGATCATCGCTTTGACAATGGTACTTTTGAGTTATTTTGAGGAAGTCCAACAAGATTCCAGTGAGACAAAAGCATTGATTCAAGCAGATGTATACTATACAAATATAACAAAAATATTTCAAGGATTTAAAAATAAAAAAGACCTTTTTCCTGTATTATATAGTACGGCTTTACCTTTGAACACAGAAGATGGCAGATTTTCACTTATACTGCGGTGTGCCCCTTTGCAAAAAGGTGTGAATGTAAATTGGCTGGGATGGGGAAGAGAGAAAGAAGCATTGCAGACTGTAGCCCAAGAGCTTTTTGAACTGCTTGCACAAGAGTATGACATAGAAGATGTGGGAAGATTGCAAGAGATGTTGCTTGAAGAGATCGGCAGAAAAGATCAATTTGTGCAAAAAGAGCAAAGTAGGCTTCACCAAAAAAACGGTATTATATCTTATCAACAGTTCGAAGAGGTACTCAGCCGGTATCAGTTTGAGGTAGATGACCCAAAGATAGGAACGGTACCATGGGACAAATATTTTAGTTTTTCTCCGAAAGCAGAAAAGATAGATGCCGCATATGCTTCACCAGAGCTGATCGCCTATCTTTTCGGTATGGATGTAGAAACAACAGAAGAGTGGGTGGCCGGTGCCGGTTCTTTAGAAGACTTTGTGGCCTTAAATGGCGGAGAGTACAACGAGAGAAAAAGTATTTTAGCGGGTGAA
This sequence comes from Sulfurovaceae bacterium, assembly GCA_963796395.1. GTDB lineage: Bacteria > Campylobacterota > Campylobacteria > Campylobacterales > Sulfurovaceae > Sulfurovum. Next base: position 241,761 of record CAWCLM010000007.1, read on the forward strand.
ACATTTTTAGATGCAACGGAATGCATGGTAAGCTATATGTTAGAAGAAGAGCCATATAGATTTAGATTTGAATATATTCAGGGGGAGTCAAAACATTTTGAATTTTACGGGAAACACTAAAGCGTTACTTCTTGCCTATCCTTCTATGAAGCAAGTGACATTATCAGAGACTGTGAATGTAATGCTGCCGCCACAGTTCTATACGTTAAAAAAAGAAGCGTTGCCACTTCAGTATGCATACCAGGCAAAGAAAATAGCCCCTTCACTTTTTGAAGGTCTGCTTGAAGAGGGCAAAAACTATGAGTATATGGTGTGGAAAGAAGAGGATGAGTGGATTTTCCTTGCGTATGATCTAGAGATGATCACAGCATTTTTGCAAAGCAAAGGCTTTGCCTTGGAACATGTGGCTAAGATCTTTTTTGCACAGCAGGCCCTAGAGAAGTTTGAAAAACCTCTTTTGCTGGGGGCGAATGAAACACTGGTCTCTTTGGATGGTATGATAGTCGTGGTCCCAAGAGGAGCATTGAGCGAAGATGAAAAGGCTACGTTGGTTTTTGATAATAGCTTTACACCCAAAAAAGGTGTAGCATTACATGGTGCGTACGGCTCTATACTGAGTATGAAACAAGCCTCCATGCTTGCCGTTATTTTTGTGCTTTTTGCACTGATGTTCTTTGTTGAGGGATGGCGCTACAGTCAAAATGCTCAGGCAGGAGAAGAGCAGATGCAGGAGTTACTTGAAGCATACCCTTCTCTTCAGAGTAAATATACACGAGAGAGTATCGTAAACAAATACAAAACGATCGATAGTGCTGAACGAAAAAAACGAGACCTCATCAAAACAGTCTCCAGCATGATCTTTAAAGGGGTGACCCTCACTTCATTAGAGATGAACGAAAAGATGGTGAAGGCCCAATTTTCATGTAAAGATGCGAAAGTGGCAAAACGTGTGAAAGACTTAGCAAAGAAAAATCAATTGAATATCTTGGCTGTTTCAGGGAGCAATGATGTGAAGATAGAGGGTACATTATGATCTGGAAAAGATATCAAAATGAGTTGATAGCTCTCATCGCTTTTGTCTTGATGTTCAGCGGATACGTGTATAAAAACACTCAAGTCTCTTCACAGTTTGAAACGATGAGTGCAGCAAGCAGTTCTGTCGCGGATGTCAAAGAAGTGATCGCCCTAAAAAAGATATGGTCTGACAAAAAGACGACAAAAAAAGTTGATAAGCTTCAAACGCTTATCCCGGCAGATAAGGTGAAGTGGAGCAATAAAAATAAAAAGGTCACGGCTACCTATAAAGGTTTAACGGCTTCAGAGCTAAACAAGCTGGTGACAAAGATCTTAAACTTGCCTATAGAGATACAAAAGCTTAAAATTGAAAAGTTAGCTACCTCTTATGATGTGGAGTTCAAATGCAAATGGTAAAAAAGAGTTTGATCGTTTTCATGGTAGTATGGATAGCAATTATTGTACTGATGCCTAAGCGAGAATTTTATTTTAAACTTGAAGAAGAACTTGCTAAACATGAGATCATACTAAATGAAGAAAAAATAGATGAAGGACTCTTCTCTTTAAATTTGGAGCAGGTGACAGTCTATTTTAAAGGTATCAATGTTGCAACCATAGAAGAAGTAAAACTGGCTACGCTACTTTTTTACAGCTGTGTAGAGCTTCGATCTCTTCAAGTAGATGATACACTGAAAACAATGGTACCGGGAAAAACGCAAAAAGCTGTTGCGACACATTCGATTCTCTCTCCTTTAGAAGTTTCGGTTGAAGCGAGCGGCTCTTTTGGTGCAATGGCAGGCAGGGTTGACCTAAATGAGCGAACGCTGCGTTTAGATTTTAATGAGAGCAAGCACATAGAGATGTTAAAGCCTCAATTGAGAAAAGAGGAAAAAGGATGGGTATATGAAACATCTTTTTAAGCCACACATAGTCAAAGGGCTTTGGGCTGTATTGATCATCATGCTTGTGGTTAAAATGGCTTGGTTTCTTGTTGAGGTACTATGGCTACCGGCGATGGGAGTGCAACATCTTGAAGAAAAAGGCCCCAAAGCCCTTTACTATAGGGTAAAATTAAGCCCAAATGAAGCCCCTGCCCCAACTACGGAAAACAAATCTGTAAAAGTGGCAGGAAGTATTAAAGATATCAAACTTCTGGCGATTTACAATGCTTCAGATGTCACTGTAGTGACAGTAGAGTATAAACGTAAAACAAAAGTACTTGCCAAGGGAGAGTCTATCAATGGGTTTGTGCTTGAGGGAGCAGGAAATAATTATGCTACCTTCAGCAAAAATGCAAAAACCTATCAGATCGATCTGATCATAAGTAAAAAAGGTGAGGGGAGTATTAGGAGTACTACTCCTACCTCTGCCCCTGCCTCTTCTGCTAAAGAAGTTGAGGGTGAAGTAGTGGATGCAGGTGATCATAAGATCGTAGACAGATCATTGGTAGATCATTACGCGAAGAACATGGCTGATCTTGAAAAGAACATAGGTATTAGAGAGATAAAAAAAGGCAAAGCGCTAACAGGTTTTAGTATCTCCTTCATTCGAAAAGGTTCACTTTTTGAGAAGCTTGGTGTGAGAAGAGGAGATGTCATTAAAGCGATAAACGGTCAAGAGATCAATAGCTATAATGCAGCTTTGAATGTATATAAAAATCTTTCAGATATGGATAACCTGACATTGGTCATTCAAAGAGGTAAAGAAGAAATGGAGTTAGAATATGAAGTTAACTAAAATTGTATGGGGTATATTGTTGGTATTGTCTGTAGGACTACAGGCACAAGAGGAGACGGTAGATGTAAATTTCCGTGATCTAAGTGTAAAAGATTTCATTGAGATGGTCTCTAAAATTACCCAAAAGAACATTTTAATAGAAGCAGACCTCAAAGGGAAGATCAATTTCGTATCAACCAAACCGATTAAAAAAAGTGCGCTTTTCTCTTTGGCAAACTCTATACTTGGAGGTAAAGGTTTAACGATCATTGACCAAGGTGAGTACTATAAAGTGGTCAAAGGTGCCAATGCAGCGGGCGAGGGGCTGGAAGTAAGCAGTAGTATCGAAGGGGAAACGATGAAAACGGTCATGTTCCCTCTGAAGAGCTCCAATGCTGCCGTCCTTCGTGCAAAGATCAAACCACTGCTTCACAAGAGTGCAAAAGTGATCTCATTTAAAGAGAACAATGTGTTGGCAGTGACTGCAGATCCAAGGACTCTGCAGGCTGTCTCAAAAGTCATTAAAGCAGTTGAAACAACAGGCGAAAAGAAATCAGTGGTGATAAAGCTGCAAAACTCTTTGGTGAAAGACGTCTACGCCAATGCCCAAAATATGGCAAAGAAGATCTTCCCCCAGACGATTGAGAGCGAGAAGGTTGATATATTTAAAGACGACGCAACCAATTCCATCATACTTGTCGGAAACACGGCCAATAACGCCCGAATGATCAAATACATCAAACAGCTTGATATCAAGGGAGAGAGTACTACGCAAAAGATGTATGTCATCAGACTCAAGAATTCCAATGTTGAAGAGATGGAAAAGATCATGAGTAAGTTGATCTCCCAAATGAACAACGTTGCGGTAAAAACACCTAAAAAAGGTGGAACACCACCAACCAAAGCGATGGTTGTTTCTGATATCGAAAGAAATGCATTGATCTTGCTGGCTACGGCAGAACAGATGAAGAACATCAGAGAAACAGTAAGAAGAATAGACATTCCTAAAGTACAGGTCTATGTGAAAGCGAAGATCGTTGAAGTCAATAACAATATGGCGCAGCAGATAGGATTCAAGTATGGATTTAATGGAGGGGCAATTACGTCTTCTGGTCTGTATACTTTAGCGGGTAACATGGGTGCTTCTGCATTGCAGATGTCTCCAGCACTTTTAGGATTTTTAAATACAAATACAGAGACCTATGAAGGACTTGATTCAAACGGTAACCCTATCTACTCTTCTGATCCAGCATTCAAATTTGATGCTACGGACAAAGTCTTTGCTTTGGGAGCAACACTTGATCTACTCGAACAAAATGGTGCTGCACAGATCTTAAGCGAACCTTCGGTGCTTTGTACAAACAACAAAGAAGCAGAGATCTATGTGGGGCAGACCAGGTCTATCTTAACCCAGGCGCAGCAATCTACAACGGGTGTTTCTAATGTGGTCAATAACTACTCAAGAGAAGATATAGGACTTAGATTGAAAGTGAAACCAAGACTCTCAAGCAACAATAAGGTCACCTTAGAAGTAGAAACAGTACTAGAAGATATTGATCCCTCTTCAGAGCAGATGGCAGACAGACCAACCACGACAAAAAGAACGGTCAAGACCAACGCGATCGTGAACAATGGAGAGATGATCATCTTGGGTGGTTTGATCAAAAACGTTGCGGGTAAAGGGGAATCTAAAGTACCATTCTTGGGAGATATACCAGTCATAGGAGAATATCTATTTACACATCATTCAGATGTAGAGCGTGAACAGAATGTCGTGATCTATCTTACCCCTTATATCGTACGAAAGAGTGATGACCTGCAAAAGCTAAAAGCGATGCTCTCAGAGCTCGATGAGGTACAGGAGAGATATAACAATTTATTCAAAGAAGCACTGGAAGAAAATACGGGTGTTCCTGCTACTGAACCGGTTTCCCCTGCAAGCAACAGAATCAAAAGAACGCCTCATCAGAATAACTTAAGTCTTTTGGAAGAGGAAGCGTAATGCATTTCCCTCGTCTTCAGGATGTAAACCTTGAGCCTCTCTGGGAAGAGGAGATCAACCATAAGTTAGCACTGAAACACGCACTGCTTTTTTCTATGGTGGATGATGTTAAAACATGTATTGTTGAAAAAGAGACGTTGGCAGATGCACTGAACTATTTGGCAAAACTCTCATTAGACTACCCTGTGCACATTGTAGATACGGAGAGTTTTGAGAGATTAAAAAACAAATTTTTAGAGATTCAAACAGGTACTGATTTTGAAGAGATGGCAACGACCTCAGAGGAGCTCATCGAAGTAGAATCAGACCTTTTGGAGTTTATTCGTAACTCACAAGATCTGCTTTCGAGTGAAGAGTCTGCACCTATCATCAAATTGGTAAACTCTCTCTTTTTCCAGGCACTCCAGAAAAATGCAAGTGATATTCATATTGAGAGCGGAGAGAAAAAAGGGGAGGTACGTCTACGTATAGATGGCGCATTGAAAAAGCATTTGGACCTTGATAAAAGTATCGTCACTTTGGTGATCAACCGTATCAAAGTCATATCAAACCTGGATATTTCAGAGAAAAGAGTACCTCAGGATGGTCGAACGCAGTTGGCTATCTCAGGGAAGACCATTGATGTAAGGGTTTCCATTTTGCCAACCTATCATGGAGAGAGGGTGGTGATGAGGATACTCTCTCAAACTGAGCATATCCCTACACTTGAATCTTTAGGTTTTGTAGATGAAATTACCAAAGATCTTTACAAGCTGCTCAATCACGCACACGGGATGATACTGGTTACAGGGCCAACGGGTTCAGGTAAGTCAACCACACTTCATGCATGCTTACAGCATATCTCTACGCCAGATAAGAACATCATTACCGTAGAAGATCCAGTGGAGTACAATGCGGACAATATTTCTCAAATACAGGTAAATTCTAAAGTAGGTTTGACCTTTGCCGCTGGATTACGTTCTATCTTAAGACAAGATCCGGATATTATCATGGTAGGTGAGATACGTGACAGTGAAACAGCAGAAATCGCACTTCGTTCGGCACTGACCGGACATTTGCTCCTTTCTACGCTGCATACGAATGATGCTACCTCTGCGTTGAGTCGTTTGATGGATATGGGTATAGCAAACTTTCTTGTCTCTTCAACACTGTTGGGTGTGTTAGCCCAGAGACTTACCCGCAAACTTTGTATTCACTGTAAAGAAGAAGCAAAACTTTCTCTTGCAATAACACAAGAGATAGGTGTGCCTGAAGAGAAATTATATTTTAAAGCTGTTGGATGCAAAGAGTGTGATTTTACGGGGTATAGAGGTCGGCAGGCCATCGGAGAACTTTTTATCATTGACCACAAAGTGAAAGAGATGATGAAAGATGGTTATAACGACCATCAAATAAGAGAGGCGATGAAGAAAGAAGGGATGAGAACCATTTCAGATAAACTCAAAGATATGCTTCTTTCAGGAGATACAAGTTACGAAGAAGCCATCCGTGTCGGACTTATGGACGGCTAAGGACAATGTCTAGCCGTAAAGCATTTACCCTCTTAGAAGTATTGATATCTATCGCCCTTTTGGGCATTGTTATTGTGGCACTTTTTTCTGCTGTAGATATGATGCAAAACTCCAATGAACATCTTTCAAAGTATTTGGAAAAATCTAAAAAGACTACCGAAGCTACCAAGGTACTCTATTTGGATATGATGAGTTCAGATGGAAATATAACGATTGAAAAGGATGAATTTAGTAGAGTCTGCATAGAAGAAACACGAAATTCTCTCTATGCTCTACCAGCAGCAAAAGTATGTTGGGTGGTACTTAAAAAAGACAATACACTGACACGAATAGAAGGAAATGCCTACCAGTTACCGTTAAATTCTGAAGAGAGAGTAGAAGTGGACTTGATCATGAGCGATATCGAGATCTTTGATGTGTATCATGAAAAAGACAAGATCTTAGTGCTCATACAACAAAAATCAAAGGAACCTATCAGTTTTATGCTGCAGGGAATTACCAAACCGGTAAAAAAGAAAAAAACGGCAGGAAAACCTGATACCAATACCACTACAACAACTACAGAGTAATCAATTTAACTAAATAAACTTTTGCTAAAATAGGTAGTATCTATTTTTATCATGAAGGATCAGAGAATGCAAGAGATGTATGAAAAGTTGGGACTGTTTTATCTGGGAAAAGATATCGATAAACAAAGCATGGAAGCCACTGAAGCGCTCACATTGCTTAAAAATAAAAACTTTACAACACACGCAGCCATTATAGGAATGACAGGTTCAGGAAAGACAGGGCTGGGTGTAGGCATCATAGAAGAAGCCGTTATCGATAATATCCCTTCTATCATCATAGATCCTAAAGGAGATATGGGTGATCTATGTCTGACAGATCCAACTTTCTCTTCATCATCTTTTGAATCATGGGTAGCAGACGAAGCAAAATCAAAAGAGGCTGACCTCAAGGCGTATGCCAAGAAAATATCTTCTGTTTGGAAAGAGGGTATAGAGAGTTGGGGACAAACTGTTGCGCGTGTACAAAAGTTTCATGATGTCAAAAAAACGATCTATACACCCGGAAGTTCTGCTGGAGTTTCCATTAATGTGATGAGCTCACTGGAGGTGCCTCCTGCTGAGATACTTGAAGACAGTGATACATTTGCCTCATACTTGAAAAGTACTACCACCTCTTTACTCTCATTGGTCGGTATTAATGCAGACCCATTAGAGTCAAAAGAGTATATCCTGCTTGCACAGATCATCACAAAGTCATGGTTGGCAGATGAAGACCTGAGTATAGAGGGCATCATAGGTAAGATACTTAATCCTTCTTTCAAAAAGATAGGTGTATTGCCTCTGGATGATTTTTATCCGCATAATGACCGTTTTAAGTTGGCTACTAAATTCAATGCGCTACTAGCAAGTCCTAGTTTTTCGCTCTGGCTGCAAGGAGAGAATTTAGATATACAAAAACTACTCTATGATGAAAACGGTAAAGCCAAAGTGGCCATCTTTTCCATCTCGCATCTAAATGATGATGAGCGTATGTTTTTTGTCACTTTACTACTCAATAAATACATCGCCTGGATGCGTCGTCAAAGCGGTACCTCTGCGCTCAAAACACTGCTCTATATGGATGAGATCTTTGGTTTCTTCCCACCTACTAAGAACCCGCCGAGTAAAGAGCCTATGTTGCTTCTTTTAAAGCAGGCAAGAGCTTTTGGTGTAGGAGTAGTGCTGAGTACACAAAACCCTGTAGACTTGGACTATAAAGGACTCTCCAACATAGGAACATGGTTTGTAGGGAGATTACAAACGACCCAAGATATAGAGAAGGTCATTGATGGGTTGGGAGGTAAAGTGGGTTCGAATTTTGATAAAAACGAAATTAAGAATCTTCTGGCCAATTTACAAAAAAGAACTTTCTTCCTCAAGAGTGCACATCTGGATGATATAAGACTTTTTAGTACCCGTTGGGTGATGAGTTACCTCAAAGGACCACTTAAAAGAGATGAGATCTCTACACTGATGCAAGAGCAAAAGTCACAGCAGAGCGTAGAATCCAAATCAGTAGAAAGTATGGTAAAAGAAACTTCTTCCCTGGAAAGTTATCAAAATATTGATGCTTCCATCCCTCAATATTATGAACCGGATGCCTCACAACAAAATATATTTTCAGCCACTTTGGGGGCAAAGGCAAAGGTACATTTTTATCAGCAGCGAAGGGGTATCGATATAGACAGGGGATTGGAGCTCTTTATTCCTCTTGAAGAGAAGCAACAACGTATTAGATGGGAAGATGCTATAGAAGAGGAACTTGGCTTTGACAGGTTCCCGCATACTGCACCTTCCAATGCAAAATTTCAGCCCCTGCCGGAGGTTATTTTAGAAGATAAGAGGTTGGCAAAAGCTGTAAGGGAATTAAAAGAGACACTCTACCGTGAACAGAATTTGGAATTACTGCGATGTATCTCGCCTAAACTGGAATCCAAAGTGAATGAGACTCGTTCTGACTTTGTGGTCCGTTTACAGGATGGGTTGAATGATAAGAAAGAGACAGAAATAGAAAAACTTCAAGTACGGTATGGTAAAAAAGAAAAAACACTTCTGGAGAGACTTTCACGTGCTAAAGAGAGAGTAGAGAAAGAAGCATCTGACTCAACGAGCTCTATGATAGAAGCAGGTATCTCTATCCTGGGAGCCTTGTTTGGACGTCCTACACCAACGAAGATAGGTCGTGCAGTCAGTAAAGGAAGTAAAATACTTAAAGAGCGTGGAGAGATGAGCAGGGCTGAAGAGCGAATGGTTATGATCGAAGAAGAGATTGAAGCACTGGAGTATGAACTTGAAGATAAAATTGATGCGTTGAATGAAAAGTACAGTGCAGATAATTGTGAAATAGAGACATTTAGCATTAAACCAAGAAAGACAGATATCGATATAGAGATATGTGCAGTTGTCTGGAGGGTGGTTTAACAAAGTGAATACTAAAAGTAAAAGGTACTTTTAGCATAGTGAAAGAAGCAATGCTTTATTAGCCTTTGCTCCCAGGTTTAATAGCAGTGCTTCCTTCTTTACACATAGGGCAATCTTCAGGAGCAAACATTTCAAAGGTAAAATCATCAAGTGCAAAAAGTGGTACATTATTTGGGAGACTGCATGCTTCTTTTGCTTCACCATCACTGCCTACACGTTTACAAAAACCTCTGTTTGCAAGCGAGGCAAATGCGACTACTTCACCACCCAGTGCTTCGATGGCTTTGGCAGCTTTTAATGCAGAACCGCCTGTCGTAATGATATCTTCACAAATAATGATCTTCTCACCCTTTGCCACTTCAAAACCACGACGCAACTCCATGCCTCCCTCTTTTTTCTCAACGAAGATAGAACGAACATCAAGAGAGCGCGCAAGCTCATAGCCGGCAAGTACGCCACCTAAAGCAGGAGCACATACTGTATCTACTTCAATGCCATGTGATCTTATCATCTCAGCCAGAGCATCAGTAAGTAAAGAGGCCTTTTTTGGGTATTCAAGTACTTTAGCACTTTGAAGATATCTGTTTGAGTGATTGCCGCTTGCTAAAAGAAAGTGACCTTCTAGTAAGGCATTCGCATCTTTATAGGCTTGCTCTACATCATAAGAATTTTGCATACTTATACCTTGAGTATATCAGCTTCTTTTGTTTTAAAAGCTTCATCTATTTTAGCAATATACTCATCTGTGATTTTTTGTATTTGCTCTTGAGCCTTTTTAGATTCATCTTCACTGACCTCTTTATCTTTCTCTAGCTTTTTAATTTTGTCATTACCGTCTTTTCTTACATTTCTGACAGAAATTCTTGCATGCTCAACCATTCCTTTGGCTTGCTTTACGATCTCTTGTCTCTGCTCACTTGTCATTGGAGGGAAAAAGAGTTTGATAAAGTCTCCATCATTGTTTGGGTTTACACCGATATTTGCTTCTTGGATCGCTTTTTCAATAACTGGAAGAAGTGTCTTCTCCCATGGAGTGATGCTGATCGTTGTAGCATCTGTAGCAATAACATTACCTACTTGGTTTAATGCTGTCATTGTGCCATAGTAGTCTACTTTAATGTTGTCTACGATACCAGTAGTTACTTTCCCTGTTCTAAGTGTTGAGAAGTCTCTCTTAAGTGCATCGATACTCTTTTGCATATTTTCTGTTGTGTGTTCAAAAATTTCATTTACCATAACTATCTCCTGCTCAGTCATTATTTAGGGCAATTTTACCCTTTTTTACCTTGTTATGTATTTAGATAGTATTTTGGAGGGGATATATAAAGAAGGGTTTCCTTCCTTATATGTGTTTAGTTAGCAGTTGGGGCAGCAGGTGCTGTAGATGTCGTATTCTCTGGTGTTGTTGGTGCTTCTGGTACAACAGGGTTGTCTGCAGGCACTGTAGTGTCTGTAACAGTCGGTGCAGCAGGTGCTGCCGGAGTATTGTTCTCTTGTGTTGCAGGTACTGACGGTACAGCTGCATTATTAGTAGGTACGATACTGTCTGCAACAGATGCTGTATTTGCTGTAGTGTATAGATACCCTAATACTAAAGTATTTACAATAAATGCAAATGCAAGTGTAAAAGTAAGTTTTGCAAGAAAACCAGTTGGTCCTTTTGCGCCAAATACAGATTCGTTACTTCCACTGTATGCGCCAAGCCCAATACTTGAGCTTTTTTGTAGAAGTACTGCAACCGTAATGGCTAGTGCAAGTACGATTTGTACGATTAAAAGTGTTGATGTCATCTATGCCTCTTTATGTGTGTTGGATAGCCCATTTAAATTTGGGTATAATTTCGGCGATTATACCCAAAAAAGTTTGAAATGGTGATGAAGACCATGATTTCATGGAAAAGGAGGGAACCTATGGCTAATGTTATTGAAGAGTTTTCTCGTTTTGCACATGAATATGATACTTATAATGTCATTCAATCAGAGGTTGCGACAGCATTGGTACAACAACTACCTCCTCACCATTTTACGACACTTATGGATATGGGATGCGGCAGTGGAGAAGTTTATAAGAACTTAAAAGAACATCATATCTCTTTTGATCATTTTATTGCATTGGACTCATCCAATGAGATGCTTGATATCCACCCTTCAGATAAGAAGATCGAAAAGATATGTGCGGATTTTAATAGCGCTGAAACTTTTGAGAAATTCGCCTTAGCAGGGGATAGTCTATTTCTCTCGTCTTCTGCACTTCAGTGGAGTAAGAACCTGGACTTCACACTCTCTGAGATCTCAAAGAAAGTCACGCATGCGTATTTTGCAATTTTCACATCCAATACATTTAAAACCTTGCATCAGACTGCAGGTATCACTTCTCCTGAATATGATACATACAATGTCATTCAGGCAGAGGTTGCCAAAACATCCGGTAGGACAACTTCCCGCATCTGATTACGGCACTATTTTAGATATGGGGTGTGGTAGAGGAGAGGTCTATAAAAATTTAGAGAAAAACAATTTTTCCTATGCGCATTTCATTGCACTGGATTCTTCACAACAGATGTTAGAACTGCATCCCTCTGCTCAGAAGGTTGAGAAGATACATGCAGATTTTAACAGACTTCAAACATTTGAAAATATTTCACTGGATAAGAATAGTCTTATCCTTTCCTCTTCGGCCTTACAGTGGAGTAAAGACTTGGATTTCACCTTAGAGAAAATATCCAAAAAATCCTCTTCGGCCTATTTTGCTATTTTTACATCAAATACTTTTAAGACCTTACATCAAACAGCACATATAGATTCACCCATTTACGCTGAAAAGGTATTGAGATCTACCATTGAGAAATACTATCATGCGGAGTTTGCGTTAAAAGAATACAGACTTTATTTTGAGACAGTATGGGAGATGTTTAATTATATTAAAAAAAGTGGAGTAAGCGGAGGAGAAAAAC
>CAWCLM010000008.1:0-89301 GCA_963796395.1 Sulfurovaceae bacterium
GAGGATATCTTCACGTTTGGGATTCCTGAACTCAAGCACGGAGTTAAACGCCCCTGGATCACCCAAGAGTACACCATCTTTTTTACCATCGGCAAAGATCCGTTTATCACTGCTTTTGACTATCACCACATTCCTGTTTTTTAAAAAAGGGTAGCGTGTACGCTCTGCCGAGACGAAATAGCAGTCCAGGTCAAGATGAATTTTCATTTATTTTCCTTCTATGAATTTAACTAAGTTTAATTACTTTTAGGAAAAACCATGAAATAATTGATAAAATATCAACTGATAAGGAGTATTGTATGAACAATCATGAATACTATAGAGAAGCTCAAAGATATTATCAGTCAGGAAATGCCTGGGAGCATTGTCTATGAAAAAGATGTGGCCAAGGCGCTTGGCATGTCCAAAGAGTCCTTCAGTCATTTTAAAAAACGCGGCAGTGTACCCTTGGAGCAGATAGCCTACTTCTGTGCTACACGAAAGATATCCATCAATGGGATACTCTTTGACCAAATGCCTAAGTCGCTTGAAGAGGAGACGGAGAAATATACCCGTATCAAGTACTTCTCAAAGATCAATGCAGGAGCAGGGGGTGGAGCATTTAGTGAGGAAGAAGAGTATGAACTTGTTAATATAGACAAAGTACTGCTTGATACACTCTACCGTTCAACATAATGCCAATCCCAAACATATTGCAGCGCTCAATGTCATGGGGGATTCCATGGAACCGACCCTTGGGGATAAAGAGGTCATTTTGTTTGACAGAGAGGATAAAGATTTTACCAAAGGGGGTATATTCATTGTCTCAACGAATGCTGGGCTTTTTGTGAAACGTATTGCACAGCGTATTGATGGCAGCATAGAGCTTATCAGTGATAACAAGAACTACAACTCTGAAGTAATCAGTGAAGATGAGATGTCAGGGGTATCAATTGTAGGCAAGGTGATGGGAAAAGTGGGGATCGTCTAAGCAAAAAAAGAGATCATTATTAAAAGAGTGCATTGTTTCTTGGCTCTATGCATTGTGTTGTGTTGTTCGCAGGAGAATTGACAAAGGTGGAGACCTCATAGGCCTTCATGGCTTTCTCATCAAAAGGCTTTAGAAGCGGTATCAAGGCTTCGATCTCATGTATACCTGTATCAAGCCATAGTTCCCAATCCTTTGGTTCCAAGATCACAGGCATTCTGTCATGAATCGGTTTCATCATCTCATTGGGTGTGGTGGTGATGATCGCTGAGGATATGATCTCTTTATTGGTGGCAGGATCAAGCCAGGTATCACAGATGCCTGCCAGTGCTAAGTAAAGTTCCCGTTGGTAGGGTAGATCCAGTAGGGTACTTTATGGTTTCCCCCTCCATTCATAGAAACCATTGACGGGAATAATGCATCGGTTGGATTTAAAAGGCGTCCTGAAGGTAGGTTTTTCGGTAAGGGTCTCTGCTCTGGCATTAATGGGCTGGAGTTACTGTCTTTTGCCCAGTGGGGAATGGACCGAATCTTGTGTATTGGTAGACTTTGTCATTGGTGAGTGTTGCGATAGGCTGTGAGGGTGCGATATTGTAGCTTGGTTGCAGAGTAAGGTTACGTTCTACCTCTCTGATAGTTTTCTTAACCTGCTCTAAAAACTGTTTATCATCATGGAGCGCTACACGTCCGCACATAACTTTCTCCTTGTTAGTAGTGGATATATCATACCAACTCTACGTTAATATAATTGAAATACAATATTATACACTTTTAGAAGAGAAGGAGAAATGATGGCAATTAAAACACCGTATGTATCTGTAGATGGTGTGATCGAAATATATCATGAAGGAATTTTTCAAGGTATTGTTCTTATAGAACGTAAAAATCCACCATACGGCCATGCATTGCCTGGAGGATTTGTTGATATCGGTGAGTGTGTGGAGTATGCCTTAAAGCATGAAATGAAGAAATTCTTATCAAAGAGTATGAGTAGTTGATAAAGCAACAAAAAGTAGTTTATTTGTGTATTTCTTGAAATGTGACATGAATATGACATCTATAATGTTATGGTATTCCATAAAAAAAAGGAAAGACATGAAACTGACAAAAATATCATATGGAATACTTATTCTACTGATAACACTCTTATCTAGTCCTGCAATGGCGATAGATCCATGTAATTGTCATGGATATGATGGCCCTGGTGGTCCTTGTTATGATGGCCCTGGTGGTCCTGCTTATTCAGGCCCTGGTGGTCCTGCTTATGATGGCCCTGGTGGTCCTTGTTATGATGGCCCTGGTGGTTCTCAGTACTCTGGTCCTGGTGGGAATAAATATTCAGGCCCTGGTGGTCCTGCCTATGATGGTCCTGGTGGTCCTGCCTATGATGGTCCTGGTGGTCCTGCTTATTCAGGCCCTGGTGGTCCTTGTTATGATGGCCCTGGTGGTCCTTGTTATGCTGGCCCAGGAGGCACAGGTCAAAATTGCCCTAGAGTTTGCAAATAAAGGGCAATAAACACATTACAATAATATTTAAAGGAAAATAAATGGGGCAAATTAAAAATATCATCATAATAATAGCGGGTATTTCTATACTAGCCTTTGTGGGCGATCAATTCTGGACAAAGTATAGTCTTGACACAACTGCGCCAACATGTACAAATAATGATGTGGAATCAACACTCATAGAGCTTATTACAAGAGATTTGAAAAATAGCTATTTAAAGGAAGGAGTTATTTTAAATACCAAGATAATCAAATGAAAATACTATTACTGAAAAAAAGAGAAATTACATATAAGGGAAAATCTAAATATTCATGTCATACGGCTATTGAACTTTCTTTCAGTGCTGTTCCGGGGAATAAACATATTGAAACTTTAGTCAAGTTAATTCCTAAAGAAGACTTAACTATAACAGTGGAGAGAGATTATAGTTTATAAAATGATTTAGGTACAACATTTTTTGTAAGAACCCTTCCAATTCAAAATGATATATTTAAAGATCAAATTATGGAGGCATATGAACTATTGAATGAACAGTGTTTAGATCTTCAAATAAGTGGTAATGAATGAGCACGCATATACTTATGAAAAAAGTATAGATATTGCGAAGGAAATGAAAGAGATTTATGATAAGCAATTCCAAGAATGTACGAGACTAGTTATGAATTATCAAAAGAAGTTTATGCTGAAAAAATAGAAAGAGCTAAAAAAGAAATCAAGAAAACAAAAGAAGAATGGGAAAAAGATTATAGGTCAACTTTCCCATTTGTTGGTAAAAGGTGGTTTAATTTTATGGGAGGTAATGGTACAGGAATGTCCATAATTATAAATCCCAATGGAGATACTCTTATTGAAAGTCATGGACGTGTATCTTCTTCTGTAGAGGATAAGGGCAAATTTAAAAATCCAATGCAATCAGAAGATGGTTCAGGTTATTTGATAAAAGGGAACCAAATATTCTTGCTAGAAAATGGTAATCCAGTGATGGATTGAATGGAGTACGGAGTGCCTTGCGCAGATACTCTCTTTGATGATACTGCAGAATATAATGCTCCTGCACCAACAAAAAAGGAAATAGAGCTTATTAGTAGCCAATATGGTGATATGGGATTATACGAAACTTATTTACTTCATGGTAAGGGAGAGCAGTGTAAGGTCACAATACTCCATGGAGATACGATTGTAGATGGAAATTGTTTATATTTAACTAATAGCAAAGGGATAAAAATACTTTGTACTGCAAATAAAACCATATGCAAGACAGTAAAAGAGTTTTCATTTATAGGTCACTGAAGCATAATACATTGACACAAACTAATTCAATTTAAATGGAAATAAATTATAACTATCATAGTTTTGGCAGAATCTGCCAAAAGTGTAGGTTAATTGTAAGCCAACAGCTAACTATTTAAATTATGATTGCTCGTATATAGGGGATTCATAGGGTAGGGCATTGATTTCGAGTTTCTGACTGTCTCCATCACTTCACAAACCCCTAAAAAACACCGTATTTGTTAACTTAAATATAACTACTGTTCCTATATTTGACAGTCACTTAGTAATAAAAAATGATAAAGTGGAAACTGCTATAAAGTATGATAAGCTATCTATTTATATTAGGGTGGAAGACCTAGAAAAGAGGAAGTCTGATATTGAAAATTGCTACTTATAAAGATTTTAAGAGAATAGAAAAATTAGAAAAAACTATTGAGAAACTAAAAAACTCTGATTTTTCTCAAGTTAAAAAACTCTCTAATTTACCATATTTTAGAGTTAAAGTTAATTATGAAGATAGAATTATTTTTACTTTTTTTAGATATGAGAATGAAAATTATATTTTACTTCTTGAGTATGTTAAAAATCACGAATATGAGAAGTCTAAATTTCTTCGTGGTAAAAAGTGGGATGAAGAAGATTTTGTATTCTTAAAAGAAGATATTGAAGAGGTTATATTTTTAAATAAGAAAAAAGAGTTTAGTTATTTTGATAAATTTATTAGTTTTTCTGATACTCAAGAAAATATCTTAAATTTAAATCCTCCAATTATTTTGATTGGTTCAGCTGGAAGTGGAAAAACTTCTGTATTAATTGAGAAAATACAAACTTTCAATGGAAAAGTTCTCTATATATCTTTATCTAAGAACCTTGTTGAAAACTCAAAAGAAATTTGTAACTGCCCTAAAAATATAGAGTTTTTATCTTTTGAAGAACTTTTTGAGATTAAAAATGAGATTACTTTTGAAAAATTCAAAAGTTTTGCAAGAAAATATAGTATCAAAGAAGTTGAAAAATATTTTGAAGAGTTTAGAGGTGTTATTACAGGTAATTTTGAAAAACCTTATCTTTTGGAAAATGAGTATTTAGATTTAGGTATTAAAAATTCTCTATTTACTAAAGAAGAAAAAAAGGAGGTTTATTTAAAATTTAAAAATTATTTAGAATTTTTGAATTCTGAAAACCTTACAGATTCTAATATTGAAACACTTGAACTATCAAAGACTTATGATTTTATTGTTATTGATGAAGTTCAAGACTTTACTAACTCTCAGATTTCTACAATTCTTAAAAATGGTAAGAATTTCATTCTTTCAGGTGATTCAAATCAAATAATATATTCAAATTTCTTTTCTTGGTCAAAGCTTAAAAATATGCTGTTTAAAACAGATGAAAAATCTCAGATCTCCATTTTAAGAGAAAATTATCGGAACTCAAAATCTATTACAGAAATTTCAAATAAACTTTTAAAAATCAAGCAATTAAGATTTGGATCAATTGATAAAGAGAGCAATTATTTGATTGAAACAATTTCTAAAAAAGATGGTGAAATATTCTTTTGGTCAAATAGTAAAATGGCACAAGAACTAAATGAAAAGAAAAAAGGTGATGTCACTTTTGCTGTTATTGTTTTTGATGAAAAAGCTAAACAAGAAGCAATGGATATTTTTCAAACACCGCTTGTCTTTACAGTGCAGGAAGCTAAAGGACTTGAGTATGAAAATGTGATTCTTTTTGATTTTATATCAAATGAGAGCAAAAAGTTTTTTGATATTATCTCTGATATTGAGAAACATGATTTAGAAAAAGAGTTAAAATATTCTCGTCCTAAAGACAAAACAGATAGAGAACTTGATATTTATAAAATTTATATAAACTCTCTTTATGTAGCATTTACTCGTGGCATTGAAAATTTATATATTGTAGAACAAAAAGAGCATAAGATCTGGGAACTATTGGGTATCGTTGAGAGTAAAAAAACTATTTTTGAAAAAACATCATCAAAAGAAAAAGAATGGATAAATGAGGCTAAAAGACTTGAAAAGTTTGGAAGAGTTGAACAGGTTAAAAAAATTAATGAAAAGTTTAAATTAAAAACTTCTCAAGTAGAAAAAAGTATAAAACCTAAAAAAACCATTACTCCTAAACAAAAACCGATACAAGCTAAATTAGGATTGAGTGATTATAAAAAACTTGTTTTTGAAGATAAGCAAGCTACAAAAGGAAATAAAGATAAACTTTTTAAATTAGCTAAAGCTGACAATAATTTGGGTTTGATTAAAGATATGGCTGAAAAATTAAATTTTAAAAGTGCAAAAATGTATTTGAAAAAGTTTAGGAAGAGATAGTTTGAAGAAAGCTATCGAAAATATAGATTTACCACTCTTAAAAAACTCTATAACAAATGGAAGTAATGTTAAAGGCATGAATATTTCAGAATTAGTTAAAAAGAGAGCTAATATTGAGTTTTTAAAAGTTCTTTTAGAAAATGGGGCAGATGTAGATTCAAGAGATACAGACTACGGTACATCTTTTTCTAGTTTAATGATCGCTTCTAAACATGGATACACAGAGATTGTAAAACTTTTAATTGATAATGGTGCAGACCTTAATTTTAAGGAGACAATGGGCTAGTGCTTTAATACTTGCTTCTGAATATGGACATATAGACATAGTTAAACTTTTACTTGACAATCATGCTAATATTAATGTACAGGCTAAAAATGGAGCTACTTGCTTGACATTGGCTTCTGGGAATAAACATATAGAGATAGTAAATCTTTTAATTGAAAATGGTGTTAATTTAAATTCTCAAAATATATATGGTAGAAGTGCTTTAGGGTGGGTCTGTGAAAATGGATGTACAGAAATAGCTAATCTTTTAATAGAGAATGGGGCTAATTTAGATATTCAAAATCAAGATGGTGTATCGGCTTTAATGTCAGCTTCTCAAAATGGATACACAGAGATTGTAAAACTTTTAATTGATAATGGTGCTAATCTTGATTTGCAAGCTAAAGATGGTTTTACTGCTTTAAAATTAGGTTCACGAACTGGATATACGAAGATAGTAAAACTTTTAATTGAACATGGTGCTAATCTTGATTTACAAAATAAGCTTGGTGTAAATTCTTTAATGACAGCTTCTCAAAAAGGATATATAGAGATCGGTAAAACTTTTAATTGAACATGGTGCTAATCTTGATTTAAAAAATAATATTGGACTAACTGCTTTAATATCAGCTTCAGAAAATGGATATATAGATATAGTAAAACTTTTAATTGAAAATGGTGCTAATTTAATTGACAAATTCAATATGGTGAGACTGCTTTATTTGTTGCTTAGGAATAAAGAGATAAAAATTTTTATAAAAATATCAAATTGCGATTTAAAAAATAAAAATTGTGAGATTATATGTCCCTTGCAAAGAATAATGAGATACAAATATTACTCTCTAAAATAATTAGTTGAATATAGAGTATATGTGTGCCCAAAAATGACTAATTTTAACGATATATATATTTTGGCAGAGTCTGCCAAAATTGTACGTTAATTGTATGCCAACAGCCAACTATTTAATTTAAGATTGCCCGTATATAGGGCTTTCAGAGGGTTCAGAATTGATTTCGAGTCTCCCCCGACCCACCACTAACAATCAACGTATTCAGCGGCACTATAAGCTTTTAAGAGACACTTATTACAACGATTTTGTATACAAGTTCTTTAGGATATTGTTCTGTCGAGTTTGTCAAACACTCCTTGTCCGGGAGAGATATTTAATTTGAACTACTATAATTACTTTGAATGCCAAATTCACTTCTATGACAATTTGAATCATTTTCACTCTCACACTGGATGAGATCAAGGCTATTTCTATGCGGTAGTTCATAAATAAGTAGTCACATTCAGAAAAAATATATTTTCTATATGCTCTTATCACCCACTTTAATTTTTCATATACTCTCATCAGCTAACAGAATTTTTATTAAGACAACATAAGGATAAATTGCCATGTTTAAAATATTTGAGATGATAAGAAATAAGATTTTACCACCAACATACCATGTCACTAGCATAGAAGATAGGTTAAATGATAAAAACTTTTCCAAAGGGGAGAACCTACGTTCAAAACTTAGTGATGAGTCAATAAAAAAAGAAAAAAATGAATAAAATTATTACGTATCAGTAGTATGTTGATCATAGAAACCCCCAAGGACATTAATTTTTAATAATGAGAATAGAGATATGGTATAGTTAATCATGAGATTATATAAAAGTTTTTTACTGATCATACTTTATTCTGGCACACTTTTTGCCGGTAAGATCATACCGGCTGCCGAACGACCGGAATTGTATCTTCCTTTGATGAAAGGGAAAAAAGTCGCCTTGGTTGTCAATCACTCATCTTTGGTGGGGGAAACACATTTGGTAGATACCCTTTTGGCTCAGGGTATTGCGATTGAAAAGATCTTTGCTCCTGAACATGGTTTCCGTGGTAAAGCAGATGCCGGTGCACATATCAAAAACAGTCTTGATCCCCAAACTGGACTTCAGATCATTTCACTTTATGGAAAACATAAAAAACCGACAAAAAAAGATCTTAATGGAATAGATCTGATCTTGTTTGATATACAGGATGTAGGTGTTCGTTTTTATACTTACCTTTCTACACTGCATTATATAATGGAAGCAGCAGCAGCGTATGATATTCCTGTGATAGTGCTTGATCGTCCCAATCCCAATGGTCATTATATTGACGGGCCAGTACTTCAAAAAAAGTATCGTTCTTTTGTCGGTCTTCATCCTGTACCTGTTGTCTATGGAATGACCATTGGTGAGTATGCTGAAATGATCAATGGTGAAGGTTGGCTCAAAAGTGGCAAAAAAGCAGAACTTACTGTTGTACCATTGGCGAATTACACACATCAGAGTTTTTACTCTCTTCCTGTCAAACCATCACCCAATTTGCCTAATGACAGAGCCATTGCACTCTATCCTTCCCTTGCATTCTTTGAGGGTACAGCTATCTCAGCAGGAAGAGGTACAGATAAACCTTTTCAACTTTATGGTGCACCACTATACGGAGTAAAAAAGTTCTCTTTTATTCCCAGGTCAAGATCAGGAGCCCAAAATCCAAAGCATAAAGGTAAACGATGCTATGGTGTTGACCTAAGTAAAAGTCATGTCAGACAAATGCGTTCCAAACAACAGTTAGATCTATCCTACCTTCTGGATGCCTATGCCAACTACCAAAATAAAAAAGATTTTTTTCTCAAAAATAAATTTATAGATGCACTTGCAGGTTCTAATAAACTGCGTAAGCAGATAGAATCAGATATGTCAGAGAAGATGATCCGAAAAAGCTGGGAAAAAGATCTTGATAAATTTAAGAAAATACGAAAAAAGTATCTTCTTTATCCTTAGCTAACGTATAGGCACTACAGGACGAAAAGATATCCCTTGAGCTTTAAGCCGTTCGAGACCTTCTGCAGATGCACGTTGTTGAAATTCTTTCCAATTACGACTTTCCTGCTCAGTCCATGCAACCTCTGCCAATGCAAATGTTCTTGGCCATGCAAGATAGTCTGCTATCTTTTCAGTAAGTAGTGTTTCTGACCACAAACAAGCTTGTACGCCTCTAATATAGGGTGAATTATTCACATTAAACGAGTATGTTTTTTGGGTACTTACGGGAGTGGACCAGGTATGTCCTGGTTCCTTTTTAATTCTAGTATATTGTTGATCAAAATAGAGATATTGAACCGGTGCCATAATGACATTACGCTGTCTTTTTATCATATTATTACCGGCTTTGGAACTTTTCCATGCCATAAGTATATTCTCTTTTCTTAGATTTGGTTTACCATCTATGACTTCCTGCCAGGCAATCATTTTTCGGTCATGTTTTGCAAGGATCTTATCTAAACGGGTAAAGAAATAGTTTTGTACCTCTTTGGTATTGTTCAATCCTTTTTTTCTCATCAGCTTGTGGACAGCCGGGGATTTCTGCCAGGCACCTTTGGGTATTTCATCTCCTCCCAGGTGAAGATAGGCAAATGGAAAAAGTTCACTGACCTCTGAAATAACATTTTCAAGAAATATGTAAGTGCTTTCGATTCCTGGGTTGATCGTATTGTTGCTGACTTTTTGTACAGAGAGGTAGTAGCTTTTGTCTTTTGGATCCTGTAGAAGTTTCGGATAAGCCACAATGGCAGCTTTCGCATGACCGGGCACATCGATCTCAGGGAGTATCTCTATAGAACGTGCCTTTGCATAAGCAATGACCTCTTTGATCTGCTCCTGTGTGTAATA
Source organism: Sulfurovaceae bacterium (assembly GCA_963796395.1). Taxonomy (GTDB): domain Bacteria; phylum Campylobacterota; class Campylobacteria; order Campylobacterales; family Sulfurovaceae; genus Sulfurovum. The sequence continues at coordinate 10,060 of CAWCLM010000008.1, forward strand.
ACCGGACTGGCGTTTATTTTTTGGTCCTCGCATAGAAGGATAGGTTGAGAAGGGTAATTTTGTGCCCGGTCCACGGTGTGCACCTATCTTTGTTAGAAGAGGGTACTGCTTTATCTCTATTCGCCACCCCTCATCATCTGTCAAATGCCAATGGAAACGATTGAGTTTATGCTGTGCCATACGGTCGATAAACTTTTTGATATAAGTAATGGGGAAGAAGTTTCGTCGAAGTATCCAGCATCATACCCCGCCATGTAAAACGCGGATAATCCTCTATCGTGCAAGAGGGGATATGCCAAGTTTTCTTTCCTCCATTTAAGTCTGATTGACTCCAGATAGAAGCATCCATAAGCTGCATCAGGGAAACAACTGCATAGAAGAATCCTGCCTGATCTCTCGCTTCAATGGTAACCTGATCTTTTTCAATATGTAGTCGGTACGCCTCAGGCTTCTTTATCTTCCCCGGCTTGTACAGAAAATGTATTACATTATTGGAAGATTTAGCCGACTGGAGAAGATATCCTGAATTTTGCTTCAAGTGTTTCTGTAGATACCTTATGGCATTCTTCGAAAGAGATGTGTCGGAGTAATACCGGGTTTGGTTTGTTAGAATAAATTCGCCATTCCCTGGATAAAGCTTCTGTGGCTTTGGGATAATGGTATTAATGTTATTTTTATGAGGGCTGTTTTTTGCAGCAAATAACTGTGACATATTCAAGACTATAAGTAGTATTAGAAAAAAAGGGAGTCTGATCTTATACATCTTTTCTAGAAATTCCTTTAGGATGTAGTTAAGCATATCATAATTTGTTTCGTCAAAGTTTATAGTCATTAGAAATATAAAACAAATATATAACTTTATTAGGATTGTAAACGATTGATTTTATTTCTTTTAGTAAAAAATCAAAGCCGGGCTGGTACCTGACTTTGATAAGGGTTTATTCTGCAACAACAAGTGCAAAGTCACTCCACTTGAAGATCCCACCTGTTGGAAGGTCTGTAAAATGTGTACTCTCTGCTCCATGCATCCATGCCGTTGAACCTTTTTGGCCAGCAAACATAAATGATTCACCAGAACCCATCTTAACTGTATAAACGGTATTGTATTTAGTCTCTTCCTGTGTGATACGACATGAGCCATCATAAAGTGTTTTTCCTGCAGCGACATTTGTAAGTTTACATGTTGCAGTTTCACTTACGGCTCCCATAGGTTGAGAACTACTGTTAGAAGGGTATGGTTGAGAAACATCCGTACATCCTACAAAACCTAACAGTGCAAGTCCCATAACAGGGATCAAAATCTTCTTTTTCATTATATCTCCAGTTCATTTGATTTTATCTATAACAATTCAATACTAGCATAAGACATATTAATTCTATAATAAAGTCTGAAAAAAAATCATATATAGTTTTTTTGTAAAGATATTTAACAAATATTTTACCACGAAGGCTACTGTTGCATATATCTATGGATATTAATGATGGAAAGAAGTACAACTCTTGTATCTATACAGAACTGTATAAAAAATAAGTTGACACACAGTAATAAAATGAAATAATAAATTATCTCAATATATAAGGATCACAAATGATAAGAGGTTTGATTGGAACGGCGTTGACTGTTGTTGTCATAGTAGTAGTGCTAAGATTAATGGGTGTTTTATAAAAATATTGAAAGGAATGTATATGAAAAATATACTTATCACAATCATGGTTGTTGGATTTGGATTAGCAAGTGTAGGATGCGAGAAAAAATCGACGGATGAACAACTTAAGGATAATACAGAAAAAGAGGTTGAACTGTTAAAAAAATCAGTATCTGAAAACACTGCCAAGCTCGAAAAAGAGATTAAAGAAGAAGTAGACAATCTAAAAAAATAGTCTATATTGCCGAAAACAATATTTCGACATAGGATTAATAGAAAAAAGAGGAGATTAGTTTAGGTTGTTTTAAAATAACAAAAGCAATTTATTTGATTGAAAAGCTTGACTACGAAAATATTTTTTGGTATTGTTTTTATGTACTAACTAAATTATATGAAATAGGAGATATGATGAAAAAGAAAATTTTGATCCCTGTTATGGGAGTTGCTGTTATAGGTTTTTCCGGCTGTACAGATGTTCCGGCACCGGAGTATAATGTACCCAGTCCAGCCCCCACTCAAATGAACAATCAAGGTAAAATGGTAAATTACTGTAGAGGTATGATCGCAGGAGAGGTTAACACCAAACCTATGTATGTAAAAATGGGAAGTGTAGTTGCCCAACAGGGAGCCGTAACTGCATCAACAGTATCAGGAACAGTTGACGGTAAAAAATATACTTGTGAGTTTAATAAAAACGGTGAGTATCTAAATGTTTATCCTAATTAAACGTTTGGGTTGATCTATCATAATAAAAATGGAGATAATAATGAAAAGAAAATTATTTGCAGCAGCGATAGGAATAGCATTACTTTCTATCCCTTCAATAGCAAAAGATGTCGTACATAACAAACAGGTTCACTTTGATAAAGGCACAAGCGGTACTACACTGAAGGCTAAGATCAAAGGATATGAAACCTACAATTATAAACTAGGAGCTAAGTCTGGTCAATACATGCGTGTAAGTTTGGAAACCAAACATACCTCGACCTATTTTAATATTTTTGAACCGGGTAAGGGTCCTGGAGATCAAGCGATGTTCATTGGATCTACTCAAGGAAATGCGTATACAGGAAACTTGCCTAAAGATGGTACATATACGATTCAGGTGTATATGATGCGCAATGCGGCAAGAAGAAATGAAGTGGCAAATTATCAGCTTCATGTAGGTATTGACTAATAATTTTACTATGCGGTGCTGAATGTATACATGAGTGAATGAATACGAATACCTTATTTTCAAAACCTTATAAGATATATAAGGTTTTTAGCTGTTGGCAGACTCTCCCAACGGCTAACTATTTAATTTAAAACTGCCCGTATATAGTGCTTTCAGAGGTTTCGGACTTGATTTCAACTCTCCTCGGACACATCATTTATAACCACCCCCTAAAATACGTACTTTCAGATTAATTTATTTTAAACGCTGCCAATTTTTTATTATGTATTCATGTTTCACAAGTGAGAACAGATAGTAATTATATAAAAACCATCTTTCAAATAAATCAAAATAAAACGTTCTGTATAGATTATTTTATAAAGTTTCAATTGTCTTTGAAAGCCTTAAGTTATTTAATATATTATGTTAAGTGAAAGAATAATAAACAAGAGAGATAATATGAAAAAAACAATAGCAAGCTTAATGCTTATTTTTACATGCCTATCAATGACAACTATCTATGCAGAAGAAGTGTCTAAGGTTCCTACAGCAATCAGTATAGAAAACAGTGATATATCGGCTGATCAGCTTAATCTGATGATCAGCCACTTAACCTCTGACGAACTTTTTGTTGAAGCTGATGGATGGTTAGAACTATTAAAAGAAGCCGTAAAGAAAGTGAATCAAAGTAAACTTACAATAGGACAAAAAAATGATGAAATAGATTCGTTGAAAGCATTGGATACGAATGAAACAACTGCAGAGGAAAAGGAAAGTATAAAGAAAAAAGTCGAGAAAGCAAAAGAAGAGAAAAGTATGCTTCTTGAGAAGGAAACAAAGCTTCTTGAAGATAGACAGCGTATGATAAAACGTCTTGATACAATATTAGAAAATATCAATGAAAAAATCGGTATGGATAAGACTGGTAATGAATTGGATAAAGTACTCCCTTACCGTCGTTACATTAATAGTGTGAGTGGCATTTCTTTAGAAGTGACAGATGCTGAATCAGCATGGACGATTATTTATGGATGGGTTATGTCTGAGGAGGGAGGTATCCTTTGGCTGATCAACCTGGTTAAATTTATAGTAATTATTTTAGTTGCCTTCTTTGTAAGTAATCTATTGAGAAAAGGTGTTAAAAGAGCACTTGAGTTTTCTCATAGCAACTCAAAATTACTCAATGACTTTATCGCTAACATTATCCATAAACTTGTAATGCTTGTGGGACTTCTTGTCGCACTGGCAGCACTCGATATCAATGTAGGACCGATCATGGCCATGGTAGGTGCAGCAGGTTTTGTTATCGCATTCGCACTGCAGGGAACATTAAGTAATTTTGCCAGCGGGATCATGATCATGCTTTACCGTCCTTATGATATCGGTGATGTTATCGATGTTTCAGGTGCTGTCGGTACTGTTCAGTCTATGACACTGGTATCAACAAGTATCGTAACTTTTGATAATAGACTGATGGTCGTTCCAAATAACTCAATATGGGGTAATATCATTACCAATGTCACACATAGTCCTACGCGTCGTGTTGATATGACGTTCGGCATCGGTTATAATGATAATATCGAAAAAGCTCAAAAAGTCATGGAAGAGATCCTTGAAGAACATGCATTGGTACTTAAAAGTCCTGAACCTACGGTCAAAGTACACGAACTGGCAGATTCCTCAGTAAACTTTATATGTCGTCCATGGGTTAAAACAGCTGATTACTGGACTGTATATTGGGAAGTCACACGTGCTGTCAAAGAACGTTTTGATGAGAAGAATATCTCTATTCCTTATCCACAGATGGATATACACTTAGATCCAACCAAAACGTAAAGATTATTTTCTTTTTACAGACAGAGCTTGGGAGCCTTCTCAAACTCTGTCTAAACACTACTGTCATCCGTATTAAAATCAATCAATATTATAAAGATTTCAGAGGTCAAGTTTTGAAAAATATTCCTTTTAAGCTCTTTTGGGCTTATGCTTTAAACATATTTAGATTCTTTAGATTTTAATGTAATTATGTTTAGATTTATACGATATTTTAAATAACTAAAAAGAGGAAAAATGAAATTTATATAGTTCACTAATTATAAATTTAATATACTATTATATGTAATCAACTATTATATGTAATATATTATTATATCATGAAAGTGAAAGTAGGAGTTATAATATGTCAAAAAATAAATTACTGGGCCATTTAAAGAATGTTCATTCAGAAATTCATGTTATTAGAGATGGGAAAAATATAATTCTTCATGAAGGAGATCAAGTTTTTCTCAATGATGTTTTTGAACATCAGGTCAATAATATCAATATAGAAAAAGTAGATGGTGAAGTGATCCAGATCCCTCTATCAGAAAATACACTACTCAATGAAACATTTTTAACAAAAATTGACTTTTATAATAGCTCTTTAGAAGCAGAAGATCATACTGAATATCCTAATGATGAAATAAGAGAAGTAGACAACAAAGAAGAGATGAATAGCGATGAGAGTACTCCTCATCAAAGTTTAGAAATAGATTCGATCATCTCTCGTACAGCAGAAGAGTTTATTGCAAGTCTTGACAAAAACTATACTCTCTTAAGTACGAAGTATGATGGTAATGACATTATTGCATTAACAGCGATCGACAATCATGGTGCTACTGTCACAAAAACAATAGCCGTCACAGTAAATCCAGTAAACGACACGCCAAGGATCGATCCAATTGCAACGCAAAGTGTCACAGAGGATGGAAGTAAGACAATCACTTTTCATGCACACGATATAGACACAGGTGATAGACTCACGCCAAGTGTCACAGCGACCCATGGTTCTGCGACTATCAATGCAAATGGGGATATCGTATTTACGCCAGATGCAAACTATAATGGACCAGCAACAGTCGTACTGAGTGTGACAGATGGTACAGACATAACAAGCCAGACGATCAATATGAATGTCACCCCGAAAAACGATGCACCGGTGATCACCCCAATTACTCCAACAAGCGCGACAGAAGATGGCGCAGTATTACAAGGAAGTATTAGTGCGACAGATATAGACAGTGGAGATACTCAAACATTTACTACTAAAAACCCACCAGCAGGGTTTACTCTTCACTCTGATGGGAGCTATAGCTTCGATCCAAGTAACGCAGCATATCAACACCTAGCACAGGGTGAGCCTCTTGTGATTAGTATTCCAGTCACAGTAACAGATAGCGCAGGCGCTAGCGATACGAAAACACTCACTTTCAATCTTACTGGAACAAACGATACGCCAACACTAAGCACACCAGTAACAACAAGTGTGGATGAGGATGGACAAAAAACAATAAGTTTCCAAACAAATGATGTAGACACAAAAGATATTCTGTCTACTACCGCTACGTCTGCTCAAGGAACTGTAACCGTATCTAATGGTCAAATTGTCTATACCCCAAACGCTAATTTTAATGGAACTGATACGATTACGGTTGTAACAACGGATAACAATGGAGCGAGCGTTACAAAAACAATAGCCGTCACAGTAAATCCAGTAAACGACACGCCAAGGATCGATCCAATTGCAACGCAAAGTGTCACAGAGGATGGAAGTAAGACAATCACTTTTCATGCACACGATATAGACACAGGTGATAGACTCACGCCAAGTGTCACAGCGACCCATGGTTCTGCGACTATCAATGCAAATGGGGATATCGTATTTACGCCAGATGCAAACTATAATGGACCAGCAACAGTCGTACTGAGTGTGACAGATGGTACAGACATAACAAGCCAGACGATCAATATGAATGTCACCCCGAAAAACGATGCACCGGTGATCACCCCAATTACTCCAACAAGCGCGACAGAAGATGGCGCAGTATTACAAGGAAGTATTAGTGCGACAGATATAGACAGTGGAGATACTCAAACATTTACTACTAAAAACCCACCAGCAGGCTTTACTCTTCACTCTGATGGGAGCTATAGCTTCGATCCAAGTAACGCAGCATATCAACACCTAGCACAGGGTGAGCCTCTTGTGATTAGTATTCCAGTCACAGTAACAGATAGCGCAGGCGCTAGCGATACGAAAACACTCACTTTCAATCTTACTGGAACAAACGATGCACCAGTAGTTTCATCCTCAGTAACACTTGCAGCAGGAACTGAAGACACAGATCTAACTTTAACTGCAGCACAACTTCTAGCTCATGCAAGTGATGTAGATACAGGTGAAACAGCGCAACTAAGCGTACATAACTTACAAGCTGATCATGGAACTATCACAGATAATCAAGATGGTACATTTACTTTTCATCCAGAAGCAAATTACAATGGAGCAGTTAGTTTCACTTATGATGTACAAGACTCTCATGGAGCAACTGTAGCTACATCTGCATCAATGAATCTTGCAGCTGTGGATGATGCAGCAGTTATAACAGGGACAGGTAGGCTCACCTTTTAGAGGAGGATAACTTATTTATTGGTTACACAATCAAAACAAGTGGTAAGTTTCATGTAGTTGATCCCGATGGAGCGCTCAGTCTCAATTTCCAGATGTTTTACATGGTGGTAGCTACACTGGTAATTTGGGTGGAAGATTACAAGTGAATGCTAATGGGAACTACTTTTACCATCTTGAGAACAGTGTGGTTAATCATCTTGCAGAAGGACAATTGGAAAAGGAGACTTTTACCATACATAGCGTTGATGGTACAACACATCAAGTTGAATTTGTAATCGAAGGTACCAATGATGCACCTTATGTACGACATGGTGCAACAACACTCTCGGCTAGCATTGAAGATACTGTAGTTACAATAGACCCAGCTGATTTACTTGTTAATGCTGGTGACTATGATGATGGCGAAACTGCAAAGTTAAGCGTACATAACTTACAAGCAGACCATGGAACGATAACAAAAAACACTGATGGTACATTTACTTTCCATCCAGATAAAGACTACAATGGAGCAGTAAGTTTCACTTATGATGTTCAAGATCCTCATGGGGCTAGCGTTACAGCTAGTGCTTCTATGTCACTTGCTGCAGTTGCTGATGCAGCTGTCATCGGCGGCGTCGATACGGGAACCGTGACTGAGGCTAGCGCCGGTGCAGACATGTCTCCGGATTATGCTCAACCTGGTGTGTCGACACTCAATCGAGCGCCTTTATACGCAGATGGTAAATTGACCATCTCGGATGCTGATGCCGGTGAAGCTGCTTTTGATTCGAAAGGAACGGGTTATAGTTATCATGGGCAGTATGGTGATCTGATACTTCAAGAAAACGGGGCTTGGCATTACCTCGCAGATGCGGGCCATCTTGCGGTCAGTGGCGGAAGCCCGACGACAAGGGGCACTGCCATCGATCAACTTGGTGACGGCCAGTCTCTCACCGACACTATCACTGTGTATGCGAAAGACGGCACGGCGCACGATATCGTCATCACTCTTCACGGGAGTAACGACAAACCTTACTGCTCATCTGATGTGGTGCTGCAAAACGGCACCGAAGACACCGCTCAAACGCTAACGACAGCGCAGCTTCTCGCCAACACGGTCGATGTGGATGCCAACGATGCGGGCAAACTCATCATCGCGAACGTACGGGTGGATCACGGCTCCATCCGTGACAACCAGGATGGCACATACACGTTTACGCCAGCTCGAGATTACAATGGTGACGTTCATTTTAATTACGACGTGCAAGACGCGCATGGCGGTGTGACGCATACTGGAGCCACGACGAGCCTGGCTGCAGTTGCTGATGCAGCAATTATCACAGGGACAGGTGGACACCTCTTAGAAGAAAATAATTTATTTATTGGTTACACAATCAAAACACATGGTAAGTTTGATGTAGTTGATCCTGATGGACCGGGCGAGTCCAAGTTTCCGGATGGCTTGCACCACTTTACCGGAAATCTGGGTGGAACCTTGCAACTTTATGGTAATGGGAACTACTTTTACCATCTTGAAAACAGTGTGGTTAATCATCTTGCAAAAGGACAACTGGAAAAAGAGTCCTTTACTATACATAGTGTTGATGGAACAACACATCAAGTTGAATTTGTAATCGAAGGTACGAATGATGCACCTTATGTACGACATGGTGCAACAACACTTTCTGCTAGTATTGAAGATACTGTAGTTACAATAGATCCAGCTGATTTACTTGTTAATGCTGGTGATTATGATGATGGCGAAACTGCAAAGTTGAGCGTACATAACTTACAAGCAGACCATGGAACCATAACACAAAATTCTGATGGTACATTTACCTTTCATCCAGAAGCAAATTACAGTGGAGCAGTGAGTTTTACTTATGATGTTCAAGATCCTCAAGGTGGTTCTGTATCAACATCTGCTTCTATGAATCTTTCACCTGTTACAGATACGGCTGCAATTGGCGTCGCCGTAACAGCGGAACAGGAGATTGTCAGTACAGGTAGTGCTGGACGAATCGTAGTTGGTGATCTTGCAGCGAGTCAACCACTTACTGAAATGACCATGGAATTTACGGTTGTGGGGCGTGCTGCTGGTTCAGGCACTGGTAGTCAGGGACCTGTGATTTTAAACATGGGTAATTCTGGAAACAACAACATATTGTCTTTATGGAACCCTGCCAATATGAAAATAGGTGGTGCCGGCGATCCTGCTACTGGTATCAATCTTGCCGATGGTAATTCTCATCGTATTACCCTGACTTGGACATCTTCCTCCGGGGACCTAAAGGTTTTTGATAATGGTCATTTGGTTACAACCGTTCACAACTATCATCAGGGTGATACCCTGCCAGCTGATACTTATATGGTGCTTGGTCAGAAGCTTAATAACCCGGGTACTGCAGGAAATCCGGGTTGGAGTGCTGTAGAGCATTATGAAGGGCAGATATTCAATGCAGCAATTGCCAGTCATGCATTAACAGAGTCACAGGTGGCGACTGCACCTTTGGCGACACAGCTTGACCACTCCTCTGGTCTTATTGTCGATGTGCGTAGTGTTTCCGGGCAACTTGTTGATACCACAGGTACACATACTCTAGATCAGCAGGGCGGGCTTGTACATACCACCCAGCAGGTTGATACCTCGCTGACGCCGCCACCTCCCGGATCTTTATTACATCTAGATGTGTCCGTCACTGCGCCGGCTGATACAGATGATCACGTCACTGCAACTATCCTTGGCGGATTACCTGCGGGGACGGTGGTGTCTGATGGAACTCACAGTGTCACTTTTACCGGAACACCTGTTGATCTTACCGGCTGGCAACTTCATCAGATAACAGCACAACTACCAGCTCATGCGCAGAATTTCAGGGTCAGTGTCGAAGTTGAGACCACTGGTCCTGATGGTACAGTGGCACATTCACATGGTGATACGCCTGTTGTCATGGATCCAACTCAGCCTGTACCAGATGCACAGATTGCGGGTGATGATACTGCTGGTACTGATGAAGATTCGGTAGTCTCTGGTATACTAACTATCTCTGATAGCACTTCTAGCCAGGCAGGTTTCACCACACAAGCAGATACCGATGGTCAGTACGGTAAGTTCAGCCTCACTGCAGATGGGCACTGGACCTACACACCAGATGCAAGGGCAGATAGTCTTAAAGATGGTGAGGCAGTAAAAGATAGTTTCCTTGTCCGTAGTTTGGATGGTACGACACATACAGTCGTTGTTGATATTACCGGCACCAACGATGCACCAGTAGTTTCATCAGCAGTAACTCTAGCAGCAGGTACAGAAGATATTGATGTAACTTTAACAACAGCACAGCTTCTCTCAAATGCATCAGATGTGGACTATGGTGAAAGAGCACAGTTAAGTGTACATAACCTTCATGCAGACCATGGAACTATTACAGATAATAATGATGGTACCTTTACATTTCATCCAGAAGCCAACTATAACGGAGCGGTTAATTTTACATATGATGTTCAAGATCCTCATGGTGTTAGTGTTTCAACTAATGCTTCTATGGATTTATCAGCAGTTGCTGATGCTGCTTTAATTAGTGGACAAGATACACTAACAATTCAAGAAGACAGTTCGGCATCGGCTCGTGGACAGCTTACTGTTAATGATCCTGATGCAGGAGAGTCTCAGTTAACATTACAAATGCATGCAACTGGTTCTGGAGGCTATGGTCACTTTAATGTTTTGCCTAATGGTCTATGGACATATATGGTTGACAATACCAACCCTAATGTACAACAGCTAGCAGAACACCAAAGTTTGACAGACTCTTTAGTTGTAACGAGTGCTGATGGTACTCAGCATACGATTACAGTAAATATTGATGGTACAGATGATGCACCTGTAATCACTGGTACGACCACAGGAACTCTGATGGAAGACAGTGGAGTAAATGCGGCTGGAGAACTCGAAGCAAGTGGAAAGTTGACTGTGACTGATGTGGATGATGGGCAAAATCCTACTTTTATTGCTCAGCATGCTGTAGCTGGGAGTGGCGGCTATGGTAGTTTTAGTATCGATGCTAATGGACATTGGACATATACAGCTGATAACAGCAATCCAAAAATTCAAGCTCTTAAAGTTGGAGAGTCATCTACAGATAGTATTGATGTAGTTACATCTTCTGGTGAAACAAAAACATTAACTATGACTATTACTGGTAGTAATGATGCTCCAACATTAACTGCAGCTGCTAATCATCAAACAGCCGTTGAAGATAAACCACTTATTTTCTCTGAAGCTGCTGTTCTTGGGATGGTTGGAGCAACAGATGTTGACTCAGATACTCTCCATGTGACTTCGATAAATATAGACCCAAAATACGGTCAGTTTGCACAAAGAACTGATGGCTCATGGATTTTCACTCCAGCTTCACAAGTAAGTGGTAGTGATTTGCCTGTTACCATTGAGGTGAGTGATGGTCATGCTACTAGTTCAACGCAAGGCGTACTTGATATTACTGCTGTTGCAGATACTCCAACACTTCAAGTTACTGTTGATTCGCTAGCACATCCATCTGTTAATAGCTATACAAATGCTGATTTTTCTGGCACTGGTGAAGCTGTAGATTTTGATTTAACAGCTACTGGTTATCAGGTTCCTGGAGAAAGTCAAAATGCAGGATATTACACAGTGACTTCTGCACATGGAGGTACAGCGGATGATGTATTTCGTTTTACAGATATGCAAAGTTCTCAAAGTTATCATGTGGATGGAGGACACGGTTCAAATGTTTTAGATCTTTCAAGTTACCATGCTGATGATGTCAGAATTGATACTGGAGCAAAAACTGTAACAGTTACATTAGCAGATGGAAGTACTTCGACTATTAATTATGACAACATTGATCAGTTTAGATTTTCCGATCAGGTTTTTGATGGTACACCACATGGAATTACTCCTGTTAAAGGTCAATGGATTACTCAAGGTTCAGAGATAGAATCAACAGGTGGCGGACCAATGCAGACATCGATAGTTAATTTCAATGGTAAGTTAGCTACAGATTATACACTTGCAGCGACTGTAAATGCACATCATGCTGAAGCAGGTCATCAATATACTAATGGTGGGATTGTTTTTGATTATGTTGATGAGCATAATTATAAAGTTGCTTTTCTTCGTGTAGGTATGCAATCTTGGACTATAGAGAGTTGTGAAAATGGTCATGTTACAACCGTTGAACGAGTTCATGAACCTGCATTAGCTACCGCTGACGTTGATCATCATGTTGAACTTCATGTACATGGATCTGTGGCTGAACTTTGGTCAGGAGGGGTTATGAAAGCTTCTCATGATTTCCATGAACCTTTAAATGATGGACAGTTCGGAGTTGTTGCAGATAGAGCCCATACATCTTTTGAGCTGGAGATGCAACCGAGTGACTGGGCACCTTCTGCACCAAATCTTGAAATACTTATGGGTGCAAGTGATGGGTTAGTTACTACTGCAGATGTACTTGCTCAAGCTATTGACCCTGAAGGTCATGCTGTAAGCTTAAGAAATGTGCAGACTACAACAGCACATGGAGGAACAGTAGTTGATAATGGCGATGGAACATTTAACTATATACCAGCAGCAGGTTTTACTGGTCAAGATACCTTTACCTATGAAGTTACTGATGGTACAAATGTAACGACTGCTACAGTACGAGTTAATATTGCCAATATACATACAGTAACAGGTACGCATCCAGGTGATGCTTTTAGTGTTAATATCGGTACTGATTCAGTGGACAGTGATGAAACACTCACAACACGACTTTTTGGCTTACCAGATGGTTCAACTGTAACAGATGGGACACATACTGCTACAGTAAGTTCAGGCGATCATTTAGATGTAAGCGCTTGGGCACTAAGTAGTATTACAGTTACTCCACCTGCAGGTCAGACAGCTAACTACGAGTTTCATGTAGAAACCCGTTCTAATGATGGCTCTGATACCTCTCCATGGGTTGCAACACCATTACGTGTCCAGCTTCAACCACATAATACAAATTATGCTGATGCGACTATTGCAGGTGATATAAGTGACACAACGGTAGATGATGACACTGCAGTTTTTGGTCAACTCACAGTTTCAGATTCTGATGCAGGAGAGGATCACTTCACCGTTCAGTCAGATGTTAATGGTCAGTATGGAAAATTTAGCGTTGATGCTCAAGGTCAGTGGACTTATACGCCTGATGATAGAGCAGATGCCATCAGTGACGGCGATACGCAGCAAGAAACTTTCATAGTTACTTCTGCTGATGGTACCATACACAATGTTCTCATAACAGTAACTGGAAGCTATGATCCAAATGCTGCACCTACAGTCAGTGCAACAATTTCTAATGTGGCTGATTTAGGTGTTATATCTGAAGATACTGTTACAAGTTTTACTGAGGCACAATTATTACAGATGGTTGGAGCAAGTGATGCCGATGGAAATACCTTGAGTGTGAGTGATGTCAATATCGATCCTTCTGCTGGTAGCTTTACAAGAGATGCATCAACAGGAGATTGGAGCTTTACTCCAACAAGTAACTTCGATGGAAACCATCTACCTGTTACAATAGAGGTAAGCGATGGTAAGGTTAGTACGACTGCTCATGCAGCGATCGATATTAATCCAATTGCAGATACGCCAACACTAAGTGTAGCTCTAGGGAGTGTACCAACAACAACAGTAACTAGTACTTCAACACAGGTAGTGGATGAAGTTACCTTTGCAAATCCATATTTTGGTGATACTTCAGGCTATATTACAGGGATGGGAATGACTCCTAATAGGATTGCTGTTTCTGGTATTGATCCTAGTTTTATTATTGGTGCAAAAGTTAATGGGCAGGATGTTGATATTTTGCCCAACTATGTAAATACATCCCATGGTTCAGGTATTGCAATGGAAATACCTGTAATACCGACAGAAGAGTTTACTCTTATTTTTGCTCCTGGTGCACCAATGACAGGAAACCTATTTTTTAATATTAATAATTTTCATAATGATAATAATTATGTGGATTCGGATATTTTAATAGGCATTATTCAGCTTGAAAATCCATTGAACCGTGAACAAGTTGTTACGACTACAACACAAATACCTGATATTGGTGAAGATACAGTTATCCCTTTAGTGATAACAGCAGGAGTAAGCGATAGCTCTGAAACTCTTTCTTTGAGTGTATCTGGCTTGCCTACAGGCTCTGTACTTTCAGCTGGTACAGACAATCATGACGGAACATGGACACTGAGCCCATCAGATCTTAGTGGTTTACAACTTACCCCACCTTTAGATTTTTCTGGACAAATCAACTTGCAAGTAACTGCAACTTCGACTGATAGTACAGATCAGATCAGTACTACCACACCGTTGCAAATAGATATTTCACCAGTTGCAGAGACCATAACCTTGAGTGGAAGTGATGTTACTATTGATGAGGATAGTGGTGTCGCAGATTTATCAATCGGATTAAATATCCATGTTGACCCAAGTGAAACACAATCTCTAAGTATCACAGGGCTGGCACCTGGTGCAACACTAAGTGCGGGTGTACATAACGCAGATGGTAGTTGGACACTCACTCCTGCCCAGCTTCAAGGACTTAGCGTTACACCAGCTGATCAGTGGTCAGGCACGATGGCATTAAGGGTCACAGCAACTTCTACTGAGACAACTGGTGAGCAGTCACAAGATACGCTTGATATTAATGTTCATGTTAATCCAATCGTTGACATGACTGCATCCTCACATGATGCATATGTGACACCAGTAAATGCTGCTAACGGTATTGCATTTCCATTTGATATTAGCAGTATTGATTCAGATGAAACATTTAGTTTCACAATCGACATACCTCAAGGATGGCAATTGCTTTATGCAGATGGTACTCAGCATATTAGTGGGGGAATTATTCATTCTAGTGATGATTTTGGTACCATGAAACTTCTTCCACCTGCAGGATATACTGGCTCTGAAACTGTTAGCATCCATGTAGTTGCACAGGATGGTACGCAGTCACATAACTTTGATCTTAGTAGTACGGTTACAATCGATCCAAATGCACCAACATTTGCGGGAATTGATTCAGCTAATGTACAAGAAGATGTGCAGGTAGTTGATGAATATGGTGGTCATTATCTTAAAGCTAGTGGCGATATTGATGCTACAGGTCCACATGGACATCCTCTTATATTTACGCCAAATATGGTAACAGGAGATCATGGTGGAACACTCACTATAAATGCACATGGTGTATGGGAAGCAAGTATTGACAACTCTCAAGATACTGTTCAAAACATGAATACAGGAGAGAGTTTTAAAGAGGTATTTACAGTACAGACAGCTACTGGAGTTAATCATAATATAGAAATAACTGTACAAGGTAGTGATGAAGCAAATACTCAGAGTGATAGTACTTCACAAGAAAGTAATGCCGAATTTACATTTACAGCAGAGATTACTCCAAGTGCTGATCCAAACTTACCAGATAATTCTCTTGAAAATGAAGAAACTACAGAGTTTGAGCTTCCAACTGAAGAAGCTACATTTGAACTTGGTAATGTTGCATCTCTTATTTCTGGACAAGAAAATCCTGTTAGTCCTGGTATGGATGATGCACTTAAAACAGCTTCCACTTTACTTGAAGATACACAGTTAGATTCAAAAGAAGTCAAAGTGATAGAAGCTGTTGAAAATCAAGAAGCGAAAGAACATGTAAAAAACCCAGATGCTTCTAAAGTATCTCACAGTGACGAGCAAGATAGCATTGGAAAAGAAGAGAATACACATACAGACTATGTACCGGATCAACATAACCAAATTCCTGATGATCAAGACCAAAATGATGGTTCTGGTATAACGGGATAGAATAATGAATAAATTATAGATAAAAAGGAAAAATAATGGATAATGAGTGGGATAACTTAGAAAAAGAGGATGTTCGTTTTGATCCATTGTTAGATGGACTGATATTACTTACACATCTGTATAAACGACCTTATACTAGAGAGATATTAACTGCTGGTTTGCCAACAGAAGATGCCAGACTAGATGTTAAAACTTTTGTAATTGCAGCGGAAAGGGCAGGTCTTAGTGCAAGACTTTTAAAAAGAGAGTTGTCTACTCTCTCTAACTTAACCTTGCCTGCATTGGTTTTACTCAAAGACAAAAAAGTTGCCATCGTACTTGAAGTTGATAAGACTGCCGGAACATGTAAGATCATGAGACCTGAGTTTGGAAAAAGTGAAGAAGAGATCTCACTTGAAGAGCTCAATGAGTCATATACCGGGTATGTTTACTTTATCAAGGCACGTCATAAGTTTGACGGACGTCAATCTGAAACACTTGACCTTAAAGTTAATCACTGGTTTTGGGGGACCATGGCAAAATCATGGAAAATCTACAGAGATGTATTATGGGTATCCATCTTGATCAATATCATTATTCTTGCAGCTCCGCTGTATACAAGAAATATCTATGACCGTGTTGTCCCAAATAATGCCATGGATACGTTATGGACATTTACCATAGGTATTTTCATCGCTTATACCTTTGACTTTATACTAAGGATCGTAAGAGCGTATTTCCTAGACATTGCAGGGAAGAAATCGGATGTTATGCTTTCAGCAAAGATCTTTGAAAAGGTTCAGGCAGCAGAACTAAGTGAAAGGCCCAAATCGGTTGGAACTTTTTCCAAGCAGTTAAATGATTTTGATTCTATCAGAGAGCTTATCACTTCAAGCTCTATGGCACTGATGATCGACCTACCATTTACAATTCTTTTTCTTGTTGTCATATATATCATAGGTGGTCCTATCGTATGGGTCCCTGTAACTGCGATGATATTGATACTTTTATTTTCGGCTTATGCACATGTATCTATGAAATATACAGTAGAACAGACCTATAGAGCAAGTGGTGAAAAAAATGGTTTACTCTTGGAAATGCTAACGTCTCCCGAGGCTGTCAAAGCATATAATATGCAATCTCGAAATCAAAAAAAGTATGAAGATGTCACAGGTGAGATAGCAGGATGGAACATAAGAACTAAAATGTTATCAACAAGTATGGGATCATGGTCTAACTATATACAGCAACTTGCAACTGTAGCATCAGTTGTTTTAGGGGTTTACCTCATAAAAGACGGTGAACTAACCATGGGTGGTCTTATCGCCATCTCGATGTTATTGGGTCGAACAATTGCACCGATGCGTCAAGTTGCTTCTTTGGTAACTAGAGTCCATGGCGCCAAAGCATCATTTGCATCGCTTAACAAAATCATGGACAGTCCTGTCGAAATAGACAAAGAAAAGAGTTATATTCAAAAAGATCATTTTGAAGGTTCTTTTGAGTTTAAAGATGTTGATTTTGCATATCCTGAAGCAGAGGTTCTTTCGCTCTATAAAGTCAGTTTCAAGATTGAACCGGGACAAAAGGTCGGTGTGTTGGGTCGTATCGGATCAGGAAAATCTACGATCGGAAAACTGTTGATGCGTTTTTACCTTCCTACTGAAGGATCCATCTATGTAGATGGAAAAGATATTAATCAGATCAATCCTTATGAACTGAGACATCATATCGGGTATGTACCACAACAAATTCAACTCTTTCATGGTACGATCAAAGAAAATATTATGATGGGAGCTTCCTATGTTGATGATGCAAGGGTTCAGCAGGTAGCTGAAATGGCAGGGGTTACAGACTTTACAGATAAACATCCTCAGGGACTAGACATGCAAGTTGGAGAAATGGGTCAAAACTTATCTGGTGGTCAGAGACAGCTCATTGCTTTAGCTAGAGCACTGCTTCTTTTTCCGAAGATACTTATCATGGATGAGCCAAGTTCATCTATGGACCAGACCACGGAGAAACTCCTTCGTGAGCGTTTAAAAGAGATCATGAAAGACAGAACTGTGATCATTGCTACTCATCGTAGCTCTTTACTTGAACTGGTTGATACATTGATGGTCATTGAGGCTGGACAATTGGCCGCTTACGGAAGTAAAGAAGATGTAACGGCACTATTGGCCGGCAGCAAGGGAGGTGCATAATGGGTTGGTTTTCACAAGCAAGAATATTTTTTAAAGAAGTAGGTGCAGCAAAAGCAAGAGAACAGGAAGAAGAAAAAGTACCTGTAGAAGACCTTGAATTTGTCTCATCTGCCAGTGAAGCACGTCTTTTAGATAAACCAGAGGGTGCTTCTTTTCTTATAATGTTGGCAGTTTTATGTACAGTTGGCATTCTCTATTGGTCAGTCACCATGCAGATAGATGAAGTCGCAAAAGCACAGGGAAAAGTCATACCATCCAAGCAGATACAAGTCATACAAAATCTTGAAGGCGGTATCGTAAAAAAAATCAATGTGATTGAGGGACAAAATGTTAAAGAAGGTGACATACTCATGGAAATTGATGATGTGTATGCTAAGTCTGAAGTAAATCAAAATACCAATACATATAATGCACTTTTAGCACGGTATGTTGCCCTTAACACTTTAATTTCAGGCAAACGTATTTTAAACTTTCCAGATGAACTTAAAAGTTATATAGAAATCATGTCTCAAGAACGTCAGCGGTTTCATGCGGAATGGGAAAAAGGTATTTCAAGAATAAAAGCTCTTGAATTTGTTATCGATCAGCGTAAACAAGAAGTGGATGATGCAAAAAGTAATTTGGAAGGGCAATTAATAAACTACAGACTTGCTCAAAAGGAGTTAAAGCTTAATGAGCCACTACTAAAAAGTGGTGCTATATCGGAAGTAGAACTTTTGAAAATTAAACAGCAGGTCAATACGGCAAAATCAAAATATGACTCTGCAAAAATTTCTGTTCCAAAAACTAAAGCAGCTTTGCATGAGGCAATGCAAAAACGTGAAAGTTTCATACAAGAAGCCAAAGAGAATTACGAAAAAGAAAGAAATGAAGTTCAAGCAAAGTTAAATAGTTTACAACAAAAGGGTGTTTCTTTAAGTGCTAAGTTAAGTCACTCGGTTGTGAAATCACCTGTAGTTGGAACTGTTAAAAAAATCAACTTCAATACCATTGGTGGTGTCGTTAGACCGGGAATGGACATTATGGAAATTGTTCCCACAGATAATGAACTTCTCATTGAGGTAAAAGTCAAACCAAAAGATATTGGGTTCATGACTGTCGGACAAAAAGCAAAAGTTAAAATTACAGCTTTTGATTTTAGTACGTATGGGGGGTTAGAAGGGAAAATAGAGTTTCTCAGTGCAGATACGATCACGGATAAAAAAGGAAATAGTTTTTACCTTGCAAGAATTCGAACTATGACAAATTATATTGTCGATAAAGAGAAAACCAAACATATCATTATTCCGGGAATGAAGACAGAAGTTGATATAATCATAGACAAAAAAAGCATCTTATCATATATATTAAAACCAATGCTAAAATAAAGGGAACTTTTCATGAAAATAAAAATGAGTATATTTGTACTATTGACTGCGGGAACTCTTCATGCAACCACATTAAAGGAAGCTGTAGAAGCAGGTTTGAACTATGATCCAGAAATTATGGTAGAAGAAAAAAAATATGAGATCAAAGACAAATCAGTCTCTTTGGTTGAAGCAGATTATCTGCCAAAAGTTGATATTTATGGTGGTATTGGGTATGAAGAAACAGACAGGGAAAATCTTCATTCTGCACAACTAAACGAATCATTTACAAGAGAAGAAGCATCAGCACGATTACGTCAACCTATTTTTGAAGGTTATAAAACAACTTATGGCGTTTCTGCAGCCAGTGCCGACCGTGATGCAACTGCCTATGATCTTGATGCACTAAAAGGCAATAAAGCGCTAAAGATAGTCCAAGCATATCTAAATGTTCTAAAAATGCAACAGATCAATTCTCTTGCACAAGGGAATCTAGACACACATAAAAAAATATTCAACTCAATTAAGGAAAAATATGGTCAGGGTGTAAGCAGTAAAGCTGATCTTGTTCAAATACAAGGTCGTGTAGTAAGTGCTAAAGCGAACCTTATATCTTCCAAGAATAATTTACTTGATGCTCAAGCTGTCTATTACAGTGTGACAGGAAAAATGCCGAAATCTTTACAAAATATATCTGCTAGAGAAGTGAGAATACCTTCTTCGTTACAAGAAGCTATTGATCTTTCGACTACCTCTCATCCGACACTTCTTTCTACACAAACAAGTGTTAAAAAATATGAAAATCGTCGTGATGCAACTAAAAGCGGGTTTTACCCACATATTTATGGTGATCTTTCGGCTAACTATGAAAAGGACGCAGGAGGGATTGAAGGTCCTCAAGAAACTTATCAGGCAATGGTTCGTTTAGAATGGAATATATTTAATGGGCAAAAAGATCAAAAACAGTATGAAATCTCGCAAATTGAAGTCCTCCAAGCAAGCAACCAAAGTGAAGATGCTGTCAGACAATTAGAACTTGAGACCAGACTTTCATGGAATGCCTATATTTCTATCAAAAACCAGCTTGAACCACTTAAAGAACATGTAAAATATGCCAAAGAATCCACTAAACTTTACTCTGAACAATATAATGTAAATCGTCGATCATTGCTTGATGTACTAAATGCACAAGTAGAATATTTTACAGCGAATAGAGAATTAGTAAAAGCTAGATATGATGAAATAGCTGCAAAATATAGAGTTTTGAACAGTGTAGGTACTCTTAATAATCATTTGGGTGTCTCTAAATAATTAATATCCATAATCACAGAGATTTTTCTTTTTAGATAAAACCTAAGAACAAATATAAGGACTGTCTAAAGATTACCTACTATTTACATTTTTTTGTAAGATGCTATAACTCATCATTTTGCTCGAAGCTTATAAACTGATACATTATCAATCAAAAAAGAATAGCTTATTTTATCAAGTTTCAAAAGAAGCCCATCTAGCATAACTCTCATTTCTATGCTATACTTTTTAAATAAATTAAACTAAATTTTTGTTCTATGTCAAAGGAGTACCTCATGCATCGAAAAACTTCACTTATCGTCAAGGAATTAAGGCCTGTTATAGTGTTATTGATTGGAGTGAGTTTATTTATCAGCAACGCATCCGCAGATCAACAACTGAGCGATACACATTGGCGTCTTGTAGATTTTCAATCCATGGATGATGCAACAGGTGTACTAAAGCCTCATGATCCGTCGCTTTACAGAATGAGTCTATATGGTGATGGGAGAGTTGAAATGAAACTCAACTGCAATATGGCAAAGGGAACGTGGTCTGCCAAGCCAAGTAGTGACGGAACAAGTGGAAGTTTTGAATTTGGTCCCCTTGCTTCAACACGTGCACTCTGTCCCCCTCCAACGATGGACCAGCATTTCACTGCACAAGCAAAATATATTCGCGGCTATCTTCTCAAAGATGGCAGGTTACATCTTAGTTTAATGGCTGATGGAGGAATCTATACATGGGAACCACTTGATGATAAGGTTCTTAAAAATGTATACGTTTCTCCTGAAGAAGGCGGTCCACGAAACTGGGAGGTAACAGGGTTTGTCAATGATACACTTAATCTTAGAGAACAGCCTTCTGCAAGCGCAAAGATCATTGATAGATTTGAGCTTGGTACGATACTTGATAATTTAGGATGTCAATCTATTCAGGGACATACGTGGTGTGATGTACAAAAATTTGGTGGTGGAGCACGAGGCTATGTCTCTTCGAAGTTCATTAAGCCTGCTATATCTCCTGATGGCAGGGCAGCAAAAGGACCTGATGATTCAGCTTTACGAGCAGGGCGGGGAGAGTTTGATGCAAAGGGAAATCTACCTTGTTCATTTTTGAAAAAGGATGCAATGAAAGAATGTGAATTCGTGGTATCCAGAGCTGGTGGCGGCTATGCGACAGTTGTCATCACAAAACCAGATGGTGCTAAAAGAGCTGTCTATTTCCGTATGGGTAAGGCTATAGGTGCTGACACGAGCCAAGCGGACGGTTATCCTGAGTTTCGTTCAACCAAAGAGAGTGATTGGAACTTGATCCATGTAGGTAACGAATTTTATAAAATTCCCGATGCAGTGATCTTCGGTGGTTGATTTACTGCTTTTAAAAGGATATGTGATGGAATTTTTAGCTTCTGTTTTTGTCGGAAAACCGCTAAATATTTTGATGGTGGCAGTTGTTTTCGTTTTGCTGTATCTGATAATTAAGTTGTTAGTGAAAAGCGATTCGTTTCATTCGACCCCATTTCTGGTTATTGCTACTGCATGGGGAGCATATGCTGCTTGGGAGTGGCTAGTTATCACTCAGACTCCCGAAGCAAACATCAGGGTAGATCTTCTTGCGATCTGGCCACTGCTGGCCATTTTAACGCTTTGGCAAATAATGCGTGTGTTTCGTTGATATACCTTTTGGATCATGGTAAAATATTCTTTATTTGGTACACAAACCTTTTTAATATGCTAGAAGACAAGTGACATATGTGGTTCAATGGGGTGGGTACCTATACCATTGATGCATTGGTTTTATGTTTCTCTGATATAGTGCAGAATAAAGATGAAGATTCCAGTAAGCAAAGGAAAATCTATGAACGCAAATAACAAAACTTCTAAAATGTTAGAGACACTCGAAGATCTAGCGACATTGGCAGATTATACACTCATGGATACGCTAAGCCCTGATCCTGAGTCTACCTCAGAGGGTGTTGATCACGATCCACGACAAGTCTTTAGTGGGCATTTTGTCCCTGTTAATCCTACGCCGATCGAAGATCCCAAGTACATCGCACATAGCAAAAAATTCTTTAGTGAGCTCGGGTTTTCCGATACTTTGGCAACATCAGAAGATTTTATCCGGATGTTCTCCGGCAATACTTCTCATTTGCCCGAGCCCTTGCGCCGTCTTGGCTGGGCAACAGGGTATGCGCTCTCCATATACGGAAGCGAATACTATGAGCAGTGTCCTTTTAAAACAGGCAACGGTTATGGTGATGGTCGTGCCATTTCCATTCTTGAAGCGGTGATCAACGGACAGCGTTGGGAGATGCAGCTTAAAGGAGGCGGTAGAACGCCGTATTGCCGTGGTGCTGATGGTCGCGCCGTCTTGCGTTCAAGTGTTCGTGAGTTTTTAGCACAAGAACATATGCATGCTTTGGGCGTACCGACATCACGCTCTTTGAGTCTGTACACTTCAGAAACAGAAACGGTAAAGCGGCCATGGTTTACAAATGGATCGTACTCAAAAGACCCCGAAGTGATGATAGATGAATCTGTGGCTATTACAACACGGGTTGCCCCTTCGTTTATTCGGGTAGGTCAGCTAGAACTTTTCGGTCGTCGTGCCCGTAAAAACGAGCATCCAAAATCGATGGAGGAGCTTGAAAAAATAGTGTTGCACTTGATCGATCGTGAGTACAGTGATGTTATCGATGAGGGGTTGCCACTAGTAGAGAAACTACTCTTGCTAGCACTGGAGTTTCAAAAACGCCTTGCATCATTAGTGGTAAACTGGATACGTGTTGGCTACTGTCAGGGAAATTTTAATAGTGACAACTGTGCCGCAGGCGGCTTTACCCTCGATTATGGACCATTTGGGTTTATCGATATGTTTGACCCAAAATATCAGCCGTGGACGGGTGGGGGAGTGCACTTCTCATTTTTAAATCAACCTCAAGCTGCCGAACGTAACTTTAAAATGTTTTGTTTGGCGTTAAAGCCGCTGATGGAGTCGAATCAGGATGCTTTGAGTCAGTTAGATGAGATCAGAAACGGCTTTCCTAAAGTCATGCAAGGGCAGATGATAAAGATGTGGTCTTCCAAGCTGGGGCTACGTACTTTTGATGCCTCATTGTTCAATGAACTCTTCATGCTTATGATCGAAACTTCTGTTGATTATACGATCTTCTTTCGCGAACTCTCTTCAGTACCTGAGGATATCTCTCCACTCACGAAAAGCTTTTATGGTGATGCATTTTATGATGAAAAGATGTTAAAACGCTGGTCAGAATGGTTGGAAAAATGGAGATCACTCATCCAGACTGCAAACCCTGCCGACATCAACGCCACGACGAGCGAATCTCGTGACAATCTCTCAAAACAAATGAAACAGGTTAACCCCAAATACACACTAAGAGAATGGTTTCTTGTCCCTGCCTATCAACAAGCTACCAATGGAGACTATACACTTATTAAAGAGTTGCAAGAAGTGATGACAAACCCCTATGATGAGCAATCTAAAGAGATAGAGGAGAAGTACTATAGAGAAAAGCCCTCTGAATTCTTTGAAATTGCGGGTATATCCCATGTCACTTGTTCGTCGTGATATAGTAAGCATTTAGTTAAGTATTATTTAGGTGTATTGTTGATATGAAGTACACTTTATGATGATGAACCTTTATTGATTTCCTATACACACTCAATACACACTGACATAATATACTCATTTAAATATAAATTTGAAAGAATATATTATGTTGAAACATATTCCATTTACTTCCTTGTTTACGGCAGACCATGGTTGGTTGAAAAGTCGTTTTCACTTTTCATTTGCAGAATACTATAATAGGGACAATGTTCAATTTGGCTCTCTGCGTGTAATGAATGATGACATCATACAAGCGCATACAGGCTTTGGTACACATCCTCATAGAGATATGGAGATTATTACTTATGTATTACGTGGTGAACTCACGCATGTTGATTCGATGGGCAACAAAGAGAGTTTAGGAAGAGGTGCTGTTCAATATCTATCAGCTGGAACGGGTATCACACATTCAGAGATGAATGAGGGAGACGAAGCAGTCCATCTCATTCAAACTTGGATAATCCCTCATGATAAAAATCTAGAACCACAATATGGTTCGAGAACATTTAATGAAGAAGAACGAAAAAATAAATGGCTTCATTTAGTCGGTCCAAAATATAGTGATGCTCATATCTATATTTATCAAGATGCATCAATGTACGCCTGTGAACTCGATGATGCTAAAGAGATAGCATTTGAAGTCGGAAATACAAGACAGCTTTATGTTAAATTGATGGAAGGCAGTGCTGATATTAATGGTACATTGTTTGCGTCTGGTGATGCAGCAGAGGTGATAGGTGAAAATATTATCATTAGAGGTATTTATCGCGCTCACATACTGTTAGTGGAGATGGCAAATTCATAATATAATTGTCAATATTGAAGGTAGTCTATCAATTTCAAACTTTATAAAAAAGTGCAGTATGACTAGACTATCTCTTTGGCTTTTTGGCTATAATCACAAAATAATATATTAACAATAGGAAGAAAAATGTTTCCAGGATCAAAACTAAGAGAAGGTTTTTCAATGAAAGTCAGTGGGGTTCATCTTAACCGTCCTGATTTACATATTTTAGCGGCAGAATTAGGTATTACTACTAGAGATGTGCTTATAAAAGATGGCATACTAACGATTTACAATACATCTGAAGCATGCCAAGAAATTATAGATGATAATGCTTTAGTCTCATTTGTATCAATGGTTCTAAGTATTCCTGCTGAAGATATCAGTGAGCTAAAAGAAGTGATAGAAGAGCCCGTAAAAATAGAGTTTGATCCAAGTGACTTTGAAGATGAGGATGATGACTAGTTAACTATACTAGATCTAAAATAAAGGGGTGCCCCCCTTGATATGAGCCAGTTTTTTACTCGTTCTCTTCTTGCGCTATCTCTTCACGTATTTTATCCATATCAAGTTCTTTAACGTGATTGATAAGTTTGTCAAAAGCTTCTTCAGGTAGGGAACCAGCTTGATTAAGTAGGATGATACCATCTCTAACGACCATAATTGTTGGTATGGATTGGATACCATATTGTGCAGCTATAGCTTGTTGTTCTTCTGTGTTGACCTTTGCAAAAACGACATCAGGATACTCTTCTGATACTAATTCAAAAATGGGAGCAAACTGCAAACAAGGACCACACCACGGTGCCCAAAAGTCGACGATAACTATTTCGTTAGTATCAAGGGTTTCATTAAAGTTTTTGGTTGTTAGATCTATACATGCCATTGTTAGTCCTTTATATTTGATTGGAGTATAACATAGCGATTGTTTTTGCTCACTTAATAGCATCACAAAGAGTATGAATGTGCATGCTCTTCTTCCTTATATTAGATCTATGATGAACAGCGCAGTTTGATATTCTTGGACTTCAATGGTGTTGGTCTGCGTACATGCCAACTCTGCTAATTAGATAACATAAATCCTATAAACTGACATTTTAATACTACGAAAAGATTTCAATACAATGTAAACTTAGCCCTATAAAAAAGGAGAATATATGAAAGTTGTATTAACAATTGCAGGTTCTGACAGTAGTGGTGGTGCAGGTATCCAGGCTGACTTGAAGACTTTTGAGGCATTTGGTGTATTTGGTACTTCGGCGATCACTGTCAATACCGCCCAAAATACAATGGGTGTGAAAGATATCGTACCTATGCCAGCCTCTTTCGTGAGAACACAAATGGAATCCATCTTTGAAGACTTTGATGTTGCGGCAATAAAAATAGGTATGCTATTCAATACCGAGATCATTGAGACCGTCTATGAGATGATCAAGGATTTAAATGTACCTATTGTACTGGATCCGGTGTCTATCTCAAAGGCGGGCTCACCGTTGCTTGAGGAGAGTGCAGTTGAAGCAATGCGTAAACTCTTTGACCATGTGACTGTCATTACACCAAATACTCATGAAGCATATGAGTTCTTTGGATATAAACATAACGATAAAGAGTCTCTCAAAAAGATACAAAGTACCAATACACCTGTACTGATAAAACACCACGTGAAGGAACTGGCTGAAGGTAAATTTAGCATTGACAAGCTCTATTTCCGTAAACAAGAACGTATCTTTCAAACACGATGTATTGAGACCAGTAACCTGCATGGAACCGGATGTTCTTTCTCCAGTGCTATTGCTGCAAACCTGGCATTGGGATACACACTTGAACACTCGATAAGCAGAGCAAAAAAGTTTATAAATGATGCACTTAAAAATGCACCAGACATCGGACATGGACCAGGACCGATAAATCATAAAATAGGAGGAGAATATGTCGAATATGCTTAAAGGACTGTATGTCATTACAGATGAACATCTCACACCGGATGAGACAGTACATGCTTACATAGAGGATGCACTCAAAGCAGGTGCAGGTATCGTGCAGTATAGGAATAAAACAAAAAGTGATGACGAAGTTGAAGGGGTTTGTAGAACACTTCAAGCACTTTGTACCCAGTATGATGTACCGTTCATCATTGATGACAGACCACATCTTGCAACAAAGATCCAAGCAGATGGCATACATATCGGTAAAGATGATATGCCCTTGGATGAAGCAAGAAAGATCTTTCCTAAAGGAATCATCGGTGTGTCGTGTTATGGTAGTATCCGCAAAGCTAAAGAAGCACAAGAAGAAGGTGCGGATTATGTTGCCTTTGGTTCATTTTTTCCGTCTCCAACCAAACCGCACTCTGGTATTATTTCTATGAATGTACTGAATAAAGCCAAGGATGCAGTAGATATACCTATCTGTGCTATTGGTGGCATCTCACAAACAAATATAGGTGAGATAGCAGCGAAGAATATCGATATGATATCTGTCGTAAGTGCTGCATTTGAAGGAAACACACAACAAAATGTATCTAATTTAATTAAAGGAATGAAAATATGAAATTAAAAATCGCTTTTGAATGGTTCTTAAACCCAGACCACCTACCATTTTTGGTAGGGATACACAAAGGATATTTTGAAAATCACGATATAGATCTCGAATTGATCGTACCTGATGAGCATTATGATGGACTCGATGAGCTCATTGCAGGTAATATAGAGTTCGCAACCAATGAACCTTTGCACCTTATAGAACAATTTCATGAGAAGTTCCTCTCTTTAGGTACCTACTTTGAAACAAAAGGGGGCGTACTTCTTAAAAAAGAGACGTATGATAAAGTGAAGAATGGTGAGAAGATCACTATTACCACACCTGTTTCTAATGAAGTGACAAATACCATCGGCTATGAGATCATACGTCGGTACTTTGAAAAAGATGGTATTACTGTAGCCAAAGAAGATGTACATTTTGAGCCTAATGGATTTGAACATATTAAGTATATGAAAGAAGGTGCAGATGGTGGATGGCTCTACTTCTATAACTTTGAAGGTATAGAGGCACAACATGAGGGGATGGATCTACTTTATCTCGATGCACAAACTTCAGGTTTTGCAAACTTCAGTGCCCTTGATCTGTTTGTCAATAAAGATTTCTATCATAACAATGAAGAAGTATGTAAAAACTTTGACATAGCAGTGAAACAATCCATTTCATTCATGAATCAAAATCCCCAAGAGGCGATGGAAATCTATTATAAACATACCAATGAAGAGAAATCACCACTTATGGATGATATACTAAAGGCAACATTAGTCTGTTTTGATGAAAATTATAGTTCTGAATATAAAAAATCCTTGCCGATATTAGAGTTTTTTAGAGAGATCGGTATTACATCATTGGAGAATGAGAGATTTAAAACAGCATTTTTAAACTAAAGGATAATAGATGAAGATAGCCGTATCGGGATGTTTGCTAGGAAAAGAGATTCGTTTTAATGGTGGACACAGTCATGATCGTTTTGTTACCCAACGTTTAGGGGAGTATATGGAATTTGTTTCGTTTTGTCCTGAACATTTGGCCTTTGGTACTCCTAGACCAACGGTAAGACTGGTAGAAGATAAGACTGACGGCTATTATGTACAAAGCAGTGATGGAAATGTGGATGTTACTGAAAAACTTGTAGAGACAAACACTCATGAACTTCAAAAGATAAAAGAAGGTGCTGTAAGAGGTATTATTTTCAAGTCCAAATCTCCCAGTTGCGGACTTGGAAGTGCCATGATCTACCGATCAAATGGTTACTCTAAAGAAAAAGATGATGGTCTTTTTGTAAAAACGTGTAAAGAGCATTTTCCTTTATTGCCTATGGAAGAGGAGGGAAGGCTCAATGACCCGTGGTTACGTGAGAACTTTATCATGCAACTCTTTGCGTATGATGATTTTGAAAACTTCAAAGCATCCGGTCCATCAATGAAAGAACTTGTAGCTTTTCATGAAAGTTACAAATTCATGTTACAGGCAAAAAATGACATGATGTACAGAGAGTTGGGACAGATCGTAGGTAATCATGAAGGATTAGCGTTTGATGAGATAATGAGACAATATGAAATTCTCTTTAAGACTGCCATAGCCCAAAAAAGCTCTATCGGTAAGAACAGAAATGTACTCGAACATATGGCAGGTTTTGTAAAAGATAAGATCACGCAAGTAGAGAAAGAGATGCTTCATGAGCAGATACGGGAGTATGCAAATAAAATTGTTCCTCTCATCGCCCCGCTAAGCAGGCTTCATATGTTTGCCAAAACCTATGATGTAGAGTATCTTCTGAACCAGAAATTCTTACATCCGTATCCCAAAGAGCTTGCTTTAAGATCAGATATAAAAGGTGGAAAATGAAACGTATTATTTTATTCGTATTAGCCGGCAGTTTATCTCTGTCAGCCCAAGAACAAAAACTCTCACTACTGGAACAAATTGCTCAGCCTAAAGTGACCTTTCAAAGTGACTTTCTCTCAGATGCTAAATTTGAAGGCTATGAGGGGAGTGTGAAGACATATAAACAAAAGATCCAGATCAACAATGAAATGTTTGGTTTTAGCTATAGCCGTTGGGATTTTGATTGGAATAATGAGAATGATCTTCCATTTTATAAAGGTAAGACTCCCATAGATTCTATGAACCGAATCCAAATTAACGCCAATTGGCCTTTGCGTATCAATGATGAGTGGTTCATGTTAAACTCTGTGAATGTAAACTCCACCTATGAAAAAGAGATGAGTGATTCTTATGGTGCCGGTATCACAAGCTTTTTCTCTTATAAAGTTGATGAAGATCACTCCATACAGCTTGGTGCTTTTGCAAATTATCATTCTGTCAAAACACTTGCTTTGCCTGTGATCGGTTATTCATATCGCGCACGTGAAACTGACGGCTTAAAGATGGTCATTGGGTTTCCAAGAGCGTATATCGGTTACCATGTCAATCCGGAGATCTTGCTCAATGCAGGTATGATATACTCTCAAGCTGTGATACGTCTTGCAGACGATAGTGGCATCGAACCAGAAGGGTATAGTGAAGCCAAAGATTTTCAGGCCAACTTGGGATTTCGTTATGAGATCAATAAACACTTTGAACTCAGTGCCGATATACTCTATGCTTTCAAACGTGATTTTACAATTTATGATCGTAATTCAAATGAAGTTGACAGTTACAGTATCGAGCCTTCATTTGGTGGTATCATAAAATTAAAATATCTTTTCTAAAACGTATAATGAGAGCAAAAGATAGATGAAAAGGATTCTTTGGTTCCGGCGTGATCTGAGAGTGGAGGATAATCCTTTACTTTCTTTAGGCGGTGAAGTACTACCCATTTTTATCTTTGATACAAAAATACTGAATTCTCTTTCTTTGGATGATCAACGTGTCAGTTTTATTTTTGACAGGGTCATTAAACTCAAAAAGTCGTTGCAAAGCAGAGGTTTGGATCTCAAAATATTTTGGGGTCATCCTATAGAGATATTTACCCTTCTGGAATCACAGGGGTTCGATGAGGTCGCTGCAAGCGGTGACTACGATTCATATGCTAAAGAACGGGATATCAGGGTATCTCATATCCTTCATTTTCATTATCTCTACGATACATACATCTTTAAACCTGAAGAAGTACTCAAAGATGACGGTACACCTTACCTTGTATTTACTCCTTTTTATAACAAAGCAAAAACACACTTCTCTAAAGAGCATATGAATAAGTATAGTTTTTCAGATCAGAATCTTTTTAAAACCTCATATGAGGGTATCACTAAAATGAAGGATGAGAAAATGGAGGTTGTTCCGTTAACATTAGAATCCATAGGATTTAAAGAAAACCTTCCTAAGATCACTGAGGTTGGAGAGAAATTAGAAATGTTAAAACATAATCTCTCTAACTATGCCAAACAGAGAGATTATCTTGATAAAGATGTAACGTCTCACTTGAGTATAGACCTTCGTTTTGGAACGATCTCCATACGTGAGGTCTTACGTTTTTTGAGTATTCAGAAAAGAGGAGGAGTGGATACGGAACCATTTTTCAGACAACTTGTTTTTCGAGATTTTTATGCCTATCTGCTTTTTCATTTTCCTCACCTGACGTGGGAAAACCATAAATATAGATTTAACGGCATAGAGGATGAAGAGAAATTCGAAGCTTTTTGTCAAGCAAGGACAGGTGTTCCAATCATAGATGCAGGTGTGAGAGAGTTACTTGAAAGTGGTGATATGCACAACCGTGTGCGTATGATATGTGCCTCATTTTTTACGAAAGACCTATTGCTTCCATGGCAGTGGGGAGAGAAGTTCTTTGCAAAACACTTATTGGATTATGATGCAGCGTCCAACATCCTATCATGGCAGTGGAGTGCAGGTACAGGCATTGACCCACAGCCTTATTTTCGTATCTTTAATCCCTATCTTCAGAGTAAAAAGTTTGATAAAGAGGCGAAATACATCAAAAAGTGGCTTCCCGAGTTAGAAAAGATCGAAGCCAAACAATTACATGATGAAGGGTATTTGCTTCAAAACACGCTAGAATACTACCCTAAACCTATGGTGGTACACAAAGAAGCTTCGAAAGAAGCATTGGTTTATTTCAAGCAGAGACTTTAGGAGCAAAAATGTTAGACCTTCAAGAGATGCGTACAGAGTATAAAAAAGCCACACTCGATGAAAAGAGTGTGCCTCATGAACCCTTCAAACTTTTTGAGACCTGGTTCGCTCAAGCTGTGGAGAGTCAAGTCAAAGATCCCAATACTATGCTTCTTGCTACAAGTTCTAAAGAGAACATTCCGAATATACGTGCAGTGTTACTCAAAATATTTGATGAAAAGGGATTTGTCTTTTTTACCAATTACAACAGTGTAAAAGCCAAAGAGATAGAAGAGAATCCCAATGTTGCTTTAGAGTTTCTATGGCTCGACCTCGAGCGACAAGTGAGGGTACTCGGCAGATGTGAGAAGGTCAGTACTGCTGAGTCGATGGCATACTTTATGAAACGCTCACGCGGCAGCCAGATAGGTGCATGGGTGAGTGAACAGAGTTCGGTCATCTCCTCACGAAATATGTTGCAAATGCAGATAGAGAAGATGAAAGAGAAGTTTTCCAAAGGGTCTGTTCCTCTGCCTGATTTCTGGGGTGGGTACAGGGTCATTCCCTCTCAGATAGAGTTTTGGCAAGGAAGAGAGAGTAGGCTACATGACCGTATACGTTATACAAAAACAAAAGAGAGTTGGGAGATAGAACGACTAGCCCCATAGACTCAAGTAGTTACTTTGAAGGTTCAAAAAGCGTACCTAGAGTATGTTTGTCTTCTAGCAAAAATGATCTTGCACTTTCAAGGTCAAAACCGTTGCATAAGAACATCTTTTTCTTGTGATTAAGTAAAAAATCTGCAGCCATCAATTTAGTTACGATACCACCTGTTGCAAATGGATTCTTGGGAGTAAAATCTTCTTTCAAAGCATCTTGAGGAATGTGATCAAGGACTTTGTAAAGTTTTGCATTTTTATGTTTATCCGGGTTAGCGTCATAATAACCATCTATGTCACTAAGTATTACCAATATCTCAGCATCGATGGCATAAGCAACATTGGCTGAGAGTTGATCATTGTCACCAAAAAGTTGTTCTGGTGTCGAAGTGATATCATTCTCATTCACTATGGGAAGAATATCGTTCTTTAAGTGTGCATTGATGATCTCTTGAAACATCTTGGTACGTTTACGTGAGTCAAAGTCATCTTCTGTAAGGAGTATTTGTGCAGTATCGATGTTGTAGATATCAAACTTCTTTTTATAGCTTGTCATCAAAATAGGCTGTCCGGCAGCAGCCAATGCTTTTTTACCTATTTGTTTACTTTTATCAAGTTTTAGTGCAGCATATCCCGCTGCAACTGCACCTGATGTGACAAGGACAACATCATATCTTTTTTTTAGGTTAGCGATGAGCGTCACTAGGTTGAGCATACGTTCTTTTGCTATATGGTTGTTTTCTGTTAATACAGCACTTCCTACTTTAATGACGATACGTTTTTTCATATTTACTTAGCCTTTATGGTTGATATGATCATGCTATTTACAAAATATCCTAATGTAAAAGATATACATTCAAAAAAGTGATAAAAAATTTAGGATTATTATGTTTACATAAGAATTTAATATAACATAGTTTTATTTAATGCTGAGTGAAATAAGGGGATTGAGTTTTATTCTTTTAACCATTTTAGATAGTCATTGGCGCGATTCAGATGAGCTTCAAGTATCTCTTTTTTCATTTTATTTAGCGTTACTAGTGGGAACTTCATGCGCGAATTCTGCTTGAACTTCTCTTGATGCACGTAGATAAATCTCCAATAGAGACTATCCCATATATCACACCATTCACCTTTGGCGTAATGACTCATTTTGAGGATGTAGTTACTGCCTGAGACATAAGGCTTGGTGGTTATTAATCCGCCATCGGCATATTGACTCATGCCATAAACATTCCCTACCATCACCCAGTCATAGGCATCTATAAAAGAAGCCATGAAGAACTCATACACTTTATCAGGGGCACGCTCAGTGAGTAAAAAGTAATTACCCAGGATCATCAGTCTTTCTATGTGGTGCGCATACCCGCGTTTTTGCACTTTAGCCATGACATCATCTACAGGGAGAAGCCTGCTTTTACCATTGAGTATTTTAGACGGTATGGGCGCTTTAAAAGCAAAATAGTTACGTCTCCTCTGTCGAACCCCAATAGTGTCATAGGTGCTACACATAAACTCTCTCCACCCTATTATCTGACGGATGAAGCCCTCTTTAGCATTAAGGGGAACCTCTTGTTTAAGTGCTTCTTTAACGACATACTTGGGGTCGAGTAAACCTGCATTAATGCTACTTGAAAGCATGGAATGATATAGAGGAGTATCTTGAACAGTCATGGCATCTTGATATGTACCAAAGGTTCTAAAATGTTTTGTAAAGAAGTATCTTAGAGTGTCTTTTGCCTCTTTATGTGTGACAGGATAGTAAAATGGTGTATCTTCGCCAAAGCTCTTAAAGGTTTTCACATATGCTCTTGCTTCTTCAATGAACTTGTTCTCATAGGTTTGCCAGAGTGGCAGGAGCGTGTCTTTAGGCAGTTTTTTTCTATTTTCACTATCAAAGCTCCATTGACCACCTTCAGGTTTGTCATTTTTTATGAGAATATTGAGCCGTTTTCTCTGACCTATGTAAAAGTGATGCATAAAAAGCGTGTTGTCATCACTGTTGTAAAAATTAGGTGAGGGCAAGATAGTGAGTGATCTAAGGCTCTGTTTTAGACCTTTTAGCAGATCAAAATCAGTGACGTCATAACATGTGGCATCTTTTAAGGTTTGGAGAGACGCTTCATATGCATTTGATTCTACGTAGACTACATCTATCTGATGTGAACGAAGATAGACTTCATAGTATTTCATGCTTGCACGATGAAATATTAGCTTTTGGATGTGAAAGGTGTACTGAGTAAAAAAAAGTGGTGTTTCCAGCAGATAGACCCGTTTGCCTTTGAGTTCTTCTATATTCTCAAAAAGCTGATGTGGGAAAAGCAAAAAGTTTTTCATTACCAAGGACCCTGAAAACGTGTGGGCTTATGTTGACAGCGTTTTTGATGTTTGGTCTTTCTGCCCTGTACACGTTTACGCCAACGCTTAAAAGCTTTAGGAGAGATAAGCCGCCGCATGAGTTTTTTGATCTCATTTTCACGTAATCCGTACTGAGTATAAATGACATCGAAATGTGTACGGTCCTGCCAAGCCATTTCAACAATGCGATTGTAATCCTCTGCAGTCAGTGTATGTTTGTTGTTCAGTGGCTTAATTGACTTGTTTTTAAAAAGTTTTTTACTGTTTAAACTCTTTAAATGTTGCTCATTACTGTATGCATCTGATAGAGTATACTTCTCTTCTTCATCATGTATTGTGCTGAGTTCATTAAATTCTAGCTTGATCATAATGTATTTTACACTGAATTAAATACCGTTGGTATATATTATTTGTCCATTCGAAAATATGACAATTTGCAATTTTTTTATCATTTTTTTCTCTTTTTTGTTATGCTCAGAATATGAAAATAGAAGAAAAACTACAGATACTTACTGACTCAGCCAAATATGATGTCTCTTGCTCCTCTTCAGGTGCTACACGTACGGAGAGCTTTGGAAATTTAGGTTCTACACACACCAGTGGTATCTGTCATGCTTTTTCCGCAGATGGACGGTGTATCTCACTGCTCAAAATCTTGTTTACCAACTACTGTATCTATGACTGCAGCTACTGTATCAATAGAAGCAGCAATGACATCAAGCGTGCTGCATTCACTCCTAAAGAGGTAGCAGATCTCACAATAAATTTTTATAAGAGAAACTACATCGAAGGGCTCTTTTTAAGCTCGGGTATCATCAGCAATGAGGACCACACCATGGAGCTTATTCTAAAGACGCTTAAGATCTTACGGTTTGAGTATGGTTTTAATGGCTATGTGCATGTAAAGCTGATACCCGGAAGCGCAGAGCATCTTATCAATGCCGTGACTAAACTAGCCGATAGAGTGAGTTCAAATGTAGAACTGCCAAGTCAAAAGAGTCTTGCACTTTTGGCACCTGATAAAACGAAAGAAAAGCTTTTTGAGCCTCTGAATATTGTAAAAAATCATGCTCTTGAGCAAGGTAAAAAATTGATTGGTATGAGTACACAGATGATCATCGGTGCAAGTCCTGAGAGCGACTATGATATACTTAAACTAAGTAATGCCTTCTACACCAAGGGGCTGCTCAAACGTGTTTATTTTTCAGCTTACATTCCCACGGTGACGCACAAACATCTTCCAACCATAGACACCCCGCCGCCATTGTTGCGTGAACACAGACTCTATCAGGCAGACTGGCTGATGCGCTTTTATGGCTTTGGTTGGGATGAGATCACTACAGAGAGCGACCCATTTTTGGATGAGCGTTTTGACCCCAAACTTGCATGGGCACTGCGTAACCTACATCTGTTTCCCGTAGAGGTCAACCGTGCGGACAGAGAGGCCCTGTTAAGAGTGCCTGGATTTGGGTCAAGGTCTGTATCTAAGATACTGCGTGCTAGACGTGCCAAGACTCTACAGGCAAACGATCTAGAGACGATGAAGATATCGTTAAAGCGTGCACGCTATTTTATTACTGTAGGTGGTAAAACGGTTAAAAAGACTGCCCTTCAGTATGAACAGCTCGAATCTACGATACTCGCCCTCGAAAAACCCAAAGCCGGTACACAGCCGAGTCTTTTTGATGTGGTTCAGACCAATACCGGAGAGCTATAGTGACGTGGATATATGACGGGAGCTTTGAAGGATTTTTAACAGCTCTGCATCGTAGTTATACGCATAAAAGCCTTCCAGAAGTGCTTACAAGTGATACTTCTTCTCTTACGCTCTTAAGTGAACCTGTTACGATAGAGACGAACCATGAAGTAGCACAAAAAGTCTCGAAGAGTATCGCTGAGAAATTTCCAAAAAAGATCATTGAGCGGATCTATCATGTCTTTTTATGTGATGATCTCTCCAGAGAACGTGAGCTAATGCTCTACATACGTATGGGGTTTAAGGACCTTTCACTGTTTGATGACCTCACGCATCCAGTCGTCTATGCCATAGAGCAGTACCAGAAACGCCTTTTTTCTACCATCCACAAGATGTATGCATTTACACGTTTTGAGATGCTCGAAGATGGACTGCTTTATGCAAAGATAGCTCCTCCTCGTAATGTACTGCCGCTGATTGGAAAACATTTTGTTAAACGTCTGGGCTCTGAAAGCTTTATTATTCATGATATCGCAAGAGGATGGATAGTGGTCTATGATGGAAAAAGTCTTCATATGCATGAGGTATTAGATGCAAATGTACCCATACTGCATGACGATGAGAAGCACTTCCAGGAACTATGGAGAACTTTTTTTAACACTGTAGCGATAGAATCACGCAAGAACTACAAAGTCCAAAGAAACTGTGTACCTTTGCTTTACAGGGGGTTAATGACAGAATTCAAATAATTAAGTGACATATTACGTGATCATTCATACACATATCTAAAGCTAATCAAGTCTAAACACCAAAGTAGAATTCAAAACTTTAGAACTATGTACACAATACTTCTTATATATTTATTCCTAGTTAAGTTTATATGGATATACTGCAATCCTATTTGTAGCTTTCTTAATCTAAAACTTAATCAAACCTATATAATTTTTATTATCGCGGAATAGAGCAGTTCGGTAGCTCGTTGGGCTCATAACCCAAAGGTCGTTGGTTCAAATCCATCTTCCGCAACCAAATTACATTAAAACAAAAGGAGAAAAAATGACAATCAATCAAATATCTAGAGATACTAGATTAAAAGTATTAACGAGACTTTTAAAAGATAATGAACAATTTAATATTGCCTGTTCAAAATCAGGATTATCAATAAATACAGCTAAAAAACTTTTAGATAATATTAACCCGATAAAACAATAGCACTGAGATCAATCATTTCGATATTTTTTAACTTTCGTGACAACCTTTTATAGATTACCTCTTTTTTAAAACTCTAATATCATTACTTGAGTTTTAATATTCATTTTTTATTACATCAAAGTTTTACCTTTTACTCATCAAGTACTCTGCTACAGCCTGATATGCTGGCAATGAAGTTGGATCAATGTAAGCATTTTTTGCTACCGGGAAGGATGAAAAACGTACGATTACCATTTGTGCAGTTGGATCGACATAAATGGTTTGTCCATGTACTCCACGGGCAGCATAAGCACCGTGTTTATTATGGAAATTCCACCACATACTCCGATAGCTTCCTCCCTCTAGGGTTTTATAGCCTGCTTTGGCAAAAGCATGTTTGTCTCCTCCTTGCTGAATACTTGCAATAACTGATTGTGGGAAAAGGCGTTCACCATTTAAAACCCCACCATTTAACATTAACTGACCTAAACGGCCAAGGTCTCTTAAACCTGCACTAAGACCACCTCCAGCAAATGGAGTGCCTTTGCCGTCAACTGTCATATAGGCATCTTGTTCAGCACCTATTTTACTCCAAATTTTTTCAGATAAAAGTTCCGTAAGGCCTTTACCTGTGGTACGAGAGATGATCCATCCAAGTGCATCGGTATTAATGGTCTTGTAAGCAAAAGCCTTACCATGATCACCACTTTTTTGTACAGTTTGAAGATACTCATAATATCCATCTGGCCCTTTATAATCTTTGCCTTTTGGTAGAGGGCTGGCTGCGGTAGAGTATGTCCAAATATCTGCTTTTGGGTCAGAGTAGTCCTCACTATATTTGAGTGCTGTGGTCATATCCATAACCTGGCGTACAGTTGCATTGCCAAAGGCACTGTTTTGAAGTTCAGGAATGATTGATGAGACTTTTTCTGCATCATTAAGTTTCCCCTCCGCTACAAGTATCTCTGCTAAGAGACCCGTCAAGGATTTGGTCATTGACATTGCAGCATGTTTCCCAGTTTCTTTTAAGCAACCCAAATATTTTTCATAAACAATTTTTCCTTTATGTAAAATCAGAATACCATCTGTATAATTTAAAGATAAAGAATCTGCCCATGTTATAGTATTGGAATCACCAAGAGGCGTAAATGTGATCGAGTCAATATTCTTATCGATAGAATACTTGAAAAGAATTGGGGCATCAAGACCACGGCTTACTTGTTTAGTCGGTAAAAGCTCACGAATATGGCAGACGGTCCAGCGAAGTTTGGGGAAACTGAAGTAGTTTGACTGCGGTTGCATGATTAACTTATCTGCAGATGTTGGAAAGCCATTCATCCAGCCTAATTTTACAGGATCTGATTCTTCCGCACTTGGAAAACCATGTCCCCCTGCCGACACGCACGATAACAATCCAACACTGATTGAAAGAATTAAAAAAAAGAATTTCATTTTGCTGATTATTGCTGACATAGACTTTCCTTTTATAAATTAGAATATTGCAGTACAAAATTGAAGTGTGATCTAACAATAATATATCACACCTTAAAGTAATTTTATAATGACAGCAATCTTGATTTTTAAATAGAATACAATATAACCAAACCAAATTCATGATGGGGTGACTCTAGAGAATATTTAGTTACACGAACAATAGGTTCGATATAATTATCAAATAAAAAGGTAATATTTTGAATAAAGAGGTTTTTGTATTTCCAACGCTTTCTCAATTTGGATAGATTATTACTAAAGAGATATAAAAATGGTATAACAAAGGAATAGATATGAAGAAGGGTATGATGCAGAATTTTTTACAACTCGTATGGGTGACTTTAGTGATGGTTTTACTTAGCACACTATACTCAGTGGGATCTGAAGAAAAAAATACTCAAACCATTTCCGGGGTAAACTCGGATCTTCTGAAAAGTCAGATCGAGAAAGTTGAGACAAGAGACCTTACAGAGGAAGAGAAGAAAAAACTTGTAGAGCTCTATACTGTGTCATTGGCAAATATAAAGAAAGCAAAATCATATGATGCAGATAGAGACTCTTTTAAACAAACAAGAGAAACAGCATCTACAGAAATCGAGAATTTACGTAGTACTATCAGTGAAAGAGAAAACATTTCACCTCAAGAGATGTTGAATTCCTTAGAGATGATGACACTGTTACAGCTTGTAGAAACACAGGATAAGGAAAAGGCTGACCTGTCATCTGTTGAAGCCAAGTTATCTGCTATCAACAATCAGATTGTCGTACAAAACGCTAGACCCAATATTGTCAAAGAAAGATTGATCGAGTTAAAAAGACAAGTGGATGCCGCGACTACGATCACCAAAACATCATCCCTGGAAGAGAATATGAATTGGATGATGCAGGCTGAAGCATGGGTGGAAGAAACACGGATAATGGCACGTAATTCTGAAATCAAGATGCTGGATCAGGAACTGTTAAGTCATCAGGAGAGAATGAAGATACTTAAGCTACAAAGGGATCTTACAGAGAGTAAAGTGAAAAATATCTCGACACGCGTAGGACTCATAGATGATCTGATCAATAAACGCCGACTTGCAGAAGCAAAACGTGTACAGCAGCAAGTTGCGACTACAAAAGAAAAATCCAAAGATAAACATCCTTTAGTTCGAAAACTTGCAGAACAAAATGTTGCTCTTGGCGAGAAACTGAACCTATATACAAAGGATCTTGAGAATATCTCAGATAAGGAAGGTCATAATCGCGAAAGTACTAAACGTATTGGAGATAACCTAAGCAGCAGTAAACAAAAACTTCAATTTGCCGGAATGAATCAAGAGCTTGGTGAGATTTTGATGAAGCAGCAGAACACTCTACCTAAAGTCTCTGTTATTCAAAGCGAGATCAGCCGATTAAAAAAAAGTATTGCTGACTCTAGACTAGAACAGATAAATTATACAGAAGAGTATAAACAACTCCGTGACATTGATGCATACCTGACAGATTTTACCCAGGGCATACCTCAAAATGAGGTTGAACCGATTCGTACAGAACTTATAGAACTTGCAAAGAGTCGTAAGTTGCTTTTAAATCAGGTGATCGAACTAAAATCTTCTTACTTACAAGCCTTAGAAGAACTTGACATGTCTTTCCGAAAACTCTTAGATGTGATCAAGTCATACAATCAATTCCTAGCTGAAAATCTTCTGTGGATCCGCAGTACCAAGCCAGTAAGTTTTTCTCTATTGAAAAGTTTGCCAGAAGAATTAGAACGACTCTTATCCCCATCCAATTGGATACATGTTGGTCATCTTTTGATAGCACAGTTTAAATCCACATTGACAGCAAGTTTTTTATTGTTTGTACTTGTAGTGCTCATTTTTATGAGAAGATCTTTTTTACAAAGAGCAATAGCAACAAACGAAAAAATAAGAAGTGTTCGTACCGACCATATCGGTTATACTGTTGAAGCATTTTTTTGGACTGCTTTGGCCTCACTCCCTTTACCCCTTTTGGTGATGATGACCGGTTGGCAGCTTTCAATAGTTCCTGAACCTACTGAGTTTTCAAATGCAGTATCAGTTGCGATCATACGTATGTCTATTGACTTCTTATATCTCCTTTTCTTTGTTGACCTGGCAATGCCTAATGGAATCATCGTGAAGCACTTTCGTTGGCCTGAAGCGGTTGCCTCAAAATTACACCTTGAATTAAAATGGTTGATGGTATTGCTCTTGCCCCCTTTGTTTATTGTTATGTATAGTGTCTCTTTGGAAAGTGTTGGGGTAGGTGGCGTACTCACACTTCTAGGGATATTGTTTATCATAGGATCAATAGGATATTTCCTTTTGCGTACATTCACACCAGATGGCGGCATACTTGCGAAATATTATGAAGATAATGCTGATAATTTCATCGTACGTTATCGATTTATTTGGGAAAAGCTATTTGCTGGATTGATCATAGTTACAATTCTATTGGTACTTCTTGGATATATCAATACTGCTGGTACGTTAGCACATAATATGTTTATCACCATATGGATCATTTATGCACTGGTACTCATGCGCGGGATACTGGCACGTTGGATTCTTTTGGTAAATCGCAGACTTGAGGTCCAGGCAATTTTAACACGGCGTGAAGAAGCTAGAATGGCAAAAGAAGCGATGGAAAATAGTGGGGAAAAGAGTATCGGTCAAGATGAATCCTTTTCAGAGCATGATGAATCAGAAGTTGATCTTGTTGACCTAGGTATAAAAAGTAGGAAGTTACTGGATACTATGCTTTTTTCTGCAGGAGTAGTAGCACTATGGTTCATTTGGTCACCGATTTTACCTGCATTCAGCTTTTTGAATGAGATATCAGTTTGGAGTAGTGTAGGCATCGTTGATGGTGTCGATAAGATGATACCTGTAACATTGGGAGATTTGATTCTTGCTACTATTGTGATCATC
Organism: Sulfurovaceae bacterium; assembly: GCA_963796395.1. Lineage (GTDB taxonomy): Bacteria > Campylobacterota > Campylobacteria > Campylobacterales > Sulfurovaceae > Sulfurovum. The sequence continues at coordinate 52,363 of CAWCLM010000008.1, forward strand.
ATTTCTATCATTGCATCACGCGGTTTACCTGCTTTATTGGAATTCATACTATTACAGAGTAAAGATTCTACTGTAGGTGGACGCTATACAGCAACGACCCTATTGCGTTACGTCATTATTGCTATAGGAACGTTATCATTTTTCAATATTATTGGCGCAAGTTGGTCTCAACTTCAATGGCTTGCCGCTGCACTTAGTGTAGGTATCGGATTTGGTTTACAAGAGATCGTAGCGAATTTTATCAGCGGTTTGATCATTTTATTTGAAAGACCTATCAGAGTAGGTGATACAGTCACTGTAGGTACCACGACAGGTACAGTGACCCGTATACAGATTCGTGCAACGACCATCACTACTTGGGATAGGCAGGAACTGCTAGTGCCAAACAAAGAATTTATCACTACGCAATTGCTCAATTGGACATTGAGTGACCAGACTGTAAGAATTGTGATACCTGTCGGTATTGCTTATGGAAGTGATGTACCAAAAGCGATGAAACTTTTAAAAGAGATTGCAGATGCACACAATGGTATACTTAAATCTCCTGAATCATTTGTAACCTTTGAAAGCTTTGGTGATAATGCCCTCCAGCTTAATTTAAGAGCCTATCTTCCTTCGTTAGAAAAGCGTATTGAGACTATTACAGAGTTACATAAGTCTATTAATGAGAAGTTCAATGAAGCAGGTATCTCTATTGCATTTCCTCAACGTGATATACATTTTGATACGAGTAAACCTATTGATATTCGTCTGCAGCATAAAGAGGATGGTGCATAATAGAAGCAAATATCTTACTTCAATCATGGACATGAAGTTCATAGACTAAGGCACTGCTGCTGGTCTATGAACAAATTATATTTCCTATATCCTAGACATCCTGCAGCACTCTCTTTGCCTGCTTCATAAAAAGCTGTTTTTTTTCCAGCATTTGATGGATGGTGTGCACACCATCATCTCCATAGGTTGATACGATGTAAGATGCTACCTCAGTAGAGACGAGGTCGAAGTTGGTAAATTTTGTATCTATGTGGTGGACAAGTTTTGAGATGTGGATGTTTTCTTCGATCGCATCTTCGATATGACGTAGCTCCAGCTCTGTGATCTCATAGTTTGAGTCACGACTGTCCATGGGTTCTTGTATCGTATCCATGGATCCTAGCTTTAAAGCGGTAAGTTTTTTGCCATAGGAGCATCCTGTATCTATGCCGTAAAAGTTTTCTGCATTTACTACCTCGTCGAAGACACAGTGTCCAAAGATATTGATCACCTCACTGTCTGGTACATCCATCCCCACTTCATATCTGTGAAGCAGGAAGTCATTATAAAATGAGTCATCGTTTCTGTGCTCATAAAATGGCAATGCAAATCCGTGTGTGATGAAGTATTCATTTAGTTCTATATACATGGGTAGGTCGGCAATCCATTCGAGATGTCTCTGCATGATCTCATGGTCATGTAGATAACTTTCATAGGTGGCTATGCCACCATAGCGGTAGTCACTGCTCCACGGACTGTGAATATCATGATGTACCGCATCATACAGGTATTTTTCCATAAGATGCTCGTGATTTCCCTTCACACAGGCATATCCACCGGAGATGACAAACGCTATCACTTCTTTGGAGAAATTACCCTTGTCACATAGATCACCTACGAAGATAAGCTCAGCATCTTCGGGCAGCTTTCCAATGAGGTTTTGCAAGGTGTAAAAACATCCGTGCACATCACCGATGATATAGGTATTGTCTATATTTTTCTTCGTTTTCATAAATCAGCCTATTTTTATTTTAGTATAGTGCAAATGAGAGTATATTCGTAGTACATAGTTGTCGATTCATCGTTTTGCATTTATCAATCGACATAAAAAGACTATGAGTTCCAATCCAATGGTTATATACTAGTAGCATATAAATCACACTACACATTCAGAAAAGAAAGGAGAGAGCATGCGGGTACTGCTTACAGGAGCCAATGGATACATTGGCAGACGTCTTAAACAGACATTATTAAAGCAGGATATTACACTGCGTCTGCTGGTTCGTAATCCAAAAAGTCTTGATTCAGATCTGGATGTTGAGATAGCGCAGGGTAATACATTTGACAGCGAGTCTTTAGAATCTGCACTTGAAGGTATCGATGTTGCCTACTATCTCATACACTCTTTACAAGAAAGTAACTATAGAGAGCTTGATAAAAAAAGTGCGCAGAATTTTCTAGATGCAGCCATCAAACAGGGCGTTAAACGCATTGTTTACCTAGGTGGACTTGGTATAAAAGAAGAGGCAAGTGAACACCTCTTAAGCCGTATAGAAACAGGAGAGATACTCTCTAGCAGACCTGATAAGATAGAGACAGTATGGATCCGTGCCGGGGTTATCATAGGCTCAGGAAGTTCAAGCTTTGAGATCATCAGGCATCTTACAGAAAAGCTTCCGGTGATGGTGACTCCCAAATGGGTTAAAACTTTGGCACAGCCCATCGGTGTGGATGATGTGATCTCATATTTGGATGCTTCAAAAGATTTGAAGATCGATGGCAACCTTATGGTGGATATCGGAAGTGAGCAGATGACCTATAAGGAGATGATGCTGGAGTGTGCCAATGCGCTTGGCCTTCGCCGTTGGATCATTCCTCTCCCTGTACTGACCATCAACCTCTCCTCCTATTGGCTGAATCTCTTTACTCCTGTGCCATTTACAGTCGCGAGATCACTCATAGAGGGGTTATCGTCTGAAGTTGTGATACAAAATGATAATGCCAAGCGATTTTTTCCTCATATCCATCCTATGGGGTTTCAAGAAGCGGTCAAAAAAGCGATCAAAGAGATGGAAGAGAATCAAGTCTTCAGTAGATGGAGTGATGCAGGTGGTGGGCTTGACAAATGGGAGCAACAATTTAAAGGTGATCCCTCATCTGCAGTTTTGATGGATCGACAAACTCTTAAACTGGGTGATATTCCAAAAGAGAGAGTTTATCGCACCTTTTGTTCTATAGGGGGTAAAGAGGGTTGGTTCGGATATGACTGGCTGTGGGAGATACGAGGTTGGTTGGACAAAATGCTTGGCGGTGCAGGACTGAACAGAGGTAGAAGAGATACCTATCGGCTGAGAGTAGGTGAGAGCGTTGACTTTTGGCGAGTTGAAGACCTGACGGTCAATGAAAGACTGCTTCTTCATGCACAGATGAAAGTACCGGGTAAGGCTTGGTTGGAGTTTAAGATCAAAGGAGACGAACTGATACAAACAGCTTATTTTTACCCGCGTGGTTTGTTGGGAAGACTTTACTGGTATATTCTTACTCCCATACACTATCTCGTTTTTGGTAATATGATAAGATCGATACTGAAAAAAGCGCAAAACGATGAACAGACAAAATAAAACTATGAATACAGCAAAAGAAAGAGTAAAATAAAGAAAAAGGAGTCACTTATGATAAAAGAGATCTTATATACCGGTTTAGGCGGAGCACTGCTTCTTAAAGAACGTGTAGAAGAAGAGGTTGAAAAACTTCAAGAGAGAGGTAAATTGAGCAAAGAAGATGCTGATACTTTCATAGAAAAGCTTAAGACCCGCGGTGAAGAGGAAGAAGAGAAACTTAAAACACACATCAAAGATGCACTTAAAGAGGTCATAGATGAAATGGGCTTGGCGACGAAATCGGATATTGAGGCACTAAAAGAAAAATAGTGAGTAAACTTCAACTCTATTCACCCTACAGAATATGGCGTGTATTTACTGTGCTGCTCACAGTATATTTACTTGTGAGAAAACGTGAGAGATTTTTGTTTCTCTCGCCATTAGGTCCAGAAAAATTACTTAGCAGAATTACACTATTGGGAGCCAGTTTTATTAAGCTGGCACAAGTCCTTGCAACTCGTAACGACTTCTTTCCAAAAGAATATCTCGATAAACTCAAAATGCTGCATGATGAACTTCCGGCTATGGACAGACAAACCATGCAGGGAGTATTCAACCGTGCATTTAAGACAGATCCTTTCTACTCTTTTGAGAAAGAACCGATCGCCTCTGCCTCCATTGGTCAGGTACATGAAGCATGGCTGGATAAAGATACTAAGGTGGCAGTGAAGCTTAGACGAGAAGGAATAGAAAAGCAGGTCAGCGCAGACATTCGTATTCTTTCGTTTTTTAATTCACTTTTTAGACCGCTTTTTTCCCACTATACCAAACACTCTATAGAAGCAGTGGTCAACGAATTTTCTTCTATGATCCTTAAAGAGGTGAGTCTCAATCAGGAAAGGGCAAATCTTATAAAGTTTTCTGAGACGTATGCAGATATGAATGTCTCTTTTCCTGTACCCTATGAAACTCTTAGCAGTGATGACGCGCTTGTGATGAGTTTTGAAGAAGGGTTTCGTTTTGATGACAAAGCGTCATTGCAAAAACATGATATTGACATCATCCCTATCATAGAAACACTTGTAAAGTTTTATACTGAACAGATGCTTGTACGAGGGTTTTTTCATGCAGACCCTCATCCGGGGAATCTACTTGTGACCAAGGAAGGCACATTGGTCCTTCTTGATTTTGGTATGGTCAAGCGTGTTCCTAACGATACCCGGGTTGCAATTATCGAGCTTATCAAAGCAGCCAATGAACAAGACTATGAGAGATATGTCAGTGCGAGTAAACGTTTAGGTACTGTTGCATATGATGCACCTACGTCTGAACTTGCAGAGTTCACACAGCGTATGTTTGATATCTTCAATAATGATGCCTTGGACAGTTCAAGCATGCAAGAGTTGGCTTTTGAAGTGTTGGAGCAAACGAGAAATCTGCCATTTAAGCTACCTCAAGAAGCGATCTACATACTCAGGGTAAGTGCTATTATAGAAGGATTGGGTACAAGTTATATTGAAAACTTTAACGGGATCAAAGATATCTTGCCGATCTTGCAAAAAAACATCCCCCGGGCATTGGGTGCAAAAGAGAGTATTGTGGAGACGCTTATAGATGAGTTTCAAAACTTCCCTATGGATGTCAGGGCATTTAGAAATACACTATACAAGATCAGTGAAGAGAATCTTTCCGTAGAACTCTCTAAACCGCAGTTAGATACACTGGAAAAAAGGATCAAAGAATCGCTTTCGCCTGTTATCACAGGGATCGTCTTGATACTTTCGGCTATTTTCTTAGTGATATATGACCATACCTTGGAGTCATTTTCACTGCTTCTTTTTGGAGCAGGGCTAATACGATTAATATTTAGAAAAGGATAAACATGAAAAAATTACTACTACCCATTGCATTGGTACTTACTCTGTTGATAACAGGATGTAAAACGTACGAAAAACCAGAAAAGGTCACGCCTGTAGAGAATTTTAAACTCTCAGAATATTTGGGAACATGGTATGAGATCGCAAGACTTGAACATAGATTTGAAAAAGGTATGGAGGCTATCACTGCTACTTACAGTATGAGAGAAGATGGCGGTGTAAAAGTGCTCAACAAAGGATATAAAACTAAAGAGAAAGAGTGGAACGAGGCAGAGGGAAAAGCCTATTTTGTAGGCAATTCTAATGAAGGGTTCTTAAAAGTATCGTTCTTTGGACCATTTTATGGCTCATACATTGTGATGGATACTGACTATGAGACGTATACCATGATAAGTGGACCTGACCTGAGTTACTTCTGGATACTTGCCCGCACGCCGACACTTGATCAAAAAGTTCTTGACGAACTTCTAGCCAAAGCAAAAGCAGCAGGATTTGACACAAGTGTACTCATCTATCCGGACCAGAGTAAGAATAGAAAGGTGAATGATGAGTAGAGCACTGATCGTTGTAGCACATGGGAGCCGTAAAGCCTCATCGAACGAAGAGGTTATGGTACTGGGAGAGAAAGTAGCGTCCTTGCTAGGCAAACACTATGCATATGTATTGACTGCATTTTTAGAGTTTGCCACTCCTTCATTGGAAGAGAGTATACTTTCGTGTGTAGAGCAAGGTGCCAGTGAGATCGTCATCCTGCCTTATTTCTTGGCTTCTGGTAACCATGTCACACGAGATATACCCGAAGTGGTTCAAAAGACACAGGCATTACATCCGCAAGTTAAGATGACACTTAAGGAACATATAGGCAGTGCATCGGGTATGGTAACGCTTCTTAGTGATATGGCAGTCAATTAGAATAAAAATCTCTAAAACTGAATATATGCATCCTAAGCGACTAATTTAGTCTTCAAATATCACTCTAAAAACAGCCCCCTGTGAATTATTGGTTACATCCAGTCTTGCATTCATATGTTCTTCTATGATCATTTTTGTCATATAAAGCCCCAACCCGGTACCATTTTTTTCTTTTGTACTGAAATATGGATTGAATATCTTATCCATAATGTTTTCAGGTATGCCTCCTGCATTATCTGAGATAGTGAGAGTTGGACGATCATTGATACGCGCTAATGATATTGAAATAGTTTTTTCTTTTATATTTTTTTCAAGTAAGGCATCTTTTGCATTATTTATCATGTTTAAAACTGCTTGTCCCAATTCATTGGGATATCCAATAATTTTTATTTCATCATTTATGTCGAGCCTGATATCTATTTTATCATTGCTTAAAATGGGCTTGATCATATTGATAGTACCAGTGATCACTTCATTGATATAAAATTCTACTTTTTCTTTTTCAGGCTTAAAGAAATTTCTAAAGTCATCTATCGTTTGAGACATTTGCTTAATCTGTACATTTGAACTTTTCTTGAAGTAGTCTATGGCTTTATCATCCAGTATCTTTTGATTATACTTTGAAACAATAGTTTGGTTTAACATGGCGATGATATTTAAAGGTTGTCTCCACTGATGTGCTATCATAGAGATCATTTCACCCATCTGTACAAGTCTTCTTTGTTGGAGCATAAATAATTGATGTTGTTTATTTTTTTCTATTTCATTTTGTACTTTATCTGCTAAAGTGTTATTGAGTTGTTGAAGTTGTTCTTGTGTATTTTTTAATTTAATATTTGTTTTTTTTGTACGGCTTAAAAGATAGATAATGACACCTGTAAGAGATAAGAAAATAACAGCAAACAAAGACAATATGAGAATGTATGTTTTCTGTTCTTTGATGGTTCCTTCTTTTTGCAAAACATTCTGTTCAAGAAGTTCTAGTTCTTTCTGCTCTTTTTTAATTTGCTTTGAGAGTTGATCGAGTATGGTTTCTTTTTCATCCATCTCTTTTAACAAAACTATTTTTTCTTCTTTGATTTTTTCGATACCCCTCTCTTTTTCATTCATCTCTTTTTGTAATGCTGTTTTTTCTACTCTGATTTTTGCGATCTCCATCTCTCTTTCTTTTTGGATCTCTTTCAGTGATTTTTGTAGTTTAGAGAGTCGATCCTGGGTAAGTATTAGTTTTTTATTTTGTTCATCCAGGTTCTTTTTTGTATCAAGCAGTTCTTCCTCACGTTTTTCAAATGCTTTATTGATCTTCTCCAAAGCTTTCTTCTTTTCCTGCAAGGTGTCTTTGGTTTGTTTATAGAGTTTTGCTACATCTATTTCAGTTCCCCCCAGAAGTGTGAGTCTTGGATCGGTTCTTAGCCCCTGGTTGAGTATATTGGCCTTATTGATCTGAAACTTGAGTTTAGCTTCATTTGTGTGAGTCAGATTTATCATAACAAGCTTTAAATTTTGATAGCCTTCTGTAACGATCAATACCGGTTTTTCCTCAACTTTAGTATAAAGTTTTCTGACCATATGGAGCATCTGAGAATCCACAAAAACAACTTCAGCACCGTTTGGTATATATTTACTTCTGGTGATCTTTATTTTTTTATTATTTTTAAAGCTTTTTCTGTAAAGAGAGTCAAGCTCTTTTTCTAATTCTAAGTTGTTGCTGATCAAATGGATATCAAACGTTTGGTTATTTGTCTGGGGCCAATAGGTATATTTTATAAAATTATAAAGATAATTGGCAACAGCTTTTTCTTTAGAAATAACATTGGCACTGTAAAGCGGAGACAAATAAAGAAAGAGTATCAATAACAGGTATTTCAAAATTTATATCCTACAGTCAGCATAATCACTCTTCCCATACCGATCAATCCATTTTCCATAGTAGCGACTTCATTGGCTGGATAGTGATAGGTTTCATCAAACAAATTATCTGCTTTTAGATTAACATAGAAGTTTGGATCAGGTACATAGCGTATATTTGCTCCGATCAAAAGATAATCATCTACCTTATTACCGATACGTTCTACAGTAGAAATACCGTTTATCGTATATCCTGCTTCCATTTCATCAATATAGTTTAGGTTGAGACTGTAACGCATAGGACCATCCAAATAATCGGTTTTGATCTTGAAAATAAGGTCCGGAGAATAACCTACAGGAATATCATATTGTGTATCTTGTGAGTTTTGATACACTAGACTACCACTTCCTCGCCAATGTTTGTTAAACTCTAAACTACCTATCAACTCTATCCCGACTGTTTTCCATTTACTATTGTTGATTAAACGGCTATAGGTTGACCCATCGTCATTCAATATAATTTCACGTTGTGCTATGTCGTCAATAGTGTTATAAAAAAGACTGCTTTGCAACTGAATATCAGGATAATTAACGATATGTTTCAGTTCAAATGATTTGATCTTTTCAGGAGCGATCACTGTTATTTTGTCCCTGTATTGAACCGCATTTCCCACAATAGTATGTAAACTGTGATGTTCATTTATTTGATACATGAGTGCTAAACGTCCTGAAAACTTGTCACTCGAGTCAGTGGCTACTGAGGTAGAGTTCAAAATATCGTCAACCTTGTCATAGTGGTCAATTTCAAATGCGTCAGGTATTTTACTATAACGAACTCCAGCTTCCACTGCCAAGTTAGCGTTGAACCTATAATTAATTTGGGTAAACAGTTCATGCGTCTTGTATGGCATCAATGTATCAAGGCGACCTTGTATCATCACGTCAGACAGAAAGAAATTTACATCATTTTTTACATCATTGATATAGCGATAACGGTAGCCAAAAATAGTTTTTAAGTTATTGCTTGCGTACGCCAGAGTGGTCTCAAATTCTTGGCGTTTGGATGTTTGATATTGGTTTGCTGAAAAATCGGGTGAAACTATATTGAATTCAGGAAAATCATATTTTTCCTGTGAATAGATACCCAATACTTTCAAGTTCCAATTTGGATCAAGTTGGGTTGAGTATGTAAGCGAAGCCTGTGTCGTTTCAAGATCAAGATAATTGGCATCATCAATGCCCGGAATGGTTGCATATACACCGTAATGCATGATATTATGTCTGACATTCAATTCCAGGTCACCATATGATGCTGATAGATCAAGACTTTTTTCCTCTTTGGGGACTCTGCCGTCTATTTTTGTGTCGGATGTAGGGTATAACCGGCTAAGCTGCTCAATACTCAACATATCTGCATAATTCCCTGAAAGTCCGTTGGTAGTATAACGACCGGCATTGACTACTATACGGTATTCATCCTCTTCCATGGCATAACGTGCAAACTGTCGGGAAATTCCTTCTGTGCCTAATGAAACACTTGCCATAGAGCCTTGTGAACTCGCATTATTGGTAATGATATTAATAACACCCTGAAAAGCATTGTTACCATACATAATGCTCATTGGTCCTCGTATCACTTCGATACGATCTATCGATTCAACGGGTATATTGAACTTGTTGATATCTGTTGCTGTAAGTACTTTTTGTAAGGAAGGATGCTGGGGAATACCATTTACAAGGAATTCTATACCTCCTCCCGTGACACCGCGCGTTCCGAGTAAAAGTCTTTCGGTATTATCAAGCAGATACATTCCGGGAATATCTTTGATAATGTCTGCAAAGGTAATGTATCCGTATCTTTCTATCTCTTCACGGGTGACAATGGTGACACTTGCAGGAATATCCTTGATGGCAACCGGAGCCTTATTGGCTGTGCTTATCGTCATGTTCATAAGTTCTTCTAGGGAGAGAGGTTGTGTCTCATCTGACATAATACTCGATGTGAACAGAAGAAAAAAAGTATTGATAAAAATAAATTTGGATAAAAAAGTATCTTTCAAATTTAACTTCCCCCTCATGCAAGCAATATCCATTAAAATATCAGTTTATAACCTGAACCATACACCGTTTTTAAGTATTGCGGATTACTGCTGTCGATTTCGATCTTTTTTCTGATGTTCTTGATGTGATTATCTAAAAGTCTATGAGACGATAAAGATGAGAGTCCATTTGTAAGTTCATCTCTTGACACTATACAGTTTTTTCTATTAATAAAGTAGGCTAGGATCTCATATTCCAATGCAGTCAGGTCCAAAGGATTTTCATTAAAGAAAACAGTGTAATCCTCTATTTTGAAAACTTTCTTATTCTCTTTAGGGTTGATGCTGATATTGTCATATCTGCTTAAAAGTGCCCAGATCCTTGCTTCAAGCTCTTCAAAGTCGATTGGTTTAACCAAATAGTCATTGGCCCCGTATTTAAAAGCTTTTACTTTGGTTTGGGTATCGCTATATGCACTGATAATTATCGTAGGAATAGCAATACTTTTTTTGATAGTGCTGAGCAGGTCAAATCCATCAAAATCGGGTAAATTCAGGTCAAGTAAAAGCACATCGTATTTTTTTACATGAAGAAAGGATAAACCATCTGCCACAGTAAATAGTGCATCTACATTAAATCCGCGATTTTCTAAATAATCTTTCATTAAAAATGATGCGATTTCATCATCCTCAACAATCAGTATTTTTGTTTTTTCCAAATTATTTATCTTCCTATGTTTAGATTCTTTAGATTTTAACGTAATTATCTTTAGATTTGTGCGATATATTTTCAGTAATTAAAGGCAGGAGTATAGACCGACGCTGTCTTCACAGGATAATAAAACGAAAGAAGTCTTATTATCCGATGAAGATAGTTGAAAATAGAATTTCTATAGCTATCCAAAAATTAATTATATACAGGAGATCAAAATGTTCAATTCAAAATTCTTAGTAGGTGCTATAGCAGCTTTTATGGTTACAACTTCAGCAATGGCAGCAGTAAGTGAAATTGCCACATGTAAGCTCACGAACGTCGCTGCAGGGAAAACGCTTTATAGTGGTAAATGTCGTGTAACACAAGAAGAGACTAAATACAATACTGTTTTTACAATTAAAATGGGTTCTGCTGAGCCATTTAAGTTTGCAGGAAAAAGAGGTAGCTCAGAGTGGTATGGAACTGAACCAACACATTTTACAGACCTTCCAAATGGTGGAATCTTCAAGTGGGGTGACTTCGCACTTGTAGTTGCTGAGTAAACCGTATAAAAGTCAGGTATTAAGCCCGGCTTTTATTTTGTAAGGCAGACGTTGAATTAAGCGCTTAATTCAGTGAGGATATCTTAAAAAAAGCACGCTTTATTTAGATGTTTATTAGAGTGAAGTGAAAAGTATTTTATTAAGAAAAAAGTAATATTACACAATTGTAATCAAACAAAAAAAGGATTTATATGAAAAAAATTACATCATCAATAGTAGCTGCATTAGCAGTAAGTACATTTGCAGTAGCAGGAGGAGATATCGCTCCAGTAGAGCCAGTTGTGGAAACACCAATGGTAGAAGAAGTATCAACAGGTGGTTTTTATGCAGGTATTGCATACAGTTTAATGGGGTCAGATATTACAACTTCAACATATGATGCAATCAGAATTTGGTAGATAGATTTGATCTTTCACTTGATATGGGTGCAGTGATGTTGGATCTAGGATATAAATTCAATGACTATATCGCAGTCGAAGGAAGATATTGGATCGGAATTAATTCACGATTCAGCAACATATTCCATGATGGTAATCAGTATGATCCACTTGATACTGACTCAGATGCATGGGGAATCTATGTAAAACCTATGTATCCGGTAACAGATGCATTTGATATATATGGTCTTTTGGGATATGGTTCGGCAGCATTGAATGACACTAGTGCATTTGGTGATGACGTAGACGGTATTTCTTGGGGTGTTGGTGCAGCTTACTCATTCAGTGACAACTGGTCAGTATTTGTTGATTATGTAGCATTTACAGATGACACTTTGACAGATAATGCAATTACAAATGCTTTAGGTGTTGATGATAGTTCTTATGATCATGAATTTGACACATTGAATTCGGTATTAACTATCAGTTTTAAAATTTAAAGCATAGTTTTTTAAGCTTGCTTTACACATTGAATCTGGACCGATTGTTATCGGTCCAGTATATTTCTTGGCAGCTACAAATCGTTTTTTGAAAACTATTCATAGTTTAGTTTATGAATAAAATTATAATACTTAAGAAAAAGAAAAGATAATATTATTCATGAATTTAATTCATTATTAAGTTAAATAGTATTAATTTAATTAACTGACAAATATGCTGTATGAATGTTCTTTACATATTAATATAATGTTATATATATTTAAAAGGAGAATCGTATGAAATTTACACATTTAAAAAAAACAACACTCTTGCTTGCATCTCTTCTGCTGACTACTTCAGCATATGCCTACAATAAAGATAATGCAAAGCATGCATGTATCAATAAGGTGACAGAGTATGGTTCTGGTAAATATCACGGTACTTCAAATATTCATGTCACAGACCAGGGACATCACTCTTATTCGGTAACAGGAAATGTACGTTCACAGAGAGATAAAAACACACATCATTTTTCTTGTAGCATTCGTCATAAAGAACTAGTAAATTACCATGTAAGTGAAGGGTCGAGTTCAAATAAGAATTCAGCTGCTGCTATAGGTGTAGGTATACTGGCACTTGCAGTAGTGGCTGCTGCTGCCAATAAGCATAATGATAAACATAAGGGTCATGATAGCGGTGCAAGTCCTTTTAGTGATATGCATTATTTGAAACGTCAATGTAAACAAAATATTCGCCATCAGATCAGTCGTGATCGAAGACCTGTGAGTAAAATTAAAATTGATGAGGCTCACCTGCATAACCGAAAACTTAAAGGAAGAGGATATGTTATCTTTAAAAATGGTCATGAACGAGACTTGACATACAGTTGTAATTTTGACAGAAGAGGACATATATACGACGGATATTATCACTTTAGAAGAAGATGATGAGTTAGCTGCACATGACAGTAGTCACAAATAATTATTTGTGACTATATGTCTTTTTCTTTGATAATCAGATATGTTGGTTACCAAAGAAGAGGATTATATATACTTCACGGAGGATTCAATGCAATATACAAAAATAATAACTTCATTACTACTTACAGGGCTGCTATTGACAGCCTGCGGCTCTTCAAAGATCACACATTCAAATGACTATGTATATCGAGATATAAACTTTGGTCCTGACAGAGATGCAAGTTTTAAAAAAGGTGTACAGGATGCCTGTAAAACGGCAGATGGTGACTACACTAAAGACCATTACCTCTTTAACAATAGCACAAGCTACCGTGTAGGATGGGAAGATGGCAGACTACAATGTAAAGGAGAAGGTGATGAAGTTGTACAGAGATAAAGGCGTATTGATGAAAAATCTGTTTTTAGTGTTGCTGTCAGCTTGTTTGATGACAAGTGCTGCTTCAGCAGAAGAAAAAAGACAAGTTCTTATATCAAAGTTCAGAGAACAACCTGTAGATGTTAAGCCGCTAAGCATTACAAAGTTTGAAGTTACCGATAAAAAAAGTGGTCAAACGAAAATTGTAGACCTAAAAGGTCAAAAGATCATTGTAGTCTCCGTAAGTGAACCCGGAAGCGAAGGGAAATCCTATGCCGTAGATGAGGATGGTACTATCTGGTGGGTGGATGAGATCTCTTCTGGCGCTTATGGCGGACATGAGACCCCTTCTGGGATCTTTCATGTGCTTCTGAAAAGACGATACCACATGTCTGCAACACATCCTTCTCCTAGTGGTAAGAATAATATGGATTTTGAAATGTTATTTACGCATGATGGCGTGGCCTTACATTTGGGGAACACAAGAGCGCTTTCACACGGATGTATCCATGTGGGAAGAAAAGATGTTGAAGCGATGTTCAAATGGGTGGAAGTCGGTACGAAAGTGGTGGTTATGAGAGGTGCATACGGACATTTTTTAAACGAAGAACTTGAAGCATTTAAAAGAGATATCAAAGCTTATGACAGATCACATTAATAAAAAACTATTTGGCATATTGACTATGGTAGCATCATTCCTTATGTGGCTGATAGACAGAATGACACATGCTGTTTCAGATATGATGGGAAAAATAATTTGTGGGGATCAATATATGCTGCCTGTCAATGGCACAATAAGTGACCGATCCTGTGGATTTGATACAGATATGCATCTTGCCTTTTCACTTGTTATTGTCTTTCTATTGGGTGCTGCACTTTATAGAACATCACGAAAGGAAACTATATGAAAAAATCAACTTTACTCCCTTTATTGTCAACACTTATGCTTTCTCAAGCACATGCAGATTTTCAAAGCGAGTTAGAAAATGTATACATTAAATCAGCCAATACCATACTCTTCTTTACCTCAGAAAATATTATCAGTTCAGGTTCATATGAACTTGGTGATGAGGATTCAACACTTGATACATTCTTCTTCCCTATGACACACCACTTTGAAAGTGATTCGGATTTTTATAACTTTTATGTCAATGGAAGTATCGGTTATAGTAAATATGAAGAAACAAATATTGATATTAGAGGTAGTTTGGATGAGATAGACATCAAAACGTATGCATTGAAATTGGGTGGTGGTGTACGGATGAATATCTTAAAAGATACAGATATGATGATAGGAGGGGCTTATATCTATTCCAAAGTAAACAGTGACTATAAGACACCACAGCCTTTAAATTCATCTGACCCGATCGATAGAGCACTTGACTATGTCTTTAACAGTGACAATGATTTTAACACTTATGAGCTCTTTACTTCTATAGGCTACCATCCAACGATCAATGAGTATAAACCTTATGTCAGTGCAGACATCCGATACTTCGATACAGAAATAGACGATCCTTCTGCAACGATCGATGATACCACTTCGACGATAAGCAAGTTGAAAATAGGTGTGATCACCCCACCGGTAACTACGATTAAAGGATTACCGCTTAAGCTTGAGTTCTATGCCTCAGATGTGATACTTAACGGAGATATGAAGACTGCTTTAGATACAGATAACTTTTATGTATTGGGTACCACTTTCCATCTAGGTACGGCAACGCTCAACGAATATGTATCAGACGTGTCGTTTGACATTAATATGGTCAGAGGAGATAACCTGGATGGATTTAACTTTGGATTTGGGTTTAGTTTCTAGATGATGAAAAAGATTGTATTTCCTTTATACCTGGCAGCAGGAAGCATACTTTATGCACAAACATCCATAGTACCAAATGAGTGTAAAATGCATATAGATAAAGTAAAGAATGATAGCACTCAATTTACATTGACCATAAGCCATGATGAAAAATGTGAGATCATGCTGGATCACCACACAAGTAAAATTGTTCTTATATCTAAAGAGTTCACACCTGGTGAAGTTCATCAGACCAAAGTAATAGATGGTGAAGCCAAAGAGAGTAAAGCAGACACACTGATCAAACTTGCAAAAAGTAAACTTGGAAATAGCTATGTGCCTGCAAAAGCCGGACCCGATCATTTTGACTGTTCGGGATTTGTCTACTATCTCTTTAAAACCAATGGCATTTCTATACCACGTACATCATTAGATCAGTCAAAGAGTGGCAAGAAACTTACTCGAAAAGAGTTAAAAGAAGGTGACATACTCTTTTTTGACACGGCACATCGAAACCATGTTAATCACAGTGGCGTCTATCTTGGAGAGGGGAAATTTATCCATTCCAGTTCCGGAAAAGCCTATGGGGTTACGATATCCAGTCTTGATAAAGGATTTTATCTTGATAAGTTTCGCTGGGGGATCCGTAAAATAAAGAGTGCTCCTAGTGAGTAATAGCATTAAAAAATACAAATAAGGAAAAAAATGAAAACATTAAATATACGCTCTACCTTGACAGGATTAACTATCACTGCGCTCATAGCTACACTTGGGCTTACAACCACTGCATCAGCACAGCTGAAGGACGTAGCCAAATCAGAGCAACTGCCAACCAAAAATGAAATGATAGTCGCCTATTACGGTCGTCCAGGAGTAAAATCAATGGGTGTACTGGGTCAACACAGTATTGAAGCACTTATCCCGATCATTAAAGCTAAAACGGATGAATATAAAAAAGCAAGCGGAAATCAAAATATCGTCCCGGCATTTGACGTCATTTACGGTATGGCAGCAGGTGATCCCGGACGTGATAAAGATTATGTCATTAATATATCAGAGAAGAAATTGATGAAATATATCGATGCGGCTCAAAAACATGGTTTAGCGGTTTTCATAGATACGCAACTGGGGAAAATGACGCCTATTCAAGCCATCAAGCCTCTACTGAAATATCTTAAATACGACAATGTCCATTTAGCCATAGACCCCGAATTTGAAGTATATGGACTTGATGTTAGACCAGGTAAGGTCATTGGTCATGTCACAGGCAAACAGATCAATCAGGTACAAAAAGCGATGACTGACTACATGAACAAGCACGGCATTAAAGAAAAGAAAATACTCCTTGTACATATGTTCAGACACTCTATGGTTCAAAATAAAAATGACCTCAAAACCTATGACAATATCGATATGATATTCAATCTTGACGGACATGGTTCTCCAAGACTGAAAGTGGACATTTACAACGGTATCTATACACATAGAATTGCACATGAAGTAGCAGGCGGATTTAAACTCTTTTTTGATGAAGACAAACCTCGTTTATTGACACCAAAAGAAGTACTTGGGCTTAAGTCGGTAAGTGGTGTTACTATAAAAGAGGCTCCTAAGTTTATAAATTATCAGTAAATTTATAATATAGTAAAAGAAAGGAAATAAAATGAAAAAAACAACATTATCGCTTGTGTCAATTTTGGCACTGAGTGGATTGGCCTTTGCGGGTGGAGACATCGCACCTGTAGAACCAGTGGTGGAAACACCTGTGGTTGTAGAACAAAGTCCATTCTATCTGGGTATCGGGATCGGTGACGCAAGTGTCAACGATGATGATACATCAGAAGAGTTCAGTGCTACAACACTCATGCTTCAGGCAGGATACCAATACAATGACTATATAGCACTTGAAGGACGTTATACATTCGGTCTGGATACAGACTATGATCCAGGTAATACAAATGGTCAAAGTAGTGACTACGATGGGGACTTTTCAAGCTGGGGAATCTACGTAAAACCTATGTACCCTATGGGGAACTTCAGTCTTTATGCACTGCTTGGTTATGGAGGCGTAATGCTTGACGATCTTGCTGGCGGAGATGCATATGAAGATGGATTCCATTGGGGTCTTGGTGCATCATATGCTATGAGTGACAATTACAGCGTCTTTGTAGATTATGTCTCTTTGTATGATGATACTGGCTTTGACTACAGAGCAAAACTGGATGATATAGATGCTGATACCTGGACATTCGGTCTCACCTATAGATTTTAAAAAGGAATAAAAATGAAATATAAAAATTTTAAAACAATAGTACTGGCGGTCGCCACCTCTACACTTTTAGCCTTGAGCGGTTGTGGTTCTACGGGTGCAGAGTCTGACAGTGGTCTTAATACACCTGCTTTAACTGTCTCTGCTCCTGAGTATGTTTTTTCAGGTGACACGGTTACGCTTCAATCCGTTCTACCTAGTGGAAGCAAGGCAACGGTGCTCTGGGAGCAGTTAGAGGGAGTTACTGTCACACTTGACGATCCAAATTCCCTCAATCCAACGTTCGTGGCACCGGATACTAATACTTCATCAACTTTGATATTTGAATTAACCCTCACCGAAAATGGATATACCACAAAAACAACAGTTTCAGTGGAACTCTTCTCCTCTCAACTGCTTATCAGTGCTGGAAACAAACAAAAAGTTCCATCCGGAAATCAAGTAAGACTTCACGGTTCTTCAAACCTAGATGATGGCCATACGGTTGAGAAGATACAATGGACACAATCAGATGATGACAACATTTCTGTGACACTGATCGATGATGATACGTTCAATCCGACATTTACCGCACCAGATGTACAGCAGGAGACGGTACTACATTTTAATTTGAATGTCAGTACAGACTTTTTTGCGGCTGAAGATAGCGTGACTGTCACTGTGCTGCCTACAACGGTACCACAGGTGGCGACACCCAGTCCTATCACCGCGCATCTGGGAGCATCAGTGACTCTAGCTCCCACAGTAGATCCTACAGTTAGTATACCAACACATACATGGACACAGGTTTCTGGTCCAGGTGTGACGATCCAAACCCCTACAGACCCGACTACAAGTGTTACTATTGATAATAACGGGACTACCCCGGCTGTCATTGCATATACTGTGACCGATGGAGTTACAGGTACCTCTGCGACGATACAATATGTTATACATATAGTAACTGTACCTAGGCTAAACTGGTACTAACCCTCTAGATGTTATTTTGAACCCGATCGCACAGGTAAAAGAAGGATACACTGCAGTACCTTCTTTGTCAGTAATCGGAGGAACAGGAAGTTATACGTATCAGTGGACGTTGAGTCCTAACACTAACACATCTGTAACAATCAGCGATGATACTGTGCAAGCACCTACACTTCAGACAAGCGGTGTGGCACAGGATACTGCTGTGACACTTTCGGTGGAAGTGGATGATGGGAATACAACTGTGACCAAGCAGATACCTTTGACGATCATAGATAACCCGATCGTACTTACAGCGAACGCAGATCCATTATTGTCTGGTACACTTATAGATCATCTTCACGTTACTGCAACAGAGGGATATGCACCTTATGACTATACATGGACGCAGACAGGCGGTGCAGCTGCAACCATCTCAGACGATGCTAGTGCAAATCCTGAGGTGACACTGCCAGCTAGCGGTGACTATACCTTTAAAGTCACTGTTACAGATAGTATCGGAAACAGTACGGATGCCAATGTAAGCGTCAGAGCTGTTGATGCATTGCACATCGATGCCGGAAGTGATTTCCTTGTGAAAGAAGATACAAACGTATCGTTGCATGGGCTTAGCACCGGTGCATATGGTGTAGCGTCGATTACATGGACTCAGACTGCGGGAACACCAGTCACACTGACAGGTGATGATACGCTTACTCCTACGTTTACCTCACCGATCACAGCAGATATTTACAATGAACAATTGACGTTCAAACTCACAGTTACTGATGTGAAGGGCAACACTTTGACCGACAGTGTCAACATTGCGGTACAACCTGTGCTGCCTAGCGTCTCCATTACTGCCCCGACATCAGTGCCGGCAGGTACTACTTCTATAGCCACTTGTAACATCGGCAGCGAAGTCAATATTACAAAGATTGTCCTGTGGAATAGGGAACCAGCAGATTATGTTTCTCAAGTAATTTTACACAAAGTGGAACACTTCAGAAAGACCTTACATTCACAACAAAAGGCGACTGTTGATGGAACTTTAAAACTGATCTGTACAGTGACCGATGATAACAACCGAGAAATCAATGCATCTCAAACAATTTCGGTCTATCAATCTCCATCTGTGCCAAATAGCCCACTATATGCTACTGTTAACATTTCGCAAAGCATCACTGATCTTGAGAAAGGCGTGCTCTCAGTCGTGGCAACAGGTGGAACGCACCATATACATATAGTTGGTTCGATTCGACCCAATCAAAGCATGGGACAATTGCCGATAGTACCGCAGCGAATACATATTTTGTTCCTAACAATGTAACCAGCAGTGTTGGCAGCGTCTCTGAGACTTTTTTGGTAAGTGTCTGTGATGCTACGAGTAATTTGTGCTTTTCCTCATGCAAGCATGACGATTAGCGATGCTCCGCCGAAAGTGACCATCACGGGACCAGATGAAGTTCTCAGTGGTAAGGTTGCAAATTTTGACAGCGAATGCAGCAGGTGGATCTGGTGGCTACAGCTATGCTTGGGTCATTTCTGGTGCAAGTCACACGATACCTATCGGTGACGATAAGAGTTCCACATTATTTGTTGAGTTTAAAGAGCCTTCATTGACAGTGGCTAAGTTAACCGTAGATATATCGGACAGCAGGAATGACAAAACTGTTGGTACAAAAGATGTGACAATCAAACCCGATTCACTTGTCATTGCACCGATTTCTGACAAAACCTATATAACAACAGGTAAAACACTACAGATTGCTACACAGATCACCAATCCCCGCCGGGTGAAACTTATACGGCTAATGTTACAAAGATAAGCGGGTCTGCAACCAACCTTCCATCTTTAACTGTATGACCTCAACCCGATGGTCGTGTCCTGCTCATTGGTGCATTTATAGATTCTAAAACAAATATCAATTCAGAGTTCCGCCTCGATGTTACGAATGCAGCTGGTGACCGAACAGGTTCGACTACTTTTTGGATCTATTAATGATACCGGTGGCTTTAGCCGCCAGTGTCATTCCATAGTTCATGCTTTAATTGGGTTATGTCATATCATAACCATCAGAGAAATCATTAGACTACAATTAATGTAGGTATCTTGGGAAATTCCGCCAAAATATCAAATTATAACTTACAGGGTATATAAAAATCTCAAAATAGAATTTGAGGTGATATTTTACTTTTTTAGCTGTGGTGCAAAGTCTACTTTACTTCAATTCTTTTTGTTGGAATCAACAATCTCAGGCTAGATATTTAGTATGAATAAACATAAATCCCCTACGAAATACTTTTTTATCAGTATAAAATACGTATAAAAAAGAGGAACCTATGTTTGAAACTTATGATACATTAGAACAGGCAACACATGCACAGCCTAGAGTTACCGCTTTGCTTGCCTGCCAAGATAACCTTATGCCTGCTTCATGGCACATGCCTGTCTCGAAGACACCTTTTCGCTATGCTGTAGCTGTTCGTGAAGAGAACTATACACATCAGCTGATACAGGAGCATAACAGCTTCACACTAAACTTCCTTCCTGTTGAGTACTTTGAAACAGTGAACTTGATGGGAAAACTGCATGGAGATATGGATGATAAATTGGCACAAAGCAACCTTGACGTAGAAAATGTTGACAGATTTAATAACGTCTTGCTGGGTGCATCGGATTTTATCTATGAGTGTGTCGTATGTGATACGTATAAGAACGGAGACCATACTGTCTTTATAGCTGATGTTGTCAAAATACATGTGAATGAAAAGCAGAGCGATACGCCTATGCTCTTTTCTGGTCGTGGAAGATATGCAACACTAGCAGATACACTTACAGCAAATAAAAGGATATAGAATGACTATGGAAGAAATTAAATTTGAGTTAGAATTGGCAGGATTGAGGATCGAAGAACAAAGAATGTTACTCTCATCTATTAGAAGAAGTGGCTTTGATGCAAAGTTGCTTGATAGAAAACTTATAGGTATGGGGTATGCACCGGTGTTTACTATCTATGATGATGAAAATGATACATATATCAATAATGTAAAAAAATAAAAGTAAAATATATTAAAAGGAATAGAGTATGACGTTAGAAGAAATAGAATTTGAATTAGAAATGGCAGGATTGAGTAGAGAACAACAGATGAAAATATTATCGTCTGTTAAAATAGGCGGCTATGATGCAAAAGTACTCGATCAAAAACTTAGACTTATGGGGTTTCCACCAGTCTTCAGTATTTATGATGATGACGAAGAAGAGAACGATAACAAGTCTCTGTAATCATAGAGACAACTATATGATACGGACTATAGAGCTGAAGAAGTTATAGCCTCTTTGGTTTTTTCATGTCTGTAGGCAAACATCTTTTGCATATCTTTTTTTACAAACCACACAGCTATAGCACTTAATGGCTCAAAGGGTAAAGAGAAAGTCACTTTATCACGCAAAATACTGTGTGATTTGTTCACTTCTATAAAGTGGTGTTCATGTTTAAAAAATTTAAACGGTGAGCGTAGAGCCACATCTACGATGAGATTTGGATAGATCACTTTTTCAAATGTCAATTCCCACACAAAAGAAAACCATCCTTTTTTAATGCGTAACACAGCTTCATTTCCCTCTTTCAGTGGTGTTTCAAGTTTGAGTATATCAACACTGGTATCTTTAGGTGTGATAAGAGGAAGGTTCTTCGTATCTGCATGAAAGTCAAAAAGTGTTTTAACATTGCATGGTATCGGAGTTTCAAATATTAATGTATGTTTCATATTTGGATTATGGCATGTCATATAAATGTTTTGTATAGTCTTTTTGTCAATTCATTATTTTTCAATCGACAATTAATGCCTACAAAGATAGGTATAAAAATTATAAACTTACATAAAGATGAAAATTAAACCTAATGAAAGGATCTATTATGAATGAAGATAAAGAAACCTATTTTTTTAAATCATTGATCTATGTGAGTAGAGCTGAGGAAAATGTTAATGATGAAGATATTCTAAATATATTAACGCACTCTTGGAAATACAACCATAACAGTTACATATCCGGGATGTTACTCTATGATGATAGACACTTTATGCAGATCATTCAAGGTCCCATATTGACTATCGATAAATTGTTTGCGCGCATAGAGAATGATTCCCGGCATACTGATATCGAGTTGATCGGGGAAGAACTTTTACATGAACGTGATTGTAGTGGTTGGGGTATTGGGTTTTATGATGACCAAGAGGTCGCAAACATATTTTATGAGTCATTCCATATAGGTCATGGTGAAGCACTTTATGATGTAAACTATGCAGATGCAAAGAACTTGTTACTTGCATTGAAAAATGTCATATAGGTATAAACAGAAAGTACTTAAAAACCTTATAGAAGGAAGCAAAAAATGAAAAAGCGAATATGGATCGTTGGCGGAAGCAGTGGCATTGGTCTTGAATTGGTTAAAAAATGGTTGCAAGATGGCATTCTTGTGATATCAAGTGCGAGAAAAGGAAGTCATACAAAAGAACTTTTAGCACTTAAACATATTTATGAAGAACAACTACAGATCGTAGATATGGACGTCACTTCCATGGAATCTGTCAAAAATGCAGTACCGCAGGCTTGGAAACGCTTTGAAGGTATCGATATATGGTTCTATAATGCAGCAGTCTATGAAGTAATGTCTACGGAAGAGTGGAATGTTGAACACTTTGAAGCGATGATGCAGATAAATTACATGGGTGCAGTGCGAGTTATGACTGAGCTATTGCCTTATTTTG
This sequence comes from Sulfurovaceae bacterium, assembly GCA_963796395.1. Classification (GTDB taxonomy): domain Bacteria; phylum Campylobacterota; class Campylobacteria; order Campylobacterales; family Sulfurovaceae; genus Sulfurovum. The sequence continues at coordinate 75,630 of CAWCLM010000008.1, forward strand.
AAAAAGAGGCAAAAGGAAGATGGATCTGGAATTCGAGCCTTTCAAGCTACTTTGGTCTTCCTCTTGGAGGAGGATACAGTGCACCCAAAGCCGCTTTGTTGAATCTGGCCGAGTCACTTCAACCTGAACTCAGTGTCAAAGGAATTCAATTACAGGTGATCAACCATGGTTTTGTGAAAACGAGACTTACACAAAAAAACAGCTTTGACATGCCAGAACTGATGACACCTCAAGAGGCAGCAGAGAATATCATTAAAGGGACAGAGAATTCTAAACGTTTTGAGATACATTTTCCATTTAAACTCTCAACCTTTTTACAAACATTACGTTTGATTCCTTATCGAATCTCTTTGGCCCTGACAAAAAAAATGTTACCAAAGTGATACGTGATGACAGAAGAAAAAATAACCCATTTTTTTGAGACCCTGCATTCCGGAACTACGATGGAGAGTTTTAAAGCCATATATGATGACAAAGTGTCATTTAAAGACCCTTTCAATGAAGTGAAAGGTATCAAGGCTGTTTACTCAATATTTGCCCACATGTATAGCAACCTTGATAATCCCAGGTTTGTTATCACAGAGTATCTGGACAAAGAAAATATCATTTATGTGAAGTGGGATTTTATTTTTGCCTTCAAGGGTGCAAAGGAAGAAAGCAGTTTTGAAGGGGTGAGCCGCTTAACGGTTAACGAGAAAGACAAGGTCATTTCCCATATAGATTACTGGGATGCAGCAGAACATATGTATGAGAAGATGCCCCTTGTAGGTTCACTGCTTCGCTTTATCAAAAGAAAGATCGCTATCTCTTAGGGACTGCCTCATGCAAAATTCGAAAACCATAGGAATATGTGTCACCTGTCATCGTCATACAGCATTAACGAAGCACCATCTTATTCCTAAAAAAAGGCATAAAAAAAAGATACTCGATGAGAGCATGTTAAATGAAGTGATCTACATCTGCAGACAATGTCACGACGGGATACATGACTTTTATGATGAACGCACATTGGCAGAAAGCTTTAATACTCTGGAAAAGCTGCTTGAGGATGAAGCACTCAACAAGCACTTTTTGTGGGTTTCAAAATGCAAAAAAGGTATAAAATAGCGTATAAGTCCACTGTGCTAGTCCTGCAAAATGCGTGGCCGGTCCAAGTTAAATTTGAAATGTGATATGGATGCGCTAGGTTATTCAGCGGATTTAATCATATGAACAGACAAAATATCTGTACGAATGTATAGTGAATTATAATAGTATACAGAACAATAAGGAGTTTAAAATGATAAAAAAATTGATACTTACCACTATTATCGTTATGGCATCAGCTTACGGTTCTACAGATCAACGGTCACCTTCTGATACTAATTTGAAAGCGGATCAAAAAACCAACTATACTGTATGGAATACCAGTATCGAGAAAAAACCATCTGGAGAATCATGCAAAGATGGTAATTGTTTGTCAAAAGATGGCAAAGTATATAAGTTTTTTAGTTCATTGCGGGATAAAGTTAAAAGACAGTGCAAAAAATTATAAAAAACTTTGAACTGTTCTATCATAGGTGATTCATCTATCCTGAGTCAATGAAAGAAACAAACATAAGTGGGATCAAAGGATTGAAATGAACCAAAACAGACTCAAAAAAAGCACACTGTTTTCTTATGCTGCCACAGCAATCCCACTTGCGATGCTTGGACTCCCACTTTATATCTACTTGCCCACCTTTTATGCCCAGAGTGTCGGACTCAGTGTTACGCTCGTTGGCTTGATACTGTTTATTTCCAGGCTCACAGATGTCATTACAGACCCAATTGTAGGACTTTACAGTGATGGTATGCATGGTAAGTACGGTAAAAGAAAGCCTTTGATGGTGGTGGGTTCACTTCTGTTAGCTGTCAGTTTCTATGCGCTGATCCATCCCCCTGAATATTATGTTGAGATCTGGCTTTTGATCTTTTCCACACTTATTTATTTGGGATGGAGCATTGTATCTATTCCATACCTTGCATGGAGTGCGGAGGTCACTTCTGACTATCATGAAAAGACCCGTCTGAGTGCGGCAAGAGAGCTTTTTACTATAATCGGTGTCCTTGCAGCACTTGTTATACCTTATCTTTATGGTGTTTCAGAGTCTGCAGATGAAAGCCTGAGTATCTTATATACTGCATTTGTGTTCGCTCTGTTTTTTATGCTGCCTTTTACTCTTTTTGGTATAAAAGAGAGTAATGACAAACATAGCAAGAAACTTTTATTTAGAGAGATAAGAACTCTATGGAAACAGATACCTTCACTTGGCCGGTTACAATCAGCTTTCACACTTAATTCACTGGCGAATGCGCTTCCTGCAACACTCTTTTTGTTTTTTGTACAGCTGGTTTTGGAAGAAGAATCAAAGACAGGTCTGCTTCTTTTACTCTATTTTGCTTCAGGTATCGTGGGACTGCCTTTTTGGACGATGTTAGCCAAAAAAATCGGTAAACGAAAAAGTTGGCAGATCTCTATGCTGCTTGCTTCAGCTGCATTTGTTTTTGTCCCGTTCCTTGGTAGTGGTGATCTTATTTGGTTTGCACTTATTACTTTTGTTTCAGGGCTTTCTTTGGGTGCAGATATGGCACTTCCATCTTCTATTCAGGCAGATGTAGTACAAAAGATAGACGATGAAAAATCCTCCTATTCAGGTATACTCTTTGGTATCTGGGCAATGTTGACCAAGTTTGCACTGGCACTTGCCGTGGGGTTAGGATTTGTTATCTTAGGCATCGTAGGGTTTGAGCCTGACGCACCTACACCCTCTGCACTTGTCACACTTGCATTACTCTATGGAGGAGCACCGGTTCTATTTAAGATGATCGCATTTTGGATCATGAGAGGTTACCATGAATCAGACTAAACTTAGTCCCTCGGCTCTGTTTTTAATTACTTTTGGTTTAGGATTACTGCTTTCCTGGATATATTCTTGGCATTTGACTTCATATATCAATGGCACTGTCGTAAGATGGACAGGAGTGAGTATCCTTATAGCAAGCCTCATACTCAATATACTTGCCTACAGGGAATTTAAAAAGTCTGTAACACCACATGCACCATTTATGAAACCTAGAGTACTCATAAAAAATAGTGTTTTTTCTGTGAGTAGAAACCCTGTTTATCTGGCATTGATATTTTCACAATTGGGTCTGGCTTTTGTTTTTGACAGTATTTGGATCCTTATCGCTGCTGGAATGTTATGGATAGTACTAGATATAGCCATTGTCAGATCTGAAGAAAAAGTGCTTGAAAACAGTTTCAAGCACGAGTATGAAGCGTATAAAAATATGACACGAAGGTGGTTGTAGATAGATCAAATATAGTGTATTTTGACAAATATATTTATCTTTGAATTTCAACCATGATCTCATTTCTACGCATGAACCATAATGCAAATGGAGAGTTATACCGAGCAAAGTTTGGTTTACCGATGATCTTAATGTCAGCATCATCAAGTGCTTGAAGAAGCATCGTTTCATTTTCCTTATACTTTTCTTCTCCCCAGCTTCCGGAGTATTTCCGTACGGCTACAGTTTTTGCCGGTATCTCGCGAAGGTTTATACGTTTATCCAAGGGTAGGGGAAGTGTCTCTAGAGTGAATTTTTGTGGCATGACAAAACTGAAAATGGCACTTTGCGGATTGTTTTGGTCTATCTCTTGTATCACTGGGGCTGTCATTTGTATCTTGACACCATTATCCTCGACAGGCTCCTGTATCACCGGAGCAGTCATTTTGATCTTACTGCGTTGCTGGTTCTCGCCAGAAATGTATTTGACAAGAATTCTAAATGCTTCTCCGCCCATTTCCTCAAATGTCCCTGTGACTTCTGTTTGCGCTACGACATATGGAGCGTATTTTCTGATCTCATACGTATCATTTTTTTCAATGATCGTATACTTCGGTTCTTCTATTGCCATGAGTGTTCCTTTAAGTAGAATAAGTAACAGTATGATTCTTGACATGCTATACCTTTCATATTTTATACGCTTAAGTATGACATATCATTGTATTTTTAGAACGCTTAATATGTCAATTCATTACGCTATTTAAGATAAATATATTATACATTAAGAGTAAAGTGATATGGTAAATTAAGAATATAATATTTCTAAGAAGTCAGGAACAAACAATGAAAGTAGTTATTAATCTTTATAAGAAGCATAAGTTAACGGTTGACAATTATATTACTACATCACTAAAGAATGCACCTACAGATTATATTGAACATTCAGAAGTATTACTCAAAAAATATAAATTTATTCAGCTGATTTATAGTGTGGATAAGGAGTATCGTCAAATTAGTCCCTCGGTCTGTCGTAAAGAAAAAGAGACAACGAATGTAGGAAGTGACAAAACGCACTACTTTACGCAACTTGAACTTGATGAAGATGACTTTTATATTTCCAATCCGTATATTCATTACCGTACTGGAAAAGCAAGTATCACAGTCGTAAAAAAGATTGATGACATTTACTATGTATTTGACTGTGATCTTATATCAGTGCTTGAAGAACTGCGTCTAATTGAGTTTAACAGTGCACATGATAAGTTAAAAAAAGGAGTCTATATCCTTGGGTCAGGTCTATTGGTTGCTATATCAATTGCACTTCTTTTGTATGGCGCATATATATTTATCATGACATTTTTTGGTGGAGATAAAGACTTTTTACATGATATTTTTCAAGCTATTATTGCCGCAACGTTGGGGATAGCAATTTTTGACCTGGCCAAACAGATCATAGAGCACGAAGTCATTTTTCACTCCTTTAGCCATAATGAGGATAGGCAATATAAGGTTTTAGGTAAGTTTTTAGTTTCCATCATAATTGCATTGTTGATCGAAACTTTGATGGTTGTCTTTAAAATTGCCCTGGATGATTATAAAGATATGCAAAATGCATTTTTCCTCTTGATAGGGACTACTGCTATGTTCGTCGGGTTGGCATATTTTTACAAAACGATTATCGGAAGTTCTACTTCAAAAGAAGAAAAATAAAGAGTGGGGAAACTTTTCTTCAGGTGTTTATATTAAGCAGCTACATACAAACAAGCTAACATGCTTGTGTAGCCTCATTTTAACCTTGTTAGAGAGATCTGGCATATTTATCAGTAATCTCTCATGCTCTAGTCTCCATCTGAGCCGACTATATTCTTGCTACTAAGAGATGATTTTAATCAACTGACAAAAAAACAATACAAAAGGATTCAAAAAAAGCATAAACTACAATTACAGTCCAACACTTTAAAGGAACAAATCATGAGATACTATATATTTATTTTATTATCAACACTTTTATTCTCAAATACTCCTCCTACTCCTACCCCTGTTTCTTATGTAGATATAAAAAAATTTAGTGGACTGTGGTATGAAGTAGCTAGAACATATAACAGTTATCAAGAAGAGTGTGTTGCCTCTTCTGTTGAATATGCATTACAAGAAGACAGCACATATAAAGTTTTCAACCGATGTTTCAGAAATGTGATAGGTGGAGAACTTATAGAATATAGCGGTACTGCAGAACCTACAACCGGAAACTCAATGTCAAAGATAGATATGACCTATTATTATATTTTTACACGTGAGTATCGTGTGATCCACCTGGAAAATGATTATTCAGCAGCAGTGGTCGCAGATAAAGAGATGAAACAGGTCTGGATCATGAGCAGAGACCCGAAACTTCCCAAAAGAAAATTTGATAAGATCCTTGCAAAATTAGCAAAAAACATGGATCTAAAAAGATTGATCTATACACCTCAAGATGAAAAAGGACGATACAAATGAAAATTGCAGTACTCGGAGCAGGGATAAGCGGTTTAGGTTCTGCATATCTTTTGAGTCAAAAACATGAAGTTGATCTCTATGAAAAAGAGGGACGTCTGGGTGGGCATGCACGTACCACTATGGTTGAAGAAGAGGGTAAACATTTCGGTGTTGATACAGGCTTTCTCGTCTTTAACCATGAAACGTACCCGCTCTTGACCAAACTTTTTAGAAAGCTGGATGTCAAAATAGAAAAGAGTGATATGAGTTTTGGTTTTTGGGACGAAGCATCAAACAATGCCTATAATGGTCAGTCCTTGGGTGGACTTTTCTTCCAGAAAAAGAACCTTTTTTCATTGTCACATTACAAAATGATACTAGATATCATGCGATTCAATAAAACGGCTAATAGCGATATAGATGAAAACAGTTCAGCACTGGATGTCACTCTTGGAGAATACCTTCAGAGCTATTCTGAAGTCTTTAAAGAGCGTTATATCATTCCTATGGGAGCAGCTATCTGGTCAACTCCCAGTGAAAAAATGCATGACTTTCCTGCAAGAACATTTGTACAGTTCTTCAAGAACCATGGGCTGCTTGGTGTGAAAACACAGCATCAGTGGTTGACCGTAAGCGGCGGATCAAAGAATTATGTAGAGAAGATCAAAGCGAAGATATCGGGTCAGATCATTTTAAACAGCGATGTGGTTGCTATCAGACGTCTTGAAAATGGTGTGTCACTCATTCATGATAATGGAAATGAAAGCAAGTATGACAAAGTCATTTTAGCAATGCATGCACCTGAAGCATTAGAGATGCTTGAAGATGTTACCTCTGATGAAGATGAGATACTTTCTGCGTTTCCCTACAAACAAAATGAGGCACTTCTGCACAATGACAGTAAGGCACTCTATCCAGACAAAAAGATATATGCTGCCTGGAATTATAAGACTGGTGGAAAAGAAAACGCTGTAACACTCTCTTATTGGATAAACAGATTACAAAATTTAGACAGTAAAAAAGAGTATTTTGTATCTTTGAATGAAACATCGCAATTAGATGATATAATAGAGAAGATCTCCTATGAGCATCCACAGTTTGACAGAAGGGCAATTAGCATGCAGTCTAGACGTAAAGAGATAAATGGTCAGAATCATACGTACTATGCAGGTGCCTACTGGCGTTATGGTTTTCACGAAGATGGTCTCTGGAGTGCCAATACCATAGCCCAGGAATTTGGATGTGCGCTATGAGCCACAGTTTTTTTGAAGGAACGGTCTACCATAAACGTTATACACCAAAGGTGCATGAGTTCACTTATCCGTTTTATATGCTCGATATAGACCTCTCTATACTTCATAAACTTAAAAACAGGCTATTTGCACTTGAGGGTATAAATCTTTTCTCTTTTAGAAGTAAAGACCACTTTGGACAAAGTGAGGACTTCATGCAAAACGTAGAAGAGTTGCTTGAGAAATTTGGTCTTAGCGGTAGTGAAAACATGCATTTTATTACCCTGCCAAGAGTAATGAACTTTGTTTTCAATCCCATCAGTATATTGGTTCTGTTTGATAAAGAGAGGCCTACACATATTTTTGCCGAGGTACATAACTATAATGGTGGAAGAGTGGTCTATCCTGTCAGACTGGAGGAAAAAAATAACGGTACCTATGAAGGTGAAGTCATTAAAGATATGTATGTTTCACCCTTTTTGGAAACCAAAGGAGAGTATCGTTTTTTCTTTCGAAACGAAGGAGAACAGATCTCACTTAAAGTTGATCTCTATGAAGAAGGTGCAAAAAAGCTCACTGCGGCTTTTAGCGGTGTTGCAAAACCTTTTAAAAGTATGACCGTAGCAAAACTTTTTACTCGGCACTCTTTTTTAACATTTTGGGTTGTGACAAGAACAGTGTGGCAGTCATTTAAATTATGGCGAAAAGGTTTAACCTGGTATTCGCCTACAACATCAGACCAAATAAGGAGGTATTAAAATGAAAGGTTTATGGAATAAATTCGGTGATAGGATTTTAAGTCGTATAGAACATGGAACATTGAAGGTCGTCTATAGTGATGGAAGCCAAAAAACATATGGTAACGGTGAAGCACCCAAAACAAGTTTGCTTATACACAAGAGTCGTTTCTTTAGGCGACTTGCACTCTATGGAGATATAGGGTTTGCAGAGAGTTATATGGATGGTGATTTTGAAAGTACAGACCTGACCAACCTGATAAGCATTGCATTGTTGAATTCAAAAGAACTTGCAGTAAAAAGTGAAGACGGAAGCAACAACCGTTTTATCAACCTGTTGCCTCAACTTAACAAAGTAAAACACTGGATGCGTAAAAACTCTAAAACCCAGTCACAAAAAAATATCTCACAGCACTATGATCTTTCTAATGACTTTTTTGAATTAATGCTGGATGAAACGATGATGTATTCAAGTGCAGTCTTTGAAAATCCTGAACAGTCATTACATGAGGCCCAAAAAAGTAAAATAAAGTTGCTAGCAGACAAACTTCATCTTAAACCTGGGGCTAAAGTACTTGAGATAGGTTCGGGTTGGGGAGCCATGGCAATACACCTTGCCAAGGAAAAACAGTGTGAGGTAACTACAGTAACTCTGAGTAAAGAGCAAAAAGCACTCTGTGAACAGCGTTTTAAAAAAGAAGATGTAGAGCATCAAATAGAAATACTGCTTAAGGATTATAGAGATCTTGATGGGACTTTTGATGCCATTATTGCAGTAGAGATGTTTGAGGCTGTAGGGAAGGAGTACTTTGATGTTTTCTTCAAAAAATGTGAGTCACTGCTTAAGCCTTCGGGTGTGATGGTCATGCAGATCATCACTATGCCAGATCAGCGCTATACTGCATATAGCAAGGGCACTGATTTTATCCAAAAATACATTTTCCCCGGAGGACATCTGCCAAGTGTGAGTAAAATACTTGAAACAACAACGAACCATACACGTTTAAATCTTTTACATATGGAAGAGTTTACAGAAGATTATGCCAAAACACTTAGATTGTGGCATGAGGCATTCAGAGCTAAACTTCACAAGGTTAAAGAACTCGGATTCGATGACTACTTTATACGTATGTGGAAAATGTACCTTTGTTACTGTGAAGCGGCATTTATAACCCGCAATATCAATTTAGTCCAGGTTGCTTTTACACGCGATCAGAACACCTACTTAAATAAAGGACTGGTAGCATGAAACTCAAATCAGTTTTAACACTGGGAATGTGTGGATTTTTAACAGGCTGTGGTGGCATGCAGATAGATGATTTTGCAAACACTTCACCCGAGTTCATCCCTCAAAAATATTTTAATGGACCTATGACGGCTTACGGTATGGTCAAAGACAGAGATGGAAAGATCATTCGAAGATTCAAAGGAAAACTAGTCGGAAGCTGGGACAAAAATGGTGTAGGAACACTTGATGAGCAATTCGTCTATGATGATGGAGAAAAACAGACACGTGTCTGGACACTTACCCCAACTGGAGAAAATACCTTTATCGGTACAGCAGGGGATATAGTAGGTGATGCCCAGATGGTTGCTAAAGGAAATACGGTCATGATAGACTATACCATGCGTGTTCCTTATAAAGATTCAACCATAGATATTGATGTACGTGACTGGTTGCACCTTCAAGAAGATGGTGTAATACTGAACCACTCTAAGATGAAAAAATTCGGTTTTGAAGTTGGAGAGCTTGTAATTACGATCATCAAGAATTAATGATTAATTGAAAGATATTCTCTAGATTGGAGAATGAAAGGAGGGTGGCATGATACTAAAAGATGAGACATTAGCCAAAGAGAAAGTGATGCTTGTAATCACCTATCTTATGCTTCTCTTTCAGCCATTATCTCTCATGGCCAACCTTTATCATGAGCGTATCTCTTTTGCAATCCTTTACTTCTTTACAACATTAGCAACGATCGTACATCTTTGGTGCTATTATAAGACACATGATTATGACCAAGCAGTTGAAAAGATCATGCTCATACTCACAGCACTCTTTTTCACCTTCTTTTTCATCGGAGAACATGAAAGTTTTGATGTTTTCTGGGTACTTATTATCCCTATTGTCGGTATGATGCTTGCCTCACTGAAGAGACTTCTTTTTTGGTTGAAACTCTTTCTAGTACTTTTGGTATTGATGCTTGCAGTAGGATTTCTCTTTCCTGAAGTGATAAAGTATGAAACCTTTGCGCTCTTTTCTCTTCTATGGGCAGGGATATTCATAGCTCTGATGTCCTATTATTATGCGAAAATAAAAACACATCTTGAAGATCAGATACACAGCTATCAAGATAACTTAGAAGAGAAGATCAGTATAGCAACAAAAGAGATACGTACATTAAATACATCCCTTGAAGAGACTCAGGGTGAAATCGTTGAGAGACTGGGTACTTTAGGAGAGTACCGTTCGAAGGAGACAGGTGCACATGTCAGACGCGTAGGACTTTACGCTAAGCAGCTTGCAGAACTCTACGGTCTTAACGAAAGTACTGCAAAGCTTCTTGAAGATGCTGCACCTCTACATGATATTGGTAAAGTGGGTATCCCTGATTCTATATTAAATAAGCCTGATCAACTTACGGATGAAGAGTATGATGTAATGAAAAACCATACACTTATCGGCCAATCAATTTTGGAAAATTCTGACAAACCACTGATCCAACTTGCAAGTGAGATCGCGGGTGGACATCATGAAAAGTATGATGGCACTGGTTATCCGCTCGGTCTGTCAGGTGAAGACATCCCTCTTAGTGCACGTATTGTAGCTATTTCAGATGTGTTCGATGCTTTAATCAGTCAACGCGTCTATAAAAAATCATGGAGTAAGAGTGCAACAATAAACTATTTTATAGAGCAAAAAGGTAAACATTTTGATCCAATCCTTACGGAACTGTTTTTGGATAACTTTGAACATTTTATACTGCTCTACAAGAACAACCCTGATGAAGAAAACTAAAGGAAAAACATGAAAACAGATACTGCGTTACAGACACAATTCAGATATTACAGTGGGGTAATAATTACAATGCTAATATTACTTCTAACAACTAACATTTATGCAAAGGAAATAACTATGAACACCATCTATGATATTAAAGTGAAGACCATTAAAGGTGAAGAGACAACCCTGGAACCCTATAAAGGAAAAGTATTACTCATCGTTAATGTGGCGAGTAAATGCGGTTACACCTCACAGTATGATGGTCTGGAAAGACTTTATACTAAGTACAAAAATAAAGGGCTGGCAGTACTTGGATTTCCCTGTAATCAGTTTGGTTCCCAGGAGCCTGGTTCAGAAGCTGAGATCCAGAACTTTTGCCGTGTAAATTTCGGTGTGACATTTCCTATGTTTTCCAAGATCAAGGTCAATGGTGATGACACTCACCCGCTTTATGTTCATTTGAAGTCTGCACAGCCGGGCATTCTAGGAAGTGAAATGATAAAATGGAACTTTACTAAATTTCTTGTAGACAAAAATGGTAAGGTTATTAAACGTTATGGTTCATCTACGAAGCCTGAAGAGTTGGAAGAGGATATTGAAAAACTTCTCTAATAATGTTAGACGTTTTACGCCTTTTCTTTATGAATTGACATATTAGCACTATTAAAAATAACCCCTTTTTTATAGAGTATCATTAAATAAACTACTCAGATAAAGGGTTACTTATGTCACAAACTAAAATAGCGATTGTCGGTGCAGGTGTTGCGGGTACTACAGCAGCACTCTACTTGGGACAACTTGGTTTAGATATTACACTTTTTGAAAAAAATGAGAGTGTATCATCTGGACCACCTTATTGTCATTTACATGCTGGAGGAAATCTATATAGGGAAATATCTGATGAACAGTGTGTGACACTGCTTAGACAATCGATTGATTTTGTTAGGTTTTATCCATTTATTGTTGACTATAGACCTACAGTTATTGTCTTGCCAAAAGATGATAAAAGTACACCTTACGCGTTACTTCCCAGACTGAAACTGCTTCAAAAAGAGTATCAGGATCTCATTAAAAAAGATGAAAAAAATGCTGTTCTTGGAAAAAGTGAGGCGTATTACAAATTGTATAGTAAAGAAGATATCAAATCTTTACTTAACAAAGATGTAGTTCATAAGCCTTCTAATAACGATGAGTGGATGTTAACAGCCATTAAACATATAGACCTTGAAAATGTACAATTTCCACTGGTTCTGGTACAAGAGTACGGGATGAATCTCTTTAGATTTGGGGCAGGTGCACAGTTAGCATTAGAACAAATGGAAAGTATCAGCTTCTACAATAAGACTACTGTTCAACAGATAGAACAAGACAATGACCAATGGAATCTTACCTATACTAAAGACAATGAAACCATCAAAGAGGGATTTGATTATCTTATTAATGCATCTGGTTTTAGAACAGGAAGTATAGATGACATGTTAGGGGTAAAGTCGCAAAAGATGGTTGAGTTTAAAGCTTCGTATATTTCACAATGGGAACAGAAAAGTGATATGGTGTTTCCTGAGATCATATTTCATGGTGAACGTGGAACACCTAAGGGTATGGCTCAGTTTACACCTTACCCAGGTGGTTACTTCCAATTACATGGTATGACCAATGACATCACACTCTATGAAGATGGATTAGTGGCTACTACAGATACAAGTGCTCAACCTAGATTGAAAAATCATTTCATCCAAAAGCTAGATGATGGATGGAAGAAAGAAGATGTACAACAAAGAACAGATAGTGCTATCAAGCATGTGACACAGTTTATACCAGAGTTTGGTGAAGCAAGGGTAGGGGCACTCCCACTATTTGGTGCACAACAGATACCAGGAGATGACCCTACACTTCGTGTGGCTGAAGTATCATTTCCCAAAAAGCGTTATGCAAGATGTGAGATCGTTAAAGTATCTTCTTCACTCAATATGGTAGATGCCATTGTACGTGAGCTTAACAAACTTGGTTACCTAAATAATGTACAAGTTGAAAGACGAAATGTTGGCTACTTAACTTACATTGATGAGAATGATTTAAATACAGAAGCAGAACATCTTGCACTTTCTAGAGGGTATCCCCGTGATTTGGCAAAAATAAATGTACCAAGACCCACTTCTATAGTGTGATTTTCGGAAAATAATAACCAACTAACAAATATTATCTATGAATAGGTTTCATTTAGCACTATCATAACACAGACACTAAAAAGGAGAATGTTATGAAACGTGCTGTAGTACTTTTAAATATGGGTGGACCCAACAATTTAGATGAAGTAGAGGTTTTTTTACACAATATGTTTAACGATAAACGTATTATCTCTGCACCTAAACCGATTCGAATGATGATCGCCAAACTTATTACATGGCAAAGAAAAAAAGAAGCTAAAAGTAATTATGAAGCCTTAGGTGGTAAATCTCCATTGGTAGGGTATACGCAAAAACTTATCTCAAAGCTTGAAACAGGGATAGATGCAACAGTACATATGGCTATGCGATATACACCTCCATATTCAAGTGAAACACTCCAGGGACTTAAAAATGTCGATGAGATATATGCGATTCCTCTCTATCCTCATTATTCCAGTACTACGACGCTTTCAAGTATAGAAGATTTAGAAGAGAACATTAAAAAACATGGAATCAATGCAAAGGTCAAGACACTTGATAGTTATTATAAACATCCAGACTACATTGCGGCAATGGTAGAACGTATTAGAGAAACAGTTGGAGATGATGATCCGCAAGAATTTGAATTGGTTTTTTCTGCCCATGGATTGCCGCAAAAGATCATAGATAAAGGAGATCAGTATCAGCGTCACATTAAATATAATGTATATCATGCAAGAAAGGCATTGATAGAATCTGGTATAG
>CAWCLM010000009.1:0-18343 GCA_963796395.1 Sulfurovaceae bacterium
AACTGCCTTATGTTCAATCGTTGAAAGGGACGCAGAAGTGTCACTAACAGTATAAAAGAGAAGCTTAAAGCATTTAATCTTTCTGTACTGGATGTCAGTGGAGAATATGCCAAAGAGGCAGATATTGCATTTACTTTTCTCTCTCCCAATTCTCTTAAAGCTGTACAGTATCGTGAGAAAATTGAGAAGATGCTTGATAATAATTTTTCCGAGTATTATTTTGAATTGGAATATGAAGAGATATGAATGCACAGAATAAATCTCTCAAAGCTTATGAAAGGATCGTATGATGAGTAAGTTGGTATCTCATATGTTAAAATGAATATTTCATCCTTTGAAATTATAAAAGTAGTCTTATTTGGACTTCTTCTCCATCTTTTTTATACTATCTCTACTCTTTGTCAGTTGGATACTTTGGGAGCGAAATCGTGATGCGCTTGCAGGCATCGATTTTTACTCTGGTAAAATTGAACTCTCAGATGATATTACCTATAAATTATCATTTGAAGGAATCCCTGAACGGACATACCGTCATATTACATTGTCAACGGAATATTTGGGCAATATCGAAGCGTTTATCTCTGAACCGAAAGTTATACCTACAGAAGGGGTACCTGTTGTCATTATTATGGGTGGTCTCGAAGTTGATGCAGATATTTTCAGATTGATCCAAGATCCGGGGGATAATATTTATGTCGTATTTAAATATCCTTACACACCAGAGTATTGGTATGAAGGTACGCCAATAATTGAAATTCCCGTGATCAGAAAGTCGATGTTGGACGTACCGTCTCAGGCACTGGCATTTCATCATTGGGTCTCTAAACAACCCTGGACACAAAAAGAGCGTGTTACATTTACAGGTTACAGTTTTGGTGCAATGTTCATGCCATCTATCTATCATCTTGCTGATAGCCGTGGTTATGTGTTAAATCCAGGTGTCATCGCTTATGCAGGAGCAGATATATCAGACCTTCTTTACACAAATATGGAAAAAATTGATTCCCCATGGCGTTCATTTCTGTCATGGATTGGTGAAACAGCAATTTATAGTATAGAACCGGAACGTCATCTACGCTATATGAACAATGAATTTCTTCTTATTAACGGGACGAGAGATCATCAGATATCATTATATAGCTGGAAAAAACTGCATGAATTGACACCGCAACCTAAAACGGTTGTGATTCTTGATGAGGGTCATATGCATCCCCGGAAACCTAAATTGACCAAAAAATTGGTCAAGATCAGCAGAGCGTGGTTAAGGAAAAGAGGATTGATCAATTAAAGGGGAGTTCTTTCAATGTTAAGAAAGCCAATTTATTTATGATTAGACATACTAATATTATATTGTTTGAAATATTCTACTTGACTTTCATTTTGCTTATTAGGTATTATAGAAACCAGTTGTCTTTAATACTGATGTGAGGTGTATAAGATGAAACGCATATTTTTTTTATTACTTATAGTCATTTTACCACTTTTTTCTAGCACTTCTACAATTGTTAAATTAGAGATAAAAGGTAATATCGGTCCTGCAAGTAATATCTATCTCAAAGAAGGAATTGAAACTGCATTACGGCAAAATGCTGACATAATGCTAATCGTATTGGATACTCCAGGAGGACTCTCTAGTTCTATGCGTGAGATGATACAGCAGATCACAAACAGTACAATTCCTATCATTACCTATGTTTCTCCCAAAGGTGCACATGCAGCGAGTGCCGGAACCTATCTAATTTATGCTTCACATATTGCGGCTATGGCACCCGGAACCAATCTCGGCGCTGCTACTCCGGTCAACCTTATGCCAACACCAAAGATAGCAGATACAAACACTAGTGCTTCTACTGTTCTAGAGAAAAAAGTGATCAATGATGCTATAGCTTACATCAAAAGTTTAGCTGAATTGAATGAGCGTAATATATCATGGGCCATTGATGCTGTAAAAGAGGCTAAGAGTATATCTGCTAAGGATGCATTGGAATATGGAGTTATTGATCTGATTGCAGAAGACAGCAATGAATTATTGACTAAACTTGAAGGCAGAGAGGTGATGGTTGCCGATAAGAATATAACACTTCACACTAAAGATGCAGCGATATTGATCTTTGAACCCGACTGGAAGATCAAATTATTATCTGTTATTACAGATCCAAACATCGCATATATACTTTTAATCATAGCCATCTATGGTATATTTTTTGAGTTGATGAATCCAGGAGCAATCTTCCCTGGAGTCATAGGTGTTATCTCAGGAGTGATCGCGTTGTATGCATTAAATATGATACCATTTAATTATGCAGGATTGTTGTTGATCATCTTAGGTATTGCCTTTATGATCGCAGAAGTTTTGATCACAGGATTTGGAATTTTAGGTATTGGCGGTGTTGTTGCATTTGCTCTTGGATCACTGCTTCTTTTCGATGCCGATACATTAGGCAGTGGTGTCTCCATTCCTCTTATTATCGCTTTTTCTCTAGTTAGCTTAGGATTCTTCATTTTTGTGCTTCGGTTTCTTATAAGATCAAGATCTATAAAAGTAGTAACGGGTGTAGATGAGATGATCGGAGCGACTGCAGAAGTGATCGACTCAACTGAAAAAGGGTACCGTGTTCGCTGTCATGGTGAAATATGGTACGCTCAATCGGATAGTAAGCTACAAATCGGCCAAGATGTACGTGTAGAGGATCTGTCAGGATTAGTTCTGCATGTTAACCCAATTATAAAGGAGTAAATGATGTTACCTATGATACCAATGACAACAGTCTATATTTTAATGATACTGATTATTTTTCTTGCATCTGCTATTCGTATTTTACGTGAATATGAACGTGGTGTAATTTTTACACTAGGCCGCTTTACTGGAGTGAAAGGTCCGGGTCTAATTATTTTAATACCCTTTGTACAGAGGATGGAACGAGTGGATCTTCGTATTATTGTTTTGGATGTTCCGACGCAAGATGTTATATCTCATGATAATGTTTCAGTCCATGTGAATGCAGTTGTCTATTTCCGTGTGGTTGATCCTGAAAAAGCGATTATACAGGTGGAAAATTTTTATGTTGCCACAAGTGAACTGGCTCAGACAACTCTGCGTTCTGTCCTTGGAGGACATGAACTCGATGAAATGCTTTCTGAACGTGAGCAATTGAACTATGATATACAGGAGATACTTGATAAGCAAACGGATGCATGGGGAATTAAGATTTCTAATGTTGAGATCAAACATGTAGATCTTGATGAAAGTATGGTCCGTGCTATTGCAAGACAAGCGGAAGCAGAAAGAGAACGTCGTGCCAAAGTGATCAATGCCAAAGGAGAACTTGAAGCGAGTAAGAATCTTCTAGAAGCAGCTAATATACTTAGCCAAAATCCACAAGGTATTCAATTGCGCTATTTACAAACATTAAGTGATATATCCAGTGACAAAACCAATACAGTGATCTTCCCATTTCCATCAGATCTACAGCAGTTCCTTAAGGGAATAGGCAAAGAGTAAATGAAATATAGAAATGCTTTTTATTGTGACAATTTATTTTTTTGATTCATAATATAAGTACTGTTTAATCGCTTCCATAAAAGCATGCAGATCTGATGGCTGCCGAGAAGTAATCAGGTTTTTATCTATGACTACTTCCTCATCTTTATAGATTGCGCCTGCCTCTTCAAGTTCTTTCGCAATGCTTTTGTACCCAGTAGAAACTCTACCCTTCATTAAGCCTGCAGAAATAAGTATCTGGGGGCCATGACATATGGCTGCAACCAATTTATTATGATCAAAAAAGTATCGGGCAATCTCTAGTGCTTTTGTATCATTTCGTATCAAAGCAGGGCCTTTTCCTCCAGGAAGAATCAGTATGTCATACTGCTTTGGATCTACTTCCTTCAGGGTTATTGAGGGATATACATGAAACCCATTTTTTCCGATGATAGAACCCTTATTCATAGAAGTGATGTCTACATCAATACCTAGTTCTCTAAGAAATTGATAGGGTATTTTTAACTCACAGTCTTCAAAAAGATCTGCAGAGATGATCAAAGCTTTCATACATTCTCCCTTTTATTTCATTATGACATATTAAATCAGATAGATAATCTGTTTCATATATAGCCATTATTTTATAGTATACTATATATAAAAAGTGTTTAGGGATATCCATGCCACTCAATATACCAAATCTATTAAGTTTTTTTCGCATTATAGCCGCACCATTTTTATTGGTTACTGGTTGGTTTGGTATGCCAACGCTTTTTTTTATCCTGTTTGGATTGATGCTGCTTTCTGATGCACTTGATGGTATCATCGCACGTATGCTCGATCAGACCAGCGAACTTGGAGCTAGGCTTGACAGTTATGGAGATATTTTAACCTATCTTACTACCCCATTAGCGGCATGGTGGCTTTGGCCTGAGCTGATTATAAGTGAAATAAACTATATTATTGCGGCGATCATTATCTATGTGCTTCCTGCTGTTTTTGCCCTGTTCAAATTTGGAAAACTTGCGAGCTATCATACTTGGATAACTAAGGCATCAGCAGTATTGATGAGTATAGGTGTGGTATTTTTACTTGGATTTGAAAACAATCTTTTGTTTCATATTGCTATCTACTTTTTAGTGATCGAAATGGTGGAAAATATTGCTATTACTTTTATACTGCGAGAACAAAAAAGTGATATCCATTCAATTTGGCATGCTTGGAACGAGAAAGAGTAGCAAAGGAGGGCAGTAATGCAACTGACATTTTTAGGAACAAGTGCCGGAAAACCTACCAAAGAAAGAAATGTCTCTGCTTTAGGATTAGAGTTTCAGCAGGACGACAAGTGGTATCTTTTTGATTGTGGTGAGGCAACGCAGCACCAGATCATGCGAAGCAGACTCTCTAGTGGTAAACTTTCTACTATCTTTATTACGCATTTACATGGAGATCACTATTTTGGACTTCCTGGACTCTTGAGCTCAAAAAAGCTTGATACTGCCTTTAGGCCTCTTAGTATATACGGTCCAAAAGGTATCAAAAGGTTTCTTGATTGTGTACTGGATGTCTCATTTGAGAACTTGGGATATGAACTGAAGATCATTGAATTTAAAGCTGATGACTATTTTGTATTTGATAAGTTTTCACTAAAAGTATTGGCACTTGAACACTCAGTGGAGAGCTTTGCATTTTATATCAAAGAGAATGATATCACCAATAAGATCAATGAAAAAAAATTAAGAGCCATAGGACTTGAGCCATCAGCACTCTATGGTGAATTGCAGAAAGGAAACAGTGTCAATTATCAAGGAGAAAAGCTGAATCCAAAAGATTTTACATTAGATCCTATAGAGGGAAGATCACTGATCATAGCGGGGGATAACTGTAAACCGGAGATTTTAGGAGGGTATCTTGAAGAACTTGATCTTTTGGTACACGAATGTACCTATACGCAGGAAGATTATGACCACTTACAGGTCAAGGTATTGCATACGACTGCAAAAGATCTTGGCATCACAGTCCAGCAAAGAGGTGTCAAAAACCTAATCGCTACACACATCAATCCAAGATATAACAAGAATAGTGAGGAAGGGGTAGAAGTGGTCTATAATGAGATTAAACACTACTACAAAGGTAGATTGTTTATAGCTGATGACTTTGATATCTATCAGTTAGGTAGAGATAATGTTATTGAAAAGATATAAATATACTAGAAAGTTGTCTTGTTTGATTGCAAAAAATAGATTTTAAAGGATAATTATTATCCTTTAATTAAGTTTATTCTATTACAATATACTTGTTTCATAAAATAATAAGGAGAATTAAAATGAGTAAAGTAACAAAAAATTTAAAACAACTTCAAGCAGATGCTCACGCTTTGTTTGTAAAGATACACAATTATCACTGGAATGTAAAAGGTATGGACTTTGAGCCTGTACATTTAAAAACTGAAGCGATATATAACAACATGGCTACACTTTATGATGATGCGGCTGAAAGAGTCATACAGTTAGGTGGAAAACCGTATCTTACTTTAGATGATATGGCTAAAGCAACAAATATCAAAACAGAGAAGGGTGATACATTCAAATCCAAAGAGGTTGTTAAAAATATCATTGCTGATTATAAATATTTACATAAATTATTTCAAGAACTAAGTGATGATGCAGATAACGCAAATGATAAAACGACTGCTGCTTTCGCTGATGACAATGTAGCGATATTGGAAAAAGAACTTTGGATGCTCGATTCAATGATAAAGTAAAATTGAGGATTCTTAATACTTAATTTTAGCTAGAAGAGAGTCATAGATAAGTATCTATGACTCTTATAAATAATACTACAACGCTCTACACATACATGAAGATATCACAAATTCTATACTCTATTTTTCTGCACTGTCTGTTTTAAGAATATAGGTAAACTCATCTTTGTTGTTATAACCAATGACATTTTTATAGCTCTTTTGCGTTTTATGATCTATGAAGTGTACGATAGGGGTGAAACCTGTATCGAACTCTTTTGGGAAAGGGTCTTTTTCTCTGTTGAGTATAAGTGGTATATAGTTCTTCTGTATGATGGCATTCACTTCTTCTTTAAGCAATACTCTTTGCTCAAATTTACGACACCATGGACAGTAGTTCGACACCAATACCATCATGATGTTCTTTTGTTCTTTTTTTGATCTCTTTACCGCTTCATCATAATTTGTTTCATATTTCATTTCGGATGCGAAGTTCTCTTCATTGATCACTACTTTCTTGATCTTCTTGTTCTCTTCGAGGTATTGCTCTGAGAATTTTGCAAGCATTGTGTCAAAGGTATCTTCAAAGACATCTTCCAGTTCATCATCTTCGCTCAGTGTAAAGCTTCCCATACTTTGATAGGTCAATGCAAATGTTTTTTCATTGTCATCTAGGCGTCTTACCTCTTCACCGATAACAAGTTGAATGTTAACTACCGTTGTATCATTGAAGACCTTTTCACCTATAAGAACTGCCAATGATCTTGGATCATACCCTTTTGTATCGATCTTCAGATCATCTGTCGTTGATTTTAAACTCTCCAAGATCGTACTTTTGTATGATTGGGGAACAGTTTTACCACCTATTTCTACAACCAAGTAGAGTTTGTTGATGCCACTCAAGGTGTACATGGTCGAAGCATTTAATATGATATTGGTAAAGAATACCAAGAGAAAGATTTTTTTTAATTTCATTATTTTTTACTCACTTTATTTGCTCTGTAATGTGTTTTTTTAGTCTTTGGGTTTTCAGGACCTCTAAATGCAGCATCCTTCTCATCCCAGTCCAGTTTTTTTGCCTGTTCTTCATAGGGCGCTCCAACGAGATAGAAAATAAAATCCCAAACTCCAATGAGAAACTTCTTTAAAAGTCCAAATAGTTTTTTCACGATTGTCCCAAGCCAAATACATTTGAAAGTGTATTGATATAATTAAAATATCCGGTGATCGCAACAGCTTCTACGATCTGAACATCACTGTACCCCATCTCTTTTAAAGCATCTATCTCTTCTTTTAAGATCTTATAGTTCTCTTTTTTTGATGCTTTGATACAAAAGTTCAACAGGGCTTTTTCACTCTGCGGAACATTCATAGCATCAACACCTTGAAGTACCTCTTCTATACGTTCTTCAGCCATACCGAGCATTTTAGCAATGCCTTTATGGACATCTACACACATTTTACAACCGTTTTCCAATGAGATGAGTAGGGCAATTGACTCTTTTATATCATAAGAGAGGGTTGTTTCGTCAAGAAGGTATTTTTGTATCATACCATCTGTAGCAAAGTAGATCTTTTCATCCAGTGCCAAGAGTTTAAATATCTCACCTAGTTGACCTGTCTGTTCCAATATCGGTTGTGCTCTCTTTTGAATTTCTGGAGTCATCTCTTCAAATTCAGGTAATGCAATGTGTGCCATATTTTTCCTTCTTGTATACATGTTTTAAAAAACGTAAAGTTTAACTTAACGTTTTTGAATTATATGCTATAATGCATTAAATTAAAATTAATCATAAAAGGCTCAGTGTTGGAATATAAGATATCTGAACTTGTTGCAAAGACGAATGTTCCCAAGTCAACGATTTTGTATTACATTAGAGAAGGGTTACTCCCTGAAGCAAAAAAGATCAAATCGAATGTACACCGATACAGTGATGAGCATATTGAACTCATTCATTATATAAAATATATGAAAGAAGAGATAGGCAGTACCAATGAGCAGATCAAGTTTGCTCTACAGAACCAGAATCAGTCTTTTTCCAGTTCTGCTACTATGTTGCAGCCCTTGATGAACACGCTAAGTGGCATTCCTACAGATGCAAAACACTTCACTAAAAGCGAGTTTGTTGAACATTTTGAAGTAGATGCAGCACTTTTGGAGACACTTTTAAAAGATGGTATTTTGATGCCCGTTCAAGAAGATGACTATACGGAAAGAGAAGCCAGTTTGATCAAGTTGGTGATCTACTTCAAAGAGGTAGGTATTGACTATAGTATTTTAAAAGCGTATGTACATCATGCAAGAGCACTAAGTGAACTTGAATACCAGATGCAAACACAACTTTGTGATATTCGAAATGAGAAAAACTTTTCTCTGCTTTGGAAGATCATGTTTGAAAGTCTTTTCAATGCAAAAAACTATCTATTTAATCGCAATACCTATCACGTCCTGCTAAATGCTGTCAAAAATGAGATAAAACAATAGTCCTGTTGCCCCTATTACTCGTATTTTTCATTGCATATCCTAAATTTTTTATCAATCATCACACTATTAATCATTTAGGAGTAAAATAAAAAAAAGGGCGAAAGGATAGCGCATGTCTCAGTATATCAAATGGTTTAATGAACTTGGTATGGAAGATGTTGATCTGGTTGGCGGTAAAAACGCATCTTTAGGTGAAATGTATCAAAATCTAACAGAACAAGATATACGTATACCTAATGGTTTTGCCATCACTGCAGATGCTTACCGTATGATATTGGACAGCAATGATGCTTGGGTGAAACTGCATGAGCAGCTTGACGATCTCGATCCTGATGATGTCACTCAGTTACAAGAGAGAGGAAAACGCTGTAGAGAGATCATACATCATTGTACATTACCAGATGATATGGTGGATCAGATACGCACCGCTTATGAATCGCTCAAAGAAGAGTATGGTGAAGATGTAAGTCTTGCTGTAAGAAGTTCTGCCACTGCAGAAGATTCACCAGAAGCGTCGTTTGCCGGACAGAATGAGAGTTACTTGAACATTCAAGGTTTAGATGCATTGCTGGATGCTTATAAGCGTTGCTTGGCATCCAATTTTACCGATCGTTCCATTCACTACAAGTTTGTTCATGGCTTTGACAGTTTTAAAGTCTATTTGAGTGTGGTTGTAATGAAGATGGTGAGAAGTGATATCGGTGAGAGTGGGGTGATGTTCTCCATAGACTCTGAGACAGGCTTTAAAGATGTTGTTTTCATTAATGCAGCCTATGGTCTAGGAGAGAACATTGTCCAGGGAACCATTGCTCCAGACAGTTTTTACGTGCATAAACCGACATTTAAAAAAGGATACCGTGCTGTACTCAAGCGAAGACTTGGAGATAAAGCACTTAAAATGGTCTTTAGTGATGAGATCAATCAAGATAACGATGCAGAAGCGTATATCAAAAACATTCAGACACCCAAAGAAGAACAAAACAGATACTGTATCAGTGATGAGGATGTCATACTCCTCGCAGAATATGCCATAAAGATCGAAGATCATTATTCCAAACAGGCGGGATATGAGAAACCGATGGATATGGAATGGGCAAAAGACGGAGCGGATGGAGATATTTACATTGTGCAGGCACGCCCGGAAACTGTAGAGTCTAGAAAAGAAGAGAGACATCTTGAAATGTACAAACTGAATGAGCAGAGTGATGTTATACTTACAGGGCAGGCAGTAGGTACCAAAATAGGTGCAGGTAAGGTTTGTAAGATCACTGATCCAAGTAAACTGGATTTATTTAATGAAGGTGATGTGCTTGTTGCAGAGACAACCAGTCCTGACTGGGAACCGATCATGAAGATCGCTTCTGCTATCGTGACGAACACTGGAGGAAGAACCTGTCATGCAGCCATTGTCTCTAGAGAGCTGGGTAAACCAGCCATCGTAGGGGCTGAAAATGCAGTAGAGTTACTTAAGGATGGTCAAGAGGTTACGGTAAGTTGTGCAGAGGGTGAAACTGGACTGGTACATGAGGGTATTTTGGCATTTGAGGTCATTAAAACAGATCTTCATGCACTACCTAAAACCAAAACCAAGATCATGATGAATCTGGGTAATCCTGATATGGCATTTTCTCTGGCTTCACTCCCTGTGGATGGTATAGGATTGGCAAGAATGGAGTTTATTATCAATACGGCCATCAAAATCCATCCGATGGCACTTATACATCCTGAAAAAGTGGACGAACGTACACGAGAAAAAATAGATCAACTTACACAAGCATATGAAGATCATGAAAGCTTTTTTGTCAAAGTGCTCTCTGAAGGTGTTGCCAGTATTGCCTCAGCAGTCTATCCTAACCCTTGTGTCGTAAGGATGAGTGATTTCAAGACCAATGAATATGCCTCTTTACTTGGAGGAGAATTTTTTGAAGCAGAAGAAGCGAATCCTATGCTAGGCTTTAGAGGTGCATCCCGCTACACCCATCCAGAGTATGAAGAGGGCTTTGCATTAGAGTGTAAGGCTATGAAATACGTTAGAGAGGTGATGGGTTTTGATAATGTTGTGCTAATGATCCCTTTTTGTCGTAGAGTAGAAGAGGGCCAAAGGGTACTTGAGGCCATGGAAAAACATGGACTGAAGCGAGGTGAAAATGGACTAAAGATCTATGTCATGTGTGAGATACCGAACAATGTCATACAGATAGATGCATTCTGTTCTTTGTTTGATGGTGTCAGCATAGGATCCAATGACTTAACTCAGCTCACACTAGGAGTTGATAGGGATTCAGAGATCGTTGCATTTGATTATGATGAACGTGATCCTGGTGTGATGAAAATGATAGAGATGGCAGTAGAAGGGGCTAAGCGAAACAATAGATACAGTGGTATTTGCGGGCAAGGTCCATCAGATTATCCTGAGATGGCTGAAGCTCTGGTAAAATTAGGTATAGAGTCTATCAGTTTGAACCCTGATACTGTCTTGCAAACGATTAAAAACATCAGTACGCTTGAAGCTAAACATAAACTACTAAAGGAGTGATCATGGCAACAGTTACATCATATGGCGCTGCAAAAGTCGTAACAGGCTCTTGTCATTTACTTGCGATCGAAAAAGGTCCTCGTATACTTATTGACTGTGGGATGTTCCAGGGCCCAGAAGAGGATCGAAACTATGGTGAATTTGGTTTTAACCCAAATGAGGTAGATTATGTCTTCATTACCCACGCACATCTTGACCATGTTGGACGCTTGCCAAAACTTGTGAAAGAAGGGTTTTATGGCAAAGTTTACACAACTGAAGCAACTCGGGATATCTCAGAGATCATTTTGCTTGACAGTGCCAAGATCATGAAAGAAGATTATGAAACCAATTTCAAAAAGGCACAAAGAAGGGGTAAAGAGAATGATGTAAGAGAACCTCTCTATAACGAAGATGATGTTGAAGCAGCTTTTGACCTTCCTTGGCAACATCCGGCATATGATGAGACACTTATCGTAGAAGATGGCCTTCAAGTAACATTTCGTGATGCAGGACATATTTTAGGGGCCGCTTTTATTGAAATAACGTATCAAGAACATGGCGTAGAGCAGACTATCGTATTTTCCGGTGATATTGGTAATGATAACAATATGGTCATGACAAATCTTGAAAAATGTACCCATGCCAATTACTTGTATGTTGAATCAACCTATGGTGATAGAAACCATAAGGATACTGAAGCGAGTATAAATGAATTTAAACGCGTCATCATCGATACATTGCATGATTGGGGAAATGTACTGATCCCATCTTTTGCCATAGAAAGAACACAAGAGATCTTATGTATACTCAAAGAGATGCATGATAGAAAAGAGCTACCTCACTGTAAAATATTTTTAGACAGTCCTATGGCTACGCGTGCTACACAAGTTTACAACAACTACAGTGAACTTTTGAGTCAGCAGTGTCAGGAGTATAAAAAAAGAGATGGAGCTGTTTTTGACTTTGAAAACCTTATTTATACTCCTGATGTGGAAGGATCCAGGTCTATCAATGAAGTAGACAGCCGTGCTATTATCATCGCCGGAAGCGGTATGTGTACAGGTGGAAGGATCATACATCATTTTAAAAACCGTCTTTGGAATCCAAAAAATGCTGTGATATTTGTAGGGTATCAGGCTGTTGGAACCTTGGGACGTCATATCGTTGATGGTGCACGATGGGTCAAGATCTTTCATGAAGATATACTTATCAAAGCACATATACATACGATCAATGGATTTTCTGCACATGCAGATCAAAATGGTATTATCAAATGGATATCACAAATGGAGGATCTATATCGTGTATACCTTATTCATGGTGAAGAGGACAAACAGGTCATTTTACGCAGTGTGATAGAAAATGCTTTGGGTAAAAAAGCCCATATAGTCGAACCGGAAGAAATTATTTATCTTGGGTAATTAAGGAGAACTTTTCCCCTGCTCATTGATGAAGAGGGGGGAGGTGAGTAAGAACTATTTCTTCTTTTTCTTACTCTTTTTTTCTGCTTTCTCTTTTTTCTTATAGTCTTTGATATGTTTTTTGATCTCTTGCTTTAACTCTTTTTTGAGTCTGCTGTCCATCTCTTTTCTGACGATCTTTTTAACTTGTTTCTTTTTAATCATTTTCGATCCTTTTTACTTTAATATTTTAAGGTTGCCACCTACTTATATGATAGGACAAAAAGACTTTGATCTCTATAAAACTTTTTTACTTATAATAGTTAATAGATATTGACAATACGAGTAGATTGCATTACAATAAGTCACTAAGGAGTTTTAATGAAAAAGAGAATTGAAGAAGTTATAAATCATGTACAAAAATCCAGTAAAGTATCTGAAGAGAACAAACCATTGATCTTGGAAAAACTTGAAGAGTGGAAAGAAGAAGATGATGCCATCGCTGAAGTCACTGTAAGGTTTGAAAATTGGTGGATGGAGATGGAGCCCATCTTTGCTGAACTTGGATGGATATAAATTGGTTCATATCTATACCCAATACACTTACGAAAAAACGTGGCAAAAAACCACTCAAAAAGAGGCACTTCGTATGATAGAAGAAGAGATGCCTGAAACTGATGCACAGGCTACATTGGAGTACATTCTTTCTCAAATTGAAAAAAGTAAGACAGTTACCCTTGGGGAGTGTCGATTTAGCTCTAAGGCTGCATAGCACTTCTCTACACATAGTGCATATTTAAAATATATACTTATTTGGAAAGTATACTAGTAATCTTAAAAGGGAATTTTATGAAAGATTTTATGGGAGAGGTTACTGTACTTTTATCTTATCCTAAGAACCTCATTCTTTTAATGCTAAGACTGATAATAGCTTATGGTTTTTCGATGCCGGCGCTACTGAAAGTGAATTATTTAGAAGAGACAGCTACATGGTTTGAAAATATATCCATACCCTTTCCGACACTGGCTACCTATCTTGTTTCTGGTATAGAATCCGTAGGGATCGTATTATTGGTAGTAGGGTTATTTACACGTTATATCTCGATATTGCTTTCATGTGTCATGCTAGGAGCCATATTTTTTGTTCATTTGCCTAATGGATTTTCTGCGGCAAACGGTGGGTTTGAAATCCCTCTGTATTATCTACTTTTTTTGATCTTGTTTGCCAGTTATGGTGCAGGTAAATATAGTTTAGACAGACTACTCTTCAAGGATGGAAAAAATGAATAAAGAAGATTTGCTCGACTATTTTCCCATTTTTGATCTAGACTGGAGTGTATGGGTCAAGCTTTTACTTATCATACTCTTGGTCGTTATGATCGCAGTTGCCATTTATGACAGATTCATCCAAAGAAAAAATCAACTTCTCATTAATTTTCCACTCATTGGAAGGTTAAGATACTTTTTTTACCTGTTACGAAATCCTATGCGTCAGTATTTTGGTGATGAAACATTCTATGATTCGTTTGAAAAGATCGAATGGATCAATAAATCAGCAAGAAAAGAGAACCCCTATCTTTCATTTTCTCCAAGCAAACCTTATGGTAACCAAAAGATACTTTTTAAACATGCCAACTTTGTAAAAGAGGTAAGTGAAGTAGATACAGAGTTATCTGTGATATTTGGTGAAAAGAGGAAAATACCCTATGTAAGCAAGAGTATCATTGGACGATCTGCTATGAGTGATGGGGCTATCTCTCCTGAAGGGACGCGTGCATTTTCTTTAGGGGCTTTTAGAGGAAAGTTCCCTATCAACACTGGTGAAGGCGGACTCACATCCAATTTCTTTGCACCGCTGAATCTGCAAGACTGCAGCAGTCCCTGTTTAGAGATAAAAAAGGGTACCTGGTTTGCAAGGACGGTCTATAAAATTTTACGTTTTATTACCAACAAAGAGGTCTCACAGCGTGTCTATAAAAAAATGGTTGTTCGGCAAAAAGATATTGGAACTTTTATCTTTGATAACAATAAGTTGGTCTACTACCGTGTTAATTGGACCAAACCATTAGAACAATTTCCTCCAATGGTTCCTGCGGGACTGCCGGATATCATTTTACAAATAGGAAGCGGGCTTTATGGTGTAAGAGATGCCAATGGAGAATTTGATGAGGAGCGTTACCAAAAAGTGATGCGTTTTTGTCGTATGACGGAGATAAAACTTGCCCAGGGAGCCAAACAGACAGGAGGTAAACTTTTAGCTGAAAAAGTAAATGCTGACATTGCATACTACAGAGGTATTCCTGCACATCAAGACCTTATAAGCCCTAACCGTTTTCCCTTTGCTCAAGATATGGAAACCTTCTTTGATTTCATCTCAAGACTGCAGGAGCTTTCAGATAAACCTGTAGGTATCAAGATAGTCATCTCTACCAAAGAAGATTTTGAAGCGTATGCCAAAGCGATGAAACAAAGAAAAGAAGAAGGGAAAAGTATCACTGATTTTCTTACTATAGATGGTGGTGATGGTGGTTCGGCTACTGCACCGCTAGAGATGATGAGTAAGATAGGATTACCAATACGAGAGTCACTGCGAATCGTAGATGAAGTCTTAACGCAATACGGTTTGCGTGAGGAGATCAAGATCATCGCTGCAGAAAAAGTACTGACTCCGGATGATGTGGTAGAGCTATTATGCTATGGTGCAGATTTTATAAACATTGCAAGAGGATTTATGATCTCTGCAGGGTGTATACGTGCACGAGAGTGTTCTGGAGCAGGGGGACGAAATTGCCCCGTAGGTTTGGCCACTATGGATCCGATCAAGCGTAGTAGATATCTTGTGCTTCAAAAAGGTAAACATATTGCAAACTATCATAATGAACTTCTGTATGGTGTGCGTTCTCTTACTGGCAGTTATGGGGAAAACAAATACCAGTTGAACTTGGAATGGATGACCTGATCTTCCATAACTAAATCAAAGTGTGAATATCGACTCTTCACACTACTTTCATGCTTCTAATCTTATAATTCACTTGTAATATAAAACATACTAAAAAAGGATTACAATGAATAATAACAAATAAAAGAAGAAACTTTTTGACTAAAATGCTAGTAACAGGTTTAGGTGGAGTAGCTTTACTTTCAAGTGCAGCGAATGCTCAAGACTACTGAATATAACTCTCACTGAAGAACAAAAAGATAAATTATTTTTTATTTATCAGGAAGAAAAAGTAGCTAGAGATGTTTATATTAACCTTAGTGAGAAGTATCCTGATGAAAATAATTTTGCTTCTATTCAAATTTCTGAGCAGAGACACATTGATGCGGCAAGAGGTCTGTGTGAAAAGTATGGAGTAAGTATAGAAGGTGTTGATGAAGACAGTGTAGGTAATTTTGTACTTCCTGTATTTACAAGACTTATATGATACATGTATCGCTTTAGGTGATGAGTCTTTGCTAGATGCACTTAGAGTAGGTGAATTGATCGAAGTTACCGATATTAAAGACTTGGATCATGCGATCAATGATCTTGGATATGCCTGATGATGCTGTAAGAGTATATGAAAGCTTTAAAAGAAGGTAGTTATAACCATTTAGATGCCTTCCAAACTGCTATTGCAAGAGAGTTGGCATAGAAAAGGGAATATGAGCATGAAAGATACTGTAAAATCACTTGATAGCTTACAGCCTGAGGAGATTGTAAGCAAATATTATACATCAGTGAATAGTGGTGATCTAGAGAGTGTAAAGAGTTTAATGACAGAGGAGTCGTACTATCATGACATTAGAATCTTTAGGCGTTGAAACTTGTCATTCAAAGATGCGATCATTTAAACATGCATTGGAAAATATAGAAGAAGATGCAGAGTCCTTCAGAAAGTAGAAAAAAACTTTCAAAAGAACTATCATCTTGAAGTGCTCCCCCTAAAATAGATATTAAAAAAGTAGAGCCAAATGGTTCATAGTAGGACAAACAGTTACATTATACAGAAGATGATAAAATAAAAATACTTTATTTTTCAAAAGAAGAAGATGGGTGGAAGATCAACTACTATGCAGGGCGCAAAGTAGATTAAAATTATAGTGGTCTTGGACCACTATAGTTTACTTGAGGTTGTGAACATACTCCGCAACTTCTCTGATCTCTTCATCACTGTATCTGTCGATAAATTGTTTTTTAACGATCTTAGCGATCGGCATAGCTTCTTTTTCACCTGATGCAAATGCTTTAGTAAGTTTTACAAATTCATCTACATCCATACCTTGAATGACCTTTGAATGTCCCAAAGCTTTCTTTTCAGCATTTTTACCATGACAGCTTGCACACTTTGTTTGATAAATAGATTCAGCAGATCCTGCCATAAGAAGTCCTGTCGCAACTACCGGCAACATAATTTTAATTAAACGCATTGATAACCTTTATAATTTAGTATTATTGATTATATCAAAATAATGCAATGATTACATCACCCAAAAGTAGTAGATTTTAGTTTTTTTTCTTATTATCTGACCAGATCAATTTAAATTCACTTCCTTTAGAAGGTTCGGAATCAAGTTCGATCTTTATATGATACTCTTTACAGATCTGATTGACTATATCCAATCCCACACCAAATCCACCATGTAAACTGTTAGTCGAACTGAAACGCTTAAAGATATTTTGCTGCTCTTCTTTTGAAATACCAATACCATTGTCTTTCACAGAAAAATAGTGCTCTGTCAGATTCACTTCGATATGACCATTTTTCTTAGAAAACTTGATGGCATTTGAGAGAAGGTTGTCTATGATCAATATCAATTTACGTTTATCCATATGGATCGTTTTATCTGCTAAAGCAGTAGTGAGATGTAACTCTTTAAAGTGTATGAGCGTATCCATATATTTGACTCTTTCAAGTATGACCTCTTTGACATCTATGGGTGTGTCTTCATACTGTATATAGTCATGAAATGAAGCAAAAGAGAGATCTCTGTAAAGGCTTGAAAGTGTTTTGGTCGCTATATCGATACGATCAAGTGAGCGAAGTTGTTTTGTAGTGAGATTATTCTTGTCCATATGTTCATAACTCATGAGTATTGTACTGATAGGGGTATTCATCTCATGTGTTGCATCTTTCATGAATTTTGTCAAAGATACAATGGATCTTTTGATAGGTGACAGCATGATCTTCGCTAAAAGCAGGGCAACGAACAGAATAAAGGTAAAGCCATAAAGTGCCACATAACCCATCTCTTTTATGACACTGTTTAATTTATCTGTATCTATAGGTTTTTTTATCACTATATATTTTACGTCCAGGTACTCTTTATGTAGTGTCTCTACAAGATAATAATCTATTTCATCACTGTAAAAGAGTTTACTGAAGTCTATAGTGCTATCAATAAAAGTTGAAGCAATAAGGTTTCGCTGATTATCATAAAGTGCGATATCATAACCATCTTCATAAAAAGTGAATTGTTCACTTTGATGTGTATGGTAGTATTCTAACTTGGCATTGATACTTCTTGCTTTATATCGCATTTCCAAATGTGTTTTTTCAAGCAAAGAATTTTTTTGATCTTCATAATAAAGATAAGCCACCCATGTAGCTAAGATACTAAGAGACCCCAGGTAAACAACCATGAAAATGATAACACTTTTGGTACTTGCACGCATTAGTTAGAGGCTTTCATCTCAAATCTGTATCCTAAACCTCTAAGGTTTTGTATCATATCT
>CAWCLM010000010.1:0-109584 GCA_963796395.1 Sulfurovaceae bacterium
AAAAGCTTATCAAATTATATATTTTACAAAGTTTCCTCTTTCAGTGTTATTTATATAGAATATAGAATATTTAAGAGTCGTCTACCAAGGAATAATTAATGCTATCTGCAAATAATCTCAACAACTCTGTCCACAGAAAGAGAAATAAAACACTGGGTGTCCCAGAGCTCATTGCTATTGCCCTTGGAGGTATGGTTGGTGGAGGAATTTTCACTATTCTAGGAATCTCTGTATCAATGATTGGTGTTTACACGCCATTAGCGATCATTATTGGAGGAATGATTGCTTCTCTAGCTGCCTATTCATATATTAAATTGGGTGTTTATTACAAGGATGAAGGCGCTACCTACTCATTTTACAAGAGAACTTTTCCTGAATCCAAATTTGCTGCATCACTTATTGGCTGGTGGATCGTATTTGGCTATATCAGTACACTGGCACTCTATGCCTATACTTTTGCATCTTATGCTATCAGTGGATTTGATTTTGCTGACAATGAGTGGATGCGAAAATTTGTAGCAGGATCCGTAATCCTAACATTTACACTTATTAATATTTGGAGTGTTAAAGGTATGGGTAAGATCGAAGATATTATGGTCTATACAAAGCTGGTGATTTTAGCCATCATATCTTTTGTTCTTATAAACAACAGTCAAACAACCATTCCAGTATTATTAGAGAATAGTGATGATAGCAGCCTACTATCTATTTTGGTTATTGCTTCCATTACATTTGTAGCATATGAAGGATTTCAACTCGTTATCCATGCGGTTGATGAAATGGAAAACCCAGAAAAAAATATTCCAAAATCTATATATTCTGCCATATTTATCGCAATAATAATTTATGTTGTTATTTCTCTGGGTGCAATTCTAGCAATACCATTTGAAGAGATAGTACAGGACAAGGAATATGCACTCGCTGCTGGAGCCAACAATGTTCTAGACAATTGGGGAACCGATCTCGTTATTTTAGGTGCATTGCTGGCAACTAGTAGTGCTATCAGTGGTACTCTGTTTGGTGCATCAAGACTAATGAGTGTTATTGCAAAAGACTCTTACTTGCCACAGTTTCTTACTAAGAAGATCAATCATATTCCTATTTATGCCATACTCACGATGTCCACCCTTGCATTTCTTCTTGTGCTTGCAGGTGGACTTGAACTTATTCTTGAGTTTGGCAGTGTGACCTTTTTACTAGTATCTCTACTCATGGCATATGCCAATTATAAGATTCGTAATTTAACCAATTCATCTCGAACTTTGACCATCTTAGCTATTTTTGCTCTCTTGTCTGGAACGATATTGATTTTTTATTATGAATTTAGCAATCAGCCCGAGCAAATGTTTTTCATTGCTCTAATCTACATATTATTAACGGTGGGATCCTGGTTCTATTCAAGAGCTAAGGCGCATCATGCTAACATCTAAGAAGATAAAAATATCAAGGAGATTATTTATGCTAAAAGTTAATTTGATTGAAGCTGAAGGAATTGCTATTTTGGAGCCAGATGGAGAGCTATCTGAAAGTGATTTTAAAAATGCTGCCAAGATAATTGATCCATATATTGAAAAGGTTGGCACATTGATTGGCCTTATAATACATGTAAGATCATTTCCTGGATGGGACTCCTTTTCATCATTTATAACACATATGAAATTTGTAAAAGAACATCATAAAAAAGTATCCCGCATTGCTTTTGTAACGAACTCTCCAATCGGAAGTATTGCTGAAAAGATCGCAAACCACTTTGTAAATGCAGAAATTAAAAATTTTCCCTTTGGTGACTTAGAAGCTTCAAAAAAATGGATACAAATTTTAGAAAAGCAGTAACAATATCATATTCATGAAAAAGTTTATTTCTTCTTCTATAACAGAGTTTGAACGAGTATGTTGACTATAATTTAAATACTTCTCCTACTTTTAGAAAACATATTTCACTAGGATTTTTTATAGCAATTTTCTCCATCCACGCTAAAGGCTCATCCAAAGGTTCATCACTTAAATCAAAATAATTGGATGTTTTAATGAAGAACATGAAGATTTAATGAAGATATCCAATAAGACCATTTTAAACGTGATAAAAAATACGTGGAATGGAGATTTTTTAGTGCATTATGGAAGATATGATATTACAAGTGCTGCAATAAAAAAGCTACTTGATCTACTTATATTCTCTTAGGATAGGAAATCAAAGGAAAATTTATATTCGTAAGAGTTTGACGGTTATAAAAGGGATTCATTACAATACAAAAAAATAATTACTTGCCAAACTCTTGTGGAAATTTATCTAAAAAGTATTAAGTAAGTGTTAAATACTAGTTTCTCTCCTATCTTTAGTAAAATATTTTAGCCTGGTTTCTCACAGTTGTAGAATGAAAGAAGTGAGTAACTACATCTATTATCAAAACAGAAATGAAAACCTTATAAAGCTATATATTTTATAAGATTTTGAAACAAATTTAGAATTAGTAAAGTATATATTTAGAAATTATGGAATAACTTAGAGTAAGACAACTATAGTTTAGTCCACTTTGCGACCTGCATAGTAGTTGATCTTCCACCCATCTTCTTCTTTAGAAAAATAGAGTTTTTTACTTTTTGCATCTTCTGTATATTCAATGGTTTGTCTTTCTGTACCATTCGACTCTTTAGACTTTATTACTATCTTGGGTGACAGTTTTCTGGAAATAAGATCTTCTGAGAGTTTATTTTCCACTTCAGCCAGTGAAGTGGCATTTTCTTCAGCTTCTTTTAGTCGTGCCTTAAATTCTGAGTCTCTAAATGATAACCTTAACCCAAATGTTTCCAAGGTCATGAAATAAGACTCTGGGGTCATCAGATCTTTGACTAAAGAAAGGTCTCCACTATAGAGTGCTTTATAGTAAAGACCTAAGATTTCATCAGGTTCCATCATCATAGAAGATGCAACTTTATTCTCTGACATAGTATATTATTGCTCACGTGCAACAGCAGTTTCAAACGCATCAAGGTGATTCAAACTACCTTCTTTAAGATTCTCAAATACATTAACGACATCATTTGGCATACCCACAGCAGCACGTTCCAAGTCATCTATATCAGTAACTTCTATAAATACACCCACTTTAAGTGCCTCTAATAGTGAGTCTGAACCTTGTGAAACACAGCTATCATAAAGTTCTTGAAGTGGTTGTAATTCAAAATCACCCACAGAACCTTCATCAACACCTGTAATATCAACACCATATTTTTCACAAAGACCTCTTGCAGAATCAATATGTCTCTGCTCTGATTTTTGAATAGATGCAAATGTATTTTCATTCGTATAAATATTTCCTAGAGTGATATAAACATCTCTAGCAACTTTCTCTTCCTGATAAATAAAAAACAACATATCTTTTTGTTCATTGGTCAGACCAGTAGTCGTACTACCACCTCTACGACCTTTTGCATATGAAGCAGTGCTAAGTAATGTAACTCCACTTAGACTTGTAATTAGCATTTTAGACAAAAAGTTTCTACGGCTGTTTGTATTATTTTTCATTGATATCCTTTGTATGTATGTTGTGGAAAAGAAGTGTAAAATTCATTTTGGCAACCTGGCGATCTTATGATCTAAGACCCATAGCTTTCCGTCCTTGCTTTACAACAAGTTTGGCACAACAAAATATGTTTGAGTTAAATAAAATTTATGAGGGAAACAAGTAGTAAAAAAGTAGGACAATACATAATACGCTAATATTAATATCTGGCAACCTGGCGATCTTATGATCTAAGACCCATAGCTTTCCGTCCTTGCTTCACAACAAGTTTGGCACAACAAATCGTATTTAAAATATCTCTTGACTCTATCACTCTAAGTATATAACCTATTTTATTAAATAACTCTTAGGCATGACTTAATGGAATATTCGTCACGTAGAATCAAAGTTTTAGATTAGAGATAAAAACCTTATAATCTAACATATTTTATAAGGTTTCTCGCTGTAGCGACGTTTCCGAGGCATAAATCCTACCCCTTCAATAGAAAACCTTATAAAATGTTCTATATGGGATATTTTATTATGAAAACAACTAGTATTGAAAAAATGGCACGCTTTTGGCACAGTCTGAAAAAGAAACTTCAAAACAAGCATAAGAAACGGGCTTTGCTGAATATTAACAATAATTTAACAAAATAATACTATAGTTTTAATATTGAACCCCCTGATTAACTTACAAAAGAGGCTGCTAAATGGGCAATATTGATTTAATTATTATCCTGACAACTGCCTTTTTAGGAAGCGTGGGACATTGTATAGGCATGTGTGGGGGTATCGTTGTTGCCTACTCTTCTACAAAAATAGATCAAAAATCATCATATATCCAACAGACAGCTTCTCATTTGGCCTATAACTTTGGTCGTGTAACGACCTATACTCTTTTAGGTGCACTATTTGGTTATGTAGGTCAAGTTGTGGCCTTTACGCCGACGACCAAAGGATTTCTATTTCTCATCACTGGTATCCTCATGATACTTGCGGGGCTTTCTCTCATCGGAAATATCAAATTTTTGAACTCTGCAGAGTGGTCCATTTCCAAATATGCCTGGTACCAAAAAAGTTTTAGAAAACTGATGTCAACGTCATCATATAGCAGTTTTTATCTTTTAGGTATGCTCAATGGTATTATTCCTTGTGGGCTTGTCTACTCTTTTGCTATTTTTGCTGCAAGTACGGCAGACCCTGTTTCCGGAGCTTTGGTCATGGCAACCTTTGGACTGGCTACCATCCCTGCACTTTTCTTTTTGGGTTTCATCACAAAGCTCTTACAAAAAGGGTCGCTGCGCAGCATTATGATGAGATTGGCAGCGCTATTGGTCATCCTCTATGGAGTGATCACTCTCTATAAAGCTTACAACTTCATAGTACATCCGCAAATGATGAAAGAGAAAATGGACAAAATGCATGAAGGAAGCATGGATGGAACGTTGACAGGAAAATTTAACGGCATGAAATGTGCACCGGGGAAATGCGGCTAAGACAATCTTGTACCTACCCCATATCATACACTTATCACCATACACGTATTAATTATTATTTAGTACTACAATCATAAACATGTCCTATAAATATGGTTGAACTTGTATACATGAAATCAGCGTTTTGTATTTCTATACTATTTCCACCTAATTGTACAGCTTGGTTACGTAGATGTGCACGGGCCCCTGCTGTCATATCATAATTGGACATAAATAAAAATGTTAACATATTGGCTTCACTTCCAATGATCTCATCTTTATATTCACACTTCATATTCGTTGGAAGCGTATCATAAATACGAACATTTTTTGCTTCAGGGGTCAATACATTTTTGGCACTACACCCACCTAATACAAACATCATAAATAATAAGCTAAACACACTAATTTTCATTTTTCTCTCTTTTTGTTATATTCTATATTATATTACTTTATTTCTGACACTTGCTCCCACGGTAAATATTCAATATCTTCAATGGGTACACTTCTCCTCACTAAAGATAAGCACTACCCTCTTTCCATCAGTATAGTAAGGGTCCTCTGTATAATTGTATTGAGTTTTTTCTCTGTCAGAGACACCGACACCTTTAACATAGCCAAGTGCTTTGATATCCTGTGACTCGATCATATCTAGAGCAATATAGAGACGTGCTTCATCTACCACAGGGTCTATCTTGTGGGTTACAAAGGTTTTACTGGAAAATTTCACACCGATATCTCGACTGATCTGACCTACAAAGACTTTTTTCCCTTGGTATGTCACCGGTGCACGCCAGAGCCGTAAATGGTTTCTTTCATCTACTGTTTCACGGGCCTTCTGAAGTGCAATGTCCTGCGGACGGTCAAAGAGATAGAGAGGAGATACCGGGGAAGTAGTGTATTTGGAACCAAACAGGGAGGATGCAACAGTACGCCACATCGTGTCGCCACTCATCGTTTCTGTGAGATTCCATCCCTGATGTACTAAAGTTGCAAGCACATCTGCCCCTTCACCAATCAGTACAAGATTCAGCGGGTCGCCTGCAGTTTTTTTATCACCTCCCAATACACAACATGGCAGTGACTCCAGGTAGTCACGCAATCCTTTTAGGTCAAGGTGACGTACCTCATTTGGCATATAGAGCTTATTGAAATCTACAGTCATATAATCTGCTTGAAAACCTGGTACAAGCTGTACAAAGTCAAAAGATCTACTCTCTTTTTCTCCAAAAAGATCAATAGTGAAGACCTTAGTATCAGGATCAAGGTTTGTATATACATAGCCCGACACTGTTTTGCCTGGGGGGACAACAACAGGTATATGTTTTTGCATAAACATCTCGATCAATTCATCTAAGTTCTTTGTCTTAACCGCATTTTTTTTATCATTTTGTTCTTCGTCTTCGAATGAACGGAACTTCCAAGCAACCTCAGATGGGGAAAAGTAATCAGAATCAAGACTAAGAAGCATTAAGTAGAGCTCTGTATCCTCTTTGTTTTCGATCTCCATCCAGAGAGGCTGGACAGCTTTATCTGCCAAAGGGTACCCAAAGCTTTTTTGTGACTCCTTCGGACTCAATACAACTGCCGAAACCCTTACATTACCACTAATTTGTGTTTCACTACGTGCAAGATAATCCAATGATTCTTTTTGGGGTGAAGGAGACAAGGTGCATCCAGGCAATACCAGCAAAAAAAGTAAAAACAATACAATCTGCTGATAACCTATGAATTCATTACACTTCTTGAACATGATATCCTCTTCTCTTTTCAAACTCATATATAAATAGATGTTAATAATATTATATCAGTTCAATAATGCCATTGCAAATAAACACTGTTATAGTTGCTCCCGCCTTTGATACGTCCAAATCTTGAAGAAGATTCAAAAATAGCAGAACGGTGATGGATACTATATCCAAGCCAAAGATCATCTAGTTTCTCTCCAAAGATATCGCCTAAATGAAGATCCAAAGAGAAATCAAGATAGTTCAATAGATTGCTCGACCTGTATCCTTTCTCATCCATTTCAGTTTGTTCGATATAGGTGACTTCATCGATATAAGAGATACCCTCTGCAACTCCAAAGCGTACCTTCCATGGTAAAGGAATGGTATAGTACGCTTTAATCGCAAGAACATACTCCTGCGTTACATTTTGCACCTCTGAACTGTGGTGATAGACAAACCCTGGGGTGAGATAAAAATCTAAGGGAAGACCAAAGAGTTCATCTGTAAGAGGATACCCGTAGAAGAATGATGTCAATTGATTATTGTAAGGATCCTTCTCTGTATTCCCAGAGATAATATCATTGATATTTGATGGGGTTGCCCAACCATGTGCTATACGCCAATACGGAGAGATATCAAGTACTTCTTTTTTAGGTTTATCTTTGTCATTAAAGAAACCAAACCCCAAGTAAAGTTCAGCATCGATATCATCTTCAATATATTGACTCTCGCGTGCATCTTTTCCCAGGTACCTGGCTTGTGCTTTACCCAATAGATATAAATTTGACCAGAGATGATATCTGGCATCGACTCCAACCACAGCATCAAAACCTGAAGAGATATCTTCCTGGTTCAATCCATAATAGTAACTGTTGTACTTTGAAGTATTCCACTGTAACTGTGCGTAAGGTTTATACTCTAAAGAACCATTTTCAAAATGTGTACTGTATCTTACGCTGGAAAAGAGTCTACCGTGAAGATCATTCATCGCTTCAAGATCGATAAATTGATCGTTCTTCATCTTATACCGAAGTTGAAAACCAACATCATTAGTATCTGCCTGCACGATATTCTGGTACTGTTCGGGAATATCGACAAAGTGCATCCTGGTAATAGCACTCAATCGCCATTCATCTGACTCATAAAGTTTTATACCAGACTCCAGCCCATGCATAAAAATGTATTCATTTTCAAAAAAGAGCATGGGGACAAGACTGCTGACCACACTGTCTTCTGTTACGTAAGGTATGCTAGCCGATCTGTAGACAGCACCGATGCCCCAGTCTTGTTCACTATAGGTAGTTTCTACTGTTTCATTCTTATCAGCAGCCAATGCTGAGCATGTAAAAAGTAGAGCTAAGAATATGTTTTTTATTGTCATTAATTTCCTCACCTTATTTAGCAAATACAAAAGTAACTACAAACCGAGCACCCCATCCCTCAGGACCACCATCCGGACTCTCCGCCCAGTAGCTCACACCTGCCCCGTAGCTGATCATTTGGTTCCCTATTTTACCTACTTTGCTAACCATACCATAGATCGGAACTGACCACTGTTCATTTTCCCAGTCATAGGTGGTTTCTGCTAGAAGAGACATCGTAACCGCTTGAGGAGTAACATATGACATAAATGGCTGCATGAATGTTGAACTGATGTCATTTGCTCCGCTGCCACCTGTAGACCAGACATGATTAGCAAGTCCTCCATAGGTCCACTTTCCTTCTTGTTTCAGCGCAATAGCGGAAGGGCCCATACCCCATTTTTCTGCACTTACATCTGAACCGGTAGGTATAAGAAATACTGGTCCTATACCCCATAACCACCCGTTATCAGTAGTTTCTCTAGGAGAAAACCAGGCAGTTGCAGAGATATCACCAATACCACTTTGCGTACCTGTACCCGTAGGCAAATTTTTTCGGGAGATCACAGGCATAATAGTTCGGGTAATAAGATTCCAATCCTCATTTAGTTCTATAGGGATGACCGGTTGAACATTTAGCCTCCATTGACTACCTTTGTCATCTAAACCCATATTATCCTCGTAGTTAAGCTGCAGTGGTACACTGATCATCGCAGCTACAGGGTTTGCCAATTTTTTTGCGACATCCTCTGCATTATCTGCAAAAAGTGTTTGAGTTCCAAGCAACGCTATAAGTACACCCAATTTAATGTTGTTTGCATTCATCTTTTCTTTTCCTTATGTATTTTTTACTCAGTCTTCATTCGACATTTCCCGTGATCTATTATAGAAGGCTTCAGTGGTGACATATAGCACCAAGCTTCTCTATTATGCCAATAAAGGTGCCGTTGTCTCGGTCCTTGCCAACTATTTAATTTTCTCCGCCTTTGGCGCTTTCCAAGTCCTCATTTTTTCCAGATCAGGGGCATAGACCCGCAGGATAATATTTAACTCCAAATCCTTTCTTTCGATAGGCAGCCAGTTTTCATCAGGAACACCTGCCGGTTTTTCAGCAGCAATGTAAATGTCAATTCCGCCTTTATCATTCAGCTTCATTCCGCCATTTTCCCCAACACTGTATTTTTTGTGTTCATTGGGAATAAAGAAGCCGTTGAGCGCATCGTAAAGTGTGAACGACCAGAATGCATTGGCAGGAGGCAGCTCATCTTTCGTCATGCGGATAACATAGTCATTCTGTGCGTTCATCGATACGCCATCTTTTGTTGAAATTGCCGGATACATGGCTTCCTTGGCCGGTTGCCCTATTGGTCCAACAACTGAAGGAAACAGCATTGCATCCAGGCCGGTTGTACCTTTGGGTTGGAAGATGAGCGTTAGAAAAGGTACCATTCGCTTAGGGTCTTTCATGATAGCTATTTGTTCATCCCTGACCTTAATGGAAATTTCCCTGAATTTCTTTCCATCGATCTTTACTGCAGTTTTAGGGTCATACTGCTTTCCTGGGATAATACCTAGAGGGGCATATGCCGCAAGCACCTTACGATCCAATTCAAAGTCGGGATCAAAAGTGGTGTGATTAAAGACAAACTGCATCACCTCCAGCAGGTTATTCTCAAAGATATCAGCATCTGTTTTCCCGTACGGAGGAAAATTTACTTTATCGATTTGCGGTTCGGGTTTACCGAGAAACTTCGATAACGTCATCCCCTTGATTGAATTGATTTGATCAATAATTCGC
Source organism: Sulfurovaceae bacterium (assembly GCA_963796395.1). Taxonomy (GTDB): domain Bacteria; phylum Campylobacterota; class Campylobacteria; order Campylobacterales; family Sulfurovaceae; genus Sulfurovum. Next base: position 9,871 of record CAWCLM010000010.1, read on the forward strand.
TTAAACCGCTCTGGTTCGTTGGCATGGGGCATCACTCTCAATGTCGCCGAAACAAAATCACCGGTCATTTCGACTACTTCATCAATTCCCTCTACTTTTTCTCCATGATACCCTTCTGTTCGTGCCGTATAGAAAAGTACTGTTTTGGGTTTATGAAAATCGCCTTCCACAGTTGACAGGGGGATTTCGACATAATGGTCGTAACCACTGGTCATCAGTGATACATATTTGGAATCGAAAGCCGGAAATTCAAAGACAACAGCATCTTTTCTTAAATCCAGCATCGCCAACTGGTAAATACTATCGTTATTCGGACGGGCAATAAATTCTGCCGTATGATCCAGAAGATCGGTGTTTTTCAACCCCTTATTGTATCCCGCGGTGTTCAGTCCTTCTTCATCAAAAGCTAATTTTTGATTGACGTTATACATAGCCACGTACTGATAGGAGCGTTTGACGATGTTCTCGATTTGTTCATCGCTCAGCGTGACGCTCGTTTGTGCATTGGACGTGGATACTATACCGATGAATAAAAGTAGCGTGTGGATGATTGGTAGTATTTTGTTTGATTTCATTTGAGTATCTCCTTTTTATTTTTTTGTTTCAGAGCGTTCCTGCCCAGACCTCATTATGATTGTATTGAAGCAGATATTGACTAAAAGCTCCAGGTCAGACCAAAAATCCAGCCTTCTTGTCTTATATCATACACAAAACCATCATTATCATAGTCAAGATCATACAGACGATATCCGATCGTTGTACCTATCGAATCACTCCACTGGTAACCAAGATTGGCGTTGAGATCATAAAAAAGCTCAGAACTCATACCAAATCCACCTATTGAAACGCCACCTGAAACATAATAGTCACTATCACCTAAAACTGTACGACCTTTAATACCAATCAACGGATCAAACCATGACTCTGTATGCCCTACACCCGGCCCTATCAAAGAGAGGTGACTGTCTATATTCCAATAACGTATCCCTACAATAGCGTCCATCACTGTTTGCTCATGATGATACAGTTCATGAAGATATGCTCCACTTACGACCGTTGTCTTGGTTCTAGAGGTCAAAGTAACAGCCCCTGCTACAGCGTCTTCTGATTTTGAATCACTATACATAAAGTCGATCAGGAATCCTTTACCGTTCTTTTTACCTTCAAACATAGCCATCACTGCCAACTCAGAATCATCAAGAGCATCACTTGGAGAAATATCAATATAGGCTGGAGGAAAACCTGGTACACCTGCAACATCTCCTTTAAAGCCCGCTAACCATCCATAAGGACTCAACCGAAACTCCCACTTTTTAGTGACAGGAGATTCATCTATGACCGGTTCTGCTACAGGTATGATATCTCCACCTCCATAAGCAGTACTACCCAAAGTAAGCATTGTTGTAATTAAAAAAGCCGTTTTTTTCATTGTAACCTCCATCGATTAGATTCTTAGATTTTTTTTCAATTATTACCTTTTTTCCTGATCTTTTTTATCTCCTATAACTCCACTTGCAACTGCTCCTATGAATGCACCTTTTGTTACATTCTCCCCCCCATCTACATAGCCTGATAACCTTGATACTACTTAACTAGCTCAAGATCTCCAGGTTTCCAGGTTTTGTCAAACCAAGCTTCCAGTGGGCCATAGAGTCGCAATAAAACATTATAACTTTTTCCAGGGATAGTTTGAATCCAATTGCCTTCATGTCCTGCTGGAGCCTCTGGTCCGAACCAGATCGTATATGATTCATCTTTGTTCGCTTTAACAGTTGGACTGTTACTGTCCAAACCGGCTGACTTTTGATCGGTCTCCAACATAGAACGATGCTGGCCTGAGTAGACCATGAATGACCAGAAGTTATTGACAGGGATCGGTGCGGGCAGTGTCACTTTGTAGGTTTTTCCTCCATCAAGGTAGTTGCCTTTGGAGTCATGGGGAGTAAAAGCATAACTCGACCCTGTTCCTACTTTCGGTGTGGCCATAGCAGGTGTAATACCCGTAGCGGCATAGTGAAACATGATACGGTCATCCAGAACCAATTCACCATTGTTCATAAAGTCATGTCCTCCGGAAAAAGAGGTATACCATTGACGATCCGGGTAAAAATAAGCAGCAGTATTACGCGGTCTAAAAACAATCGCCCGTGCCGTAGCATTCCCTATCGCTGCGGCATCTTTTAGAAGTTTCTTCATACGTTCATCTGGTGCAAACGGTTCTCCTTTTTTAATACCGATAGAAGCAAAGAGTCCAACAAGCTCTGGATTAAATGCATCTGCAGGTTCATATTGAACCACTGCATTAAGCTCTTCATAGAAGTGTTCATTATTAGCATGAATCGTATTAAATTGTTTGCCGGAAAGATTATAGACCTTTTGCTTTGGCGGCTTGTTGGCTTGTGCAAGAGGATAACATCGAAACCCTTCTTTTAGATCTTTTACAGAGGCCTTCAGGTCACCGTCTTTCACAAAAACACGCATGAGTAACCAATGGCGGTAGGTCCTGGATTTTGCGACAAAGTAACCTTCAGGGATCTCTCCCTTGTAGTCGGGTCCGATAAATAGATATTTACCACCTTTACCTTGATCAGGGCCTGTCAAGCCAACGTCACTGACAAAGCGGAAAAATGCATCATCAAGGATACCGAGTACAGGTCCGGGTATATCTACTACAATGGGTCCATTTTTTAAGTCGATCTCTGTGAAGGCATATGGGGTAGTTGATTGAGCGGTCAATAATAGACCTCGAGCATCCAGCAAGTCTTCAGTGATCCCCAGGTCGCCCGCTTCTAAGCCAGCGTCTTTAAGTCCTTCAAGGAAGGCATATATGGAGGCTGCGGGCATTCCATTAAGAAATGCCTCTACTCCTCGTGAAAGATCGAGAAAATCATAGGTTTTCTTAACCGTAGATTCATCCGGCATACCATCGAAAAACTCAAGATCACCGAGAAATTCGGTTTCCACTTTGTCCGGAGTCAGTAGGAATTCCGGCACATTTGCAGAATACTTTGGTTTTGTAGCTTCTTGTGCAGACAATTGTGTTACACTTAAAAGTACGCCCGTCAGGCATCCTGCAAAGAGTTTTGTAAATGTTTTCATCATATATACCTTTTTATATTATTTAACTGGTTGAATTTCAGGAAATGTCCAGGAACCATCAAGAATCTCTTTTTTGGGTTCATACATACGGATAGCATAGTTCCAGCCCTTAGTAGTAGGGATACAGTTGATCCGGCCATCTTCACATCCGCCAAAATGTATTGTACTGGAGCCATCCTCATTTTTTTTGACGGAGGAGTGATTATAGCTGTTTACGCCAAGCTTATTTTCTTCAAGATACCCATCAGCATTATAGACAGTAATAGACCAGAATGCATTCACAGGCACCTCTTTGACTGTCACCGCGTGCGCTGTATTGCCGTCATTGTTGCTAACGCTGTCCAAAATATACATAGCTGCTTTGCGAGGAAGACCTCCCCAGCCGGCACCTGCGCCGACCAAGTGATCTATTGGTCGGACCTCTTCCTTGCTGCCGAAGGCATAAGAAGAATCAAAGCCTAGAGTACCAAGTTCGCTGAGCGCCTTGCGTGCAATTGCAAGTTGTTCCTTGTTCCAGTTCGGCGCTTCAAATGGACCGTCACCCCCGCCGATAATCTTTAACTTGTCTTGAGCAGCATGGGCTGCGGCAAGGTCATCAGGGTCACTGACATTGTAGAAGGTTCGGATGCTCACTAAAGCGAATCGTGTACCCACGGTATCTTCAGTTAGCTCATAGGTTCCCGGTTCCGACTCGACGAGCATATAATGATCCTGACTTACCACGTGCATGGACATATAACGCCCACCGACTTCTGGTAGCGTGATCTTTATGGGCTTGGAGAGGTCAAGCACTGTACCGGAGTAAAGTGTGTCCTGGTTCATACGGATGACTGGCTGATTGTCTGGAGTCGTAGGTTTTCGTAGATGTGTAAATTCGCCAAATCCCGCACCGAAAGCTTTCATGTTGGACTGGATCATGTGGTCTGACTCAGCCCGAACGAAGTTGTCGACCGTCACCCGTTTGGTATCAGACGCAAAGGCAGTGGCAGGCACTAGAAACAAAGTGAAAATGGCTAGAGCCATTTTCAAGAGCTTGATTGTCTTCATTTTTTCTATTGATCTCATTTTCTTCTCCTTAAATATTGTTTATCATTTACTTATATTCTGAACATCATAGATAACTAATATCGATCTTCTCAATTTTACCATTGAACTCTAAACGGTGCTCTATCAAAGTAGTCCAGCGCAACCGGTGAACCGAGGTCAGCCCCCACATCAAAGGTTTCAGATGCAGTATGAATAGCTGGTACAGATCGTTCGATGCGTCCTTGTCCAACTTCTTTTCCGTTGACTTTCAAAGTAACTGTTGCAGGAGCCATACGCTCTTGCGTATCATATTTGGTCTCTACTTCGATTTTTACTTTTCCAGTAGGAATCGCTGATGCAGATGAAATCTTATAGCGATTTAGTGTCATAGCATTGTACTCAGCTTTTAAGATCCCTTTATCCATATAAACAGTGAATCCTGAAGAGATACCGCCAACAGCAAAAAGCACCCCTTGTGCATCTTTAGGTATTTCCGCATCGATCACAGCCAAAGTAGAGCGCCCACTGACAAATTTAGGTGCCAATGCTTCAGGAATTCTATCTTGTCCTTCATAGAACGACCACTCTGTTAATGATGATGATGGCATTTCACTCGGTTTGTAAAATGCGGTGTAATATGAAGCACCTACGGGATATACAAAGTTTTCAGTTGCTTCTTTGTCAAACACTGCCTTCATTTCAGCCAATTTTTCTGGGTTCTCTTTCGCCAGGTTTTTAGATTGCGAATAGTCTTGATCGATGTTATAAAGTTCCCACTCGTCTTTTTCCGGTTCCCAGTTTAAAAGACCGCTTGCATCTGTAGACCACGGTAGTTTTGGACCTAAAGTACCGGCAAACCATCCTTCATGATACACACCGCGATTACCCAAAATTTCAAAATACTGGGTCTTTTTAGTCGTTTTGGTTTCAGGCTGATCAAAAGTATAGACCATAGATGTTCCATCCAGTGGTTGTTGTTCTACACCATTGTAATATTTAGGAGGTATAATATCGAGAATCTCATAGAGTGTAGAAGCGATATCATTCACATGATGAAACTGAGAACGGACTTTACCGTCATGTTTTATCTTTTTAGGCCATGATATGACCATCGGTGTTCTGGTTCCTCCAAACGCTGAGGCAACCAATTTAGTCCCCTGGAATGGAGAAGCCCCTGCATACGCCCAACCATGATGATACATGACATCAAGCTTTGGACCACCGAGCGCGTCTATGCCGCCATACTCTTTGTTGAGGACTTCAATGTGCTGCTCTATGGTAGATGGCATTGCATTCTGTGCCAAGAGTTCAGAGATAGTTCCGTCCATACCTTCAGACGAAGGTCCATTATCAGAGTTGATGTAAATGATCAGCGTATTCTCTAAAAGTCCTTGTCGTTCTATCTCATCAACGATCTTTCCATACTGCACATCGGTATGTTCTAGGAACCCGGCAAAAATCTCCATCAACCGTGTTTGGAACTCACGCTGAGACTTTGGAATGTCACTCCATTTCTGCATACTTTTTGCCAAGGGATTCAACGTAGCATCTTTAGGGATCCATCCCAGTTCTTTTTGTTTCTCGAAGGTCATAGCTCTCAAAGCTTCCCATCCTTCATCGAATTTACCGTCATATTTATCAGCCCACTCTTTGAAGATATGGAAAGGCCCATGAACTGCGCCAGGTGTAAAATACATAAAGAATGGTTTTTCAGGTTCGATCGTGTTTGTCGTCTGAAGCCATGTGATAGCTTTTTCTGTCAAATCTTCAGTCAAGTGATATTTTGGATCATGGGGTACTTGAATGGGATTGGTATTTTCAAACAGTACGGGTTCATACTGAGAGGTTTCCCCTGCTATAAAACCATAAAAATAATCAAACCCAAGACCTGTCGGGTAGTGGTCGAATGGACCAAGTTTGGTAATGTCAGTGATCGGCGTATTGTGCCATTTTCCAAATGCAGCCGTATTGTACCCATAAGTAGAAAGCACCTGTGCAACGGTCGCTGTTGATTTTGGTATCTTCCCTACATAACCGTCCCAGTCTGATGCAAACTCAGCGATCACACCCGCACCGACTCTGTGATGGTTTCGTCCCGTTAGCAGTGATGCTCTTGTAGGAGAACACATTGCAGTTGTATGGAATGCATTGTAGCTGATACCTGATTGGGCCAGACGTTCCATGGTCGGCATATGAATAGGCCCTCCAAAGACTTCTGGATTGGAGAAACCTGCATCATCTGTCATGAAGATGACTATGTTAGGAGCATCTTTTGGCAAACGGTTGGGTGTCGTACGCCACTTGTGTTTAGAATCTGCAAGTGTTTTGCCTGCTACACTTGCGGAAGGGGGTTCGGGAAATGGCAGGACAGAACCATCACTTACAGGTGCTTTACCTTGTGCTGTAGCTGAACTAATGACCGCTAAAACAGTCATTACGCTTATCATTAATCTCATAGTACTTCTCCTTTTTTATATTTCATCATAATTTTATATGATAGCATAAGCTGAAATATACGTCTAGCCATTTTCCGAAAATTGCTGTATACTTATTATTAACTTTATCGACTAAAAAAAGGTTTATCTTGACAAAGCCACATGATCTAACATTCCAACCAGGTTTAATTGTGAATCAGGAGTTCTTTGATTACCCTGCGATGCAGGAAAGTGCAAAGAACTGGCTTTATCTCTCTAGGTATAGATTTGATACAGGAGAGTTTTATGGCCGTCATGATGGTGTGCAGCTAAACAACTTACAGTTTGGTCATGCTGACAGACGTGAAGGTATGATGTTTGAAGGTGTCTCTCCAAAAGACTGCTTAACGATTGCTCTTTTGCAAGAAAGTAACGGTTGTGTCTGTGTCAATGGTCTTAAGATGCAACCAGGTGATGTCATTATCATTGATGATGCAAAACCTTATGATTTCAGTTCAAGCCATCACACGATATTAGCAATCATAAGTGTAAATAAATTGCTGATCAAAACAGCTATTCCTTCTATATTGGATGCTACAGACAAGCTCTTCAAAGACCAAACCAATGTACTCTTCGACACCATTGAAAATGAATGGAAACGTGTTTTAGAAGAACCTGATCTATTTGACAACCCTGATGAAATAGAAGTGATGGAAAAGAAGATCATAGAGGCTATAAAATACTCTTTTGCAGGACAAACAGGGGAAGGGTGTCATCTCACAGAAGGAGAAAAGTCTGCCCTGGAGATCAGAACTTTTTTACTTAACTCTTTAGAAGAAACAATGACCATACAAAGCATCGTTGAACGATTTCAGATATCAGATAAAACACTTCAAAATAGCTTCATGTCTCTTTTTGGGATCACACCTAAACGTTTCATCAATCTGCTTAAACTCAATCGGGCCCATGAGGATCTACTTTGTGCAGATGGGAAAACGCCAAATATATCAGACATTGCAACAAAATGGGGCTTCTCACACTTTGGGAGGTTTGCTAAAGATTATAAGGATCTCTTTGGTGTTCTACCTTCAGAAACATTAAATCTTACACTGACACCATTATAGGTCTAATGACGTTTAAAATGATTGTCCTATATAAAAGTTAATTTCATACTGTGAAGTGTCTTCCAGGTTCATACCTACATTAAGTATGATATGTCCCAATTGTGTTCTATACCCTACACCTACTCCAGCTGAAGATATAATATCTCCGTTAAAATCATAAGCGTCCTTTGTCAACATTGTATTATCGTTAAATATTTCAGCATAAAGATTTTTTACGATCGGGTAAGTTGCCTCTACTGAAAGATTGGCCATCGTTGACCCCCCTTCTATAGTGTAGGAGGTAGGAGAAGTGATCACACCTAACTCTCTATATCCATATGCACGGTTAGTATCAAACCCACCGGCAAAGAAGAGTTTGGATTCAGGTATCTCATTTTGATCTTTATCTACAATACCCGCTTTTGCAATTGCTAAAAACGTCAGATCAGTAAAACTATAGACCGCTCTTCCCTCCAGACCATACTTGAGATAAGAGCTTTCCTTCTCATCATCATAGGGCAATCCATACTCCACCATTCCTCCAAGATAATAGCCATATCTTGGATGGATCTTAGAATCTCTATTGTCATACGAAAAACGTAGAAAAGGGTAAATTGGTAAAAAATTTCCCGCTTGAACATTTGGGGAAGCTAGCGTATTACGGGCTAAAATATCTATATTTTCTATAGCCAATCCGGCATTGAGATTCCATTTCTCATCGTTATAGCTAAGTAATACCTCAGCATACCCTTTTTGTTCTGTAAACCCTTCATATTTAAATTCACTGTGACCGATTTTAGTTTCCAGATCAATATAATAATCTGAGACTTTAAAGAGTGCGGGGACAAAATAACTTATTTCTGCGCCTTTGTCTACTCTGGAGTATGTCAGTTCTAAGCCGATACTTTTGGCATTTCCCATAAAGTTTGTTCGTTTAACTCCCGCTGATACTCGAAATCCGTCACTGCTCGTATAGTCTATATCACTTGTAAAGTACCATGGCCTTGCGATCTCAGTGCCTGTTACTTCTACGGGTACGACATTATAAAATTTTCGATCATGTTTTACAGAGATGTGATCAAAGGTCTCAAGATCATAAAGTGCATCATAGGTATCCTGTATTCGATCCGTACTGAAACGTTCTCCCTCTCTAGCTCTCACTCTAGAGATCACTATAGAATCATCGATCGTTTCAAGTCCCTTGACAGTGAGCTTCCCAAAAGTACAAACATCACCCTTTTTCAAATTAAAGTCTACATTCACCTTATGAGTCTCTAGGTCCACATACGCTTTACTGTCAAGATCATAACTACAATACCCCTCTTTCATTAATTTTCCAATGATATTATTTTTAATAGATACAAACTCTTTTGATCTGAAGATCTGACCTTCTTTAATAGTGATCAAACTGGAGATATCATAATCACTGCTTACATTGATGTCTTTTATCTTTACAGGTTTATTTTCATCGATATTTACAATCACATCGCTTTTTGATGTTTGAATCGCAAACTCAGCATCATAAAACCCTTCTGAATGATAAAAATTTTGCAGTGACCTTTCCAATGTTGGTAAAAGTTTATCTTTGATCCTAGGCTTATCTTCTTTCCAAAATTGAAATATACTTTTGGTATCAACACTCATTGCCTTTTGAAGCTCTTTGAGCGTAATACGCTCCTGTCCTGTAAAGTGGATCTCACGGCTAGGAATCTCAACTTTTTCTTCAGAGGAAAAAAATGAAAAAAATGCCTCTTTGGTGTCATTCGCATCTCTGGATCGACCAATAAAAGGAAGCTTATCTATGTTGATCCCTACACCCGAGAAAACATATTTAATAAACTCACCTCCAGCATTTGAAAGAACAGATTGGGCCATACTGTCACCCATCATCAACATCATATTCTCCTCACTGATGTCCTGGTCAGCGTCTTGCGCTCCAAAAAGTATTGTAGAGAGTATTTTCTTTCTGCTCATATATGGTATGGAAGAAAAGATCACATCAGGATCAGTGAGGCTTCCTTTAATGTGAATCATGATCTCTGACTGTCTTGTCTTATACATCGCAGTTATATCAAGAAGTGGCTTACCGGGATCCCCAATAAAATTTATGGCACTGTTTTTAAAGACAAATTTTTTATTATGTATACTATAAGATGAATCATCCAAGATATCTACTGTTCCTAAAAGCCCGACAGAACCTTTAGTTGACTTTTGGATCAAAAGATCGGCATTGACTTTCACATCTGCCTCAGCTGTTTTATAGATAAGAGGCTCCTCTGAATGTACCTTAATTGAAGTACTCAAGTTCTCCATAAAGGGACTGCTCTCTTTCTTCTTTAACTCCTGAACATTCACAATATCACTATCAGATGAAAAAGTCTTCACCTCCATGTCATGATTGATGTTTCCACCTAAGATCGTAACCGTACCTTTTACATCTGTTACACCTTCATTCGAGACTGTTTTAACATTTATACGACTTTTTATATCAGCCTTTTCAAGTGAAACATTGAAAGCATCTGAGACAGCAAGGAATTCACCTTTTTTCTTCTCAATATTATATCTTCCAGTGACTTTCAGCTCATCATTGATCCAGAGAGGATCAATCTCTATGTTGCCATCTTTGAAATTGATCACCGATGGTTTTTCAGAAAAAAACTTCTGTTTCTGAAAAGTAGTGTGGTATCTATTTAACAACAAGACAGAATCTGAAAAACCCAGTGAGATCATCGTATCGTTTAGATCATATTTTGTTTTCGGACCTGCTTTATATGTTAAGGTATTGGCATTGAACTTTAACTCTACCTCTTTCATATCTGTCAGGACGAGGGAAACCTTGGTATCACCCTCTAGTGGAGGGACATCAAAAGTATAAATCCTACGCATCTGTTTCAAAAAGTGATTTACTGAAGAAGTCTGATGGTCAAAAGAGATTTTCTTCTCCAAGTTTCCTTTATATACAAATTCTGCGCCCCCTAAAACCGTGTATCCCTCAAGATCTTTATTCTCTAAATTGAATGCAACTTCAGAGTTCATTCCTTTGAGATCTAACATTTCCATGTACAATTTTCCCCTGCATTGTAAGATCGGTATAGATTGGGCTAAGTGCATCAAAGTTCAATTCCTCCCTAAACTCTCTCAACAGTGAATCTTCCGGTACAATGGTTTTTGTTTTGACCTTATATTCGTCATCATAAAGTAGATCTAGATCCATATCAACCAAATTTGAAGTGATCTTGGCACTTGCATTCAAAGGTAGGATATGAGTAAAATCCAAAGGAACATGAATATCCAGTGCCACTTTGGAAGGCCTAAGTACCTCGGGTAATAAAAACATATTTTTAAGAACAAACTCCTCATTCATTGAGAGTGTTAATGCTCCTTTTTTAAAGTCATCAGAGACAAACACACCTTTAAATATTTCAGCATCTATCTGTGCTTGAATACTGTTTGCATTTCCTTCATAAGTGATCTGCAGATCATTCAAAAACTTGGTATAGTTAGCATCCATCCCCTCAAATGTACCTGGAGTAACCTTACCTTTGTAAGTGTATACACCATCTTTCAGAGTCAATCTATTTTTAAGATATAGATCTTTTACATACGGTGTCGATAAATTCCCTTCATTTTCAATTTTAAACTCCCCCTCGGTAATCGTATAAACCATTCTATTTTTCAAAGAAAAATGTTCAATAGTCAATAGATCCTTTTCTGCTTGAAGTAACTCCTCTCCCTTTATATCAAAATCAAAAACTATCTGATTTTCAGCACTCTTTATCTCCATAGCAACCGGGTTCAAAGTAATCTCTTTCATTGGCAGACCGTACGTTTCAAAAAACGCTTGATGCACTGTACCGGATCCCTTGGATCTTATACGGTTATCTTTGATCACCCCATGCTGCACCAAAGATACAAAATTACTTGCTATATTCACATCAAGCTGACCACTCTTAGCAGTTAAAGTAGAGATATCAACCTGAACATCCGTTGCATTTACTTCACTATTTTCAACAAAAACCGGATCGTGAATCGCACTTTTAATGGATGTATTTATATGTTTCACATGAAGGCGTTTGGGGAACATCATCTTGATCGTACCATTAGTGTCAATGGCCTCAATTTGAGTAGTTGGAATGTTTTTAAATGTCTTAAAAAACTTCGTCAACTCTATCGTATCTATATCCCGAAGAGACAATGACTCAACAGTGATCGTTTCGTCTTCCAACGTACTATCCATAGAAAGTCTAGAAAGGTTTGTATCGATCAGTACAGAGAGCTCACCCACTTGAACTGTATTGGGCTGATAATCTATCATCTTATGGATATCAACCATTACAGAACTGAAATTTATCTCTCCCTTACCCAATCTTATTTGAGGATGATCAGCTGGTTTAAACGTCAAAATGGCCGAATCAACCAGTACACTTTCTGGTATAAAATTCTCTTTCCCTGCTCTATAGTCCCTTATCTCTGGTTCTACCTGTTCTACGATTTTTTCTTGTAAGCGTATAGCGATCATTTCTCTGATCACATCCTCCAACGAAATCGTATCAATGTCCAATATGCTGAGTGTTTCGACCCTTACTTTTTTCTCTTGGACCCCTCCAATAAGCTTTATATTGGTGACATTGCTATCCATAAAAAAAGATAGTTCATCGGCATTGATACCCTCTCCATAGAAGAGAATATCCTCTCCGTCTAAAGTGATCTCTTTAAATCCTATACCGATCTCATCGAAAGGCTTCACGCTTAAATGTAACTCTCCCACTCCAATAGATACTGGCAGAATAAAGTCACTATACATCTACTTCTTTGGGCTTTTCAGGGACAAGAGTATCAACTGTTTTTGTAATATTTTTAATATCTAGACCACTGGCCTCAAGATGGGTAAGAGAGATTCTGTTATAAAGAAGTGAGGCAGGATTCCAGCTTACTTTTAAGTTGTCAAGCAGTTTATCATTCTTGAAGGTCAGTTCTTCGACTTCAACACCGGTAAGAAGACCACCGGATATCTTTTTGTACCCAAATCCATACTGCGGTGCATAAGTATCTGCAGCCCACTGTACCGTTTTAGTAGAATTAAGTAAAAAAAGTATTATCACAAAGCTGATTAAAATGAATGTGAGAAATGTATAACGAATCCACTTTAATGGTTGCTTCACGGAACTGCCCTATTTTAAGATATATTTTATCTTATCCAAATAATAAATATTATGCAAAACCTATAAAGTAATATATTTTATCAGGTTTTCTTTTTGTGGATATTAAAACATGAACCTAACTCCAACAAAAACACCACATAAATTATCTATCCAGATACCCTCACTACATAATAATTTAGCTATAATTTCACCATGAATCACATTAAAACCTACGCATATAACCATACCCCACTTACGTTTGATTTTAAACAAACCATCGAACGATTTTTTGTCGAAGAGATACCTCTGTACACTTTTACCGGTACAGGAAACTACCTCATACTCAAGATCAAAAAAACTGACATGAGTACATGGAAACTCATCACTGTTCTGGCTAAAGCAACCGGTTTAGAAGAACGTGATATCGGTTATGCAGGCCTTAAAGACAAGAATGCCACTACCATACAGTACATATCACTTCCCAAGAAGTATGAAAAAGAACTGAACAAAAACCTCACTACGGAAAAAATAGAGATACTTGAACGTACCTATAACAAATCACCTATCAAGATAGGCCATCTCAAAGGCAATCGTTTTTCTATCGTCCTGCATCATATCTCTGAGAAAGATGCGAAGTTTTTCAATACCACTGCAAAAAAAATGCAAGTCGATGGAATACCAAACTACTACGGATACCAGACGGTTTGGGGAAGACAGCCGTTCTTACTTACAGGGTAAAGAGATAGCCCATTCTGGGAAACGACTTAAAGGAAGTAAAGAGAAACTGCTTGTCTCAGCTTACCAAAGCTACCTCTACAACAAATGGCTGGGTTCAAGAGTAAAGCTCTCTACGATCATAAGAGACAATAATGTGGAGGAAGCAGCCAAAAAACTACAATACCCAGTAGAGCTTGTTAAAGTCTTGGCAAAGCAGCCTCAATTTTTCAAACTCTTTATGGGTGATATCATTATGCCTTATCCTCACGGTAAAACAGACTTTGTAAAAGATATGATGCAAAGTGCACAGATATTTAAACAGGGAAAAACTTCTCCTACGGGATTGCTATGTGGAGCCAATGCACTACGTGCAAAAAGTGACGCCTACCATCTTGAAGAAGCGTATGATGACACAGAGTTGAGTAGTCTAAAAGGAGACAGACGTTTTGCATGGATATGGCCTAAAGAGGTAGAGACAAAGTATGACAGTGATGCCAAAAAGCTTACAGTTGCATTTTACCTTCCTAAAGGCTCTTATGCTACAACATTTCTAGAAGAGATCGGAAAGTTTTCATTAAAGCAAGTATGACTAGAAGGTTTATAAGGTTATCTCATACTTAAAATGTCTATTAATTATACAAAAACTGATCTAAATCTGCTTGATTAAAAGGTATACTGACTTATAAATACATAAGGAGATATCAATGAAATTTACATTTGGTTCATATACTATTAAAACACATGAACTCGATCAAAAACTCTCCGTTCAGGTGACATCTGAATTAGGTGAAGTATATTTAAATAATAATGACAACCGTACAAGTGACTTCCCTAATGAAGTCTGTTTTTACATAGAAAACCCTGTTCAAAAACCTGAAGCAAAAGGATTGAAAACATTTACGTTTGGAGATTATACTTTTATCTTGGGTATCAACTACGCAGGTGAACTTTTTCTTTTCCACAGTGTAAACCTCTATGTTGGGAAAAAAACCATTGATGGTAAAGATACGTTAACATTGGCTCTTCTAAAAGATTTTAAAACCAAATAAACAGTTTAGACTCAACTACATATCACTTAGGTAGACTTATTTTCTACCTCTTCCGCGTTTACTGTTTTTCTTATCTGCCTTTGGCTTTGCAGCATCAAATGTCTTAAACCCATCTCGTTTAGTGGTTTTTCTTTTTTTGCTTTTAGGTGCCGAAGCTGTTTTATTTTTCTTTTTTCCAAAAGCACCATCAACTTTTTTATGCTCATTAGGATTCTTTCGTGCACCTTTTTGTTTAGGTACCTCTGCAGGTGCATAGCCTTCCAATTTCTCTTGTGGAATTCTTTTCCCCATAAGACGTTCTACATCCTTAAGTGCTACCATTTCCAAAGGAGAGATAAGTGTAATAGCCAATCCTTTAGCCCCTGCTCTACCTGTACGCCCTATACGGTGGATATAATCACCAGTGACATGAGGAATGTCATAGTTCATCACTACACCCAAAGCAGGTATATCTAAACCGCGTGCTGCTATGTCCGTAGCGACTAGTACCCTTACCTTCCCTTCTTTGAATCCTGCCAAAGCTCTCGATCTCTCTCCCGAACTTTTACCCCCATGAATAACCGCTGTGACAAGTCCTGAAAGGTTTAACTCTTTACTCACTTCATCCGCTACTTCTTTCTTACGTACAAAAACAAGTACCTGCTTATAATTACGTGAGCCTATAAGATAGGAAAGCAACTCTGTTTTCTTCTCTTTTTCAACAGGATAGACTATCTGTTCTACAGAATTTGCAGAAGTCCCCATACTATCCACTTCTATGAGTTTGGGTTTTTGAAGTATCTGTTCAGCCAATCGTTTGACAGATCCTGAAAGTGTCGCTGAGATAAGTACGTTTTGTCTTCGTGAAGGAAGGTGTTGCAGTATCTTACTTACTTCATGCACAAAACCCATATCCAAAATAGTATCTGCTTCATCTAACACAAGATAGTCAACACTTTCAAGATTGACGTTCTTTTGTCCTATATGCTCCAATAGACGTCCACTTGTTGCCACGATGATATCTACACCTGCTTTAAGTCTATTTGCCTGTGATGTTAAATTTGCACCGCCAAAAAGTACAATGCTCTTTAACGGAAGATATTTTGCATACGCTTCGATACTTTCATGGACTTGTTTGGCTAATTCCCGCGTAGGAACCAAAATGACAGCTTTAGGATAATGCTGTCCTTCCACATATGTTTTTCTTAACTCTTGCAGTATAGGTAAGGTAAAACCTGCTGTCTTACCTGTACCGGTCTGTGCACCAGCCATAATGTCTCGTCTTGAGAACATAGCAGGGATAAGCGCTTTTTGTATGGGTGTAGCAGATTCATAGCCTTTATCACTTAAGGCTCTTAATATCTCTTCAGATAATCCAAGTGTGGCTAATGACAAAAGAGACCTTATTCCGTTTCAGTATCTCTGGAAATATTGTCCAGCCTACGCTTAAGACGCATTTTTTGTTTTGCAACCTCTCTCATATCGACATCACTGTCACTCTCATCGACGATCTCAACACCAAGTATGGTCTCTACACAATCTTCAAGTGTCACAATTCCTTCTGTTTGGTCATACCCATCAACAACTAAGAACATATGCTCTTTTTTCTTAATAAAAAGATCCAATGCTTTAGAAACAGGTAGATTTTCAGAGATCTGGAAAATATCTTTTTTAACTGTGTTTAATGCAACACTGTCATCTTTAAGACCCTGTTTAAAGATCTTTTTTGTCATCACAATACCTGTGATATTTTCAATAGTTGTATCATAAACTGGTATTCTTGAAAATTTAAATATTGCCGGTTCATTTTCTATAATATCTTTGATACTTCGATTACCATCTAAAGCAAAGACCACAGTTCTTGGAGTCAAGATCTCTTTGGTTCTTATCTTGTCAAGTAGAAGAATGTTCTCAATGACATCTGATTCTTTTTCTCCAAGTACACCTTCATCTTCACTAAGCAGTGTACTTTCAATAAGCTCTTCTTTCGTTAAGCTTAGACTATCATCCGACTTTTTAATACGATTTGTCACAAAAAGAGTAAGTATGATGATAGGAAATGTTATCCAGACAAAAAAACGTATTATATAAGCAGCTGTTGGAGCCAATGATTTCCAATAGACTGCCCCTATCGTTTTAGGAATGATCTCAGAGAGAAATAAAATAGCAAAAGTTAAAATAATAGAGATATAAAAAACTGCTCCTGCACCATAGAGTATCTCTGCTTGTGCACCTACTGCTGCTGCACCAAGTGTATTGGCAACTGTATTAAGGATCAAGATAGAAGCTAACGATTTATTGATACCTATCTTATGTGCTTTAAGAAGTGCTCCTGTTCTAGGGCGTTCTTTTTCAAGCACTGAGATATATGGCATATTCACCGAGAGTAAGACTGATTCCAAGATCGAACAGATGAACGATATAAAAACAGCCAAAAAGAAATAGAGAATTAACAAATCCATTTAAGTAATTTTACCTTTATAATAATATTAGGGTTGCTAGACCCAAGAACGAAAAGAAACCTACAACATCAGTTACAGTGGTCAGTACCACTGTACTTCCGATCGCTGGATCAACTTCCATTTTTTTCAAAACCAGTGGTACCATAGCACCAAAGAAACCTGCACTGAGTAAATTAATAATCATAGAGAGTGCAATCACTATGCCTAGCATCCCTTTATCAAACCATAATGAAGCTATTATACCCATGATTATAGCAAAAATGAAACCATTTGCCAGGGAGAGTATGACTTCTTTCTTTATGGTACGAAATGCATCATGCTTGGCGATGTCACCAAGGGCAAGCTGACGTACAACAACGGTAAGACTTTGTGTCCCTGCATTACCACCCATAGAAGCCACTATAGGCATCAAAATGGCTAAAGCAACTATCGTTTGAAGTGTATCTTCAAAAAGTCCTATCACCAAAGAGGCAATGATCGCTGTGATAAGATTAACGCCTAACCATACGGCACGTACTTTACCCGCTTTGAAAATATCTTCATCTTCCTCTGCATCATCATTAACCCCTGCTAAGTGATACATTTGATCTGTTGCCTGTTCATTGATAATATCATAGATGTCATCTGAAGTGATACGCCCAAGTAATCTTCCATCCTCATCAATAATAGGCATAGACGATAGGTCATACTCTTGAAACTTCTGTACAACATCAGCAATACCATCATGGTCTTCTCCTACAACAGGCTTATACTTTTCAGGGTTTTCATTAATATTCTCTTCGAGGGTCTTATCGAAATCAAACACAAGAAGATGATCTAAGCCTATACCGTAACGTAAACTGCTTTCTTCATCTGTCACAAAAAGATAGTTCACATTTTCTAGTTCATCTTTTCTTCTTAGTTGGGCAAATTCCCTGATCACATCATGAACAGTATGATGTAAATTGGCCGTATATACTTCTACTTGCATATACGCACCTGCTTCACTTTCATCATACTTCTTAAGTTGTAAGATATCAGCTTGATCCTCCTTATCCAGCTGATTAAATACCGCTTTTGCTATGCCTTTATCAACCTCTTCAAGCTCCTGCATAAAGTCTGTTTGGTCATCACTTTCAAGTTCTGAAACAGAATCTGCAAGTTCTTTTGTGGTAAAGGATTCAACAACATCCTCAAAGTATCTATCAGGCAGTTCCAAGGCAACATCAGCAACAAGCTCTTTAGGAATGGCTTGTACAGCTTCATCAAAACCTTTTTCATCTAGATCTTTAAGAATATTGGCTATCTCTGAGGGATGGAGTTCATCATGAGGTTGTGCATTTAAATATTGTGTGAGTTTATCCATAGCCTATACCTTTGAAGCGTTGTATTGTGAAATTATACTTTATTAAATATTGGAATGGTTGAATTATATAAAGAGTGTTGACATATAACATCAAATTAAGAAGTTAAACAAGTGAGGAAGGCCCTCATTTGTTTTATTTTTTTTCTGTATCACACTTTTTAGTAATAATACATGCTGGACAAAAGTTTACAAGTCCTGCAATCAATGGTATCACACCAAGGTAGAACCATGCATTTCCTGAGTATACTCCGTAACCAATAAGTGCTAAACCTACCACAATTCTGATCGGTCTACAAGTTGCTCGCCATTTATTTACGTCCATAATGTTTCCTTTAATATATTTAATTGTATTGTAGTATAAATAACTTAGAATTATATAAGAGTAAATATATCCTAATATAATTCTAAAGGATCACCTTTTCCAGATCAATAAGGAGAAGCAACTACTTTATAGACCAAAGTATCACCCTGATAAACAGGCATATAGTATGAACTACCACACTGTCTATAGCTTACTCCATTTGCTACAATCGTCGTACATGTACTAGGCATCGTAGATGAGGCAATTACAGATCCTATAACCAAACCTGTAGTAAATGCAAGCACAGGACGTCCTCCATAATATCCATAGCCACGTCCATATCCTCCATAGTAACGATGGTTAACATTTACATTACGATTGACATTTACATTACGATTAACATTTCTATTCACATTCCTGTTTGCTGGTCGAGTTGATGGTCTGGATGCTGGTCTGCTTCTAGCACGGTTTCCACTACGATGTACACCTCCACCACGTCGTCCTCTTGCTTCTGCTGTATTGAGAAGAGAAACATTAAGTTGAAATGGGGCTGTAGTATAACTGTTGGTGGATACCACATCGGGTTTAATACTCACAGATGGAGAGAAAAAACCTACCATGGCTGCGACAACTGTGAACTTAACTAAAAAAGTATTTTTATTTTTCATCATATCTCCCTTTTTTAATATGGACTCTGTACTGAGATTTTCTCAGCACCTTTAGGTGCTTTAAAAATAAAGTCACTGTCTGAGATTTTTGCATCGATATCCCAAACCAATGAAGTGTTTATTCTGTAATCATCTTCACTCATTCTATCAATGATACTATAAGCTTTTATCAATGGTTTATCACCTGTTTCAACCCAAATATGGATATCTCTTGCACCATCACTGAAAGCTACATAGTGACATTCGGTGCCATCTACCATCACCGTACCGAAATTTTTACTTTTTGTGAATTTCGTACGTTTTTGCATCTCACTGTATAGCAATTGGGCCAAAGGAGATCTGATACCATACTCTTCAAAAAGATAGTCAAGTGTACCATCGATCGTATCTGATGCCTTGATCTGTCCATAATAATTAAACTGATGGTCCATCATTGTATAAACACCATTATAAAGATAATTACTTCTGTCTTTTGAAGCAGATTTTACATTTATCTGAAATTTATCCGGTCTATCCACTTTTACAGAAGTATCAAATCTATACTCTTCAGTTGATCCGTCGTCAGCTTTCTCATTATCTATAACAACAGCTTTGAATGCATATTGATCCATACCGTGAAGATACTTGAATGCATTATGCATGACATCCCTCGGAGACTGTTCCTGAGCTAACAAGCTTGTTCCAAAGAGCAAGAGTGAAGCACTCGTCACAGAAAGAAGTTGTTTATATAGTTTCATTTCTCATCCTTTAATAATAAATTATGTACTTCAATTCATAAGTACACTTAATGTTAGTATACCATGTATCTTAAATTAATTGTATCGGAAATTGGTAAATTTATCTTTTTGTAATAATAAGATGAAGTTTATGAGATTAAGAAAAATGTAGTTTTTTCAGTTTTTTATGTATCTGCGATAGGCTCACATAAATTGCTTATATGAGCCTATATTTTAGAGTTGAGGACCTGCAGAGGCAAAATCAAACTCTCCGCCATTACCATCATAACGGTGGAAGTTTTCTTTGAACATACCAGCAAGTTTAGCCAGCATAGCATCATATTCAGCTTTGTCTTCCCATGTATTTCTCGGGTTAAGTACATCTGTATCTACACCCTTTAATGTTTTTGGTATAGCAAGATTAAATGTATCAAGTGTTTCAAACTCAGTATCTAAAATCGCACCACTTAATATACCATCTATACAAGCTCTTGTATTTTTAATACTCATACGTTTTCCTGTACCGTAAGGACCACCTGTCCAACCTGTATTGACCAGGTATACATTTACACCATGTTTATCGATCTTCTCACCAAGTAACTTAGCATATACTGTTGGGTGCAGCGGCAAGAATGCTTCACCAAAACAAGCAGAGAAAGTCGCTACAGGCTCAGTGATTCCTCTTTCTGTTCCGGCCACTTTAGCTGTGTATCCACTAAGGAAGTAATACATAGCCTGCTCTTTGGTCAATTTACTGACCGGTGGCAATACACCAAATGCATCAGCAGAAAGGAAAATGATGTTATTTGGATGCCCTGCCTGTAGATCTTTTTTATGATTTTCTATATGTTCTATAGGATAAGAAACACGTGTATTCTCAGTTTTTGAACCATCTGTATAATCGACTTCACCATTGCCATCCGCAACCACATTTTCCAAAAGTGCATCTTTAACGATAGCACCATAGATCTCTGGTTCAGATTTTTCATCAAGGTTGATCACTTTTGCATAACATCCGCCCTCAAAGTTAAAGACACCATGATTGTCCCAACCATGTTCATCATCACCGATAAGTGCTCTTTTTGGATCTGTTGAAAGTGTTGTCTTACCTGTACCTGAGAGTCCGAAGAAAAGACATACATCATTATCTTCGCCCACATTAGCAGAACAGTGCATAGGTAATTTACCTTCAAGCGGTAACCAGTAGTTCATCATTGAGAAGATACCTTTTTTCATCTCACCACCATACCAGGTACCACCGATGATCGCTATATTATCTTCCACATTAAACACTACAAAAACATCAGAGTTCAATCCATGTTCTTTGTACTTCTCATCGACTACTTTACATGCGTTGTAAACAGTAAAGTCAGGCTTAAATCTCTCAAGCTCTGACTCTGTAGGACGAATGAACATATTCTTCACAAAGTGTGCCTGCCATGCTACTTCAGTAACAAAACGTACAGAACGTTTACTGGCTGCACTTGCTCCAGCATAGACATCCGTCACATAAATATTTTTACCGGAAAGCTGAGTCAAAGTGAGGTCTAGAAGTTCATCATAGATCTCTTTGTCTATCTTGGCATTGACATCTCCCCAAGCGATATGCTCATTTGAAGGTGCCTGATCAACAAAGTATTTATCTTTAGGGCTGCGTCCTGTAAAAATACCTGTATCACACATTGCTGTACCTGATGTAGAGATTTCACACTCTCCTCTGTTTACTTCGTGCGCTTGCAACTCGTCATAACTTAAATTATAATAGATATCTCCGATATCTTTCAATCCCAGTTTGTCAAGTCCGTTGGGCGTTTTGGTACTCATTGAATCCTCTTTTGTACATTTTTTTTATAATGCTAAAGCATAAGTTAGAAAATAGATATTATTTCCTAACTTATACTCCCTCGAATGAGGAAGCATAATAGATGGAACTACTTTACTTAAAGATAGAAAGTAGAACACCTGCTGCAACTGCAGAACCGATAACTCCAGCCACGTTTGGACCCATGGCATGCATGAGCAGAATATTACCCGGTTTTTCTTCAGAACCAACTTTACTTACAACTCTTGCTGCCATTGGTACGGCAGAAACCCCTGCTGCACCGATAAGCGGGTTGATAGGCTCTTTTGTAAACTTGTTCATGATCTTAGCCATGATCACACCTGCAGCCGTACCAGCAGCAAATGCAATAAGACCGATGATCATAATACCCATTGTCTCAGCTACCAAGAATGAATCTGAAGCAAGCTTAGAACCAACACCAAGACCAAGGAAGATCGTAACAATGTTAATAAGTGAGTTTTGCATTTCATTTGAAAGTCTATCAACCACACCTGACTCTTTTGCAAAGTTACCCAGTGCAAATGAACCTACAAGCGGTGCAGCATCTGGCAAGATGAATGCGATCATCATGATCACGATCAACGGGAAAATAAGTTTTTCAAGTCTATTTACCTTTCTAGTTGGCTTCATAACAATTTGACGCTCTTCTTTTGTAGTCAATGCTCTCATTATAGGTGGTTGGATCACTGGAACCAATGCCATATATGAATACGCAGCAACTGCAATTGCTCCAAGTAGTTCTGGTGCCAATGCGGACGCGATAAAGATCGAAGTAGGACCATCCGCCCCACCGATAATACTGATCGCTGCAGATTGTTTAAGTGAAAAGTCTACCATACCTGTATACTGCGAAAGTGCTGCTGCACCAACCAGTGAACCAAAGATACCAAACTGTGCCGCTCCACCAAGAAGTGCTGTTTTAGGATTAGAAAGAAGCGGTCCAAAGTCTGTCATTGCTCCAACACCCATAAAGATCAATAGAGGGAAGAATTCGTTGGCAATACCCATATTATAGATAATACCTAACATCCCCTCTTCACCAGTCATATTGGCTATAGGTATATTGGCCAGAAGTCCACCGAAAGCAATAGGTATAAGAAGGAGTGGTTCAAATCCTTTAGCGATCGCTAAATAGAAAAGGATGAAGATGATGATAAACATAATAAGTTTACCCCAACTTTGAGCAAAGAAACTCATCTCTTCACCATGTCCATTCTTTACACCCTCTTTCGGGTTTACCATCGCATTGAGACCTGTAGTTTCAAAAAAGCTCACAAGAAGTTCAGGAATTGATTTGGATTCATATACTTGTTCTTCCTGTGCAGGTGCAGGAGGTGCTTCATGCACCGAGGCTTGCACTGTTGATGTGAGTGCTGTAAAAGCAAACATCATCGAAAGTAAAAGATGTTTAAGCTTCATTACTTACTCCATTGTGGCAAGAAGTTGACCGTCTGTGACTGCGTCATTCACATTAACGTTGATAGAAGCTACTTTTCCTGATTTAGGTGCAGGAATATCAATTTCCATTTTCATTGCTTCAAGGATCATGAGCTTATCACCCTCATTTACAGTATCACCTGGGTTAACTAAAACTTTCCATACATTTCCTGGTGTTTGAGAATGTATTTCAACAGCCCCTACACCATTTTCTGCTACTGGTGCCGGTGCAGCTGCTGTTGCCGTTGGCGCAGCTTCTGTGATCTGAATATCCGCATCACCCTCTGCAACTTGTACGCTATACTGTTTACCATCTACTACTACTTTATAATTACCTGCCATTTCTGATTCTCCCATTAAATTGTTTTTACCTTTTCTTACCATCAGAGGGCTTTCACCCTTCAAGAACGCAATACCTTTTTGATCACATGCACCTGCAATGAAAATGTTTTCATCTGAAGCTTCTAAACCTTCATCTTCAAGTACTTTTGTCCAGTGTGCTATAGATTTGGTCTCATCTCTATCAGCGATATCCAAAGGATTTTCTGTTGTTGGCTCTAGATCCAATTTATCAGATGCTAGTTTAATGATCTCATCATCTGCCTGCACTGGTGTCTTACCAAAGTAACCAAGTACCATACGTCCATATCCTGGAGCTATCTGCTTCCAAGGACCGAACATTACGTTAGCATATGCCTGTTGCCAGTAAAATTGACTCACTGGTGTTACTGATGTACCGTAACCACCACGCTCTACTACTTCTTTCATCGCAGCGATCACTTGATCAAATTTTTCAAGATCACCTGAGTCTCTCATCATTTGAGTGTTAGCCGTTAACGCTCCACCAGGCATAGGTGAGAATGGAATAAGAGGTGATACCTGAGTTGCTTCAGGTGGGATCATGTAATCTGCCAAACACTCTTTAAGTCTATCTTCATACTTAAGAATTTTATCGAGCTGAAGATCACCAAGATTATAATCAGTACCTTTAGTTGCGTGAAGCATTGTAAGAATATCTGGTTGACTTGTACCACCACTTACCGGTGATGCTGCCATATCGATACCGTTTGCACCTGCATCTAGCGCTGCAAGATATGCTGCTACAGATACACCTGCAGTTTCATGCGTATGAAGTCTCAAGTGTACACTATCACCAAGAAGTTTTCTTGCCATTGCGATAGTCTCATAGACTTTATGCGGGTTCGCTGTTCCTGATGCATCTTTGAAACACACGCTGTCAAAATCAATACCTGAATCTAAAATATTTCTAAGTGTTTTTTCGTAGAAAGCGACATCATGTGCACCTTTACATCCTGGAGGAAGGTCCATCATTGTTACTACTACTTCATGATCAAGACCATGTTTCTTGATCATTTCTGAAGAGAATGCAAGATTGTTCACATCATTCAGTGCATCGAAGTTACGTACCGTTGTTGTTCCATGCTTTTTAAACATTTTTGCAAAAAGCTCGATCATTTCACGGCTACCTGTATCAAGCATTACTGTATTGATACCACGCGAAAGTACTTGAAGATTGGCATCTGGTCCAACGATCTCTCTAAAGCCGTCCATCATTTCAAATGCATTTTCCTGTAGATAAAAGAAGAGTGATTGGAATCTTGCCCCACCACCAAATTCGAAGTGATTAATACCTGCATTTTTCGCTGCTTCTACTGCAGGGAAAAAGTCATCCATAAGCACACGACCACCAAAGACAGATTGAAACCCATCTCTAAAAGTCGTGTCCATTACATCAATATATTTTTTAGCCATTTACGTTACCTTATTTGTGTTTTTTTCGAAATTCTGCAACAGCTGCCATAATAGCTGCAACGTGATGTGTATCCTGTATAGCATCAGTTGAAGCAGGAGATGCTTCAGGTGCTTTTTCAGGGAAATATTTATTGATAATCGTCGCCTGAAGCTTCATTACCTGAACGAGTATAACTAGGAAAAACAGCACAACTGTCATTCCCAGCACCATGAACTTTAGGCCTTCACCTACTAAATTAATTTCCATACCACTTACCTCACTTTAAAGTTTACAAATTTTAAAACAGTTTTGCTTGTTATTAGGTAAAAAGGGCGAATTATCTTCGCTTTTTTCTACGATTGCTACTGCGGGTTGCTTTTTCTTCAGCTACATACCCTCTCATCATCTCATCTACAGTATTTTGATCAAAACCTATTTGAGATCCTATATTGTGCTGTTCTTGGTCTATCATATAGGAAATAAGCTTTTCTAAAAGTACCTCTTTATCCATATTTCCCAAATATGCCAACAACGCTTTTGCATCATTGTGCTCATGTATATCCCTAATTTGTTCCGCCAAATATTCACGACCTGAATCATCCAGTCCTGAACCACCTTGGATAGTAGCCAAACGCATCTCAGCACCGACTTCTTTCTGGATACGCTGAAGCTCTCTGAACTCTTCAGTGGTTACCAAAGTAATGGCTTGCCCACTTTTACCGGCACGGCCTGTACGTCCGATACGATGCACATAACTTTGCGGATCAAAAGGAATGTGGTAGTTGAACACATGTGTGACATCTTTAACATCAAGACCACGTGCCGCTACATCCGTAGCTACCATGATCTTGGTCTCACCTCTTCTGTAGGCTTTGATGACCACTTCTCTGTCCATCTGTTCTAGGTCACCGTGTAATCCACTGGCATTAAATCCTAAAGCCTGCAGATGTTCTGCTAATCTATCTACTTCTCTTTTCATACGGCAAAAGATAATACATTTATTGGTCTTTTCTGTCTCCAGAAGTTTTACGATCGCTTCATCTCTTTGGTTTTCATGTATCATATAATAACGTTGATCTATGATGTTGTTGGTAGTCTCTTCGTCTCCAACAACAGAGATAAACTCCGGTCGGTAAAGAATGTTATTTGCCAACTCTTTAATAGGTTCAGGCATTGTTGCAGAGAAAAGCAATGTCTGTCTATTTTGAGGGATATATTCAAAGATCTCTTTGATATCTTCAAGAAATCCCATATCAAGCATTTCATCTGCCTCATCAAGTACTACGATCTCAGGGTTGAAAACATCGATCTTCCCTTTTTTGTAAAGGTCCTTTAGTCTTCCCGGTGTAGCAACGACGATCTGCACACCCTTATGAATAATAGCTATCTGACGGCCATATCCTACACCACCATAGACTGTCAATGTTCTAATACCAGCAAAACGTCCTAAATGATACAGTTCATCAGCCACCTGAGTAGCCAGCTCTCTAGTAGGCGTGATAACCAATGCTCTTTCGATCTCACCTTTGGCGATCTTATCCATCATAGGAAGACCAAATGCTGCAGTCTTACCTGTACCGGTGTGGGCTTGCCCAACCATATCACTACCATTTGAGATGATAGGGATCGCCATCTCCTGGATAGGACTAGGCTCTCTAAAGCCTGCTATTTTCACACCTTTTGCCAGATCGGCATGAAAATCAAATTCATTAAATTTCATTATGTACCTTTAAAATACGAGGTTCCTCCTCGCTCATGTCCAAAAAATATCTTTGAACTTAATAGAAACCCTCAACAGAGTCTCTATAAATTCAATTCACTTGTCATCCTCGTACTTGATACGGGGATCGCATACCTCAAAGATTAGATCCCCGGGTCAAGCCCGAGGATGACGTCATTATAGCATTGTCAGTAAGATCACGCCAAAAATAATTCTATAGATACCAAACGCTACAAAAGTGAACCGCTGAATAAATGCAAGAAAAAGTTTGATCGTCAAATAGGCTACTATGAATGCCGTGATGAAGCCTGCAATAAATGGACCCCAGTTCGCATCTGCAAAATCCTGATAATGTTTCAATAGGTCATAACCCGTTACAGCAGCCATAACAGGGATAGCCAATAAAAAA
Source organism: Sulfurovaceae bacterium (assembly GCA_963796395.1). GTDB lineage: Bacteria > Campylobacterota > Campylobacteria > Campylobacterales > Sulfurovaceae > Sulfurovum. Next base: position 37,053 of record CAWCLM010000010.1, read on the forward strand.
GAAAACTCTGCCGATGCTTTTCTGTCCAAACCTACCAATAATCCACCAAAGATGGTTGCTCCTGCGCGGCTTGTTCCGGGAATAAGAGAAAATATCTGGGCGATACCTACCCATAGTGCCTGTTTATAGCTGACCTTTTCAACATCTGAAATATGCCACTCTTTTTCCTCATAAAAATATTCAAGCAGTAAGAAGAGTAGCCCGCCAATGATGAACATAGATGCAACAACCTCAACTGTAAATAACATTTTGATCTGGTCTTTAAAGATAAAGCCTACAACAGCCAAAGGTAAAAAAGCAACAAAAAGTTTTTGCCATAGATCTATTTTTTTAATCGTCATTTTTTCTTTATAGATAAGCATCACAGCAAGGATAGCTGCAAATTGAATAATCACTTCATACGCTTTGGTTAAAGCATCTTGAGAAACACCCAAAAACTCACTTGCAACGATCATATGCCCTGTAGAAGAGATAGGCAAAAACTCTGTAAAACCTTCGATAATACCAATGATTATCGCCTGAAAAATATCCAATGTGTACCTTTAAACCATACTAGAGAAATAACTCTCATCTTTTGCCAACAGTGTTTTAGGTGTACCGCTGTCAACTACTATTCCATCTTCTAACACATATATGAACTCAGCACTTTTTATCGTACTCAGTCTATGTGCGATGGTGATCACCGTCTTTTCTGACAAAAAGTCATGTAGTGCATCAAACAGTCTCACTTCTGTGTGCACATCCAAAGCCGAGGTTGATTCATCAAATATCACCACTTTAGGGTCAGATAGTATCATCCTTGCTATGGCAACCCTTTGACGCTGCCCTCCGCTGAGCTTGATACCATCTTTTCCCACAAGTGTATCAAGTCCCAGATCTAAACGTTCAATGACATCTGTAAGCTGTGCGATCTCAAGTGCTTTTCGCACTTCATCTTCACTGTATTTTTTGCCTAACGTTAGATTAAACAACATTGTATCATTAAAGAGTTTAGGATGTTGCAAGATAAGATGAATATTTTCTCTAATTGTCGAAAGCTTAAGGTTTCTGTTCGAGACGCCTCCATAGACTATTTCACCTTCATCCAATGGATAGAAACCTACAAGTATATTGGCTAATGTTGTCTTTCCAGAGCCGCTAGCACCGACAATAGCCACTTTTGATCCCTTCTCTATATGCATATTAATATTAGTTAATATCTTTTTCTCTTTTTGATAAGAAAATGAAAGATCCTTCACCTCTATATCTACTGCATGTTGTGATGCAAAAGGGTTCTTCTCTTCTTGCTTCTGCGACTCCTGTTCCATGGCATAGATGCTGTTAATACGTGTACAGGCCGCTTTAGCGGTAGAGAGTGCATACTGGAAATTGATGATATCCTGTGTAGGTGTTACCATTACCCACAAATAAGAGAAGATCGCAAGCATCAAGCCCACAGAGAGATCAGAATATGCCACCGCCAAGATACTCACTGCCCTAAAGACCTCATATCCGCTTAGAAATATCAGATAAGAGTACCTCATCGCTGCTTCGCTCTTATACCCGTAGGCAATAGCATGTTCTTTCAGTTCCTTGGCTTTGACTTCACTCTTATTAAAAAAGTACTCTTCTTTGTTGGCAGCACGGATCTGATGAAAAAGCTCCAAGGTTTCATTTAAAGCAGATTGAAAGACTTCAACTGCTTTGTTCTCATCTTTTTTAAGTTTCCCTATGTTCCGTGCAAGTTTCGCTGTAAAGAATACAACTATAGGATTTGTCACCAAGATAAATACAGCAAGCTGCCAATGGATCCATAACAGCACCACAGCAGAGAAAAGAAGTACAAAGGAGGCAATGATGAATTTAGAGATCGTACTGCTGACAAATCCATCTATGGTTTCTACATCAGTAACGAGTTTAGAGGTCACGGCCCCTACCCGCATCATCTCATACTCTTTGAGTGAAACATGTTTCAAATGTTTCAGTAAAGACTCTCTCATCTTATATGTAATATTTTTTGATATGATCGTAAATATCTTACTCTGTACAATACTTAAAAGTACACTGGAAACGCGAAGCAAGAGGATAATAATCAAGACAAAGAGCACATACCCTTTTATATCAGAACTGAAGAGGTTTTCAGATATCCATGTGATAAATCCATGATCCTTGCCAAGTAACAATTCATCAACAAGTATAGGAATAAAAAGAGGTATCACTACCACAAGAAGCGTAGACAGAATAGCTATTATGTTTCCTACCGTCACCTCTTTTTTATAGGTAAGTATCTCTCCTACAATGCCTTTAATACTACAACTATTTTTAGGTGACAAGCTTCTCTCCATTGTTTTTGGCATTATAGCATTTAGGTATTAGGTTTTACATATTTCATAAAATTACCTGAGATTTACTGTATACTGCTATCTAACTCAAAAAAGGGAATATATTTAAGCGTACTAAGAGATGAAGCCAGCAGAGAGACTTAATATCCTACCGCTAGGTGACTCCATTACCGGAGGAACCCCTTACACCTACCGATATGAACTCTATAAAAGGCTAAATGAGGCTAAGCTGCCGTTTAGATTTATCGGTTCATTGTCGAACCAAAATCACTATCCTGGCAACTGGGATGTTCACAATGAAGGACATGCAGGCTGGACCACCCATGATATCTTGGAAAACCTCGATCGCTGGCTCAATATCTACACACCTGATGTAGTATTGATCCATCTTGGTACCAATGATATCGCTACGATCGTCTACAGTACTTTCAACCCTTTTATAGATGATCTGACTATAGAGAGCTCACTGCAAGCACTTAAAGAGATCATTTTACGTCTCAGAGAAGTAAATCCCAATGTAGAGATCTATCTAGCCCAGATCTTACCGATGATAGAAGCAAACAGCCAAAGCAAGTTCCCCGCCTTAGTAGAAATTTGGAACAGCGATATACATACGATAAGCTCTACCCTATCAACACAGCTATCTCCAATCTATCTTGTCGATATGCATAGTGATTTTAGTGATGAAGATCTCTATGATGGCGTACACCCAAATGAAACAGGTGCTACAAAAATGGCTGAAAAATGGGCAAGTGCGATTTTGGGGAATTGTGTAGATGATAGACTTTAAAAAAGCTCTGTGATATTACACTTCTTCAAGTAAACATCGTAAAGAAAGGCCCTCTTTTTTAGCTTCTCGTTCAATGATCTTTGCTTTGGTTTCTGCCATTTCCAACATGTACACACCACAAAGCCCTTCACCATTGGTGAGAATTTCATTTGTGACAGCATCTGCTTCTTCCGGGCTTTTATGAAAGATCTTCATCATCATTCTCATGCTAAAGTCCCATGAAATGTGCTTATCATAGAGCATATAAACAAGGTACATTTTAGGCTTATCCACTTTGGCTAAAGGAGAGTAAAAATTTGTTTTAATTGTAATTGCCATGTCACTCCACCATACACTAAAGGTATTATATAGTTTATTATTATAGTAAAAAAAAGGTCTATACTACTTAATCGTAGTTCTACTTTTTAAAACGCTTGTTCAAAATGAAGTATATAAATCTCAATTATATTTTTTTCCTACTAGTCAAAAACTGTTTAGAGAACTGCACACCTTTTTTCTTAAAGCGTTCAGCGATATCCGATACATAGACTTCATCAGCTGTTGCTGAAAAAAGTTCCAACCATCTTGTGAAAGTTTTTTCTTTTAAATGAGGCATCTTCACATGAGCGCCTACAAAACTTCCATAATACGTATCTTCTCCCAACATTTTAGCCAACCAAAAATCTGCTAAAAGCTCTATGTGGTCTATCCAATCTTGATCTGTTAGGTCATCTCCAATCTCATCTATGAAAAAAGGAGCCAGTTCTTGATCATGAATAGCTTTTTCATAAAACGAAGTCATCAATACCCTAAGGTTTTCTCTAGTAATACTATTTTGAAGTTCTATACTTCATCCTTTTTGTACAAATCATCTATACACAGATGATTTTTTTTGAAACGGAATTATAGCAAAATAAAGGCTAAAATATGGTAAATAGAGATAGATCAAAACTTTTTACACTCTGTCAGTAAGTCTAAACTTTTTATAGCTATAATATTTTTTCAAACCTTATTTTATGGAGATGAAATGCTAATTCAAGCACAAGAAGTACAACAAGTGGCAAATGAAGTCATGAACATGCTACATCAAGAAGAGATAGAAGTTATCAATGAGTTTCATGATGCTGTTGTAGCCAAGGATATAGAGAAAGTTGATGAGCTTTTTAAGGTCGTTCTGTTTAATGTAGAGGATCACTTCAAAAGTGAAGAAGATATGATGGAACAAAACAATTACAGTGGTTTCCAAACGCATAAAAGTGACCATGATCTTATGCGAAAAAAATTAAACAAATTTCATAAAAGATGGGAAGTACTTAAAAGTACAAAAGAGCTACGGGACTTTTTGGAAAAAGATTTCAAGAAGTGGATGCTCTTACATGTCTCAAAATGGGATAGAGAGACTGCATTGAAGCTCGGTGCTGCTAGTGAGTACTAGTCAAGAAATTGCACTGGACAGAGAGTGTTTGTGTCTTGGAACACTCTCTACTGAAAGACTAGTTTTTCCCCTCGTAGGGATCAAATTTTGCAATCTCTTCCAATGCCAGGTCAAATTGCTCAGGGGTTAATTCAAAAGCATTCACCCCTAAGTCGGCGATTGCAAAAAGTTTATCTGTATCTTTGGGTGAAACTAAAGCAAATAGCGTTTGATCAGGCTTCTTCTCTTTCAGTTGTTTTAAAAGGATGATCCCCTCAACAACCTCCGCACTTACATCATTCACGATGATATCGTACGCATTGCTATCGATACACTTAAGCGCCTCTTGCGTACCAAGAACTTTATCTACTTTATTAAACAATTGATTGAATATTGCTGTGTTTGAATCAAACATCGACTTCTCTTGTTCTATGAAAAGTATATTCCATTTTCTATCTCTATTCATTACATTCCTTAGTTTCAAAACATTCAATTTTATGAGACAGGAGTTTATCAGCTTTCTGCTTAGCATTCAACTTAGTCAAAATAAAGGGTAAAAGACTACTTTTGTTTATGCTTAGACTTAATAAAAATCCAGTATTATACGCAAGAAATAGGCTTAGGAGATAAAAATGAGTGAACAGGCAAAAATCATAGCAGAGATGCATCAGTTAATTATGGGGATCCTGAAAAGTGGATCTGCTACAGTTGAAGAAGCTGATAGGATGGATGCACTTGAAGCATTGCTGTATGAACAGAACTGCTTTAAAGAGATCGAGCAAAGCAACCACGCTAATCAGGGAGAAGAGATAGCAAGCCTCTTCTTTACTGATAAGTATATGGAAGCCATAGATAAAATGTGTGCGTATGAGATCACACCTGCAGATTTCTTTGGATTTGTAGAATATCATTATGATGATGAGCATGAAGATGAAGAGCTCATAGAAATGTTTACAGGTGCATTTATAGCAAAGGTAAACAAGGACTATGAATTAAAGTGTACAGCTAAGTAACAATAAGACCCTCCATGAACGATAAAGCGTGTTTGCATTAGGAGCTAACAGTTTCCTGTGCTACATCACTTAGTGGCAGAACAACCCGTAGATGAGCCAGATTCTACATACTGAGCCGTCATGGTATCCATCGTTTTGATATGGTGGATGAGCCATGGTGTTAAACCACCTTCAATATAAGCGTATATAGCTCTTGTATCTTTATTTTTTTCAAAATATTTTATGATAGATCTAAGCTCATTCAAGTGTCTGTCATGCTCACTTTTATGCATTTTATATGCGGGGAACAATGCTTCTTCCATCATATCTTCTTCATCAGAAAAATGTATGCTTGTATGTTCCACCAACTCTTTTAATATTGCAGATACTGCCTCGATATCATCATTCCTTGCAGCCGTATCTAGTCTATTGATAATTAGGATCTCTTCTAAATGCGTATCATTCATACTTGGTAAAGCTACCATAGGTAATTGTTCTTGTGTTATCAAGATCTTTGCCCCTTTATTTTTTATGTATTCAAGCTTTTATCTTCATGACTAAAAACATTTACACTATGCTAGGCATTATCTAGCGAGTATCTCATCCAACTCTTCTTCATACATGATCTCTTTTTCAAGAAGCAGTTTCGATAAATTCTCTATCGTATCCCAATGTTCATCGACTAGACCTATAACATTTTTTTCACCTTCAAGCATCCAGCGTTCAAGTGCATTTTCAATTTTCACATAATAGTGTTTAGTAGTGATAGAGTTTGCTTTTGCATCGATCACACCATTGATGTTGATGTATCCTACCTCTTTATCCATCCCATAGTGTGCTATGGCCGCATAGGCATCACGTGTGGCTTGCTGCAAGTCATTGGAAGCACCTGTATCCATACCGTCGATCTCACCAAACTGCTTTATCTGCGCTGTTCTACCAGCCAGTGATACACATATTTTGTCTTTAAAGTCTTTGACCGTCATGTTGTCTTGTACATCTTGATAATTATGCGAAATGAAATGTTCATTATTGGCTCTTGGTGTCAAACTGATATGTTCAATACTCACATGAGGCATCAAGACTTTAGAGATCACAGCGCGTCCCGCTTCATAAATTGCCGTCTCCTCAAATATCTGTTCAGGAGAGAGATAGGTCTGCTTCTCTCCGTATTTGATCCTGTTGATCTGATCGATCAGGATATCTTGCGTGATAGCAGGCAGTCCATGACGCAGACAGTGAAATGAAGTTTCTTTACCTAAAAGCTCCAGTTGCGCACCTGTAAATCCTGTTGTGTACATCAACAGCTTCTTCATATCAAATCTACCGCTTGTAGGTTTTTTCTTAATGATGTTGTCTAAAAAGTATTTTCTTGCATCTTTATCAAGCGTATTGATCTCTATGTGGATCTCTACCCTACCCGGTCTTATGATAGCACTGTCGATATTCTCTTTATAGTTGGTTGCTGCAATGACAAAAACATCTTCACCTTTTTTACCCGAAAAACCATCCATCTCTGATAAGAGTTTATTGATGGGCACTTCTTTGCCGTTTCCTGCACCACGTTTTCCAAGCGTATCTATCTCATCGATAAAGATAATAGCCGGTGCATATGCCTTTGCCTTGGTAAAGATAAGCTTCGTCTTTTCAGGTTCCAGCAGTTCAAGTCCTGTCACAGCGATAAAAGGCAATTCAGCTTCTTTGGCAAAGGCTTTTGCCAGCATTGTTTTCCCTGTACCCGGAGGTCCGTACAAAAGCATACCTTTAGGTGGTTCGATGTCAAAACTATCTAGGAGTTTGGGCTCTTTAAAGAAGTTGATCACCTCTCTCAGCCTCTGCTTGGCTACATGGTGACCTGCGATATCATCAAAAGAGACTTTAGGTATATCAAAGACCAGTCCATCTTCACTAAAATCTTTGATCCTAATGACCTGTGAGAATTTACAAGCGTTTATCTTGTAGGTTATGATGCCATTACTCTCTGTGATACTGTCATTGATCTCAAGGGTAGTATTTTTTCTAAAAAGTTCTCTTACAAGTGTCTGGCTTTCAATGAGAGGATTCACCCTCTCTTTTAAAAATGTCGCCGCTTCTTTGGAAATGGATACTTTGATCTGTTTGAAATACCTCACTGACTTATCTGATTCTTGAATGAATTGTGTCATTCTGTTAAAGAAGAGTGCACTTACCTTCTCTTTAAGACGTCTTGCATCCAACTCTGGCGCAAAATTGAGCATCTGGATCTTCAAGAAGTTGTCAAAATTCTTACCTACAACAAATTCGATCTTGTACTGTTCCTTGAAATCATCTTTATAATCTAAAAATACCTTCTTGGATATCCTTTCAAAGGCATCATACTCAAGCTTATTGAACAGGACAATATTTGCTTTGGAAAACCTCGAGACCAGTTCAGGTACGATAGCCTCTTGGATACCCCCACTTCTACTCTCTCTTTTCTTTTCCCGTTTAATGGCTTCCAAGATCATCGATTCGGCTTGAATATAATCTTTTTTGACGAGGTCTTTAAACCTGTAGTCAAGATAGAGCTCTTTACCAACACTGGTAGTGATGATAAATATCGCTTCGGTAAAGTCTACCAGGTAATTTGCATTTTCATCGTTGTAGATGATGTCCGGGTCTTCATTACAAGCCTCATCAGTGATCTTATCCCAACCACAGGCATCACGCATCTTACCACCCTCAAAGATGGATAAAAGGTTGTTTTGAATGACGTTGTCACACTTCTCGAAATTGTCCAGAACAATGACAGCTTTAGGGTTTCTATGGACAAAACCTGTCAATTGACCGACACCATACCCTTTCCAACCCGCAGGATATCCATAGAGTTCCCCACCATTTTGCTGATGGTACTGTGTCATATCAAATGTCATGATCTTATATTTAGGGAGATTTTTTGACATCAGTTCAGCAAGATAGGTCTTCCCTGTAGCTGGAGAACCTAAAAAAAGATAGGTGGACTTTGGTCCCTTTTCATCTTTGATACTGGTTTTCATACTGTTTGCTACAACATTGATCGCCTGTTCTTGTCCAAATAGCTCTTTAGAGAGTTCTTCTTTGAATTGTCTTACAAATTGTATATTGTTTTGCGTTTCATTCAGCGCTGAATCATCATGCTCATCTTCATTGATTTTTTCGTGTCTTTCAATATTTGCTTTGACTAATGCTTCTGTTTCTGTCATATTTTTCTCTCATTTTTGTCTCTTTGCGAAAGCTAAGTGCTTCGCTGATCATATACTCTAATATACCTAATTAAAACTTATTTTGATAATTTACTATCAGCAATACGCTTGAGCATTGCATCAAGATTCCCCGTTGAACGTACTTCCACCACTGCTGTTACAACACCATGCAATGCAACATAGCGCAGATAGCTTGTAATATCTTCACAACCACTCTCTTTCATATTCTCTTCTATTTTCGTTTTTTGTGACTCTGTCACTTTGAATCCAAGCGCTATAGTTGCTTCCCCTGTTGAGGAACCTGCAGAGGTAAAATGAAAGGATTGTGTTTTTAGTGCGACTACTTTTAAATACGCAGTCGTGTCATCAAATCCATTTTCTGATGCTCTTAGATCTATCGTTTCTTTTTGGGATGGTGTTACATTGAAGTTTATATTAATAGATGTATCCATAAATCTCTTTTTTCCTTGAATGGCGCTTTTCATATAAAGCTTTTTCATATATGCTTTTCTGCGCCATCATATTGCAAATTCACTTAAAACCCTATTTTGAAAGATATAACAGAAATCTTGGAGAGAAATGGTGGGTTGATATTTCTCAGTTCCAATGTTAAACTATCTTCAATATCTCTCTGAGATCCTTCACATCTACACAGTGTGTAGCAGCCTCTTTGAGTACAGGTTTGGCACAAAATGCTATACGGGTATCTGCATGAGCGAACATACTGAGGTCATTAGCCCCATCTCCTACAACAAGTGTATTTTCTCTGCTTACGCCTAGAAGACTTTGCATACGTGTGATCATCTCACCTTTGGCATCGGAATGCATCATCTCTCCACCCACTTGCCCTGTCAATATACCGCCTTCACTATGCAAGAAGTTTGAAAAGTCTGCGTGAATTCCCAGTTTTTCACAAGCAGGTTTCGTAGCATTTCTAAAGCCTCCAGAAAAACAGATGACTGTATAACCACGTTCTTTAAGTCCTTGAACCACTTCAAAAGCACCTGGCATCATAGGAAGGTCTGTACAGATATCATTAACCTTTTCTTCTTCTAATCCTTCAATAAGTGCTACTCTTGCTACGAGTGACTTGAAAAAATCCAATTCGCCGGCCATAGCTCTTTCAGTGATCTCTGCAACGGCTTCTTCCAAACCAAGTGGTGCAGCCAAAAAGTCGATGGTCTCACCATCCATCAGAGTCGAATCAAAATCAAATACAGCTAGTTTAGTCATCATTATTCCTGTTTAATATTTGTTAATATATTATGCATTGGATATTCTGTAATAACCCTCTATGCATTATTTAGATAGAATTATAACTAATTAAACTATAAAGAGTATATTCATGTTTGAAAAATTTTGTGACGTTCTTTGCCTTGAAAAAAGATTTATTACTGTTGAGATAAATCCCCCACATGGAGCATCTATAGACGGGATCATCGCTGACATCAAGAAACACAATCTGCATGAAAAAGTCACAGGCTTTTCATGTACCGACAATCCTTTAGCAAAACTCAAAATGTCAGGTGTACTCTCTGCCATCAAAGTACAACAGACATTTAACAAACCCGTTATTGCTACAATGAGTATGAGAGATAAAAACAAACTCTCTTTACAGTCTACCCTACTGGGAGCAAATGATTTTGACTTGCGTTGTATCCTTGCACTGACAGGTGACCCTGCAAAGTTCTCGGACCAACCTGATGTTAAAGGTGTACTCGAGCGTGATTCTACTTTACTTTTAAGTATCATACACCATTTAAATAAAGGGGTGGACTATAGTAATAAAGCACTTAAACCTGCACCAAAGCCAATCTACCCTTTTGCAGTAAGCAATGCCACTGCAAAAGACATGAACAGCCTTAAAAAACGTATGATTAAAAAGCTAGACTATGGTGCACGTGCCATCATGACTCAGCCGGTATATGACGTGGAGAATGCCAGAGAACTCTTGGCTCTTTTTGAAGAAGCCAAAGAGACAAGCATAAGAGACACAGCCAAGGAAGCACATTTGGTCTTAGGTCAGTTCCCTATAGTACGTGCCAGAACGGCCAACTTCATCGATGATAAAGTACCAGGTATCTCTGTACCAAAACCGATCATAGATGCAATGAACCTGGCAGCTATGGATGGAGAAGAGAAAGAGCAAGAAGTAGGCTTTGCTCTGTCAAAACGTATCTTTGATGAGATGATGGATCTACACGGAAAAGTACATTTGATGACCCACAATCGTTTTGATCTATGTTCAGAACTGATAGGATAATATCACTTCATACTCCTCGTAGGTCATACGAGGAAAATTTCTCTATGTTAAACGTTTTCCTGATCAAAAATGACTGGATACAGTAACCCATAAAGCGTGACAAAAAGTAATGGAACTGCCCAAATAAGTCCGATACCAAATGTCAATATCCCCAATAGCATAAGAAGACTCAGAAGGAAAAAGAGTCCAAAGACTTTAAACCAGTGTTTTGTAACTACTTTTCTGGAAAGCTCCATCGCATCCCATACATTCATTCCTTTATCTGCGATAAGAGGTAAAGTAAATACATATGCAATACTCAGATAGATCCCTGGAAGGATAAGAAGTATAAATCCTATCACCGTCAGAATGTATATCAAGATACCTGCTAGTGCCAACTTGCCCATCAGATGATAATAGTTAAAGATCGATTTGAACTCTATGTTTTCCCCACGTGAATAATTGATAGCAAGCATCATTATACCAACGATGATCGGCATCACCACTGGGTAACTTAAAATCGTAACGATCTGTTGATTCACAAGATTTGGCTCAGCTGGTGGAGGTGGTGAAGGAAAGAAAATACCCAATATGATCTGTAAAATCACCACAACGACCATATAGACCACAAATGAAGCTAGAAATATTCCCTTGACCCCTTCTATACGTTGGAAGCCCGCTTTGATGATCTCTATGATATCAAAATCATACTCGGGTATATTGTCTCTATTCTGATTCTCATTCTGCATTTTTGTCCTTTTTTTGGTTAGTCTAAAAATTATAACCTAATTAAATTTATTATTAAACTTCTTCTGATATACTCACAAAAATTAAATTAGGAGAAAATATGTCTGAATTACAAAAATTTCGTTTAATCAATAAAATAGAAGGTATCTCATTTATCATCTTACTTTTCATTGCTATGCCATTAAAATACAGCTTTGGTTACCCTATGGCAACCAAAATAGTCGGTATGCTACATGGTCTGCTAGTATTTGCATTCATCTACCAGATCATTGAAGCTAAAAAAGAGGCTGGATTTACATTAAAAGAGACTGCACTCTATTTTATCCTGTCATTGATCCCGTTCGGGTCTTTCTATACAGATAAACTACTTGCAAAGAAGATCGAGGGTGCTAAGGTTACAGCGTAACCATCATCACAATAACTCCATAGCGTGTAGCCTTCGCTACCGCTACGATAACAACAAACCACCAAAATCTATACCTCAACACTCCAGCAATAAATGTCAAAGGATCACCGATAATAGGAACCCATGACAAAAGCAGTGTCCACCCTCCGTACCTATCAAAAAAACCTCTTGCCTTTTCCATCTTCTTAGCTGAAAGATAACCTTTTTCCTCAAGATACATTTCACCTTTAAGACCTAACCAATAGTTCACCATAGAACCCAGTGTATTACCCACTGATGCAACACCCCATAAGAGTAGCAAAGCGTAACCTTGAGAAATATCGTAAATGAGTAAAGCTTCACTTCCTAACGGGAGTAAAGTAGCAGAGAGAAAAGCTACGATAAAGAGCGTGATATAAACCATAAAGATTCCCTAAAGCGTCTTAAAACGCATTTCTCCCTCTTCCATGACACCTACCATACCCTGGCATGCCAATGAAGGCAAAGAGACATATTTACCTACTGTTTTACACTGATGGAAATGGCCTTCTATAACTAGATCAGCCTCTGAGTAGTGTTCCAATATCTGATCTACCCTCTTTTCGAAGTCATGAAAGGTAAAACAGATATGTTTTTGTGAAAGCTTTTCTCATACGGTGATCGATGATCGATTTTTCAAAAGGTTTGAGGAATGTCAATGTCTTTTTATTACGCAAAACCTTACAGTAAAGATCATAACCAAAACCTGTGGCATATTTGTCACCGTGGGAAATAGCCACTTTCTTTTCATTCACTTGAAACATGATGGGTTGTTGTTCTCTGGTATAGACTTCTATATCTGGAAAGAGCTCTGCTAAACAAAAATCATGGTTCCCCTCAAAGTAATGAATTTCAAGTTTTTGTGAGAGTATGTGTAGAAGTGTTATGGCTTCTTTTGAAAAAGTCTGTATGTAGTCGTTGTATCCAAAGAGCAGATCGAAATTATCGCCCATCAAGAAGAGTTGAGGCGTTTTGAGCTCTCCGTTTTCAAGCTTTTTCAGTAACTCTAAAAAAGCATCTCCATGATGAGGATAATGTGAGTCAGCAATGAAAAGTGCTTGCTCTTTTATAGTATTCATATTATTTACTATGATTCACTATTACGGCATATAGGCAATGGTAGGAATCCCCATGCCTTCGTTATATCCACACATCAAATTCGCAGCCACAAGTGCTTGTGAACTTGCGCCACGCAGAAGATTGTCTATGGCAGAAGAGACAAAAAGTGCATTACCATTCTTGGCTGCAAAGATGTCACAGAAATGTGTTCCTGCTGTACTTTTAATGTCCACCGGGTTTTCTCTTATACGGATAAAAGGATCATTCGCATAGTGTTTTTTTAACACTTCAAGTGGATCAATATCTTCTTTTAACGTCGCATATACAGAGACCAATTCACCACGAGTTGCGGGGATAAGATGAGGCACAAAATTGACATTCATTTTAGCGCCGTGTATCTTTGCTATCTTCTCTGCGATCTCGGGCGCATGACGATGTTTCAGCGGATTATATGCAAAAATGTTGTCATTGACCGTCACAAAGTGTGTCGTTTCACTCAACTTCTTCCCTGCTCCGCTTACACCGGACTTTGCATCTACAAAAAGAGGTGCATTGGTATCGATATAAGGGATGAACGGTAGGATACCAAGCAGTGTTGCCGTTGGGTAACATCCAGGACCCGCAGCGAGGTTGGTACTTTTTAACTCTTCTCTATAATACTCGATAAGCGCGTAGGTAGCGTCATCTAAATGTGCTTTGTCTTCATGTTCGCAATAATGCGCTTCATAGGTATCAAGATCTAAACGGTAATCTGCAGAGAGGTCCACTACTTTTACACCTTTGCCTAAAAGATCCTTTGCAAATCCCATAGAGGCTTTATGCGGGAGTGCAAGGAAAACAAGTTCACAAGACTCAGCCACTGCATCTGCATTTGCTTTTTCTACAGGAAGGCTGATCACATCTACCAATGATGGATGCAGCTGCTCTATCATAGTATCGCCCCCAGTGGTAGCAAGGTAAGTAAGCTTAAATCCACTGTGTGTCACTAACATTTTAACCAGTTCAAGGCCCGTATATCCACTGGCTCCTACAACACCTACTTTTACCATATCTTTCCCTCTTAATCTAATACGATCTCTTTATAAGAGATCTCTTCAATATCATATGTTTTTTTACCGCTGGGAAGGACAAGTGAAACTTCTTCTCCCTCCTCTTTTCCGATGAGTGCTCTTGCCATTGGTGACTGTATGGAGATCAATCCTTTGGTAGGGTTTGATTCAGTACCTCCTACAATCGTATAACTTACCTCTTCATCTGTATTTTGATCTACTAGCTGTACTGTTGAACCGAAACTCACTCTTGTATGCGCTAAATTCGAAGGATCAACAACCTGTGCACGGCCTACAATATCAGTAAGTTCTGCAATGCGCGCTTCCATCAGACCTTGCTTATCTTTGGCAGCATGATACTCAGCATTTTCCTTAAGATCACCCAATTCTCTTGCTTCATCAATGACCTTGGCTATGACGCCTCTCTCTACTGTTTTTAACTGCTCTAATTCTTCTGAAAGTTTGTTATAGGTTTCTTTTAACATCGGCTCTTTTTGCACGATACGTCCTTTTAAATTCTAATTGTAGGTATTATACCAAAAAGGTTATAATAGCGGTAAAATAATCAAAAAAGTACATATAATGAAGCAAATATTAATTACGAATGATGATGGTTTCGAGTCTGAAGGGCTTGAGGCACTGGTAGAAGCGCTAAAACCTTTAGGACATGTTTCAGTTGTAGCGCCTACAACAGAAAAGTCTGCCTGCGGACATTCACTCACACTGACAAGACCCCTTAATTTTGTAGAAGTTGAAGAGGATTTTTATAAACTGGATGACGGGACTCCCACAGATTGTGTTTTTCTTTCACTCAACAAGCTTTTCACAAAAGAGAACAGACCGGATATTGTCATCTCCGGTATCAACATAGGCTCAAACATGGGTGAAGATATCACTTACTCAGGGACTGCATCTGCTGCTATGGAAGCTGTACTGCAAGGTATCCCGGCTATTGCTATCTCTCAAGTCTATAAGAATAATGGTGAGAGCATCAAAGAATTAGGTTATGGTTTAGCGCAAGAGAGCATAGTCACCCTTGTAGAAAAGATATTTGCCGGTGATTATCCTCTGCCTTCACGTAAATTTTTAAATATCAATATCCCCCCTATTCCAAGTTCAGAGTGCAAAGGCTTCAAAGTCACACGTGCGGGAAACCGTCTCTATGGACACCATGCTGAAGTGCATCATAATCCACGAGGTAAAGAGTACTACTGGATAGGTCTACCTGCTTTAGGATGGATGGAAACCCAAGGTCATGTGACAGATTTTGAAGCGATAAACGACGGGTATGTCTCCATCACTCCTGTGCATTTGGATATGACGAGCTATGATGACATCAAATCTTTGGATGAGTGGCTATGAGATTTTTATATATAGAACGCACATCGGGCAAAGCCCAAAGTACTACGCTAACGCTAAGTTCTATTCAGCATAGTGCTCTCGCGACTAGTCACTCTATAATACAAGGATGTATTTTATGAGATTTCAACGATGCCGTATGCTCTTTGGTGATGAAAACTTTGAAAAGCTGCAGAAAGCAAAGATACTCATTCTAGGCATTGGCGGTGTAGGCTCTTATGCGCTTGACTGCCTCTACCGTTCAGGTATCAGTGACATTACTATCTTGGACTATGATGTCTACGATGAGACCAACCAGAACAGACAGATAGGATCAGACGCTGTAGGTATGGTCAAGGTTGACCGTCTTCAAGAACTTTATCCCGGTGTGAAGACCATCCATCAACATATGACTGTGGCCTGGGTAAAAGAGTTTGATTTTGAGCCTTACGACATCGTTATCGATGCGGCAGATACAACCAAGGTCAAGATAGAGGTAGCCAAAAAGTGTTACAAAAAACTCATCATGGCCTTGGGCTCAGCAAAACGTTACGATACCAATAAAATAGAGGTCGCCTCCATCTGGAAAACCCATGGTGATGCGCTCGCAAGAAAAATACGTAACGAACTTAAAAAAGTAAAATTTGACAGAAACTTTACTGTTGTATTTTCACCCGAAGAAGATAAATGTAAAGAGAAAGGTTCTTGTGTGGCTGTAACTGGAGCTGTAGGTCTTACTGTTTGTTCTGAAGTGATCAAGAAGACCATTAAATAGTTTTCTCACTAACAATACATCTCTACAGGTTCATAGGTTTCATTACCTCAATTAAAGCCTGATTGATAAATAAAAGCTAATAGCAAACTCCTGATCTTCATTAAGATAATGGTTTTTATGATAGATCGCATAAGGTGGTTTCGTTGTGGTTTGATATTCACTTTTAGGCAGCCACTCATGATATACCCAGTGAATGAATTTGAGTAGATCTCCTCTTTTCCCTTCAAAATCAAACTTAGCATAGACACCGCCTGAGATATCAAATTTTGGTAAACGTTGATCTTTTAACTCTTTTTCTTCATTGGGAACCACACATGCTACATAATGACATTCATCCAATGGTGTGATGGTCGGGTTGTCGTGGAAAAGTGATATCTGCTTATAGTCCTTTAACTCATTCTGATAGATCCAAGTTTGAATTTTTTGCCATGTGAGTTTTGATTTGTCATACCCATAGCCTCTATGACGGATATAATATGCACTCTGCTGTGGCATCTTTACAATTTGAGGCTGGATGAGTTCAAAATTTGCTGTAGATGCTTGTGCCTTGGGTGATTGTAAAAGAATTTTATGGGAATATATTTTATATCCACCTTTTCTCCATTTATTGGGTGTCATAGAAAAACGTTCTTTAAAAGCACGAATGAAAGATGTCTGAGAGCTGTATCCACACTCATTGGCTATCTCTGAGATAGTGGAGTATGTATTTGTCAATAAAAGATTGGAAGCTTTTTGAAGACGAATGGACTTAATACTCTCATAAATATTACGTCCAAATACTTCTTTAAAGATCTTATGCATATAAAATTTATTGATCTTGAAATGATCTGCAAGCTCATCAATATTGATATCTGTTTCTATATGCGTGTAGATATAGAACATTAAATCATTTGATGATTTTTATCTTTTTATCTAAAGTTTCTTGTTTCATAATCCAATAATACTAATTTTAGATAATAATAATATTAAAAATAGATAATTTATAGAGCAATAATTGTGTAGAAATAAAGTTTAAAAATCTTTACAATAGCGATAAAAAAAAGAAGGAACCCCAGTGAGTCAAAAAATTTCAAAGATCCTAATAGCCAATCGTGGTGAAATTGCATTGCGTATCATTAGAGCTTGTAAAGAGTTAGAGATCACGAGTGTAGTGATACATTCTAAAGTTGATAGTGAAGGTCCATGGGTCAAAAAAGCAGATAAAAGTGTCTTGTTAGAAGGTCATCCTGTGGAAGTCTACCTGGATTATGAAAATATCATTAAAATCGCTAAAGATTTAAAATGTACTGCAATCCATCCAGGGTATGGTTTTTTGTCTGAGAGTGCTGATTTCGCTAGGGCATGTGAAAAGAGTGGTCTTATTTTTATTGGTCCAAAAGCAGAACACATTGAACTCTTTGGAGATAAGATCACTTCTAAAAATGCAATGAAAGAAATAGGAGTGCCTGTACTTGAAGGTACATCAACACCTATAACAGATAAAAAAGAGGCACAAAAAATTTCTCAAGAAATAGGCTTTCCTGTGATCATCAAAGCAGCATTTGGCGGTGGAGGTCGTGGAATGCGCGTAGTACATGAGGCAAAAGAGTTTGATGCACTGTTTGATGCAGCAACCAATGAAGCCAAAAAATACTTTGGCAATGGTGATATGTTTATAGAGAAATTCGTAAGTAATCCTAGACATATAGAAATACAAGTTATTGCAGACAAGTATGGAAACGTTGTACATTTAGGAGAAAGAGACTGTTCGATTCAAAGACGTCATCAAAAGGTTATCGAAATTGCACCCTCACCAAGCCTTAATGATAGTGCACGAAAAGAACTCTATCGTATTGCTATAAGGGCTATGAATCGTTTGGGATATGAAAATGTCGGGACTATTGAATTTTTACTTGATGCAGAAGACAATATTTATTTTATTGAAATGAATACACGTCTTCAGGTTGAACATCCGGTTACAGAGATCATCACAGGTGTTGACATTGTGCAACGAATGATCCAAATAGCAGAAGGAGATAAGCTTCATTTTTTACAAGAAGAGATCTCATTTAGAGGGTATGCTATTGAGTTTAGGATCAATGCGGAGGATCCATTGAATAATTTTATGCCATCATTTGGAACGATTGAAGAGTATTTAACCCCTGGAGGGCCAGGTGTAAGACTAGATACAAGTGTATATGGTGGTTACTCTATGCCTACGAATTATGACTCTATGATAGGGAAACTGATCGTATGGGCATTGGATTGGGAAGGTGTGGTCAAGAAAGCAAAAAGAGCCTTGGATGAATACTATATTGAAGGACTTACTACCAACATCCCATTACATAAAGAGGTAGTGTGCGACAAGAGTTTTCAAGAAGGTAAGTTTAATACCGGTTTTTTAGATACACGTGTAGAACACTTTGCCTTGATCAATACTATTGCACCAACTCAAGATAAAAGTATAAGCTCTTTCTTTTCAAAATTGATGCAGAAGGGATTAACTTCAAAAGATGGTGAATTCATTTAATTATGTCATTTCCAATGATGTAATTTTCATTGAGACTTCCACAACAAGATCGAAAAATCAAGAGTTGTGGAATAAGATAAAAAGTAGAAATAGTAAAATATATTTACATTTATGTGAGTTATGGTAACAATATATTAAATAGGATAAAATTAGTCTTATTAATTTTATTTTATTTTTTAAAAAACGTTACTATTATTCACTTAAATTAACTTAAAGGAACAAACATGTCAAAATTACCAAAGATCATATGGTCAAAAATCGATGAAGCGCCGGCACTTGCTACGTATTCATTGTTACCAATCGTAAATGCATTTACTCAAGCAGCAGGTGTAGAAGTAGTAGAGAAAGATATTTCACTTGCAGGACGTGTACTTGCAAGCCAAGGTCTTGCAGAAGATGAACTTTCTAAACTAGGTGAAGTAGTACTTCAAGAAGATGGAAACGTTATCAAACTTCCAAACATCTCTGCATCAGTAGGTCAGCTTAAAGATTGTATCGCTGAACTTCAAGGTCAAGGTTATGATATCCCTGATTATCCAGAAGAGCCTGCAAACGCTGCTGAAGAAGAGATCCAGGCAAAATATGCTGTATGTCTTGGTTCTGCGGTTAACCCGGTACTTAGAGAAGGTAACTCAGACAGAAGAGCTGCAGTTGCAGTGAAGAAATTTGCACAAAACAACCCACACAGACTTAAAGCGGTTGATGATAACTGTGGTGCATACGTTGCACACATGGGTGGTAAAGGTGACTTCTTTGCACATGAGAAATCAGTTACACTTGATAAAGACCAAAAAGTAACAATCGCACTTAACGGTAAAGAGTTGACTTCTATCGATGCGATCGCTGGTGAAGTACTTGATGGTACATTCATGTCAATCTCTGCACTTAGAGCATTCTATAAGCAAACGATCCAAGATGCAAAAGCAAAAGGTCTTATCTGGTCACTACACCTTAAAGCAACAATGATGAAGATCTCTGACCCGATCATGTTCGGTCACGGATTTGAGATCTTCTTCGAAGATGTATTCGCAAAATATGCAGATACGTTCAAAGAAGTTGGTGTGAACCCTAATATGGGTATGTCTGATCTTGAGAAAAAGATCGCTGGTCACGCTCAAGAAGCTGAGATCAAAGCAGCATTCCAAGCAGTAGTGGATTCTGATGCGCCAAAGATCGCAATGGTTGACTCTGATAAAGGTCAAACAAACTTCAACGCTTCTAACGATGTGATTATCGATGCTTCTATGCCTGTAGTGGTAAGAGAAGGTGGTAAGCAGTGGGATAGAACGGGTGCAGCGGGTGAAACTGTTGCGGTTGTTCCTGATTCAACTTACGCTATGTTCCACGAAGAGATGGTAGCGGATATCGTTGCTAACGGTCAGTATGATGTAACGACTATGGGTGCAATGCAAAATATCGGTCTTATGGCTCAAAAAGCTGAAGAGTACGGTTCTCACCCAACAACATTCGAACTGGCTGAAGCTGGTACAGTAACTGTAACAGGTGCAGATGGTGTGCTTATGAGCTTTGAGTGTGAAGCTGGAGATATCTGGAGACTTGCTAGAACAAAAGATATACCGATCAGAGACTGGGTAAGACTGACTGTTGAGAGAACAAGATTTGAAAACATTCCAGCGATCTTCTGGTTAGATGAGAACAGAGCACACGATGCTGAACTTATCAAAAAAGTAAACGCGTATCTTAAAGAGTATGATACTGATGGTCTTGATATCAGATTCATGAAAGTCACTGATGCAACTAGATTTACAAATGCAGAGATCAGAAAAGGTAACAATGTTATCGCTGTAACTGGTAACGTTCTTAGAGATCACCTTACAGATATGTACCCGATCCTAGAGCTTGGAACATCTGCTAAAATGCTTTCTATCGTTCCATTGATCGCTGGTGGTGGATTGTTTGAAACTGGTGCTGGTGGTTCTGCGCCTAAGCACGTGGATCAATTCCTTGAAACTGGTCACTTAAGATGGGATTCACTTGGTGAGTTCTTGGCATTGGCTGAATCACTTAGAATGATCGGTCAGAAACATGACGATGCTAAACTTGCTGCACTTACTGCTGCGCTTGATGTTGCGAACCAAGGTTACCTTGATAACAACAAAGCACCAGGAAGAAAAGTGGGTCAACCAGACAACAAAGCGTCTCACTTCTTTGTAGCTCAGTACTGGGCAGATGCACTTGCAAACGGTGAAGATGCAGAACTTGCTGCGAAGTTCGCTCCAGTGGCTGCTGCACTTAAAGAGAATGAAGAGAAGATCATGGAAGAGCTAATGGCTGCTGAAGGTGAAGGTAAAACAACTGATGTTGGTGGATACTTCCATCCAAATGATGAGATGGCTGCTAAAGCAATGAGACCATCTGCTACGCTTAATGCGATTATTGACGCTATATAAGTAGCTAGATAATATAAGTAGTGCACCCCTCGGTGCACTACATCTCATCGAAATATGAACATAGATTTAGTATTCCCAAAAATATTGAAGTTATTGGTTTGTATCTCGTAGATTAATAGATATGTTATAACAATATTTATCATATTTTTTTCAAATAAATACATAGAATTAAAAACCTTATAAAATATATAAGGTTTTTAATGGAGGGTTGGGCGTATTGATTTTAGACGTCTGTATTACCGCAATGTCCACATTTTTTAGCAGCTAGAGGGATACTCTCAGCACATTCACTACATATTTTTGTCGTAGGTACAGCAGTTTCTTCAGGCGCTTTAAGCCTGTTATAGGCTTTGATGAACATAAATACTACAAAACCTAAGATGACAAAAGAGATGACATCATTGATGAACATTCCATACTTGATAGCAGGAGCTCCAGCTTTATCCAATGCTGCCATACTTTCATAGCTGTTTCCATCAAGTGCTATATAAAGTTGAGAGAAATCAACCTCTCCCATCAGCATACCCACTGGAGGCATCACTACATTGGCAACCATCGATTTCACTACGGTTGCAAAAGCACCACCAAAGATGAAACCTACTGCCATATCTACCATATTTCCCTTGATGAGAAACTTTTTAAACTCTTCTAACATTCTTATCCTTTATATATGAGATTAAGAAATTATAAGACAAAAAGAAGAAATCACTCTTAAAAAATCTTTAGTAACATATGATTTACCCTTCTTAACTATAATCAAAAAAAAGTGAAAGAAAATATGTCTGAAATGTCTAATACACAACAACGTTATATACATCTCTTTTTTTGGATCATTATAGGAATGGGTCTCCTTCTTTTTTTGACTCCACGCCTTGAAAACCTGTTGGTACAAATGACAGCCAAACCGAAGGTTGTCACAGCTAGGGGAGATTTGTCGGCTGCAGAAAAAAGCAATATAGAGCTTTTCCGTCAGACTAGTCCTTCAGTGGTCCATATCACTACACTTTCAGAGATGGTGAACTTATGGACAAGGGATATCACACGTATACCCAGAGGTACAGGTTCAGGGTTTATCTGGGATAATCATGGACATATCATTACCAACTATCATGTTTTACAAGGAGCCTCGGAGATACGTATACGTCTGAGTGACCAACGTACCTTTAATGCTGTTTTAGTCGGAGCAAGTCCAAATCATGATATCGCAGTACTGCGGATGCCAATGGTGTCCAATATGCCTTCTGCATTGCCCATCGGAACCAGTCATGACCTTCAGGTAGGACAGATGATGTATGCCATAGGAAATCCTTTTGGGTTGGACCAGACACTCACTACAGGTATCGTCTCAGCACTGAACCGAAGCCTCTACAACGACAACGGATCACAGATCAAAGGACTTATCCAAACCGACGCAGCGATCAACCCTGGTAATTCAGGTGGTCCCCTGCTTGACAGTGCCGGACGTCTCGTAGGGATCAATACTGCGATCTACAGCCCTTCCGGGGCCTATGCCGGTATAGGCCTTGCCGTCCCGGTAGATACGGTCAACCGTATCGTACCACAGCTCATAGCACATGGAAAATATGAAAGACCAAAACTCGGGATCACCATCGACAATGAACTCAATAAACTTATCACTGACCGGTACGGTATCAAAGGTGTGGCGGTCATCGAAGTACACCAGGGGTCACCTGCTGAGACTGCAGGGCTCAAAGGTATAAAAATGATGGACAATATTCATCTTATCGCAGGTGATATCATACTGGGTATTGATGGACATGAAATAGATGACATCAGTACCCTACTTCACACCTTGGATAACTATAATATAGGTGACAGTATCAAACTAAGATATTTACGGGAAAAGAAGGAGAACACGATATCACTAATTTTAAAATAATCCTTACAATAAAAAATAGTATACTTTCCTATGGCTATACATCAAGAGACGATCACACTATCACCAAAATCCAAAGGTTTTCATCTCATTACTCCTGAGATAGAAAAAGCCCTGGATGCAATGCCATCCATTAAAACTGGTCTTTTGCACCTTTTTATCAAACACACCAGTGCTTCAATCAGCATCAATGAAAATGCCGATCCTAGCGTACGTGAGGATATGGAGAACTTTTTTACCGACATTGCCGATGACAAACCCTACTATATACACACTTATGAGGGATCAGACGATATGCCTGCACATATCAAAACTTCAATGCTTGGAAATTCACTGACCATCCCTATTACAAATGGCAGGATGAATCTTGGTACTTGGCAGGGGATCTATCTTGGAGAACATAGAGACTACGGCGGTAGCCGCCGTATTGTAGTTACCTTATATGGTTAGGACTTAGCTTAATTTTCTATTTCTAGCAGCCAGGAGTGTCATCACAAACAGTCCTGCAACCGAATAATAAACCCACATAGGGATAGGCACTGGGTCACCTGCAGCATACGAGTGTAATCCTGAGAGATAATAGTTTACCCCAAAGTATGTCATCAATACTGTAGAGTATGCCCATGTAGAAGCCACATTATAAGCGAAATTTGACTTCAATGACGGGATAAATCTTAAATGAAGCACCACTGCGTAAATCAGAATAGTAACTGCAGCCCAAGTCTCTTTGGCATCCCAACCCCAGTAACGTCCCCAACTCTCATTGGCCCAAACACCACCAAGGAAGTTACCAATCGTCAACAAGAAGAGACCGACGATCAGCCCCATCTCAGAAAGGTTTGTCAACTCTTTGATAGAACGGTCTATATTCTCAGTACCATTTTTCCCTCTGATGATATATAAAACCAATACCAAGAGTGACAAGATGGACCCTAATCCCAAGAAACCATCACCAGAAATGATCGTTGCAACGTGAATCATAAGCCAGTATGATTTAAGAACAGGAACAAGATTGGTGATCTCCGGGTTGATAAAGCTCATATGTGCAACAGCCATCGTCACACCTGCCAAGATAGCAGTACCAGCTAGTGCAAATGGTGAACGTCTTGCCAGGAGCAATCCTGCAAATACCGTTGATACTGCAATAAATACAATAGATTCATAGGCGTTTGACCAAGGTGCATGACCGGAAATATACCACCTGATTCCCAATCCGATCACATGTATAACAAATCCTATGGCAAGAACAGCCAATGCAGCGCGCATGATCCATTTCATAGAGAATGAAGGTTTTATGACGTTAATGAATGCAAAGATCAAAAGGAATAGCCCCAAGAACAAGTAAAGAGGTACAAGTTTTCCAAAGAGGCCAAACTTATTATATTTGATCTCCATATCAATATGTGTCTTACTTGGTATTACTGCTGAACCGTATTTTTCCTGATATGTACGTATACCTCGAAGTGCTATATTCGCATTGGCCCAGTTTCCTGTTTTCATGCCCTCTGCCACCATTTGGAAATAGGCTGACATACTCACTCTTACTTTGTCAGACTGCTCTTTAGGATAATTTTTTATTGCATCCAGTGGTGCCATCCACTTGTTGTTGGCATCATTAGGCTTCGGATAGATACGCAAAAGAGATCCCTGATATGCCATAAAGGCAACATTCACTCTTTCATCTATTTTTAAAAGTTCTTTATCGTACTGTGTCTTTTCCAATGGTTTCTTTTGACTCGCCTCTGTTACTGCTGAGAATATCTTATACTTGCTCTCTTCTTTCGTAAAGAAGTCTGTAAATCTTGCATATTTAGTGTTCTCAGGCAGTCCCAATGTTACAGCGATCTTTTTATGTCCTACCTTTATCATCGGTACATTTTGATACAGTTCTGGTTGCATGACCATACCAAGGAACATTTGTGTAGGTTCAAGTTCATAGAGTATTGATCTTCCCGTGATCTTCGCAATGACTTCATGGGCAACTGTATCCATAGGTTTCATACGTCCTTGATGATCCTGTACTGCAATTTTTCCAAAGTTTTTTGCATGTTCCTCATCATAAGACTGCATCGTCTTCAGGGTAGCGTCATCAACAGTAGGTGATGCTGCATTCAAATTTTGCGGAGTAAGTGAGAAAAGTGCCACCATCGCTATAGCCGCAGCAGATGATTGTAATTTTCTTACTCCTTTGAGAAGTTTCATGAATCTTCCACTAGGTGCGAAGAGAGACCATAACATACCGATCGTCATTAATGCATATGCAATATACGTAGGTAAAGTCCCCGGATCATGGTTCACAGAGAGAACAGTACCTTTTTCATCCTGATCATATGAGGACTGGAAGAAACGGTAGTTTCTATGGTCAAGTACATGGTTCATATAGATCTTATAAGGCATATTGATACCCTGTTCTTTATCGATAAGTACAACATCACTAGAGTATGACGCAGGTGTCATAGAACCCGGGTAGCGTTCTAACTCAAAGTTTTCTAGTTTAAGAGAAAATGGGAGTGTGATCACCTTAGCACCTACACTCATGTCGACATGAAGACCATTGAAATCCAAATGTTTTGCTTTACCTGTTCTGCCTTGATATGGTTGTGTTGTAATGATCTTGCTTTCATCTCCCACACTCACCTTCCATTGCATATATTCAGGTTTACCACTTTGTGTTTTAAGGTCGTCAGAACCTAGCTTTACGATCGCTTTTTCATGCGTATCTTTCAAAACAATAGCATTAGCCCCAAAACGATATAACATTCTGTTCTTGAACTCATTTTCTCCTGCATTCAATTTGGCAGAGCTTCTATCGTTCATATCGAGTGTTTCAAGTACATAAGGGAAATCTACTTTATACCCTGTACCCTCTTCTTTGATGAGAAAAGTAGGTTTGTTTGTCGTGGCTTTTGTCTCATACCCTACATAAAAATCGCCAAAGTCTTTACGTTCACCTTTAGCTATATAGTATATCTCTCCTCTTTGACCTGTTGAGATCTTCAATTCCAAAAGCTTTTTCCCGTCTGGAGAAGCTATCACTTTT
Source organism: Sulfurovaceae bacterium (assembly GCA_963796395.1). Lineage (GTDB taxonomy): Bacteria > Campylobacterota > Campylobacteria > Campylobacterales > Sulfurovaceae > Sulfurovum. Next base: position 63,240 of record CAWCLM010000010.1, read on the forward strand.
TCATCTACTGTCGGCAAATACTTGAGCAGTTCTATTTTAACTTCTTTGTCTCCCACAGAGAGGGTCTGTGTCAAAAAGTTACCTGTCATTGTAGAGAAGTAAAGTTCTTTTTCAAATGCAGCACTCTTCTCACCCTCTTTAGCCTGCACTTGTAATATCTTTACATCTGAGACCATTGTATTGCTTAGCGAACCTTCACGTATATGCATGATACCTTCATACCCTATGTAACGGGTAATGATCGCACCTAGCGCAACTAAAAGGAATGAAAAGTGAAAAAGGAAAACAGCAGGTTTTGTTTTATAGCTTTTATATTTGATGATGTTGTATGCAAGGATAGCCACAAAATAAGCCAAAAATACTTCAAACCAGAGTGCTTTGTAGACTAGTGCTCTTGCTGTTTGCGTACCATAATCATTTTCTATAAATGTTGCAGCACCGACAATCGCACCAAATGCAAACAACATTAACACAGCCATTTTCATGGAAAAAATATACTTCATTTTTTAATATCCCCTTCTACCATTGAATAAAAGGGATTATAACGGATGTTTGCTAACTGAATGTTAATTGAGACCATTTAACTCTTATTGTTAGTGTAATGCAGTGTGAGTGTTACATTAACAGACCATTATTAGAGTTCCATAACGACACGAAACCCTATAAAATAATTCTTCCCACCAGATCCTAAATTAATACGAGAGCTACAACTACATTTTTGTGCATCAGCATTAAAAGAACCTCCACGTAAGACTCTGCCTTTATCATTGGCTACACCATAGGCTGAACCATCTATGGGTGTATTTGTATAATCTTCTGAAAATCTATCTAAACACCACTCCCATATGTTGCCATGCATATCATATAATCCCCATGCATTAGGCTTTTTACTGCCAACATCGTGGGTATGACCCTTAGCATTCTTAGCGTACCAAGCATACTCTTCTAGCTGATTTTCATCATCACCAAAACAAAATGTACTTTCACTTCCTGCACGACACGCATATTCCCACTCTGCCTCAGTAGGTAACCTAAACTTTCTTCCCTCACGCTGGCTCTTCCAGTTTGCATATGCTATGGCATCTGTCCAACGAACCCGTCGTACCGGTACATCAAAACCCAAATGTTCATACTTCTCCTCAGGAACAACTGCACCCGTAGCTTGGGCAAATAACATATAATCTTCTACTGTCACTAAATGTTTTGCCATAGCAATATCATAGTCTATACTCACTTCGTGGCGAGGTTTTTCACGTTGATGTGCCTTTACATCATCTGTTCCCATGAAAAAAGTTCCACGAGGAAGTGTTACAAACTTATCATCAATCATTACTTCAACTCTCCCCAGGAGTCACCCACACTCACAGAACACTCTAACGGCACATCCAACTCTAAGATATTCTCCATTGAATGTACAAATCGTTTAGAGATCTCTTCAACTTTCTCTTCTTTGACTTCAAAAATGAGTTCATCGTGTATCTGTAAGAGCATATATGCATCTAGATTCTCTTCACGTATCATCATGTCAATTTCATTCATAGAGAGTTTTATAAGGTCGGCTGCTGAACCTTGGAAAACCGTATTGACCGACTCGCGCATGAAGGCTGCTTTTTGCATACCGTTGGCACTTTCATAGTCAAACATACGTCTTCTTTTCAGTATGGTTTCTACATATCCGTCTATCTTCACACGTTCCTGTATCCCTTCCAAGAAGTTTTTCACTGTTGGGAATGATGCAAAGTAGTTCGCAATAATCTCTTTGGCTTCGCCTGAAGTGATACCTAGTTCATCAGAAAGTTTTTTTGGTCCCATCCCGTAAAGCAGACCAAAGTTTACAGATTTGGCAAAGTTACGTTTCTCTTTAGCCTCTTCTTCTCCAAAAAGCTTGATCGATGTAGCCAAGTGAATATCCACATCATTGTTAAAGGCATCCAATAACGCTGCATCTTTTGAAAAGTGTGCAAGTAAACGCAATTCTATTTGAGAATAATCTATACTCACTAACTTATATCCTTCTTTGGCTACAAAAGCTTCTCTTACAGAACGTCCGAGTGCTGAACGTACAGGAATATTTTGCAGGTTTGGATCACGTGAAGATAAACGTCCTGTTGCGGTACCCGTTTGCACAAATGATGTATAGATGCGAGAGTGTTCATCTGCATTTGCAAGTTTTAGCAGTGGTTGTACATAGGTCGAGAGTATCTTCTGATACTCACGGTACTCCAGGATCTTCTCTATGATAGGATGCTCACCTACGAGTGAACTTAAAACTGCCTCATTCGTACTGTAACCCGTTTTGGTTTTTTTGCCACCTTTAAGCCCCAGTTCTTGAAACAACACCACACCCAGTTGTTGTGTAGACTTAATGTTAAATTCAGACCCGCTGAGTTCATAGATCTCTGATGTTAAAGTAGTCAAGTCTTCACTTAAAGTTTTCTGCAATGCTTCTAATTTGGAAGGATCTATCTTGATACCTAAACGTTCCATCCGCATCAGTACATTCATAAACGGATACTCTACATTCTTTGCTTCTTTCAGAAGATGCGTCAGTGAAGAGAGTTCCATTTTCTTTTTAATTGCTCCATACAGAAGAAAGGTCATCCATGCATCTTCTGCGGCATAAAAAGTTGCATCTTCTATATCGACTGCAGAAAAGTCCTCGCCTTTTTTAACCATCTCTTTAAAAGGCTTCATCTCATACTTATAAAATGTCTTCGCCAGTGTATCAAGCCCTATTTTACTTCCAGGGTTTGAAAGCCATGCCATGATCATCGTATCGGCATACGGTATGACAGGTTCCATATCAAACTGATTATAAAGTAAAGAAAAATCAAATTTAAGATTTTGTCCTACAATATTATGTGTAAGCAATTTTTTGAGTGCCGATACAGCATCATCCAGTTCCACCTGATCTTCAACACCCAGATAACTATGTCCTACTGGTACATAATACGCTTTTTCTCTATCGAAACAGAAACTGAAGCCTACCATTTTAGCTACTTTGGTATCTAGTCCTGTTGTCTCTGTATCAAAAGCCACGATCGCATCTTTATCTATGCTCTCTAGAACACTCTGTAACTTCTCTTTACTGTCTAAAGTAACCGCTTCAAAACTGAGCGATTGCACTTTTGGTTTTTCTACTACTATACGGTCTGACTCTTCAAGCCCAACTTTCGCTTTTTTAATAGCCTGCTTCATCTCATACTTTTCAAAATCTTCGAGCAAGCAAGAGAGATAATTCTTGTCTTCAAAAACAAAGCTTTCCACATCCATATCAGCAAAAACATCTGTTCTCATAGTGACAAGTTCACGAGATAAAAAGGCCTTTTCCTTACTCTCCAAAAGGAGTTTTTGTATGCGGGGTGTACCAGAGTTTTCTATATCTTCATAAATAGCTTCAAGTGTGTGATATTTGTTGATAAGTTTTGATGCACCTACTTTTCCTATTCCCTTTACACCAGGGATATTGTCTGAACTGTCTCCTAGAATAGCTTGAAAATTGATGAAATCTTTAGGGTATACTCCAAATTTATCCAGACATGCCTGCTCATCTACTTCTTGTTTTTTGACAGAGTCATACATGACCACAACACCATCTTCAATCATTTGATAGAGATCTTTATCATGAGACACGATACGTACTTTCATACCTTTTTCTCTAGCAAATTTTGTTACCGTAGTAATAACATCATCGGCTTCAAATCCTTCACGAGACAAATTGGCAAACCCCATTTGTTCAATCCACTCTATCGCTACAGGAAGCTGTTTTATAAGATCTTCGGGAGGTGCTTCACGGTGGGCCTTATAATCCTCAAAAAGATCATTACGGAAAGTTCGTCCTTTTGCATCCAATGCAAAAACCAAGTAGTCTGTACTATGATCACGGTGCAAAGAGTCAACAAGATTTGCAAAACCTGTTAAAAGTCCAGTAGGAAATCCTTCTGAATTACGTAGAGGAGGAAGTGCAAAATAAGAACGAAAAAAGAAGCCGAAAGTATCTATAATTGTAATTGTTTTCAAAGAATAACCCTAGTTTTTTATGTATTCTAGCCTATAAAGAGTTAGAAGTCGCTCATATTTGAGTTTCAAGTTAATAATAAAGTTTGTGACAAAAATATGACATATTTTCGTTATAATGATGTTTTATATAAATGAATAAAGCCAAACTATTTGCGAAAATAGGACGGAAAGCTACGGATCTTTTAGAAGACCGCCGAGTTACCTACATTAAATACCCAAAACATCTGGGTCTCACAGGGAGAATAATTATATGCAATCTGACAATGGTGTACATATACATAGAGGACCGCCAAATAAATTTAAAACACAGAAAAAATTCACGCAAAAAGAAGTTGATCTTGCAGAGACACCTCTCTTTTTTCCTGAAGGTTTTGAAAAAATATTCTTAGCGATATACTTTGTAACACTTCCTTATATTGCGGGTTTGCTGTTTCTTTTCATTTACGTCGCTGAGGGAAGCGTAGACTTGTTTTTATCACTAAATGAGGAACAAGCTTTTATGTTGACATGGGCCATAGGGTATGAGATCATAGCAGCACTGATCCTTCTTTGGATCGTAAAAATGTCAATTAGCTTTGCAAATGACAGTCGAAAACCGGGTACGAAAAAAGCGTTTAGAAGACCAGTCTAAAAAAAGCATGGTCTTTAGATCGTCAATCTTTAAGACGCCTTTACGCTAACTCTTTAGCCAAATACTCACCCGTATATGAACCCGTCTTTTTATATTCTGAAGCCAACTTTTCAGGTGATCCCGTAGCGATGATCAATCCACCTTTATTTCCACCCTCCGGTCCCATATCGATGATATAATCAGCATTTTTTACCATATCGAGATTATGTTCGATCACCACAACTGAATTTCCCAGTTCTACGAGATGATGTAACACACCTGTCAGTCTGTCAACATCAGCGAAATGGAGTCCCGTAGTAGGTTCATCCAAAATATAGAGTGTTTGACCCGTATCTTTACGGCTAAGCTCTTTACTCAACTTGATACGCTGTGCTTCTCCACCTGATAGTGTGGTCGCATTTTGCCCCAAAGTAATGTAATCAAGCCCTACATCAGTCAATGTTTTCAATTTAATGGCTATAGCAGGAATGGCTTTAAAGAACTCCAGTGCCTCACCTACACTCATGCCAAGAACATCTGAGATCGACTTTCCTTTATACAACACTTCTCTGGTTTGAGCATTGTATCGTGTACCATCACACGCATCACAAGAGACCAAAACGTCTGGTAGGAAGTGCATCTCTATCTTGATCTGTCCATCCCCCTGACACTTTTCACAACGTCCGCCTTTCACATTGAAAGAGAAACGTCCTATCTTATATCCGCGTAGCTCCGCCTCTTTGGTCTGTGCAAAGAGTTTACGTATCTCATCCATGATCCCTGTATAAGTGGCAGGGTTAGAACGCGGAGTCCTTCCTATAGGACTTTGATCAAGATAGATGACTTTATCGAGTTTGTCGAGTCCAGTGATCTCTACACCGTCTATTTTATTGACCTTTTTGGCATGATTGAGCAATTCTCTTGCAACAGGAAGCAAGGTTTGAAGAATAAGTGAACTTTTTCCACTACCACTTACGCCTGTGATACATACAAAGTTTTTCAAAGGTATCTTGGCATCAAGTTTCTCTATGTTATTGAGTGTAACATTTTTGATCTCTATCCATTCATTTTGAGCATTATCATGCGAATAAGAGATCTCCTTTTTACCATACATATAGTCTGCAGTCAGTGTTTTGGCTTTTTCAAGTTTTTTTGCATCACCTGCAAATACTACTTCACCACCAAACTCCCCTGCACCTGGACCGATATCGATAATATAATCAGCAGCAAGGATCGTCTCTTTATCATGTTCTACAACGATAACAGAGTTTCCTTTGTCACGTAGAGAATTAAGTGTACGTATAAGCTTCATCGTATCACGCTCATGAAGTCCGATACTTGGTTCATCCAGTACATACATCACACCTGTTAAACCTGAACCTATCTGTGAAGCGATACGGATACGCTGTGCTTCACCACCAGAAATACTTCTTGCATCACGACTCAGTGTAATGTATCCTAATCCCACATCATGTAAGAAATAGAGTCGTTCATACAACTCTTTAAGTATGGACTCTGCGATCATTTTTTGCTGTTCATTTAAGTGAGAAAAACTCTCTTGATCTGCAAAATAAGCATAGGATTTTTCTATTGGCATATCAATGATATCAGCGATATTTTTTCCCTCTATTTTTACGGCTAAAGAACGGGGTCTAAGTCTATGCCCATCACACTTGTCACACACCTTTTCTGTCATATATTCAGAGAGGTCTTTTTCCTCTTTGAACATATCATGTGCAAACTTGACCACTCCCGGCCACTCGCGTTTAAGTTTATGGCGTTTCCATAAAAAGTCTATAGTAGTGCCATTTCCATAGAGTATGGCTTTTTGTTGATGTGCTTCAAGTTCACCGTAAGGCGTCTTGATATCTATATCATTCTGCTCACAAAAGGCGTTGAGGAACTTGGTGTAATAGCTCTTATTAAATCCATACATGATCTTCACGGCACCCTTATCGACAGAAAGCTCAGGATCTATCACTTTCTTAAGATCTATAGCATAACGGATTCCAAGACCGTCACAAGTAGGACATGCACCCTTAGGTGAATTAAAAGAGAAGCTAACAGGTTCCAGCGGCTCAAAGCTCAGTTTACAATCAAAACAGGCCAAATGCTCAGAGTAGTGAATATGTTGTCTGTCAAGTTCCAGTTCTTCATAATTAAGTACTTCTATCTCCATCTCACCATAACTCTCTTTGAGTGCTTTCTCTACATCCTGTCCTATACGGTCACGGCTCTCTTCTTTCACCACGACTCTATCTACAACGACTTTAATGGTATGTTTTTTGGTTTTTGAAAGTTCTATCTCATCATCAAGACGTACCATCACACCATCTATCATCGCACGGATATACCCTTTATGACGAAGAGACTCCAACATATCGGCGAAGGTACCTTTTTTCTCTTTCACCAGCGGTGCCATGATCACAAGTTTCGCACCATCAGGCAATTTTAAAACCTCTTCAATGATATCTGAAGCTGACATAGAAGAGATAGGCTTGCCACACTCATGACAATGCTGCTCTCCAACACGAGAGAAAAGCAATCTCAGATAATCATAGATCTCAGTGATCGTTCCTACAGTAGAACGTGGATTCTTAGAAGTTGTTTTCTGGTCTATCGCTATGGCTGGTGTCAACCCTTCTATCTTGTCGACATCAGGTTTACCTACACGTCCAAGAAACTGTCTGGCATAAGAAGAGAGTGACTCTATATACCGCCTTTGCCCTTCAGCATAGAGTGTTGAAAATGCTAAAGTAGACTTACCTGATCCAGAAATACCTGTCACCACCACCAACTTATTTTTAGGGATGTCTATATTTATATTTTTTAAATTGTTCTCTTTTGCGCCATAGACTTTAATCATATCTTTTTTCATTCTTTATCCTATCTATTTAAAACCATATTTTTTTTATCAACATAATCAAGGCAAACACATAGAGTGCCAAAAGTGCCATCTTATGATTTTTGGATGTGACATGGTCCTTAAGCCAGATACCCAATGCCACGCCTACAAGTGAAGCTATCGCAACTGTCAAGCCATTACCAAAGTCTATCGTTCCGTTACTAAGTCGGCTTATCATACCTGCTACGGATGAGAAGACCACAAAGAAGAGACCCGCACTCACTGCTTTTTTTATAGGATAATGCAATAACCCTACTAAAATCGGAGTGAGTATAATAGACCCTCCAATACCAAGAGTGATAGAGAATATCCCGATCCCCAGACCAATACCAAAAAGCAATGCTTTATTCAATGTTTTGGTCTTTTCATCATCCTCATGGTGCTTAGAGAAAAAAAGCCTGAACAGTGCAAATAACAAAAGACCCAAAAAGAGAAATTGTAAGACGACATCAGAGATGAACTGTGTAACATACCCACCGATATATCCACCTATAAATCCTCCAAAGCCTACAAAGATCCCTTCTCCGATGATAAGTGAACCTTTTTTATGATTCAGATATGAACCATAAATAGAGCTAAATACCATTTGAATAATAGAAATACCAATAGCATCTTTCGTATCAAAACCAAGAACCAAAAGTATCGGTACAAGTATCATACCGCCACCGATACCAAAAAAGCCTGACATCGTACCGATAAAGATACCAACAAGTATTAGTTCTACTATCATTTCCACTTCTCCAAAAATTAAGTTGAAATTATAGCATTTTTCTTAAATGTTTACACTAATTTAGCTATACTCATAGTATATAAAACTAAAATTATAAAATTAAGATGGAAAAGTAAAAATGTCATTTATCACACAAAACATTAAAAAACTATTTTCATATTGGATGATGATCCTAAGTATCCTCTTGCTCTCTACTATCATTTACTCAGTGACACAGCTTGTAGAGACAGGAAACAGAGCCAAAGCAATCAAAGTCGATTATGCAGAATTCCATGGTGTCCAGTATGGTCTCTTTAACTCTACAATTTGGGCCAATAAGATCTCAGATATCGTAAATCAAAAGATCGATGAATTTGATTTTACGGCAACCAGCCGTGCAGAGATCAAACAATATGTAGAAGCCATTGTAGATACACTCATCGTAGAGGCAGATAAAAAAGTCCGAAGAGATAACCAAAAAAGAGGTTGGTTTAAGAGTATCGTAGGTGATACAAAACAAAAGATCACTGATGAGCTTGTAGATATCAGATCTCTTAGAAATAAGGTTCCTCAATTTACTGAGGCCGTCCTCAATGAGCTAGAAAAACCCGCTAACCAGAAGGTTCTCAAAGCTGTCTTAAAAGATAAACTGCATCAACTTATGAAAAGTAATTTAGCAGTTGTCGATATGAGCGCATATAATAACATTTTGAAGCGTTATAATTGTGATGATTTTGAAACATGTAGTGCTATGCTAGATAAGCTACGTAAAGAAAGAGCTGTTGAGATGAATAACTATGCCATAGCCATTTTATCTATGGCTATGGTTCTTATCGTACTGATCATCCTTCAGGGAAGTATATTAAGGTCTGTATCACTGTTCATACTTTCTGCAACGAGTGTTGCTTTATTGGTTCCTGGCCTACTGCTTCCTATGCTCGATATAGAAGCGAAGATCAGTAAACTCTACTTTACGATACTTGATAAGCCTCTTACTTTTACCAACCAGATCCTTTTTTACCAAAGTAAAAGTATCTCAGACCTGATAGAATTATTATTAAAAGAGGATGAGCTTAAGATGATATTTGTAGGTATTTTACTGGTAATGTTCAGTGTGATATTCCCTACCTTAAAACTAATCTCCACGTATCTCTACTTCTATAGCAGAAGTTTCATTGGTAACAATGCTGTTGTCCGTTTCTTCGCTCTAAAATCTACAAAATGGTCTATGGCCGATGTGATGGTTGTCTCTATCTTTATGTCCTACTTGGGTCTTGACGGTGTGGTGGACAATGAATTGGACAGACTGGTTGAAGAGAGTACACCTATAAATGTTATTACCACCAACGGTACGGATCTACAAGTAGGGTTTTTCCTCTTTTTGGGCTTTGTTGCTACCAGCTTTATACTCTCTATGCTTGTAGAGCACTCACGTAAGAATGGTTAACTCTTATAGATAGATAAACTGTGTTGGCTATCAAACTTCATTTAGGAGTGGCTGGGAAAAAAATGATTCTATAACTGCTCTCATCTCTTTTGGATCTTCTATACGATTCACATCATCCCTAAATGCTGAAGCCCCTTGATAGCCAGCTTTAGAGTATGAGTGGAGATTTTTTCTAAAAACTATCGCTCCATACTTGTCATAATGTTTTATCATTTGGTCAAAATGTTCCAAAACCACTTCTTTGATGAGTGCGGAAGTTGGTTCAACCATGCCTTCTTTGATCTGTTTAAATATCCATGGTTTCCCCACTGCGGCACGGCCTATCATCACACCGTCTGCACCTGTATGTTCCAGAACCCATTTCGATTTAGCAGGAGAGTCTATATCACCATTGGCTATGACAGGTATGGATACGGTTTGTTTTACTTGTGCGATAGCATCATAATCTACAGCTGCTTTGTATCTGCCTGCTCTTGTTCTACCATGTACAGCAATGTAGTCTGCCCCTGACTCTTGACATATATGTGCTATCTCTTGATGGTTTTTTTCATTGAAACCTAGGCGAAACTTTACTGACGTATACTCTTTGTTGGAGTATTTTTTGATCGTCTCTATCACCTTAGCCATCTGAGGCAGATCAGTTAGTAAAGATGACCCCTGAAGGTTATTGACCACTTTTGGTGCAGGACAGCCACAATTTAGATCTATAGCCGTAATGCCATCTCTTTCATTCAGTATCTCCACTGCACGCCTAATGACATCAAGATCAGAACCTGCTATTTGGATAGCATAGGGGTCTTCAATCGGACTTTTCTCGAGCATACGATATGTTTTCTTAGAGTTGTGGACCAATGCATTAGAGCTTATCATCTCTGAAATGGTTAGATCAACACCAAATTTCTTAACAACGGAACGAAAAGGGAGGTCTGTAAAGCCCGCAAGAGGGGCTAAAGCATAAAGGGTCTTACTAAAGTCTAGTTTCATTACAAATTGAGTCGATATCTATAATGTCTTTTAGTCTATATGGGTTGTTATGTTCTTGTTTAAGCGTATACCATGCTCTGAATTTAATGAACTCACTCTCTTCTTGCTCTTGCAGATAGAGTGCTACCTGCTCCAATAACTCATATTCAAATAAGAGATATAAATAGGCATTTTGTGCTTTAGGGTTCTTAAGTTGATATGTTCTAAAAAGTGTGAGGTTCTCTTCAGGATTAAAATACTTTTTAGTCACTGAAGCGATCTTGATGAAATCTTGACACCCTATATCAAGTGCTTCCACAAATTCTGTCAATATTTCAGGAGAAAGTTCAAGGCTATCCTCTGCACTCACTCTATTAAGCATGACAAAAAAGTTTTTAACATCAAAAACTTTTACATATTTACGGGCCTTAATAAAATCCACTTTACGTGCAAACGTCTCTAAAGCTTCAGCTTGTACTGCAGGTGAATACTCTGAAGTAGCCTTCATTACATCTTCAACAAACTTTTCATCAATCTCTAAACGGTTCAACCTATTTTGTATCAAGATAGGGTTACCTACATTAAAGACCTTAGCCATTTTCTCTTCTTTGAAATCAATATATTCACCGTTTTTGATCTTTTGTATGATATGTAAAACACGTGAAAGTCTAGGACTTAATCCTTCCACATTATCAGAAACACTAAGAGATGATTTTCCGAGAAGTACTGCAGAACTCTTTAATGTATCTATGCCATACTTTTGCTCTTTTGGTTCATTGACCAATGACCAGTAAAGTGCATCTTCTAAAGTATTCGTATCTTTTTGCCATTTTTTAAGTATAAAGTAGTTTTTCAAACCATAAAAAAACATATGGATCAATGTAAAAATAAATAAAAGTACCATTGGTGCAACGATCCAGGCAGCCATTGGAAAATTAAAGTTAATTCCCATTAATTCTACAGCATAATAATCAGGATTAATTGTGTAGGTGAATGCGGCAACGATTCCCATCAGTGCCAAAGTAGCAAAAATATACAGAGCAACTCTCATTTTATCTCCTTATGATGTCGCAACATGCATAAAGAAAGCTCATAGGCTAAATTACTAACGCCTTTATCAGAGAAATCATGTACATATTGCTTTAAATAGAAAATCTATTTTGTTTCTTTTTCGGTGATCTCACGGCATGTAATACAAAAACGAGCAAAGTTTTTTACTTCTAGACGTGCTTTGCCTATAGGTTCTTCACACATTTCGCATATACCAAAAGTTCCTACTTTTATTTTATCTAAAGCAAGTTCAATTTCGTTTAATTCTTTACGCTGTTGTACTAAAATAGCACTATCTACTATGGTTTCCGCAGATGCAGCAGCATAATCACCTTCATCATTTAGCTCAAGTTCTCTCATTCCCTCTAGTTCAAGCGTTGTACCTCTAAGGTTTTTTTCTATCTGTACTCTTCTATCGAGTAATTTGTTTTGAAAGCTTTCTAATTCTACTTCTGTTAACATTTAAGTTTGTCCTATTTATGATATGGATGATTATTATTAATGGTCAAACCTCTGAAGATCTGTTCCATCAAAACTACTTTCACAAGTTTATGTGAAAGCGTTATTTTACCAAATGATATTGCTTTATTACATTTACTCAAAAAATCCCTCTCAAAGCCGTATGCACCGCCAATAAAGAGATTTACCTGAACGCTATCCTTAAGCAATTTCGCAAATTCGTGACTGTCCACTTCTTTAGAAGATGGATCTAATGCTATGTTAATGCTAGATTCCATATATTTTTCTAACGCTTTGGTATAGGATTTTTGAGCGGCTTGGGGTGAAATATCCTGTGCCTTTGCTATCTCTTTATCAAAAACTTCGATCACTTCCACTTTTGCAAAAGGTTTAGATATCTTCTTATAATGCTCTATCAAACCGGCATATAAATTATCTTTTCCTTTTTTATCGATGATGATTACATTGATCTTCATATTATTTTTCTTCCATTTTATCTGCTATTTTTGTTGCCAATTGATGGACTGACATAGCATAATAAGCACTGTGATTATAGCGTGTGATGACATAAAAGTTTTTTGCCCCATACCAAAGTTCATCATACTTCTCTCTGTTCAGTTTGATAAGACGTACTTTATCATGATAGTCCCACTTCACTTTTGGCCTGATCCCTTTAAGCTGCACACGATCATACTTTGTTTTATATCCGGTCTTATAGGCGTTGAACCGCATCCCTTCGTACGACACTCTTGTGGCAACGGGCTCACCTTTTCGCCAGCCATTTTGCTTCAAATAGTTCGCAACACTGGCGATGGCATCTTCGGGTCTTTGAAGTGTAATTCTTCCGTCACCATTAAAATCAACACCATACGCTTCATAGTTACTGGGCATAAATTGACATAAACCGATGGCACCTGCATAGGATCCATAGACATTTTTTGGATTGAATTTTTCTGTTTGGGAAAGATGCATGAATTTTCTCAACTCTTTTTGAAAAAATGTATTTCTTCTATTCTCTTCAAAAGCTAAGGTGCTCAAAGTGTCAAATATAGGATATTTCCCTACATTCTTACCATACGCACTCTCTACACCTATAATAGCTGCAATATACTCCTTAGGTACCCCGTACTTTTTTTCCACTTTTTCAAATGTTTTACGATACCGTTTTATATATGCTGCACCTTTATCTACACGTGAATCACTGAGCTTATTTTTTGAATAACGATCCCAGGCACCATATTTAGGATAACGTTTTTTTAATGCAGCGATCTGTTCTGGTGTACGCTTCTTCATTGCTTGAGGACGAAATGCTTGCAGTGCAGAGTTTTGGACCTTTACATTTGAAAAAAGTTTCTCAAGGTCAGCTCTTTTAAAATCATATTTTTGAACTAGATTATCAATAAACTTTATCGTTTTTGGATTTTTTGTATAATCCTTGGCAGATAACATTAAACTCAAAACAAATAATAATGTCATGGCTTTTTTCATCAAATTATCCTCATATTTTTGCTATTGTACACTATAGAAATAAAAGGAGAATTATGGATCGTATATTATTTGTATGTTTAGGGAATATTTGTCGTAGTCCCATAGCTCATGGTGTTGCAGAGAATATAATCAACAAAAAGAACCTTGGCTTTAATGTAGACTCAGCGGGGACAAGTGACTGGCATATGGGTGAAGCCCCTTGCGAATACTCTATCAAGATCGCTGATCAGTATAATGTTGATATCAGACAACAACACTCTCGTCCTATTACAAAAGAGGATATCACTTTATTTAATCACATAGTAGCGATGGACAGACAAAACAAAATAGACCTGGAAGCCTTTGGATTCAGTAATGTTCATCTCTTGGGTGATTTTGGAGATTTTAAGGGAGAAGATGTGCCTGACCCTTACTTTTTTGATGGCTTTGAGGGATTTGAATATGTCTATAATATGGTTGCAGTCTGTGTAGAAGATTTTATAGTAAAGGTAGAAAATGGAAGCCTTTAATTACTGTGTCATTAGTACTACTACAGAGACTAAAGAAAATGCTGATGCCATCACTCAGTTGCTTTTAGAAAAAAAACTTGTTGCCTGTGTACAGTCTACAACGATTCAAAGCACTTATCACTGGCAAGGCAAAATAGAAAACTCCAAAGAAATACTTCTACAGATGAAAACCAAAAGATCACTCTTTAAGCAGATTGAATTAGAGATTGAACAACTACACAGCTATAAGGTACCAGAGATCATCATGATACCCGTAATGGATGCCAATACCTCCTATCTTCAATGGATAAAAGATATGACCATAAGTATTTAATCTCTTTGATAGTATGAGATCAAAGATGCTTTTTGAATCGTATGTTTGTTTACCATGAAGCCTACCACGGCACTCTTGGTTTCCGGCTTTACAGGTAAACTCTCAACATCCAATGCATGTACAGTAAATACATAGCGATGGGCTTTGTCACCTTGTGGAGGACATGCTCCACCAAAGCCGGAATGACCATAATCAGTTGTTGTTTCCAAGGCACCTTTTGGTAGTCTCTTTTTTCCTGAAGCATCAGCAATAATTTTATCTGTGTCAGCAGGAATATTCACTAGCAACCAATGCCACCATCCACTACCAGTTGGTGCATCAGGATCATATACTGTGATCGCAAAACTTTTTGTACCTTTTGGTGCATGAGTCCAATGAAGTTCTGGAGAGATATTTTCACCATTACATCCAAAACCATCAAACTCTTGGGCTTTACTCATCTGTCCTTTAAGTGTATCACTTGCCAAAGTAAAACTTTCTGCGCGTAAAAATGAACCTATTAGCATAAATATCAATACATATCTCATATTCTCTCCGTGTTTTTTATTTATAATAGAATAATTTACATTAGAATACTATTTATTTCTTTCAAAATAAATCTTGACATAATATGACTTATAGGCTAACCTAATAACTACATAACAAAAAGGATGAACAATGGAAAATGATTTTACCAAAGCTATGGAATTTAGACATGCCTGCAAAATATTTGATGAAAATAAAAAAATAAGTGACGAAGAGATGCATTATATCTTGGAGGCAGGAAGAAAGTCACCCTCTTCTTTTGGAATGGAGGCATGGAAGTTTTTGGTTATTACCAATGAAGCGTTAAAAGCAAAACTCAGACCTTTTTGCTGGGATCAGGTTCAAGTTACCTCTTGTTCTCATCTGGTCATTGTACTTGCAGGTATTGAAAATGCCAAAGTGGAGAGCGGTATGCCTAAAAAGAGATTTACAAGACGTGAGATGCCTCAGGAGAGTCTTGATTTCTATATGGACATTTATGCCAAACACTTAGCCAAAACACTGAGCTCTGACGAAAATATCTACGCGTGGACAGCAAAACAAAGCTATATTGCGCTAGGAAACATGATGACTGCTGCTGCTTTTATCGGTATAGACTCCTGTCCTATAGAAGGCTTCGAAAAAGAAAACCTGGAAGAAGCTTTAGGTTTAGATACAAGTAAATTCCAAGTAGCTGTTGTCGTACCATTTGGCTACAGGCTCAATGAACAATCGACACAATTAAGACTTCCTTTTGATGAAGTAGTTGAGTTTATCAAGTAAGAAAAATGATCATAGATTTTCAAGAAAAAACATCATCAGAGCGTTACAATCTTATGGCAAGCAGTGTCATACCTCGTCCCATTGCATGGATAGTTACCCAGGGTGAAGTCCTGAACATTGCACCTTTTTCATATTTTACTCCACTCTCTTCACAACCTGCTACGCTCATGGTTTCTATCGGTCACCGTGCTGATGGCACACCTAAAGATACGCTTCGTAACCTCAGAGAAAGTAAAAAGTGTGTGGTCTGTATCGTAGATGAAAAACATTTTGAAAAAATGCATTTAAGTTCTAAAGGATTAGATGCGTCACAAAGTGAACTTGAGGTATTTGATATACCAACACAAAAATGTATTGAAGATTTTCCACCTATGCCAAAAGGCATAAAAGTAGCTTTCTTCTGCGAATATCATCAGGAAGTAGAGCTTAAAGGAAGTAAAACAATCCCTCTCATCCTGGAGATAAAACATCTTTATCTCCAGGATGAGATCATCTCCAATAGAGAGAAGATCACTTTAGAATTTTCAACTATTGCAAGAGTGGGACGTGGGTATGCAACACTAAATAAAGAGACCCAGGCACCTGAAATACCCTAAAAGATCATAATGTTTAGAAAATAGTTTTATATCCTTGATTTTAAACCTGGGATATAGATATACTAAGTGTCATAAGTATAGTCTAGATCTATACTCTACCAAACAACAAAGGAAATACATGTCAAAGTTATTAAAAATTACATTAGCGGGTCTGTTGATCGCAGGATTTACATCTGGGTGTGTCAAGACAGATGATATTAAAGTCGCTGCTTTAAAATCTGAGAAAGCGAATTTAGCAGGATATAAAACATACCAGATCCTAGATGAAAGCGGTTTTGACAAAGATACCCAACGCAATGCTGATATCGATATCAATACAGAATTACGTCAAACAGTGAATGCGGAACTGGCTAAAAAAGCGAAAGTACCTGTAGCAAGAAATCCTGATTTCTATGTTGCATATATGGGGGCAGCAGATATGGATGCCATTAAAGAAAAGGTAGATGAAAAAGGTAAGGCAACCATTGAAAATGTACCTACTGCAGGTATACTTCTCGCACTTATAGATGCGAATACCGGTGAGATCATCTATCTCTCTTCAGCTGAAGGAGATGTGAAAAATTTACCGATTGAAGAGAAGAGAAAGCGTTTAAATTATGCGATCAAAGAGATGCTCGGTAATATGTAAACTCTCAAACCACCAGTAGAGGTTTCAACTCCGGGACCTCTATAATCTACTGCATTCAACTTTAAAAGCACCCAAAAAATTACTTTACTTATAAAGAAAATTATCTGGAAAACTGATATAATTATTCAAAATAGATAAAAAATTTTGCACCTCTTCAATACAAGAGGGTATGTTAACAAAGGTTGTTTTTTGAAAAAATTTATATTGCTTATGTTTTTCTTTGCTTCATCTTTTCTTTTCTCAAACGATGTTCTAGATGACTTTATCACTGAACAGGTAGAGGTCGAAAGAAAACTCCTCGATCAAAATCTTACACTTGAAGAGAAGATCAAGGTCAAAGAGGAACAAGACGCCAGATATCAAGAGTTCCTACTGCAATATGCTACCAATAAAGAAGAGCATTTACACAGTGGTGATCCTTATAAACTTGAAGTAAACAAATTACAACTTCGTCTCAACAGCAATAAACACAGAGGCTATAAAAATGCTGTGATGCGGGATGAACTTCTTATACGTGGGTATAAGCTTCGAAAAGGTATTAGAAGTGCATTTCATGAAGTAATGCTTCTAACAGAGAGTGAGTCCAATTCATTTTTCAAAGATAAGATCAATGAAACGCTTGTGAAATACTTTTCAAAATATACTCCTATAGATAAAGACAAATATATCTCTTCTGAGCAAGACCAGTCAAGTCGGGTCATTCAGTCACTTCATGAAGCCATTCAAAATGTAGAATATTTGGAAAGCGTTGCCAATACTTTCAGTGCAGAACTTGTAGCGAACAGTCCGTATATCTATCGTGCAGGTCGTTTCTCTAAATCTCGCTTTTTTAGTCTTTTAAAAAAGATAAATTCATCCACATACGGTAAAAAGATAAACGCTCACCTTACTGACTACCATGTAAATATTGCCGGTATTATGTTTGTTATATCGCTCATTCTAATCATATTAATAGCTAATTTTCTTCTACGTTTCACCATTGATCGTACTTTAAAATATTACGATTTTGATGAAGATGACATCACGTATATTCACACGCATATTACAAGAATATTTAAAATGATCACTTCACTATTGATCATTCATCTCATACTTGTAGTCTATCTTGGCTTTGACATCACCAGTATCAATGTCAGTAAACTTTTTTCTATAGCTTATGTTGTCCTTATTGCTATAGCATTTTATAGAATTACAAACACCATTGCCTACATCAAAATGGAAAGTCTCAAAAGTAGTATGATGCTTAGAAATGAGGTTATCAACCTTGCCATTAAAGTGAGTAACAGTGTGATTATTCTTATGGCAACAATTGCAATTTTAAAAATTCTTGGTGTAAATCTTACTGCATTGCTTTCTGGTCTGGGTATCGCAGGTGCAGCTGTCGCATTTGCTGCAAAAGACAGTATTGCCAATATCTTTGGTTCTATTTCTATCTTAGTAGGTGATGTTTTTGAACAAGGTGATTGGATCGAAACAAAAGATGTTAATGGAACAGTAGTTGAAATAGGTTTACGGGCTTCCACCATACGTACCTTTGACAATGCGCTTATCTCTATTCCTAACTTCGAACTGGCAAATAAAGGTGTTAAAAATTGGAGTAGACGAAGTATTGGACGGCGTATCAAGATGAATATCGGGGTGACTTATGAGTCAAATTTTGATGATATCCGTCAGGCTATTGATGATATCAGAGAAATGCTCAAAGAACATCCAGGTATTGCCAATGAGCGTACCACATATAAACACTCACAACGTCAGGCAAAACTCGTTTCTATGGATGATTATAAAGGCGTAAAACGTACCTCTTTGGTCTATATGGATGAATTCGCCAATTCAAGTATCAATATCCTTGTCTACTGCTTTAGTCGCTCTGTAGTATGGAGTGAGTGGCTTGAGGTCAAAGAAGATGTCATGTTCAAAATAGCAGAGATACTTAAAAAGAACCATCTAGAGTTTGCATATCCAACAGTGATGCTTCATCGTGCTGAAGATGAAAACAGACCCGCTTAAGAAGATGAAAACAGACCCGCTTAAAAGGTTTTTATAAAGGGTTTATTTCTACAGGTAAACCCTCTTTTAGATTCTGTTTTTCATACAGTAGTTTCGCTCTAAATATTTTTAACTCCCTGCTTAAATTCGCTCTATCAAACTCCCTACTAGACCCAATCAGAACCAAATCAACCTCTTTTAAAATATCAATAAGAGAGGGTTGTATCGTTTCAATCGCTTTCATTCCACCACGGGCAATCTCTGGTGCAATGGACAAAAGCCAAAGGTAGTATTGTCTATCTACTGCAACAGTATCACTTGATGCAACAGAAGTAAGTAAATGAGCGAATATACCTGCTTCACTCTCTTCATATTTACGTTTTTTCTCTTTTCGATAATGACGTATTTTAGGTGCGAGTAAAACGTAAAGACCCAGGACGATCAAAAAAGCAATTCCTGTATAAGTATAAAGCTGTTTCTGTTGTGCTTTTTTTGCATCTATCGCAATTTGAGGATCAGGTAATATCTCATACTGAATCGCTGAAATTTTTTCTAAATGTATCTTTTGAGTTGTAGTGTTGTACCAAAGTATCTCTTGAGCAGGAAGCGTAACATTTCCCTCTGTACTTGCTACAAAAGTAAACCTGTCTGTTCTAGAGACATCATACTTTCCTTTCGATCCACTCTCTAGTAATGGCTCCTTCGTATACACTCGTATCGATTCATTGGAATTGTAAGCTATAGGACTTAGCAATACATCCGGTACACCATTAGCCTTTTGTATTACACTTAACGCTACAGCATCCCCAACGATCAACTTCGTTTTTTCAGGTTTTACTTCAGAACTCAACTTGAAGTTATCTGTCACCAGTATAAACTGACCTTTATCTACACCCTCAGGTACTTTCACATCAAAAGATAAAGCATCACTTTTCAGTTCAAACTCTTTTTTTGGCTGCCCATAGCCCATAGAAGCTGTAAAAGAGACTGACACAGAAGGTATCTCTATCTTCCCTGCTTTCAGTGCATATATCTCATAATCATAATGCACCATTTGCCAAGCTTCTCCATCAACTTCTTCCTGACCTAAATACGAAGCACTCTGAGGAGCTTGTATGATATACTTATCTGAAGCGGGAAAAGTGATCCTTGCATCCATGATACTAAATGCACTGGAGAGTATCTCCACAGCAACCGTAATCTTTTGTGAAGTATATATGCTCTCTTGCGTGGTGATGAAGACCTTTATCTTTCCATCAATGGCAAAGAGATTCAAATTAACAAAAAGTAAAAGAAGAATTGTTCTAAAAAACATATTAATTTGCATCACTCTGCTCCATTAATTTGATATTCGTATCTAAATTTATTCTTTAAAAAATCTTTTGGTCCGGTTTGCAATCTATCCAGCCATCCAAGGTTCCCTTTGGCTGCATCTTTCTCGGCACTTCTGGTATCATCTTCTCCTTTACCTTCTGTATTGTCATACACTACCTCATCAGGCTGCATATCGTATTGATCACCTATTCCTGTTGTTCCATCATTTTCAGGTTCTTTCAGGATCTTTCTTGCTTTTGCCACGACAAGGTTCTCTTGTGCTTCTTTAAAGTTCGGATCGATCTTCAATGCTCTCTTATAGCTCTTTATAGCATTGTCATAATCACCCATCATCACAAAGGTATTACCGAGATTATAGGTATCTTCTTTACTGCTAAGGTTCTGATAGATGGACTTTGCACGCTTAAACTCTGCAGCTTTAAAGTATGATGCCCCTTTATATGACATATTTTGAAAATTTTTGGCTGCATCACTATAGTTCTTATTTTCATAATGACGATATCCAAGTTGATCCGCAGTGATGAAAAGCCTGTTAAATCCTTTATCATATACAAAGAGTACCCAAACCACAGATATCACCAGTGTGACCCAAAAAGGAAGTAAAGAGAGGTTTCTTTTTATCATCTCTATCATGACCGCCTCCATAATTCAGCGATAAAGCCCTGTCTGGCCCATAATAACATCAAGAGAAAGATAATTGGTACCAGAGTATACCCACCATCTTCATAGTTGCTCTTATCATCCTTTTGAGCTGTTTTGAAATTTTTATCTATCAAAGAAGAGACCAAATGTACATCACTGTCATCTCTGGAATACTTCACAAAATGACCATCCACCAAAGATGCCGCGCTTTTGAAGTCATTTTCATTGGAGAGTTCATTCGAGGCTATCTGCCAGAAAATAACCTTTGTACGCTTGTCAAACCCCTCTTGCATTGCTGATTTGACCAAAGAGGGAGAGAGTGCATCGGTTAGTACGACAATAGTTGCACTTTTTGAGTTTAACTCTTTAGCTGCCAAAACCAGTGCATCTTTTATATTATCTCCTTCCAAAGGCATAATATCCGGACTTAATGCCTGTGCAAACGTTTGAATGATCCCATGGTCTTTGGTGGTAGGAAGTACTAGATGCGCTGTACCGCTGTAAGCGATAAGTGCAGAGTGTGTATCTGATCGCTGTTTTAAAAGATCAATGATCTTGATCCCAGCTCTTTCTAAACGGTTGGGCTGAATGTCGCTGGTCAGCATACTCTCCTTGGCTGAAACAAGGAGTGCTATTTTGGTATCATCCTGAGCGAATGGAGACTCCTTTAACTTCCAGCTTGGGCCAGAAACAGCAACAGCAAGCAGTGTGAGGACAAGACCCAGATGCCACGGGGCAGCCAACCTGGAGCTATGTTGTTCTGGCTGAACCAATAGACGTTTCAATAGTTTTGGTTCGATCATATTACGCCACTTCTTCTCATCATTCTGCTGTTTGATCAACCACCATACCAAAATCCAGGCAGGTATCAATAAGAGCAGATATTCAGGTCTTAAGAAGTGAAAGAGACTCATCTGCTCTCCCTTTTAGCCTGTATGAATACAAGTGCCCCATATCCAAGTAGAAGTAAAAGCATTGCTAACAGAGGATAGAGAAAAAGATCAAATTGAGGTCTATGAGTGATCACCTTCACCTCTTTTGGTTTGAGTTTATCTATCTGTGTATAGATATCTACAAGCTCTTCAGAGTTCCATGCATAGTAGAACTTTCCACCTGTGATCTCTGCTATCTCTTGGAGTGTTTTTGTATCTATAGGGTGTTCTCCTGCATTCTGAG
The DNA here is from genome assembly GCA_963796395.1 of Sulfurovaceae bacterium. Taxonomy (GTDB): domain Bacteria; phylum Campylobacterota; class Campylobacteria; order Campylobacterales; family Sulfurovaceae; genus Sulfurovum. The sequence continues at coordinate 85,366 of CAWCLM010000010.1, forward strand.
GATCCCCTATGGCGATCGGAAAGATGCTTACTCCATTAGCTTTTGCAAGTTTAGCCGCAGTGAGTGGTGGTACTTTTGAACCTGTATCGTCCCCATCACTCATGACAATGAGCATACGATCAGTCACATTGCTGTCTTGAAACAACTTCACCGCAAGCCCTATAGAATCACCCATCGCTGTCTGAGGACCGGCCATACCTATACGGAGTTCAGAGAGCAGATGATCCAGCGCATCAAGATCCTGTGTAAAAGGTGCCTGAACGAATGCTGCATTACCAAATAGTATCAACCCTATCTTCTCTCCCTGTCGAGCTTGAAAGAAATTACCCAACACCATCTTCACTGCTTCAAGTCTGTCTATTGCTGTACCATTCTTATCTTTAAAGTCTCTGGTTGCCATTGAACCGGAGAGGTCAACAGAAACAAGTACTTCACGTTGTGATATCTCTTGGCTTAGAGGTTCACCGATATAAAATGGTTTAGCCAGTGCAGTAACGACCAGAAGATATATCACTCCCAATAGTATCTTCTGCCAATATGAAGCACGTGAGACACCGCTCGTGCTCTTTTGATGAATACTAACCGCATCAATATCCTCTTTAAAACTGATACGAAGTGCTGAACGCTTAGCGAGATAATGAAATGAGGTTCTGTTGATGACCACAGGAAAGATCAAAAGTAAAAAAACCCAAGGATAACTAAAATCAAGCATGATCGGTCACCTTATGTGTTCTTATCCAGAGTGTGACAAGATCCTTTACCACAGTATATTGAGAAGTGTCATTTTGCTGCGGGGTACCATACAAAAGATCAGAAAGTTCCGCTCTCAGCTTTCTGCTCATTTTGACCTTTGAGTACTCCTCCATGAAATCCCACCAGCTCTCTCCTGAAAGTCTGGCGATCTCATTACGTCCATAGGCAGCAATCGCAACTCTCTTGGCTAGTGTAATCAGAGCGATCATCTCGTCCCTGCTCTCTTTGTTATAGCTGTCTAACTCTTTTAAAGCTTCTCTTTTATAAAGAGATCTTTGATAACCTTTATAAGCCTGAAATAAAAAATGAAAAAGAAGTCCTAGTGCCAATAGTATCACTACCATCCAACCCGGAGCAAGAGGAAAAAAACCCACTGCCTCAGGGACAATAATATCATTTAAATTATCCAATGAAGCCTGGGCAATAGTTTGATTCATATCTGCTGACATCAGCTTCTGCCTCTGTTCAAACTTAACTGTTCGTAGAGTTGATCAAGTACAGGATACTGCGTAGAGATAGAGAGTACTGGCAGAGCATTCTTACGGGAGAGCTTTTGAAAAGCCTCTTTTCTACCGCTGAGACGTTGTGCATATCTTTCTATAAACTGTTTATTTGTACTATCAACATCCACTGTGTTTACCCCATCGGTAAAGAAAAGAGAGTTTGACTTGACCAGCTCCTCTTCCATAGGGTCATAGACCAATACACCAATGACATCATTATGCACATTGATCCTGGTAATATGTCTTGCCGTCTCTTCATCCAAAGCACGACCATCCCCTATGAGTACCACCAGGTCATCATGCTTTACAAGAGATGTAAGGATCTTTAACGACTTAGCTAGATTTCCTTTTTGGTTGTCTACGTTCTCAGCATTTAGAAGATGATTCTGCCGCTCGATCTCGGTCATGATCTGTACGATGTTGTTCTTACTTGATGTAGCTTTAAAGAACTTCACTTCTTCATTGTTATAGACAACCGCTCCGACCCTGTCACCCATCTCCAGAGCTTTAAATGCCATCAGTGCAGCAGTATGTGCAGCGCAGACAGATTTCATTCGTTCTGTTGAGCCAAAGAACATAGAGTTCATTTGAGAGATGACCAGCCACACATTACGGTCACGCTCTTCATTATAAACTCGTATATAGGGTTTACCGGTTCGTCGTGTGGCTTTCCAGTCCATGTTTCGCGTATCATCACCCTGCACATACTGTTTCATCTCAGAAAAATCCATACCCCTGCCGCGCACACCTGAAAGATGCCTGCCGCTTAGTTTGCTAAGTACTGCTGCATTGGGTCTGAGATTGAAATTTTTTGGCATATACCCAAACTTGAGAAGTTCACTTAAAGTTACGTATATACCTTCATCTTCTCTCTTCATGATCTATGCCGGAAGTGCGACCAAACCAAGAATGATATCGGTGATCTCATCATTACTTACACGTTCTGACTGTGCTTCATAGCTAGGTGTGATACGGTGACGGAATACATCATGCAGAACCGCTCTGACATCTTCAGGTGTAGTATGATCTCTTCCTTGGAGCCAAGCGTATACTCTGGAACATTGATCAAGTCCTAACGATGCTCTGGGACTTACACCTATATCGATATATGATGCCAGTTTCTCATCATACTTCTCAGGGTAACGTGTAGCAAATATAAGATCTACTATGTACTGCTCAACTATCTCAGAACTCTTTACATTGGCTATCTCATCACGTGCTGCAAAGATCATCTCTTGAGAGATCAGTGTATCATCGGTTTCATCACTTTTTTTACCGCTCTTCTCCCCGCGCACAAGACGGATCACCTCTATCTCTGAAGCCTTATCAGGATAGGTAATATTCACATGCATCAAAAACCTGTCTTTTTGCGCTTCTGGAAGCGGGTATGTACCCTCCTGTTCTACAGGATTCTGTGTCGCCATAACGATAAAGAGCTTGGGCATTTTGTGTGTCTTTCCGGCCACGGTCACCTGTCGCTCTTCCATAGCTTCAAGCATTGCTGCCTGTACCTTTGCCGGCGCCCTGTTTATCTCATCGGCGAGGATAATATTTCCAAAGATCGGCCCCTCTTCAAAACGGAACTTATACTCTCCGTTCTCTTCATACATATTCTCTGAACCCGTCACATCCGAAGGTAACAGGTCCGGCGTGAACTGTATACGTGAGAAGGTAGATTCGATCGCATCTGCCATACCTCTGACCGCCCTGGTCTTAGCAAGTCCGGGGAGTCCTTCTACAAGTAAGTTTCCATTCGCCAACAGTCCGATAATTAGCCGTTCTACAATGTTCTCCTGACCGATGATAGAAGCATTCATTTTTTGTTGTAATAATTTGATAGACTCATAAGGTGTCACAGTTCTTCCTTTACTATAGTGATGTTTTTCAACTAAGACAGATTCTTGTCTATTAACGTCTCATCCTCATACCGCCAGAAGGTCTGCTCATAGGTCTGGTTGAAGGACGACCCATTGATGGTCTTGATGGTCTCGTTGATGGTCTTGTTGTCGGTCTGGTTGGCTTAGTAGTTGGTCTGTCAGGCCGTTCGATCGGATGCTCAGGACGAGGTCTATCCGGTCTGTCAGGTCTACCTGGTCTATATGGTGGTCGATAGTATCCGCCACCATAATACCCGCCGCCATAATAAGGATATCCATACCCACCATAGACACCATATCCAACTGAAACAGAAGTGGTAGTCCCTTCACACCCAGTTAAAAACAGTGCAGAGATAGCAACAAAAATAGTTTTTTTCCATTTTAAAATAGTTTTCATCACTACGCTCCTCCCTCTTCCCAGTACTGGATGATCACTGCTGCACCATTATTATCTGCGATAAGGGCAACATTTCCATTTACCAGTTCCTCATCCGGTGCAACAAGTACTTCACCACCTGATGCTTTGACCTTGGACATCGTCTCTTTTAAGTCAGCAACCCTGATCGTCGGAACCCAACGTGCCTTAAAATCATCTTTATCTATATCTCTGATACCCGCACGCCATTTACCTTTGTGCTTTACTATACGATATTTGTCTCTCATCTCGTAACCATCATACCCGCCTATGTTACGATAAAAAGTGTAACTCTCTTTTGGTTTATTGGTCCATAGCTCATTCCATAGCCAATCACCTATTTGTGGTGTCTTATCTTTTGGATCTCCATTCTTAGTGCGTAAAAGTACGATCTGTGCACCTTGAGGATCACTCACCAGAACACCTCTTCCGCGCTCTTTCATATCTATAGGCCCTTTTAGAACTTCACCTTTTTTAAACTTCACATATCTTGCTGAAGTATCTACATCTGAAACTGACATGGTAGGTAACCAAACCGCTTTGGTATCCTTCTCATCAGCAGGCGTCACATGCATCATACCGCCGATAAGTTGATCTTGATTGAATACTTGAGTGTAGGATTGCTTCGTTTTAAATGTCCAACCAAATACATCTGCATAAAATTCTCTTGCTGAGCGAATATCATCTGTCAAGAGGTCATGCCATACAAATTTACCATGATGCCTTTCCGCGGTCACCGTCGAAGTGATGGAGGGTAAAACTTGTGGTTCACTTTTTTTCGCTGGTTCAACGATATCTGCACACCCAGTAAACCATAGTGAAGCCAATCCGATTAATAAAGCCTTCGTAAAATGTTTTCTTTTCATATTCTTCCTTTTATTTACTCTCCAGAACTTCTGTCAATATTTTACCATTAGCACCTGATGGTGGTTTTACATCCACATAAGCGCTTAAAGTTCTAGCGACATCTACAGTTTCAATTTTACGGTAGACCTTTTGAGGTTTGAGATCCATACCTGCAAAAATAACTGGTACAAAAGTGTCATAGTTCCAAAGTGAACCATGTGTACAGGCCACCGTAAGACCATCAAAATCATTGATGAACCAATTGGGTTCAAACAAGATGAAGATATCTCCTGAACGCTTCACATTGTGACTGTTTAAAATTAAGCGCATATCTTCCGTATTTGCCACTCTGCCTTCCAATAATGCCGTACTTGAGATAGCATTATTTACACCTTTAAATTTCATGATCTCATTTGCAACGACCTCTTCTACTCGAGCAAGATCAAGTCCTTTTTCCTTGATCACCTGTTTGTTAAGATAGATATAGGGAGGGTTAAATGCCTGTATCAAGTTTTTGCCGATTCCAAATTCCTTTTTGAGTTTTTCTATACCAGCTGTTTTATCCCAGCTTTCTGGATCAACATAATCTGCTTCTATACCATAGTCATTTACTTGAGGTGGTGCCTCAGGAGAACCATGGTCAGCCGATAGTACGATAAGTGTATTTTTCAAACCAACTTTTTTCTCTACAAATGCAAAAAGATCTGCAAGTGTTTTATCGAGTCTTAGCAAATTGTCTTCAGCTTCCAAACTAGAAGGCCCAAATACATGTCCAACATAATCAGTAGAGGAAAAACTCACAGAGAGATAGTCTGTTACATTATCTTCACCTATAGCTTCATTTTCGATCAACGTTTTTGCAAAATCAAGTGTTAGTTCATCTCCTGCTGGGCTTAGCGTTAAAAAAGTAGTGTAGTATTTTCCATCTGCAGGACCATATGCATGAGGGAAAACTCTTCCGAATCCACCTATAGCACTTTCCCATTCCTGGTCATCTTTGTCACCAAACATATATTCAGACGGTTTATACATAAGTTCCCAGTGTTTATTCGCATAATCAAGAGCTGGTTTGTTTGCATTAAAATCATTTACCCATTGAGGGTATGTATCATAATAAAAACTACTGCTTACAAATTCGCCTTTGGCTTTAGAGAACCAAAAGGCCTTTCCAGCATGACCTGCCATAGAAACTGCACCTCTATCCTTCACAGAAACACCAAATACTTTAGACTTTTTATCCGTATGGATAGAGAGCTCATCACTAAAAGTAGAAACAAGTATAGCAGCAGGCGAACGACCATCACTTCTGGCTGCTCTTTGTGTCGGATCGATCTCTGTTGACTGATCAACATCTGCATCACTACTTAAAAGTGTATACCTTGGATCTTCGATATTATAGGTCATATGCCCTGTTGTTCTGTCAAACCAGACATTACCTATAAGCCCATGCCTTGAGCGGGATACGCACCTGTAGCTAAAGTAGTATGTCCTACTATCGTTTCTGTATTTGAGTGTGCATGATGTGCATCCTCATAGACTATACCTTGATCATAAAGGTACTTAAAGCCACCCTCACCCATCTTTGACATATAACGTTTAGGAAGATCTGAACGGAGTTGATCTACTGTGATTTGAAGTATAAGTTTTGGTGCTTCACCTGCAATACTTGTATATGGAAAGAATGCAAGAGAGGCTATAGCAAAAAAACCTCCTAAAATTGGTTTTTTCATATATATCCCTTTAATTATGTAATTTTACTGTTTTAAAGCCACCATGATGGCTTTAAAACAATCTTCCAAAGGCAAAAGCCTTTGGAAAGAAATTCATTACATTTTAATTTTGAACCGATAGATCAAGAAGTCTTTTTAAGTTACCTTTTGCCTTTTGCAATTCAAGTGTACCATATCCTATATTTCCTGCACTCAATGAACTACCTGCCTGGAAAGGATAACCTTCTATAGAACCAAGGAACTTTTGCACGAATGATTGTGCAGGTACCATCATCCACATATTGTCAGCATACCATCTAAGGTACATTGCAGACTCACGAGAAGCACTCTCGAATGGATCAGCTCTTAGGTTTGTAATTACAGGCCAAGCCGGTACTTGACGATATGCTTCATTAATAGCACCTTGCTCTTTTGCAAATGCTATTTTCCAGTCATCTACACGAATGGCATTTAACATACCGCTTGCCGCGAAATAGTAGATCTCTCTACGAGGACCTTTATCTGCTTTACCTTCAAAATATGGCATAAAGTTATATCCATCCAGATGTACTTTAAAGTTTTTTCCATTGGCTTTATAACCTTCTTTTGAAGCAAGCTTCTCTTTCACATCTGGTACACCTGCTGCTGCAAGTAGTGTCGGCATCCAATCCTCATGACTTATAATGTCATTATAAACGCTACCTGGTTTGATAACACCTGGCCATTTAGCCATCTGTGGTACACGCATACCACCTTCCCAAGTCGTACCTTTCTCTCCATGGAACGGTGCAGCACCTCCATCAGGCCAAGAAAACTTCTCTGCCCCGTTATCTGTCGAGAATACAACAATGGTATTGTCTTCAACACCTAGTTTTTTAAGGTGATCCAGGAAACTACCTACCATATCATCTAACTCTATCATACCATCAGCATAAAGTGAAATACCCGTTATACCCTCATATTTTTTCTGTAAACGAGTCCAAACATGCATACGTGTAAAGTTCATCCACACAAAGAAAGGTTTGTTTGCTTTTACAGAACGTTCCATAAAGTCTTTTGCTGCTGCGCCAAACTCATAATCTACTGTTTCCATTCTTTTACGAGTTAATGGTCCTGTATCTTCGATCTTACCATCTGCTTTAGAGTGGATCACACCACGAGGTCCAAATTTCTTATGGAATTCCGGGTCTTTCGGATAATAGTAAGTCTCTGGTTCTTCTTCTGCATTGAGGTGGTAAAGATTTCCAAAGAACTCATCAAATCCATGGTTCGTTGGTAAGTGTTTATCCTGATCACCCAAGTGATTCTTACCAAACTGACCTGTCATATACCCCTGCTCTTTAAGAAGATCACCAATTGTTGGTGTCCAGTCAGGGATACCATGGTCAGATCCTGGCATACCGATTGTCAATAATCCCGTTCTAAAAGGATGCTGCCCAAGTACAAATGACGCACGTCCCGCAGTACATGATTGCTGTGCATATGCATCTGTAAAAAGTGCACCTTCTTTTGCGATAGAGTCAATATTAGGTGTTTTATAACCCATCATTCCCTGATTGTAAACACTCATATTCCAGTACCCGACATCATCACCCCACATTACTAAAATGTTTGGTTTTTTTGCCATGAGCTGTGTTGGTACTACTGCTGTAGCCATACCAAAACCCAAAGCTAACAAAAATTTTGAACTTATTTTTTTCATTTAGATCTCCTTTTCATTTGTGATCATTCTAAGATACTATCATAACTATGTAATATAAGTGTAAGGAAATGAAAAAAAATATAAAAAAATTCGAAAATTATTAGTCGCGGAACATAAATAGTTTTTTATAAAATGTCAAATAATAATTAAAATAAAAATGTCTTATTGATTATCTGAAATTATTATGATCTTAACTCAACATGAATGAAGATAAATTACACAAGTATAGTAAATCTATTTTTATTATCTTCATAACTATACTTAAGATCCAACTTCAATATCTCCATGATATTATGAACAATATAAAGTCCTAAACCCAATCCTTCTCCCTTTCCATGAAAAGGAGTATAGTAGTCATCAATAGTCGATGTAAATTGTACACCTTTATTTGATACTGTGATGCCCTCTTTGGAGATCTGTATCTCAACACTATGATCCGGAGCATATTTCACAGCATTGTCTATAAGATTTTTCAGTGCTAATGGAAAAAGTGTAAAGTCTGTAGAGAGTACCAACGGAGACTCTTCTATGATTTCTACCTGCTTTGACAATGCCTCTTCATCCATTATCATAAGCTCCAAAGCCTGTTCCACAATATCTTTGGCATTATAGTTTGCCAGATGCAGTTCATAGTGGGAACTTAGCATCTGTTCGATCTTCGAAAACTCATTGAGCAAAAGTTCCAGACGGTTAAAAACCTCTTCATAGTTATCTTTTAGTTTATCATCCTCTAAAAAAGCATTAAGGATCTTTCCTTTACCTATGGGAGTTTTGAGTTCATGCATGATCGTACGCAAAAAAAGCTGACGTGAGTTGATCAGTGATTCCAGTTTACGTAAAGCATCATCAAATGCATTGGAAACTTGTGCGATCTCATCATTCTTATCACTTTTGACAGAAACACTTAGGTCACCTTGTGCTACTTTTTCTATCTGCTTTTGTAATGATTTAAGCGGCTTTAAACTTCTAGTCAGCCAAACATAAAGAAGCAATCAAAAAGAGTAAAGAAAGGAAGTAGCCTACAAATAAATTCCATGGCAAAGTCTGAGTCTTGTTTGTCAAGAAGAAGCAGTTGAAACCTTGGATGCTTCATAGAAAGATAGAATTTGTCTTTCATTCGAAGTACTTCAAATCTGTGACGTAAAACTTTTCTTTTTTTGATAACCTGTGCATTATGATGAATACGTTGTCTCTTCTTATTATCTGTGATCAGTTTGAAATTACTCTCTTTCAAGTAGAGTTTTACAGTGGCATCAGAAAAATCAACAGCACCTTCATGTCTCATACTCTGTCTGAAATGTTTATGTAAAAAGAGTGAGGTCTGTGTATACCTTTTTTCTATCTTTTGTAAATGTTGTGATCGCTCGATGTAGAAGGATGAAGCAAAAAATGCGGTAACAAAAATAAGGGATACGAAAAAAATAACACGTATTTTACTATAGATGCTCACGATAGCAACCTGTAGCCGACACCACGAACGGTCTTAAGTTCTATCTCTTCACCCAGTTTTTTTCTAAGTCTATTGAGTATTACGGCAAGTGAACCGTCCGAACCAAACTGAAATACTTCAGAGTCATAGAGTATCTGTTCTTTAGAAACTGTTGATCCTCTATGTTCTATAAGAAGTTTCATAACAGCATACTCTGCAGGAGTAAGGTCTAAAGGCACACCATCTAACAACACTGTATCTTTTGGGGTATCAAGTACAAGACGGTATTGGGGTTCTTTTTCGGTATGATTTTTTTTATAACGTCGTAACAGAGAGATAATACGTGCATACATCTCTTGAGGGTCATAAGGCTTGGGAAGGTAGTCATCTGCACCTAATTGTAAGCCGATGACCTTATCACTAAGATCAGAACGTGCTGATGAGATGATGATAGGTATATCGTACTTACTGACGACTTCTTTACAAACTTCGAGTCCATCCATACCTGGTAGAGTAAGATCAAGTATAAGAAGGTCATACTTCTCAATACCTGCACTTAACCCAAGATATGGATCCTCATAGTTGGTAACTTGTATATTATACTGTTTCAAATAGGCAGTAAGAAGTGATGCATATCCCGCATCATCTTCTATCATCAAAATCTTTGTCATGAAGTTATTATAACTTTATTATTTTTGCTTTTCTTGAATGAGAGATATAAGATTAATACGCTGTTCTTCTGTTAGGATATTGATTTTATTTTCAAACATATTTGCACGCATTTCTATTCTACTTTGTGCTTTTTGAGTTGCTTCAGCAATAAAAGCTTCTTTGTCAAAACCATTTACACTTACAAACTTACTCATACCTTGAAGACCACGTTCACCATGCTTTTGTGCTCTTTTGGCTTTTCTGAGTTCACGCATACTTTTACGGTGTTCTTGCATAGCACTTTGTTGTTCAGGTGTTAAATTGAGTTTTTGATATATCTCTCTCATTTCACCTCTATTGTATTTTTTATTCTTTTGACACTTGTTTTGCTTTTCACACACTGCTCTTTTATCTCCAAAAGATGATGGGCATGCATTTGCAGCAACAGTGCCAACTAATCCTGTAATCGCTACTATGGTTAAGACTTTTAATGTTTTCATTTTTATACCTTTAATTTAATATAGTCTTTCGACACTGTAAGTATGGAGGATGAAGTTAAACGAAGTTTTACTGCACTCTTAACGAATCTTAACAAGAAGATTAAAATAGTTATTTGAGGGTAAATATTTGATAGGTATTTCTAAAATGTAAGGGAAAGAGGTGTATTTATAAGAAGTATATATGGCCAGTAATTTCTGGCCATATACTAATTTATAGAGCTAATATTAAGATACTTTTGCTGTAAGTGTACCACAGTTTGCAACTACATCGTTCTTATATGAATTCAATGTAGCTTCATCTTTGTCTTTCATCGCATCGTACTTCTGTGCAGTTTCGATAGATGCTTTACAGATTTCTACATTTTTGATCTTATCTTCAACATTCTTTAGAACAAATCTTGCTGCAAACGGGTCCTCAGGTTGTTTTGCTGTAACAGCACCACAGTGAGCAACTACTTTGTCTTTATATACATCTAAAGTAGCTTTCGCTAGTTCATCAGATCTCATAGTTTCTTTATAACTATGTGCTTTTTTAATATACGCTTTACATAATCTTTTATTTTCACTTTTAGAATCTACAGCATTAAATGTTGTAAGATCACCACTCATTGCAAATACGCTCGTAAGAGCCAATAATATTAATTTTTTCATTTTTAATCCTTTTTACATACACTTAGAATGGCATCTAAATGTATCATTAATTTTATAATTATTATAAGTTAAATCAATAACTCTATTAGGAGTATAGCAAATGAAACTTAAATTAATATAAAGTTAAACTTATGATTATTATAAGTTTAACATATGATAATCATATTTATTTGAAGACTATAGGAATAAATAAGAAAAGGTTCAAGCGTTGTATAACATATAATATTCTATTTTTTCAACCGGGTCATACAGCAGCGTTTGTATTTTAAACCGCTGCCGCATATACATTTCTCATTGTTCCCAAAAGATACTTTATCCTCGAAGATCTCACCATCGACATATTTGTACATATCTTTGATCTTAGCGAAGGTCGATCTTTCATGATGTACATGCTGGACATGATCGAAGATATAGAAAGCTTTAAATTCAACCATATCATCACTAAAGTCTATGATCTCTAAATGCTGCCAAAAACTGTTGTCTGCCCAGTCTTGTATGAATTTTAGCTCTTCGTCACTCCAAGTGTGATCATGGGTTGTAGCTTGAAGATAGTTTACATCACCCAGGCAATAGGCACTATAACGTGACCTCATCAAAGCCAGAGCACTCGTAGCTATTTTCTCTACTCTTAATATAGGTTCACAACACTCTGAAAAGAGTAATCCGCTTTTACAATAACACTTATCTATCATTACTTCTTGTCCTATCTATGGTTTTTCGCATCATACCATAAAAACCATTTTTATCTTTGAGTTAAACAGGTCTACTTTATGCTAAAATGAGATTAAAATTGCATATGAGAGAAAAAATGGAAACAACGGAAATAGTAGAAACACTCAAAACACAGTATAACAGAGACTTGAGAAAGCAAGTGGTAAAAACCCTTCAAAAAAATGAACAAGAGACAGATAAGCCCAATTATCAGATCATTAACCAGATCTTTACATACGTTCAGAAAGAACTCGACTGGAAACTTCCTGAAAATACAAATGAGTGGGACTATACTCCTCTTGATATCATGAAAGAGGTTTTTCCTCATATAGAATCTACAAAATGGTATGATATACAGATATCAGCTGCCAAGAACACGTTAAATGCCATTAGAAAAAACGAAACGAAATAACTAACTTGACCATTCATCATAAGGTCAATAGGTTATACAGGGAGACCACAAATGACTAGCAGTAAAAATTTACCTCTAAACAATATCTTTATTCCCTCGAAGATACCTTCTAAAAAACTTATGGTGATTCTGCATGGTCGTGGGGACTCATCTCATGGATTTACTTTCTTGCCATCCTACCTCAAGATAGATGATATGAATTACCTTTTACTCGATGCACCCTATGACTATTATGGCGGTTTCTCATGGTATGATCTGCCACCCAATCAGTTAGAGGGTATAGCTTATTCCAGTGCTATACTTGCAGATATCTTTGACACACTCTTTGAAGAAGAGTTCAATGCTGAGGAGAGCTTTTTGTTTGGATTTTCACAAGGTGCATTACTCACTTTTGAGTTTGGTGCAAGATACGAAAAAGTACTGGCCGGATACATCGCTGTAAGTGGGTATATCTATGATCCAGAAAACCTATTTATAGAGATGAACCCAAATGTAAACACTTCTAACTGGCTGTCTACACATGGGACATATGATGATATTCTACCGTTTGATACAACTAGCTTACAAGTAGAATACTTACAAGATCAAGGATTTGACATTACATTCAAAAGTTATCCAAAAACGCACTCAGTTGCCGAAGATGAACTACAGATGATCTCTGAATGGATCAAAACCAGATAGCACACTATAAATTTTTCAAATGTTTTAAAGTTATAAAAATGTAATAATTTTTTATTATTATTGGACTATCAATAATAAAGGAAAAGTTTTGAAACCTAAAACAACATGTACATTGAAAAAAATAACTATTCTATCGTTCATCAGTGCAACAATGTTATATGCATTCACGGAACATCATTTTAGCTTTATAGAAAATAAACCCGAGACAATACACATTGATTCATATCAATATATGAGTACAACACAACTGGAAAAAGAAGTAGAACAGCACAGTTTAAATGAAGATCTCCCTTTTGAGATGGGTCTTGAACTGATAAAGAGATGGACGAATAATTAAAATTCAGCTCTTTATAGTACATTTTCTCAACCCCATTCTCACTTAGAAAAGGTTAGAAATTCACGCCAAACAACAATTTTGTTGTCTGTTTATTATTACCTACCTCAGGATCAGGGTTGCTGTCATTGATCCAGCCAAATGCCAATTTGACAGAGAAGAAATCAAACAGCGGTACAGTGAAATTCAAATTAGCTCTAGATATCCAGTCTGCACTCATATCATCAATCCGAGGAAAATACATTAGCTGACCATCTACTATAAGGCTATTGATATATGCAATTCCATCCAATTGGTATCTCCCTTGTAAACCAAGAGCCGCAGCAGCAAAGTTCTTATCTGAATAGGTATCGGTAGTGTACTTTGTTGTTGCATAAGCTACACCTATAGACGGTTCTAACCATTTAGTTTTATCCAACCTAAATCTATAACCATAACCAACAGCAGGTATGTAACGGCTCTTAATACGTCTTGGTCGATCATAATCACCCATAAGTGCTGCATAGTAATATTTATTGTTTTCAAAATGGTATCTATAGGTCGCATGTGCTACAAGTTCATCTTCACTTTCTACTTTAGGGGTATCTGCTGTCTCAGTTGTCTCAAATGCATAATCAACAGAAAGGATGATCTCATGTTCTGCTTGTTTATGCCGTAAATTGAGTTGAAGATCAACATTATTTTTATTGCTTGAGCCACTTTCATTCTCAAAACCTATATTGATATTCCCTTTTGTATAAGGAAATTTATTTCGGATTCTGTTTTCAAAAGAGGCATCATCTGTCTCAGACATTACAAAATTATCAATATCTGTTATTTTAATTGTTCTATGGTTTTCACCTTCAATTACTTTTATATATTCATTGTCTTCTATAGCTACAACACGACCTTGAATATCAATCCTTTTAAATGAAATTTTATAAGTATATTCTGTTTCAATTGACTCAATGTCTTCATACTTAATGTGATTTACTCCATCACTGTACAACAATTTAAAAGAGAGCCTCTCTGGACCAAATTTCGTCACCTGTCCATATAAGACCATACCACGTACGACAATAGTATCTTTAATCTCTGCATCAGCAGCTGTCTTTCGTGTATCAACTGCACCATAAGAAAATAGTGTGAACACCATAAAAAATAAAAAGTATCTAGTCAAATTTACGTACATCATAAAACCTTTGATAAATAAGTAAAATTACAGTTCAAGATCATAAAATATTCTCTTCCCTAAATGAACTCGTATCGTATTTATCCAATATTATATTATTCTTTTCTTTTCATTACCTCAATGCTATATCATGACATGCTTTTTCTTTTTTCAAAGCAACTCAAGAAAATATATAATAATATCAATAGATTTAATTGACTATAAAAATATATTTGGATATAATCGCGTCCATTAAAGGAATACCATGAAAAAAATATTAGAAAAAATCATCATATTTTCATTGATCACAATAACAACGACATATGCATCAAACAAAAACAACATGAACATTATAGAGAATCAACCCAATTCTACTGTAGAAAAATCTTATCAGCATTTGAGTACAGCACAACTGCAAGAAGAGGTAGAGAAACGTAGTATAAACGGAAACCTCTCATTTTCAATGGGGTTGGAGTTATTAAAAAGATGGTCAAAGAGTTAACACTCTTTTGAATTTTAAGATTATTATTTTTTAGAGGATGCAGATTTTATAGCATGCTCTATTTTTCTTCTCTCAGCTTTTTTCATCATCTCTTTCTTTTCTTCAATGCTTGCCTTGTTCCATAGACGCATATCATTAAAAGTACGAAAACATCCAAGACATATCTCTTCTTCATTAAGACAGCATTTCTTTATACACGGTTTGTTTATGTCTGCCATGTTGATATCCTATTTACATACATTTTAAGCCCCTAAGTACTTCAATTTTTTCTCTCCATACCACCATAAAAAGAGTGCTGAAGAGAAGATGATCATATCCAGTCCAATCCATAGAGATAAGATACCTAAACCTAACATCGCCAACACGGAAAATACCACCACCGGTGCGACAAGTTGTCTGTAGATACTTATGGGCATGATGACTGCTGGTTTACCTATGCCTTGAAGCATAGCTATATAAATAAAGATTACAACAAACCCATACGAAGCCACTCCACTCACACGTAAATACAGTGCAGTTTGTTCTATGACAGCCGGGTCAGAGGTGAGCAGTGAGGCAAAGTACTCTGCAAAGAGTAAAAATGAAGTTACGCCTAGTGTACTCATGATCCATCCGTAGCGTATCGCCAAACGTAGCGTTGGCGTAATACGTTCATACGCTTTCGCACCGTTGTTTTGGGAGACTATCGCAAGTGTGGCAATGTTGAGCCCTATGACTGGCATAAGAAAAATTTGTTCAATACGCATCCCTATACCAAAGGCAGCCACCGCCTCTTTACCAAAAGGTGCCACAAAGTACGTGATAATATACATACCAAATGCCATCATGAACATGTTTACACTTGGTGGCAAACCTTGTTTAAACAGTTTTTTCATTACCTGACCATCATATCTAAACGCTGAAAAACCAGACCATAACTTTGTTTTTCTCACTTTGTATATCAAATAAAACATAGTGATCGCTTCAGCGATAATCGTTGCTAATGCTATACCACTCACGCCCATCTTGAAATATTCAATCAACACATAGTCTAAAATGATGTTAAGGAATGCGGTAACGATGAGTGCATTTCTAAACGACTTTGTATCTCCTACGGAGTTAAGCAGTGCATTAAAAAAGAATGCGCCAACAAAAAACACAGCACCATACAAAATGAGGTTGATATAGTCAAGTGTCTCTACCACATACGAAGGATCACCCAACGCTTCTACCAAGTATGGTACAGACAACACACCTAACACGGACAGTACCAAAGACAACAATACGCCAAAAGCTATCGCGTTAAGTGAAATGTGTTGTGCTTTAGGTATGTCCTTCTCTCCCAAAGCATTTCCTACTAAAGAAGTCACCGCTTCAGACATCCCGATGCCTATGGCGAGTACCATGAAAAATACAGATGCTGACAAGGAAAGTGCTGCAAGTGCCTGGGTAGAGATGAGCCCGGCAAAAAAGGTATCGGTCACATTAAACATCGTATGAAAAAAATACCCAACTACAGCAGGTACAGCAAGTTTCATAATGTGCTGTTTAATGATTCCCTGAGTAAGATCTATATGCATTTTTTGTCTTCATGTTAAATTGCTTTGATGTTACTTTATGGGGGCTTTGATTTGGCTAAAGAAGTAAGATGAAGACACTTCTGATATACTCACTTTATGAAAATAAAGGAAAAAATGAATGAATGAATCGGTTATGGAAAAGATAGCTATCTGCAAAGCCGAACAGCTCCCATACCTCGATCTTAGCGATCTGGGACTCTCAGAGATCCCCGCTGAAGTCGGTTCATTGATTTGGCTAGAACGACTTTCTCTTTCGGGGAATCAAATCTCAGACCTAACTACTTTAGCATCACTCACAAAGATACACAAACTGTCACTTTCACACAATCAGATTTCAGACCTTTCGGCTTTGTCATCCTATGAAAGACTAAAGTTTCTTTTCATACAAAATAATGCGATCTCTGATATCACAGTATTAGGTCAGATA
The DNA here is from genome assembly GCA_963796395.1 of Sulfurovaceae bacterium. Classification (GTDB taxonomy): domain Bacteria; phylum Campylobacterota; class Campylobacteria; order Campylobacterales; family Sulfurovaceae; genus Sulfurovum. The sequence continues at coordinate 102,178 of CAWCLM010000010.1, forward strand.
CCCTCACTAAAAAAAATTGTAGCGCATCATAATCATATACAAGACATTCAAAGTCTTAGTTTACTACCTCAGCTTGTCTACTTGGATGTAGGACATAACCGCATTCAAAATGTACAATCATTAAAGAAGTTAGCCACACTCCAAGTACTTAAAGTTTGATGTCACTTCTGTAGTAAATCACTTTACACCATTGCCTACTCTATGATCTATAAATGTAATGCGTTCTGCATCGCAGCAGTAATCGCACCATCCAAATACCCACCTTCCCTAAAAGCACTCTCTGTACCTGAGAATATAAGTTTTCCATCAAAATGTGTCACATCAAAACCATAAGAAGGATGTTCGCGTAGAGGCATAGAATCAAGAGCGGTTGAAGTATAAGGCTCTTTTTTCCAGTCTATAAAATAGATCTTTAAAGGATCGGCGGCATTTTGTCCATAAAGTCGTATAAGCTGTTGAATGACAGCCTCTTCCAAATTATCATACTTTGCATTACTGTGGAGAAAACCAAAGAGTGCTGCTTTGTCTTGAGTACAGGCATCATGTATCTCACCCAAAGGTCCCAGATGTGAAACAGCAAAGCCGCTTAAGCCCTCTTCTCTCCAAAATGCATCAGGGTACTCTATGACACATTTGGCAGAGTATCCCATCCAGGTCGGTATATTCTGCAGTTTTGTTTGAAGTGCCAATGGCAATGGTGGGGAACACTCAACACTTTGGGTAGCTAAACGTGGAGGGAGTGTTGATATCACCCTGTCTACTTCATACATTCCGGACTCGGTTTTTACTGAGATCATTTGATCCGACTGCGTTAAAGCATATACTTTTTCATTAAGCTTTACAGGATTATTCAGTCGTTTTTGCAAAGCAATAACCAGTGCAGTAATACCACCTTTGATCCTGTATGATCGTGCTGTATGTGGAGCCATAAATTTCTGTACCCCATCTGGTGCATCATACACAGCAAAACCTTCGGTATACTGTGAGAAAAGCTCCAGATCCAATGTTTCAATAAGCTGTAAAATATTTTTTTGATGTGGCCATACCCAGGATGGCCCCATATCATGTCCATCTATACCCAGGATACGTCCACCTACACGATCACGTGCTTCTACTATGATGACTTCATATGCATCCTGAAGTAATACAGCACTGTAAAGTCCACTAAGGCCTGCGCCAATAATAAGTAATTTCTTTTTCTTCATTTCGCCATTGTATCCAATGATCATGAGATGAAGATAAAGATTTGATCTAGTAAAAAAGTGTGACAAAATAAGCTATAATGATAAAAAGGAGAAATCTATGAAACAAATTAAAATATTAGGTGTCTTATCTGCACTCATTTTGACATTCAGTACACTTCATGCTGAGACCAAACGATATGACGTAAAATCAGGAGTGATAGAGTATAAAACCACTGGTAGCGGAGACATGATGGGGATCAAAACAGAAATGTCCGGAACCAATAAAGTTATGTTCAAAGAGTGGGGAAAGACAGAACTTCATCAAAGTACGACCAAATCTGTGGTTATGGGAAGAGAAGAAAATACACAAGATACGACTAAGATCGAAAATGGAAAAGTCTATGTTGTCGACTATGTACAAAAGATCATTATAGAATATGATGCTTCAAAGTTGATGCATTCGCAATATAAAGATCTGGCTAAAAGCTCAAAAGAGCTGCTCACTGATATGGGTGGTAAAAAAGTGGGCGAAGAGTCCATACTGGGTTATGAGTGTGAAGTATGGAAAACTCCTATGATAAAGCTTTGGGTATACAAAGGTCTGGCACTTAAATCAGAGGCAACTGTTATGGGAATTACCAATACTATGGAAGCGACCAATGTTCAACTTGATGTCTCTGTCTCTGATGAAGATCTCAAACTGCCTGACTTCCCTCTAAAGACCATGCAAGAGGCACATACACCTTCTGAGATGCCTCAAATGACACCTGAACAGATGCAGCAGATGCAAGAGATGATGAAAAGCTTCACGCAAAAATAGAAGAAACAACAAATGAAAAACATATTGATTATCAATGGACATCAAAGATATGATCAGATAGCAGAAGGTAACTTAACCAAACTCTTCATAGATACTGCAAGCGACTTTTTTGCTGCAAATGGATTCAATGTCAAGCACAGTGTTGTTGAAAGTGACTATTCTGTGGAAGACGAACTTGAAAAACTTGCATGGGCGGACTACATTTTGTTTCAGTATCCTGTTTACTGGATGGGTGTGCCCTGGATCACCAAAAAGTATATTGATGAAGTGTTCTCAGGTGGTGTGAACACAGTAACCTATGTCAGTGATGGAAGAAGTAGAGAGGATGCTTCTAAAAAGTATGGGAGCGGCGGACTTATGCAAGGTAAAAAGTATATGTTGAGTTTAACCTATAACTGTCCGGACAGTGAATTCAACAATAAAGATGGTTTTTTTGATGGTTTATCCTTAGATGAAGCAAATGTGGCCACACATAAACTCTTCAAGTTTTGTGGTGCTGAAGCACTTGAAACATATGCCATACATGATATATTTAAAAGTGATCTGGATATCGATGCTGAACTGGCACGCTTTAAAGATACCCTCCAGAGAAACTTTATAGAAAATAACTAGATGTTTTGTATGTTACGTCTCTTACGGGCGTAACATACCTAACACTATTTACCTACCCTACCCCATAAAGTCTAATCAAAATCATAGTCAAGTGTGCTCTCATCAAAGTGCCAAGTCTCTAAACAGTCCCAAAATGACTCACCTTTGATATCATCCTTTTCTTCATCAACCAGTGTTGCTTCAAAGTCATATAGATATTTGTCATATACTGTTTCTCTTTCATGCTTAAGCGCTGTATCACAGTGACATGTCTGATACCATTCAAGTGTATTATCATTTGTCTTTCGGGCTTTTTGCATCGCATTTACGATATATGAACCATCTGGTTCTTGGTCAGCAATGCTTCCATCTGTTAAAGCCGTAAAAAAAGCTTTCATTTTTAGCTTATCTATTTTTGCTTTCACTTTGTATAACATTTTATATCCTTTCCCGCTTATAGTTTATCATATCTATATTGTATAACTAATAATTGTATAATAGCATAATATTTTCATAAGGAAACACATGAATATCACCTATCAACTCACACAAGATGAGTACCTGCAGGCAGTCAATTTACACCACAAGAAAGGTAGAAGAGCCGTAACACTAGCTATATATATAACTTTGGCAACTATGATCGTCATAGTCGGCACTGATTTCTCAAACAACCGTGAGATCATCACCAATATTATTGCTGCTATTTTTTCTATCTCTTTTTATTTGCTTTTTGTACGTATTCTTACTGCTTATCAAGCAAAAAGTGTCTATCAAAAAAGTGCCACATTAGCACATGAGATCACACTGCATATATCGGGAAAAGGTATTAAGTTAGATAAAAACAGTAATGATATTTCTATTCCGTGGAGTGCATTTAACAAATATAAAAATGACGAACAGTTTTACCTGCTTTACACTAATCCTCGTAGATTCAATGTCATTCCTACCCGTGCTTTGAGTGAAAAACAAAAAGAAGAGTTTGATGCCTATCTGGAGAAGTATATTCCCTAAGATAAACTTATATCATAGGGATCGCCCATCTCTTATAGTAGGCGATCATTCTCAGTATCATACCTGCAACAAAGACCATGATCATTGTATAAAAAGAGATCATTTGATATAGATTCAACACATATAACGTTAAACCGATAAGCAGTGCAATGGTTCCGTAAAACCCTGTTTTAAGGACAAACGGGATCTCATTGATGATCACATCTCTGATAATACCCCCTCCAACAGCCGTCACAAAAGATAAAGCCAATACACCTGTAAGGTTTAGCCCTGCTTGCAACGCAATCAATGAACCTGTAATACTGAAAGAGATAAGCCCTATGGAGTCACTGACTATAAAAAAGGGCTTGTTCTCTATACTGTCCCTTTTGTTAAATCGAAAAAGTACCAGTAAGATCATGACAACCACTATAGTAATTGCGGGTGCGCTATGCGTAAAAGTATAAGGTGTTTTATCTACAGCGATATCTCTTATAAGTCCTCCGCCAAGTGCTGTAAGGAATACAGAGATCAATGTACCCAGGAAATCAAGTTTGTTTCGTGCAGCGACAAAAAAACCGGATGTGGCAAATGCGATGATACCGATATACTCTGCAATCTCAAACATACAATACTGCTATATTTATACTAGTTTGAGACACAGGCATTACCTGATGAACCCCATTTTACGATAATACCTTTTTTATTGGTCTCAAGGAACAGTTTACAGGTCTTCTGCACCACATCCGTACTATAACCCATCATGCCATAACCACCATGATAATATGGCCAATATCCATACCCCATTGACATAGTAGGATAACTGTAAATCCTAGATCTTTCATAGACATAGACTTTATTTTTATTTGGCAGGATATAGGTACTGTCAGGATACCCTATCTTGGTTATCAGGTCATTAATATCCTGTCCTACCCAAGCATTATACTTATTGACAAAATTTTGATGTGTCGCACACCCCTGCATCAACAAAACAGCGACAATAAAAATAGAAGATTTCAACATAGTTCTCATGACTTATTCCTTTCTATATAGGTCTATCTATAGATTATTTCTGATAGTATACTGTTTTTATGTAATAATTGTGAAATGCAATAGTTAAGCAACAATCCAACAAAACAGGGTCACTGATGTTCATATCATTTTTAGAAGGTTTTTTACTGGGTATGGGTGCTGCCATTCCACTTGGACCTATCAATATACTCATTATGAACCAAGCCCTGAAAGATTATCAAAGTGCTGTGTCTATTGGCTTTGGTGCCATGAGTGCTGATTTGCTCTATCTCTCTTTGATCTTACTCGGCATGACTGCTTTTCTCGATCTACCCTATATATTAAATATTTTAGGTGTTCTGGGGAGTACTTTTTTACTTTATATGGCATACCTTATCTTTAAAGGTCGAAACAAGACCCTTCATTCAAATAAAGAGACAATAAGCTCCAAGAACCGTATCGCATCTTATTTTCAAGGTTTTGTACTTACCTTTGTCAACCCTTATACTGTTGCTTTTTGGCTCAGTATCGCAGGCTATACTGCACATAAAAACCTAGAACCTGTCATTACTATAGTCGGTATGCTTTGTGCATTATTTTTATGGATCACTCTCATGCCCTATTTTGTCCATAGATCAAAACATAAGATCTCACAGAAAGTGACTTATTACTTCAATCTTTTTTCCTCTATTGTATTGTTAGGTTTTGGTTTGTCACTTCTGATCAATATGTATGTATAAAATTGTTTTTAACATTTGCTACCCAGCCAACGCTTCTTAATAGATTCCATTCTTTCTAACTCTTGTGCTGAAATGAACACTTCTCGTTCATACTTAGATCCATCTTCGTAATGATAGATCAACTTAACGAGATTTTGATACGCATTATGTACTTCTTCAACCCTTATAATTACACCCATATATCATTTATCCTATTCGTAGCGTCTTATATCATTTTAACGTACAATTAAACAGTAACTACTGATTTACTCCAAACAGTTCACACTTCATCTTATCTAGAGAGTGCTATTTGATCTCTTCTAAGGTTTGATTTTGACTGATGTTACCGTAGTTTTAAATACTATCTCTGCTATAATTTTGCATATTCAACAAAGGAAAACAGTTGCAATTCAACGAATATCTCAAAACTTGCCGTGAACGTTATAATCTCACACAAGAAGAGCTTGTACAAGAACTCTATAACACTGATGATGAGTTTTCAGGTTTGAATACAGGTACGCTAAGCAGATGGGAACGCAGTGCTACACAACCAAGTCTGTCAAAACAGGTAGGTATTATTAAAGTCCTTCAAAACTACAACAATACAGTATTCCCATGCTTTGAAGAGCTGGATGATAAAGAGATAGAGAACTCCATCTGCAAAGTCGGTATTCACAATCTTTTGGGTAACAACAAAAAACTTGTATTGAACTTTCTATCTAATGTTATTCAGGTTGATGATATGAGTATTATTCATGTCAGACATGCCGAGAATATTAATCAGATATTAACAATGCCCCATGCACTTGATAAAGAACTCACCAATAACTTCTCAATATTGGAGGATGAACATTTTAAAACATGGGCGCTTCATCCCAGCAACCTCTTTTTAATAAGTGAATACGAAGGTCAGTTTTTAGGTATGCTCTTTACCTTAAGGTTAAAACCCGAAGTATTTGAAAAGATAATGAATTTTGAAATGAAAGAAGAAGATATTAAAGTTGAAGATTTTGCTTCCTTTGAAGAGAACGGCTGTAATTATATTCTCTCATTTTTTTCATCAAATGAAAAAAGTGCCTCATTACTGTTCCTACGTTACTATGCTCATCTTATAGCCAATCAGAAAGTTATCTCTGATGTCGGTGCTTTAACTATTCTTGATGACGGAAGAAAGCTGATTAATAGACTCAACCTGAAGCACTTAAAAGAGATGCAGGTTAACGAAGGTCATCTATCCTCACACCGTGCAATACTTTCAGAAGTATTGATCAACGAGGCTGTTTTAAAGATGATCTTTCAGAAGCAGGAGTGTCCTGAAGATGATTAAGCGCTTGTAATTCAAGCGCATCTATTGCATCATCCAAGGGTTTCATGAGTTCCTGATACTCTTCCAAAGTATACATCCCTGAACGGTATCTTAGGTACAAGTGCATAGATTTCACTCTTAGGTATTGTAGGTTTTTGTTCATACTTCTCTTCTATTACTTTCAACATACTCGTCAAGAGCTTCACTATCTACTTCTGCTTTTTTATCATGAGGCCTTTTAGTGTACTCTATATTTATACCAGGATTTGATTTCAGTTGATGATACTGTATACGTATATCTGATTTAATATGTGCATATTGCAACATATCAACAGCTCTATTATTCCAAGCATTTTCAAGAAGAGATAAAAGCTCCTCAGGATCATTACTTTCCGTTTCTATCATTCTTTTAAATAATTTTATTGTCACTTTATACCTCCTATCTATTGAGATAAGAACAGTATAGAACGATTCCGAAAAGAAGATAAGGTCATATATAAAATATATTTTTTCTGGAAATGACTAGTTCATGTAAGAGGCTATATCTTGTGACTCATTGCAATATATCTCAATAGAGTACATGTTTAGGAGAATAAAGTAGTAGGTCTGGAGAGACTAAGGTTCAAGATTCAAATCTATGAAAGTCCTATAAATAGATGTTCTGAATTAAAAGAGTCTCAACCAGAAAACTGGTTTCTGAACGCCTTCGCCCCATCTTTACTTGATTCAATTTGATCAGATATATCATGAAATGAAAAACGCAATTTACTTTGCTCTATGGTTTCC
>CAWCLM010000011.1:0-42144 GCA_963796395.1 Sulfurovaceae bacterium
GTGTCAAGAGAGGGACTTGAACCCTCGACCTCCGGCTTATGAGACCAGCGCTCTAACCAGCTGAGCTACCTTGACATCTTTGTGAAGAGACGGAATTTTAACCAAAGATACCTTTATTGTCAATGAGTCTAGTAAAAAATCACAAAAAAATATAAAAAATAGATGCACAACACATAGTTTAGTTAAAGTGACTAAACTTTATTAAATAATTTAAAATAACCATCTTGACTTTTTAACAAAAAACCATTACAATGCATTCACAAAAAATTATTAAGAAAAGGAGAAATTTATTATGGCATTTAAACCACTAAAAGATAGAGTTCTCGTAGAGCGTGAAGAACAATCAAACCAAACAGCATCTGGACTTTATATTCCAGATACCGCAAAAGAGAAGCCTATTGAAGGTAAAGTAATTGCAGTTGGACCAATTGCCAAAGAAGATGGCATCGATGTAGGTGACACAGTAGTATTTGCTAACTTTTCAGGTATGGAAATTACTATTGAAGGTAAAGAATATCTTATTTTACTCAGTGAAGAAGTCTTAGGACTTATCAACTAATTATAAACAATTAAGGAATACATATGGCAAAAGAAATATTTTTTTCAGATAAAGCAAGAAGCGGACTGTATGAGGGTGTTAGCAAACTGGCTGATGCAGTAAAAGTAACGATGGGACCAAGAGGTCGTAATGTACTCATCCAAAAAAGTTATGGTGCACCGCATATCACAAAAGATGGTGTGAGTGTTGCTAGAGAGATAGAACTTTCAGATTCTTTAGAAAATATGGGTGCACAACTGGTAAAAGAGGTAGCAAGCAACACGGCTGATGAAGCTGGTGACGGTACAACTACTGCTACCGTACTTGCACACTCTATCTTCAAAGAAGGTCTTAGAAACATTACTGCTGGCGCAAACCCTATAGAAGTGAAAAGAGGGATGGATAAAGCATCTGCTGCGATCATTGAAGAACTTCAAAAAATCTCTAAAGAGGTTAAAGATAAAAAAGAGATCGCACAAGTTGCAACGATCTCTGCAAACTCTGACGAGGCTATCGGTAATTTGATCGCTGAAGCGATGAATAAAGTGGGTAAAGATGGTGTGATCACTGTTGAAGAAGCAAAAGGTATCAATGATGACCTTGAAGTGGTAGAAGGTATGCAGTTTGACAGAGGGTATCTCTCTCCATACTTTGTAACGAACTCAGAAAAAATGACATGTGAAATGGAAAATCCTATCATTCTTTTAACCGATGCGAAGATCACTTCACTTAAAGATCTTGTACCTATGTTGGAACAAGTACAACAAAGCGGACGTCCTCTTCTGATCATCGCCGATGACTTAGAAGGTGAAGCATTGGCTACACTTGTACTGAATCGTCTTAAAGGTGTACTGAACATTGTCGCAGTGAAAGCACCTGGATTTGGTGACAGAAAAAAAGAGATGCTCAAAGATATCTCGATCTTAACTGGCGCTACGCTCATCACTGAAGAACTTGGTCTCACACTGGAAAAAGTAACGCTTACGGATCTTGGTCAAGCAGCAAGAGTCGTTATAGACAAGGACAACACTGTCATCGTAGATGGTAAAGGTAATAAAGATGCGGTTGTAGCCAGAGTGAATGAGATCAAAACACAGATCTCTACAACTTCAAGTGAATACGATAAAGAAAAACTTCAAGAGCGCCTTGCAAAACTTGCAGGCGGTGTTGCTGTTATCAAAGTAGGTGCTGCTACAGAAACTGAAATGAAAGAGAAAAAAGACAGAGTGGATGATGCGCTTTCGGCTACTAAAGCTGCTGTAGATGAAGGTATCGTGATCGGTGGTGGAGCTGCACTCATTAAAGCTAGTCAAGCTGCTTCACTTTCTCTTACAGGAGATGAAGAAGTAGGTGCACAGATCATCTTAAGAGCTGTATTCGCGCCAATGAAACAGATCGCACAAAATGCCGGATTTGATGCAGGTGTAGTAGCAGATAAAATTGCACATGCTTCTGAAGAGAATTTAGGGTTTAATGCTGCAACTGGAGAATATGTAGATATGTTAGAAGCAGGTATCATCGATCCGCTTAAAGTGGCGCGTGTAGCACTTCAAAATGCTACTTCTGTGGCATCTTTACTTCTCACAACTGAAGCAACTGTTTCAGATATCCCAGAACCAGCTGCACCACAAGCTGCTATGCCAGACATGGGTGGTATGGGTGGCATGCCAGGTATGATGTAATCCCACTGATATAAAAACGGCAACGTATCGCCGTTTTATATCAGGGCCCCTCTTACACTGATGCCTTGGTCAATCGACTTAACGTTTCATTCACACTAAATATTTTTGCTCTTATATTTGTATAACCAAAAGAGGTTAATCTTTCTGTGTGTTTTTTCAAATATCTTTGCGCATCCGCTTCATTCTCAAAAAGATAAACGCCCCCTGCTTCTTTTTTGGATTCATTTTCTGTCCAAATTTTCCAGATCAGTCCCTCTTCTTGAGCGATATCTTTTGCCAGGTCTGCAAATGCTTTACTCATCTCATCGCCAAAGATCCCATCATGCGGAAAATCTACTTGTAAAAGGTATGCCATATACGACTCCTTATTTCAATAACTCTTGAAACTCAAGTGCAGGCAGTGGTCTTGAAAAGAGATAACCTTGTGCATAATCACATCCTAAATTATACAAAAGTGATGACTCCTTAGAAGTTTCGACTCCCTCAGCAACGACTTCAAATCCTAATCCATGCAATAATGCGATCATAGACTTCACTGTAATTTGATGGTCTAGATTATAGTAGAGTTCAAAAATAAGCGATCTATCTATTTTTACCATCGATAATGGTAATGCCTGTAGATATTTTAGAGAAGAGTAACCTGCCCCAAATTGATCCAATGAGAGAGAAAGCCCCAACTCTTTAAAGAGTTTAAAATCCAACATTGTTTGTTCGATATTTGACATAGCAGCACTTTCTGTGATATCTAGATTAAACTCTTTTGGATCTACAGCATACTGTTCGAACAGATTTTTCAATTTTTCAATGAGCGTTTGAACTTGCATCTCTTTTAAAGAGAGATTCACAGTGATCTTAAAGCTTTTTAAACCTAATGCATCCCATTGCTTACGCTGTTTGATCACTTCCCTAAATACATACTCTCCAATATCAACGATGAGCCCTGTTCTCTCTGCAACACCTAAAAATTTGTCTGCTGAAATCAATCCAAGTTCAGGATGCTTCCAACGGATCAGTGCTTCAGCCCCTACCATTTCTTCATTTTTCAAACTGAACATAGGCTGATAATACATAAAGAATTCGTTATTTTGTAATCCTTTTCGGATCTCCTCATTCATTTTTACTTCGTCTTTATGTACCGTTTGCGTCTCTGTTGAAAAAAATTCAATATTAGACTCACTCTCTTTTTGAGCATCATCCAACGCGATATAAGTATGGTTCAATAGCTTAGTAGCATTTTCACCATGTGTAGGATACATCGCAATACCCAATGAAGTGGTCAATCGAACTTCTTTATCTGATTTATAAAAATTCCCTATGCTGGCGATAAGACTTCTGGCTATCTTACGAGCATCTTCCTCATCTGCCACTTTTTCTACAACAAGCAAGAATTTATCACAGTCCATGCGGAAAACACGAACATTCTCATCTTTATGTTTCATAAAATAATCCGCCATCTTTTTGATGATCTGATTAGAATATGCTAATCCTAACGTTGTTTGAAGATCTTGAAAATGATCTATACCCAATAAAAAAAGTCCAAATTTTCTGGATTTTTTTTGACTCTCTATCACCAAAGTATTGATCGTAGTAAGGGCAGAAAACTGACTCGGCAAACCTGTAAAAAAGTCAACGCCACCCTCTTTTGCTTTTATCTTATGATTTGTTTCTGAAGGTGCGATCATTTGCATATCGATAATACAGGTGATCGTGTTATTTACATTCCTTGCACTTTTATCGACATATATATTGACATGTTTGAATTTACCTGCAATAACCAGTATCACATTTTTGAGATGGAAGCTATCGCTTTCTCCTTGTGCTTTTTCTTTTAGTACTTTAAAAAATTCTTCAGGATACTCAGTGTCAGTTTTAAGTTCAATAGCTTGAGCATTTTTAAGTCTGACATTATTTTCATCCAGAGAAAAGAGTTGTTTAGCTGCTTGATTTGCAAATACAATCTTATACTCTTCAGACAATACCATCATCGCTTCATCATAAAACTCTTTTTCCTGTTTAAAGAATTTTAATTCATCACATGCAGTAACGAACTGCTTTCTAGAAGACATGTAAAACCATAAAAAGCCTAAAAGCAATATGACCAAAGCCACACTTAAAATAATCACGATCATATTATCCATTTATACACCCTCTTTTAAAAATAATAATTTTTGAAATTCAAACATAGGAACAGGTTTTGAAAAGTAATATCCTTGCAGATAATCACATCCGTATGAGACTACAAGATCAGACATCCGTTTATTTTCGATCCCCTCTACTAACACTTTCATCCCTAAGGTATGCCCTAACTCTACCATGGCTTTTACCACTCTTTGTTTTTCCTCATCAGCAACAATGGAATTTACCAATGCTTTATCTATCTTGAGCAGATCTCCTGGAAACTGCTGCAGATAGGAGAAAGAGTTATACCCTGCTCCAAAATCATCCAAAGTAATACCTACACCCAATCTTTTTAATTTGACAATGTATTTCTTCATACTGCCCTCATTGAGTATTGGATCATTCTCAGTGATCTCAAAACGAATAAGTTCAGGATAAATTTTATGATACGCTAATTGCTTTTCCACATTCTCTACAAACGCTTCTGTTTTTAATTCAATCGAGGCAATATTGATCGATATGGGAACCTGTTTAAATTTAAAGAGTTCCCAACGTTTTTGTTGTTTTAAAACCTCTTCTAAAACAAAATGTCCCAACTCTATGATGAATCCGGTTTTTTCCATGAGCGGGATAAAGACATCCGGTGTAATAATCCCATGCTCCGGATGTACCCATCGGACCAATGCCTCTGCAGAGACCATTGTCTGTGTTCTGGCATCATACACGGGCTGATAATAGACTTCAAATTCATCTCTTTTCATTGCACTGTACATTTCATTATGAAGAGAAAACTCATCATAATCCACTTTATCTTCATCCGGTATATAAATATGAATCCTACCCTCTCCACTTTTTTCTGCCTCAAATAAAGCTTTATAGGCATTATCAAGCAAACTTCGGGATGTACCGCTGTCAGGATAAATACTGATACCGGCCGACATGGTCAAATGCAGTCTGACTTCATTCATCTTATATAAGGAAGCTACCTGTTCTTGTATCTCTTCTACTAAGGAAATAACACCTAGTGAGGAATTAATATTTGAGATGCTCAATAAAAAATTATTACCGAAAGTATGATATGCAGATACTTCCAGGTCGGTCTGAATGTTCTTTAAATAGTGTGTAAATTTGAGAAGGATTTTATTGGCCTGTTCATACCCGACAATCGCTCTTAGCATATTAAGATTATCCAAGTGTAAAAGCACCAGTGCCACTTTAGTGTTGTCTAAATGTATTTTTGAATAAAGTGCAGGCACATCATGCAATGCTTGCATTTCTGTTGGCATTTGCGTGATCGGATGGAGATGTTTAGCTTTAGACTGTGCATACTCTTTACGTAGATCCTGTATAGAGATGATATAGTGCCATTTCGTCTCCTTATTTAGCGGTAACATTCTTTGCATATGTAAATTAACGGGTAGACCTTCTTCATATTCAAATTTTAAATGGACTTGAGGAAAAAATAGGCTTTGTTCTTTAAACTTACTTTCATTTTCTTTTATGATCGTATCTAATGCTTGCCAACTCTCTTTGATCTTGATCTGTGGCATAGGTGAAAGTTTGTGTATAAGGAAATCCCGCTTTAATTTAAAGAGTTGTACCATAGCAGGGTTAGCATACAAAATATCATTTGTATCTGAGAGGATCAATGTAGGGTCTTGGGAGACATCAAATGTTTTTTGGAACATTTCAACTCTATTATCTGCAATATGAAGTTGTTTTTTTTGTTTCCATAACAGTAACAACAGATAGATAAATCCTACGGCTGAGACAAGTACTACAGCTATCAGTCCATACTCTTCTTTCATTCCCACCACCTTGTTATTAGAATAATTATATCATACCCATATTAAGAACGATGTTCTCATTACATTCCAGTTGGATATCTATCTAAGTAATTTTTGAAATTCAAATACCGGTAAAGGTTTGGAAAAGTAATACCCTTGCATATAATCACACCCATAAGAAGCTATCATATCTACCATTTCTCTGTTTTCAATACCTTCAACAACGATTGCCATACCCATCGTGTGTGCAAGTTCTATGATCGCTTTTACGATTCTTTGATCCTCTTCATTCGTTAAAATATAATCTACCAGACTTTTATCGATCTTTAAATTATCTGCCGGGAACTTTTTTAAATATCCAAAAGAGGTATACCCTGTACCAAAATCATCCAATGAAATACCTACACCCAACTTTTTTAAGGCAAGAAAGTCTTTTACTGTTGTAGCTTCATTGATCATGGCTATACCTTCAGTAATTTCAAATTTAATGAGTTCAGGATTCACTTGATGTTCTGCAAGTTGCCTTTCTACATGATGAACAAATTCACCGGTATTGATCTCTACCATTGAAACGTTTATAGAAACCTCTATCTGCTTGAATTTAAACAATTCCCAACGCTTTTGCTGTTTCAGTACCTCATCAAGCACATATTGACCTAACTTAATGATAAATCCTGTTTTTTCCATTAAAGAGATAAATACATCCGGCGGGATCAAACCATATTGGGGATGTTTCCACCGGATAAGGGCTTCTGCCCCAACCACTTCTTCATTTTCTACTTTGATAACAGGCTGGTAATAGACTTCAAATTCACCATTGCTCAATGCACCTTGCATATCACTATGCAATTTTAACTCATCATAATTGGCATCGAATTTTTCAGGTATGAATATATGGATCTTACCTTCACCCTCTTTTTCAGCTATGGACAATGCCTTATAGGCATTATCAAGTATTTTACGCACATTTCCACTGTCAGGGTATATGGCTATACCAGCTGAGACAGTTAAGTGTAAATTGACATCTTCTATCTTATAGAAAGATGCCAATTTCTTTTGGATGTCTTCTACAAATGTGCTTACCTCTTCTGTAGAGTGTAAGTTTGTCACCGTCAGCAAAAAGTGGTTATCAAAAGTGTGATAAACAGATATATTAAAATTTGTACTTAATGTTTGCAAATAGCTCGCAAACTTTTTGAGTACATCATTGGCTTGTTCGTGTCCTATGATAGACCTTAACATTGAAAAATTATCTATATGCATCAGTATTAATGCCAATTTATTTTTTTCCAAATGTACTTTGGAAAAAAATGCCGGAAGATCATGATAGACTTGCAGCTGATTGGGTAAATCAGTAAGCTGATGTCTAAAATGTGCACTTGAAAGTTCTTTGTCTTTACTTAGATCCTGTATCGTGATCACATCACATAAGATATCATTAGGCATTCCTATGACTACCGTATCTAAGTATACATTCACGGGTATTTCATCATTTTTTGAAATTTTCAAGAGAGATCGTGGGTAAGAACGCACTTTCTCTTTAGCACCCATACGATTTTCTTCTATAAATGTATCTAATCCTATCCAATCCTTTTTTACTTTTATCTGTACTTCTGTCTTCAGTATTTTTGATAAAAAATTAGGATGTAATTGAAGTAGTCTGGCGAGCGTATTATTGGCATATACTACTTGGTTTTTATCTGAGAGTATTAAGATCGCATCATCAGATATATCAAATGCTTTTTGAAAGACCTTGATATTATTGTCAAGTGTTACCTGTAATTTCTTTTTTGTTTGCCTAAGAGAATAAATATAAAGCAAAAAGATAAAAAATAAAACAAAGATACAGATCAATACATACTGCTCTACTGTCAATTGACTGGTGATATGCCCAAATTTTTCCAACACAGTATTCATATTTCAACCTTATAGGTATTAAAGTAGATTATATTATACCAACATTCAAACTCATGTTTTACTTAAACATAAAGCTTCTACTCTTGTTGAGGCATCTTCAATGATAAATTTTTGATCGACTTTGAGTGCACTGAGTTCTACACTCTTTCCTTCTATAGACGTTTGTCCCCATCCTTTACGGCACTGCAACTTGGGATCATTCATCGTTAATTTCTTACTTATATACTCCAAATATTGGCTCTTTTGTTCCAATATAAAGAGCATATTTTGCCTATAGTTTTTATACATTTCAGGTAAAGAAGAAGAAAAACGCTCTAATTTATAGCCTATCACCCTCTTAAATTCATCTTCCAAACGCTTAAACTCTATCTGCGTCTCTTTTAATTGTCTTGTGGGTGCACTTCTCAGCAGTATCTCTTCTGTATGTCTGAGTTCACGTACAAGATGATGTAATTTTTGATTCATTGCATAGGTAAAACGTTCACTGATCTCCGCTAAAGTATAGAGTATTTCTCTCATATCAGGAAGGATCATCTCCATCGCTGCACTAGGTGTTGGTGCGCGTAAGTCCGCAACAAGGTCACTGATCATCACATCTACTTCATGCCCTACTGCACTCACTACGGGTGTTTGCATAGCAAAAATGGCATCTGCAACAACTTCCTCATTGAAACTCCATAGATCTTCTGTACTTCCACCACCACGTCCAACAACGACTACATCCGCCTCTAACCCATCTGCATATCGTAAGGCATTGGCTATCTGCTCAGCTGCTGGATCTCCTTGTACCAATGTATCTACGATCACGACTTCAAGCAAAGGCCAACGCTGTTCAATAATTTTTAACATATCATGTAAAGCCGCACTCTCTTTGGCTGTGACCAAAGCAATTTTTTGAATATGTTTAGGGATGGCTTTTTTTCTTTGTGCATCAAAATAACCTTTCCCTTTAAGACGCTCTTTAAGCTGTTCATAGGCCAGTGCCAAAGCACCTTTTCCATAGGGTTCAATATGTACTGCATAGAATTGATATTCACCTCTAGGTGTATATACTCCTACTGAACCCTCTATAACAATATGCATTCCTTTTTCTATACGGAATTTCAATTTTGAAACAGAGGAACGCCACATCACACATTTGATGCTGCTCTGCTGATCTTTTATGGAAAAGTATATATGGCCTGAAGTATGATAGGTGACTGAAGCCACTTCACCTTCGACAAGAATATGCATGAAGGTTGCTTCAAGCAGTGATTTTATCTTGGTATTGAGTGAGGAGACACTCATCATCGACTGACTCATGGAACTCCTTTTATCTTTGTCTTTTAGTTAGATTTTTTGTGCTACTAGCAGGGTAGAGATCCCCATAGAGAAAGATTTGACATACTTCATCTCAAATCCGGCTTCTTCCAACTCTTTAGCCAACATCTCTGTAGTCAAGAACTCTTCTATCGATTCTGGAAGGTATTTATATGCTTCATAATTTTTGGAGATAAGTCCACCTACACGCGGCAGTACCTTTTTCATACCAAAATCAACCACCTTATCAACCACGCCACTTCTGTCTTGTTTTGTAAATTCCAAGATCATGACAATACCATTTGGCTTTAATGCGCGGTTGAACTCTTGCAGGGCTTCTACCCTGTCAACTACATTTCGAATACCATAAGAGATGGAAATGACATCTGTACTTTCATCTGCCATAGGGAGCTTCTGCGCTTTACCTTCTATGAATTCTGCAAAATCCACTTTTCCTTTCGCTACCTCAAGCATACCTACAGAAGGATCAATACCTACATACTTTTCAATATTTACACCATTCTTCTTAGCTTGCTCTTCCCAGTAAATTAGCAGGTCACCAGTTCCTGTAGCGACATCAGTGACTTGTGTTAACTCTTTTTTACCCAATACTTCAAATGCCTTATCACACCCTTTTTTACGCCACTGGATATCTATTCCAAAACTTAATACCCTGTTAGCTAGGTCATAGGTTGATGCAATATCATCAAACATCGTGACAATTTTTTCTTGTTTTTCTTCTTTATTTGTTAATTTTTCAATGCCCAATTTGTCTGCTCCATATCATCAGATCTCTCTCTTTTTTCTCTTGATGTAGAAAATGTAAATTCATTGTTGTATTATAGGTTAAATTATTCGTAGAGAGCTTAGGTGTTTGGTAAATAAGCATCCAGTCTATCTTCTCTTTGAGTGCTTTTAGCATGCCTTCACCACCCTCTACCAGTACAAATGAAGGATGCTCTAGAAAATCCAATCTGTTTATGATCTCAACATCCCTGTTTTCAATGCTGAAAAGTGGGATATCCCTGTCAAAATCATCTTCTCTTGCATAGATATTTATATCGGGTGCTTGGGCTTGAATAAATCGACAATCCAAAGTAGGTCTATCTTCCCTAACTGTGTTACCGCCTATAAGCAAAGTATCACATACTTCTCTAAGTTGATGGACATGGGTCAAAGAAGCTTTAGAACTTAAGTAACCTCCACCGATACGTCCATTTGTAGTTTGTGCCAGTTTAAAGAGGACAAAGGCTCTCTTTTGCCAGATCAAGAAAGGCTCTATCAGATCTTGGCACGCCTCTTCCAGTACACCCAAACTTACATTTTTTAATTGTTTCATACCGCCATCATGTCCTTCAATAGGATCAGGGATACCTATCACTACTCTATCTAATGCTAAAGCGTGTAATAAGGAGGCACAAGAGGGGGTTTTACCTTCATGTGAACAAGGTTCCAATGTGACATAAATAGTGCAGTCACTAAAAAAGTCTTTGGGGAGGGCTAACAGAAAAGTATGTGCTTTTTTAGCCTCTCCAGGATCAAAATCTATCTGTGTGTTTGAAAGTGTTTCATAGGCTGAGAGTAAAGCCAACACTTCTGCATGAGAAGTACCTGCTTTTTGATGCGCTTCTATGGCTAAAATATTGCCGTTGTGTGTAACTACTGCACCGACTGCAGGATTAGGATAGGTTAAAGCTTGGTATTCCCAAGCTTTGTCTAGAGCAAGCTGCATATAAAATTCGTCTCTCATAGCAACTTCTCCTTACTTTATAAAGTTTCTTTAGTTCCAGTCAAAATAGGTTTTTGCTGTACCTAATGCTCCATATTCAAAGCGCTCATCACCCTGCTTTGTTTCAACAACGATACCATCATTATCGGCACTTTTCAGTGTCCCTTTGAGTTTATCTCCACCTGTGATCTTGAGCTTCACTTTTTCACCGATAGCATTTTTAAAGTGCACTGGTTTGGTAAGTTTTCTCTCTATACCCGGAGAACTGATCTCCAAACGGTACTTTTGACTCATAGGAGGATGAACATCTAAAAAAGGGGATAGTTCATGAGAGATCGTAGCACATAGATCAAGGTCTACCCCGCCCACTTTTGTCACTAATACACGAAAGATCGTCTCTTCAAATTCAGTCACTATCTCTATATCATATAAAGCTGCGCCATTGGCTTCAATGATCTTAGCAATTTGTGTTTCAAGATTCATCGTTAGACTCCTCATCATTTGACTTTCTCGTTGCAATTTGCTTGAAAAGGTCTTCCATTCGGCTTACTTTTTCCAACTGATGGTCAAATTCAAATGTAAAGCGTGGCGCTTTGAACCACCCTTCACTTTGTTTGCAATGGTTTTGTATATATCCAGCCACTGTCCGCAACTGTCTTAATGCTTCATTCTGCTCTTTTTCATTCAAAAATGAAGTATCAAGATAGACCTTTGCGTCAGATCTTCCTTTAGAACAAACCACATCAGTGACGGTAAGTCCGTTGATGCGCTCATCGTCCAGGCTTCCCAGTGCTTCAGGAATGATCTCTTTGAGTACTGACTCTACTCTATGACGTTTGATCTCTTCTTGAGTCATATTAGAACCTTTCCTAAAATGTGACTAGTCACATGAGCACTCTGCTGACAAGCAACTAAATTGCAGTGCAAGCGAGGCACTAAATGCAGAGTCGTAAGAGGACTCAGTGTCAACGTAGTGATTTGGGCTTTGCTCAAATTGCGTCCTATAATGTAACTTGCTCTTCAACATCTTTAAAGGTTTCGATCACATCACCCTCTTTAATGTCGTTAAAGTTTTCAAGCATGATACCACACTCATAACCGTTCTTCACTTCTTTTGCATCTTCATTGAAACGCTTAAGTGAAGAGATCGTACTTTCATATACTACAACACCGTCACGTATAAGTCTTGCTTTAGAGTTTCTTGTGATAACCCCATCAGAAACCTTACAACCGGCAATAGTACCGACTTTACCAACAACAAATGTCTCACGAACATCTGCTTGTCCAGTGACTTCTTCAGAGATCACAGGACTCATCATACCACCTAGGAGTGCTTTCACATCATCAAGAAGATCATAGATGATCGAGTATGTACGTATCTCTATCCCTAACTCTTTTGATTTTTTCTTCACTGCGCCTGTTGGACGGACATTAAATCCAAGTACAACAGCATGTTCTGAAGCATCAGCAAGTGTCAGATCACTCTCTGTCACACCACCTACACCTTCATGTATGATATTGACTTTTACCTCTTCATTTCTAAGCTTCTCTAAGCTGCCTTTGATCGCTTCAAGGGAACCTTGAACATCTGCCTTGATAATGACAGGAAGTGACTTGAGCTGACCCTCTGCAATAAGTGCAGAAAGATCATCAAGTGATGCTTTCGTACTCTTAGAGAGTTCTTTTGCCCTGTCATATTCAGCTCTTTTCTCTGCGAGTTCACGTACCTCTTTATCTGTATCCATTACGATAAGCTCATCACCTGCTCCAGGTACTTCGTTCAGTCCTACGATCGCTGCTGGTGTACTTGGTCCGATCTCTTTGGTGTTGCTTCCGTCATCAAGCTTTATCGCTTTGATACGTCCGTATGTTTTACCTACGATCACATTGTCACCTACACGCAATGTACCATTTTTAATGATCACATTCGCAACTGGTCCAAACCCTTTTTCAACTGAACTCTCAACGACAACCGCTTTTGCTTTTCTGTCTGGGTTCGCTTTGAGCTCCATCACTTCGGCTTGTAAAAGAATCGTCTCAAGCAGGTCATCGATACCCATTCCAGAGTGTGCAGATACAGGAACAAACTCATACTCTCCACCCCAATCTGTTGCCATGACACCTATCTCAGAAAGTTGGGCCTTCACATTGTCAGGGTTTGCACTCTCTTTATCCATTTTATTGATCGCAACGATGAGAGGTACATCTGCTGCCTTCGTATGAGCGATCGCTTCTTTTGTCTGTGGCATTACACCATCATCTGCAGCAACAACGATAATAACAATATCCGTTGCCTGTGCCCCACGTGAACGCATCTCTGTAAATGCTTCGTGACCCGGGGTATCAACAAAAGTAATTTTCTTACCATTTTTTTCTACTTGGTACGCACCTACGTGTTGTGTGATACCACCTGCTTCTTTATCTGCTACTTTTGAAGTACGAATTCTATCAAGAAGTGATGTCTTACCGTGGTCAACGTGTCCCATGATCGTGATCACAGGTGGTCTCTCTTGGAGATTTGCTTCATCCTCTTCTTCATCAGTATCTGCAATATCAAGTTCATCCAATGGGTTGACCGTCGTCACTTCAACTTCAAACTCTTCAGCAAGAATTTCAATTTCATCTTTACTTAAGAAGTCATTTTTGGTCACCATCATACCAAGCGCGAAAAGTACACCGATCACTTCACCCACAGAACGGTTTACTTTTTCAGCGAATTCATAGACCCGTACATTTTCAGGTATCTCGACTGAGGTAACGACTTCTGTATTTTCTACTTTTTCATATTTCTTACGCTTACCACCACGTTTAAGTGAACGTTTCTGTTGAGGACGGAATGCATTTCTGCCTTTGACCGGTCCTCCGCTTGCAGCTTCTCTTTTCTTCGCTTCTTCTTTACGTTTTTGCTCTTGACGCATCATATCTTCATAGATATTTTTATCAGAGAAATCTAAAAGTACTACTTCTTCTTCACCAAAACCGCTATCGATCTCACCACTCATACTGTCATGGTTGAAAATATCTATCTTCTTACCGGAGTCTCTGGCTTCAGCTACCTTCTTAGGTTTCTTTTTTGCCACATAGGGTGTTTGATCACCCATAGAGATCTTCGTTGAAGCTCTTACCGGTGCTGGTTTCGCTTTTCTAACGATCTTGATCCCACCACGAGAAAGTGTTTTTCTTTTTGGTGTAGTCTCATCACTAGGAGTAGGCGCTTCAGGTTCTGTTGTCTTACTTACTACAGAGATACCCTTACGCTTTTTTACCTCTTTAGGTGCAGGTTTTTTTTCAACGATCTCTTCAGTCACTTCTGGTTTCGCTTCTTCAACACGCTTTTCTTCTACTGCTTCTGAAGTCTCTGTCTTGCTTTCAACTTCTTGTTCTTCAACAGCAGGAGTTTCCACTTTTGGCGTTTCTTCTTGCTTCTCTTCTGCTTTTTTCTTAACAACAGTGATCTTAGATTTGCTGCCAGGTTTCTTAAAGCCTTTAGGTAATGTTCCGCTAATTGCATAATCTACCAGAATACCGGCGTTTTCCATACTGATAGTACTGTTGGCTGCTTTCACATCAAAACCTAACTCTTTGGCTTTGTCTAACAGATCCGCGTTCGACAATCCCGCTTCATCTGCTATCTCTTGGATTTTAACTTTATCCATTCTTAATTAACTCCTTTAATATAATGCAACTAACTGCATTGGCTGACATCTGTGGCCAACTCTTTCAATAGCTTAGTAAATCGTTCTTCATCTTGTTTAAAACGCTTCACTAAGCCTTTGATTTTTTTTTCATTCTTAACACAAATATCACACAGGTAAAAACTTCTTCCCTTACCATCAAATGCTACTACCTCTATATCCTCTTGTTTTAATCGAATCAAAGTATTTTGAGGATGTCTACATCGGCAAGCGATACACATACGTGTTGGCTGTGATTTTTTCATGCGTATTATACCTAAAAAGAGATTAAGCGTACAGCTTAACTTTTGGTGAAGACACCATTATTGTCTAAAGAGAGAATAAAAACCCTAAATTGAGGAAAACGTGCTTGCAATGCCTGTGCTATTTTATCTGCATCTTTATCGTATGCAAGATTGAAAAATGTGGAGCCTGAACCTGAGAGTGTACTCATCAGTGCTCCATTTTTAAGTGCCAGTTTCTGTACATCAAACAGTTCCGGCATCATCTTCATACGTCTGGCCTGATGAAGTTTATCTTTAGAGGCTATGCGTAAAAGATCCCATGACTCACTCATGAAAAGTGCTGTCATGTAAGAGGAGCGTGAAAGTGAATAGACTGTCTCTTCTTTTCTATACATTTTAGGCAGTACCGTACGGGATTTTGCTGTAGAGATAGTACGGTTAGGCACGACCACAACCGCTTTCAAATACTCAGGCATACGTCTTTTTTTACTGTAAACCCTGTCGCCTTCTACACAAGCGACATTAAAACCACCCATAACTGCCGGGGTGATATTGTCTGGGTGATGTTCATAACGCAGTGCATTGTTGAGTATCTCTCTTTTATTGTATTTTTTACCTGCTGCTGTATATGCTCCGCTCAATGCAGCAACGATCACAGCTGAAGAACTTCCTAGTCCTCTTGAAATAGGAATACGATTCTGAAACTCAAATCTGAAATTATCTTCCCTGCCAGTAAGTCTCTTATAGTTTTCATTAAAAATACTTAAAAAAAGAGAATTCTTCTTTATCTTGGGATTGTCCGATCCTTCTCCATGTGTTGAGATGCTTAAAAATTTTGAAGGTGTGATCGTAATTTCATTTCTCAGATCCACTGCAAGACCTAAAGTGTCAAATCCTGGGCCTAAGTTTGCAGAGGTTGCGGGTACGCTTATAAACATCATTGTCCTTATTTTGAACGCTTTTAGAGTAAAACTCCAAAAACTATGCTGACCGCTCTGTCATACCCAAGGGCTTTTTCTCCGGGCACTTCAGCTTATCTAGTTACATGAACATGTAGCTAGACAGCTGGAATCATATAGTCAGGTGTTGATTCTTCATCTAATTCAAGATCATGAATACTCTGAGGTAATGTAAACTTTACATTGACTGGCTGTTCATATTTTTTTGTCATTATAGTCTCTTTTTCCTTGATAAAATAAAGGTTTCCTATTGCTTTAATAGGTTCTCCTCCATTTAAGGCAAAACCACTACATCCTACACACTTGATCCCTCGCATAATTTCTATCGTTTTGAGCATGATATAAGTGAGTTTTATAGCCATATAGGAACCGGGACCTCTTGTATATATCATTGTAGAGATATCATATCTGTCTAAGCACTCTTTGATCAAGGGCAACAGCACCTCAGAGGTTTTAGATTCACTGCTTATCGTTTGGATAAGTTCACCCTCTTCATAGATACCTATCAAAAGAGGTGAGGAGATGGAGATGATGAGAAGTTCGTATGATTTAGGCAAAGCTTTTTGCAAAGGTCCTACTTTGCAACTCTTCAACTGCTACAAGATCATAGTTTTTACTGTCAGAGAGCAATTTTGATGTCAGTTTATAATTGAGATCATGGCTTCCTGCAAATGATTCATATTTCGCCAGAATATTATGCCCAGAGACCATCATGTCTCCCATAGCATCTAAGATCTTATGTCTTGCAAACTCATTTTCAAAACGTAACCCTTCAGGGTTAAGGACTTTGTGGTCATCAAGTCCTATGGCATTTTGGAGTGTTGCTCCAAGTGCAAGGTTTTGACTTTGAAGATACTGTATGTCTTTAGCAAATCCAAATGTTCTTGCTCTTGCGATCTCTTCAACAAAATTTTCCGTACTGAAATCAAAACGCTCTTGCTGATCCCCTATCACAGGGTGGTCGAACTTGATACGAAAATCAAATTGTGCATTCTCATGAGGCAATAGGCGAACGAACTTATCACCCTCCTGCACCTCAACTGGCTTTTTTACACGTATGATCTTCTTTGGCGCATCTTGCTCTTCAATACCTGCTTCTTCCAGTAAAAGACAAAAAGAGATAGATGAACCATCCATGATCGGCATCTCATTACCATCAACTATGACACGCATATTGTCTATACCATAGGCATACACAGAAGAGAGAAAATGCTCTATCGTAGAGATATACCCTTTTTCATTTCCTATCACCGTAGCCATACGGGTATCTATCACTGAGTCAGGAGAAAGCGGTATGCTCATCGCAAGATCTTCACGATAGAACATGATCCCGGCATCCACATCAAGTGGTTCAAGTCTTAACTTGATAGGTTCACCTTTATGTAAACCGATACCTACAACTTCAACTGGTTTTTTCAGTGTTCTTTGTTGCATACCGCTCTCCTTTCTTCAATTTTAATTGTTTGTATTATACTATAATATAATAATTATTGCAAAAAGTATAGCTTAGTGTATAATATTTAAGCTATTTCCCTGCGATGATCTTATCTGCTGCCTTAAATATATCATCGATATTTTTTCGGATCCACTCTTGGTCAAACCATTCGACAGGTCTGACTTCTACGCCCTGAACCAAGACACCAAAATGTAAATGATCCCCAAGTGCAAGTCCTGTAACACCTGTTTTTGCGATGGCATCACCTGTCTTTACTTCATCGCCTTCATTCACCAACAATTGCGAACAGTGCCCATAGAGTGAATAGAGCCCCAAACCATGGTCTATCATAGGCATATTGCCATAGATCCCATTTTCATTGGCATAGACCACTTTACCTGGGTTGGATGTTTTGATCGTTGCCATTTTTGTACTTGCAAGATCATATCCTACATGATAGGAGTGTGACACTACATTCTCTTTATCTCCATAATAGTAGTGTCTTTCATCACCATAGCTGGCAACTTTTTGTCCATTTCTAAGCGGATAGAATTTTTTGATTTTCCAATTTTCTAAAATATCTGAAGAGACTTCCTTACTTAAATTATGGATCAACGCTTCATTTTTCAAACGCATCGTTTCATTGATCGCCTTTAATTTTTCAAGTCTATCATCTATAGTCGCATATTCAGGGTCGCTTGATGCCAGGTCTGTGATCTTTCCATCTATGAATTTGTCTTTGGCTTTGATCCATGACACTTTATACTGATGATTTTTTACATAGAATGGTATCTCGGCAACACGCTTATTCTTAGCAGCATCAATTGCAACTACATTCGCTTTAAACGCTTCTTTCGTAAAGGGCCATGCAATAAGTGCTGCATAGTATCCCTCTTTTTTATAAGGCTGTGCTTTGAACTTCTCTTCACCTACTTGTACATAGAGCATATCTAAGTTCTCATCTTCTGCCTGAAATACGACCAAGGCACTTCCACCCTGTGTAATACTATATGAGTTGGCAAGTACATTTACATTCGGTCTTTTATAATCCACATTGATATCAATGACCTTTTCACTCTTGTTACCCTGTCCAAAATTCCATAAACTGCTGTCATTCACTGTGACTTTTAATTTTAACTTTGTCGCCTTTGGATCGAGTGTCTTACTTGTAGGGTACTTGACTAAAAGTGTTTGTTCTTTTATTTTCTCCTCAAATATCCCTTGTCCTATGATCAGACTGTTTTGACCATCACTCAAGATAAGCTCAAAACTCTTCAATCCTTCATTATCAGCAAGTTGGACTTTAAACGGATCTTTACGATTCCAAAACAGATTTTGTTCACTCTGCACCGTGGGTACTTCTTTTTCAAATTCAGGTGCTGTATAGACATAGCCTGCTCCAGCAATCAACCCTATGAGTAACAATACTGCTAATATCTTACCGCCACCGCCACCTCTTTTTGCACTTCTATTTCTCATCTATTATTCCTAATTCTTCTATCTTTTTTAAAATTGTATCTATACTTTCTTGTAATCCAAATTGTGTTAAAGTAAAACCTGCTGCAACCTTATGTCCGCCACCATCAAAAGCCATCGCCACTTTGGATACATCTGCTTTCTTACTGCGCAAAGAGATCCGTATACCACTATCTAATTCCATGGCAAACAGAGCCACTTCAACCGTAGCAAGGGACCTGCCATAATCTACAATACCTTCCATGTCAGGTACCAAAGCACCTGTCGCTTCTATATCCTTTTTTGTTACCATAAGTGTAGCGATCTTCGCATCATGATATAACGATAAGGAAGATAAGGCCTTTTCTAAAATACGCAACGAACTCAAGGGTCGTCTCTGTGTAAAATGATAGGCTATATCATTGGGTACCGCTCCTGCTTTAACCAAATCTCTAGCTACATTGAACACCTCTTCGTTCATTGAAGTCGTTGTAAAATATCTCGTATCAGAGAGCAATGCCGTATAAAAACATGTTGCTGTATCTTTATCTATAGAATAAAGTTCTCTGAACAGTGCATATGCCACCTGTGATGCAGACGCATGATCTGCATTAATCACATTAATCGTCCCATAGCGTGTATTGCTGCGATGATGATCGATATTGATAATGTCTCTATCTGTCAGATCAAACCCTAATCTATCTACACTGCCACAATCACATGTAAAGATCAAACTATCTGCATAATCCATGTGGTGTTTGATCTTTTGAAAGTTTGGCATAAAATCAAGATGACGAGGCAGGTCCGTAGAAGCATTGACCACTTCAACTTTTACCTTTTTATCTTGACTCAGCAAAGCATAGATACCCAATGCCGTACCCAAAGTATCGGCATCTGGGTTGAGATGGGAAAGTATCGTAATAGCATTGGCATTTGCTATTTTATTTTTCACTTCCTCATAAGGGAGAGTCTCAATCATCATATAGTTCTTTCATCATTTACTTGACGCAGCCCGCATTATATACGAAGAGTGTTAACAGATTATTACGACTCCACCTTCATAGAGAGATCTATCCAATTTGCTTGATGTATGATCGCTCCTGAGCTAATGGCATCCACCCCTGTACTTGCAATTTTTTCGATGGTTTGAAGGGTGACATTACCGCTGGCTTCAAGTAGAATATGGGGATAGTTTTCATTTCTATATGTTACTACTTCTTTAGTCTCTTCTATAGACATATTGTCACACATGACGATATCTGCACCGGCTTCCATCGCTTTTTTAGCCATCGCAAGGCTCTCACACTCTATCTCAACCATCGCAGTAAATGGAATTTTCTGACGTACTTCTTTCATAAATGTATCCAAGTCATCTATGGTCTGCAGATGTGTGTCTTTTAGCATAAGACAATCATCCAGTCCCATTCGATGGTTGATCCCTCCACCGCAACGCACTGCATATTTCTCAAATTCACGAAGCAGCGGTCTTGTTTTTCTTGTATCCAGTAACTTTACACCTGTATCTTTGATGGCATCGACATATTGAGCCGTCAATGTCGCGATGGAACTTGCATGAAGTACGATATCTAAAATAGACCGCTCTAAAGAGAGGATGGTTTTTGAATCTCCGGCGATAAAAAGAAGCTTTTCACCTTTCTTGAAACGACTGCCGTCAGATACTTTCCATTCCAGTGACAGATCATACATCTTTGCGAAAGCTTCAACATACTCTTCTCCTGCAAACACCCCATCACTCTTGGCAATGATATATGCCTGTATGGGTTTACCTGTACTGATACGTGAGAAGAGATCTCCACGTCCAAGATCCTCAGCGATTAAAGCCTTTAAAAATGTCTCTTTTAACATTATTTTATCGCCAACATACGTTCTAATGCCAAGTTTGCATACTCTATGGTATGAGGATCCACTACGATCTCATTGATAGGCTGATCATCTTCTATGGACTTTAGTGTATTATAGAGATCTTCCAATGTCGTTTCATTCATCGTAGGACACTCAGGTTTTGTAGAAGAGAGCACATAGGTATTGCCTTTTCTCATTCTATTCACAAGATTATACTCTGTCCCAATAGCCACTTTTTGTTCGGGGTCGAGGTCATTGACATATTTGATAAGCTGAGATGTAGAACCAGAGAAATCTGCTGCGAGAACTACACTTGGGTCACATTCAGGGTGCACCGCTATTTTGATATCAGGATATTTGTTACGGTAAAACGCTATGTCATCTACAGTAAAGAGTTGATGTACAGAACAGAAACCATTAAAACAGATGATATCTGCTTCATTCGGATCACACGCTTTTCCATCTTCTTCTACGCCGATCACACAAGACTTCAATCCCATCTGTATCGCAAAGTTCTGTCCCAAACATCTGTCTGGAACAAAGAGGATCTTCTTTCCGCTCTCTAAACCTTTTTCAATGATCTTGAACGCATTGGATGAAGTACAGACCAGTCCGCCCATCTCCCCTACTTTTGCCTTAACCGAAGCATCAGAGTTGATATAGGTAATAGGCAAGATATTCTCTTTGGCGATACCTCTATCGACCATATACTGTACAGACTCTTCAAAGTAAGAACCATCCATCATACGCGCCATGGCACAACATGCGATCTTTGGCATCAATACACGCTTTTCAGGTGCAATGACTTTTACACTTTGTCCCATAAACCCAACACCGCAAAACACGACCCAAGGATTTGTATCTGCCTTACATCGACGTGCCAGTTCAAGACTGTCTCCTATGATATCGGCCATTTCAAATACTTCATCACGCTGATAATAGTGTGCAACGACTGTTACATCCAATTCTTTTTTCAGCCTGTTAATTTCAGCTTTGTAATCAATACTCAATTTATATCCTTCACGAATTGAATCGTCTCAATAATCTGGCTATTTTATCAAAATTCGGATAAAATTGCACTATTCAAGCACTTATACCATTTTCCAACTAAGTGCAGTATAAATTTTAATTGTGGACAGATCATGGACTTTTTAACCAATCAGAATATTTTACTCTATCTTGCAGCCTACCTTATAGCCGGAATTCCTTTTGGATATCTACTGGCGAAAAAGTTTGCCGGGGTTGACATTAAAGAAGCAGGTAGCGGGAATATCGGTGCGACCAATGTACTTCGTGTTGTAAAGGAGCAAGACCCGAAACTTGCAAAAAAACTAGGTGCCATCACCCTCTTTTTAGATGCGATCAAAGGTGTTCTTGTCATACTTGTAGCGATGATGCTCGGGGCTCCAGAAAGTGTACTTTGGACCATAGCCGTACTGGCTGTAGTAGGTCACTGCTTTTCAGCATTTTTATTTTTTGAAGGAGGAAAAGGGGTTGCTACAGGGTTTGGTGTACTGCTCATCATGATGCCTATTCCTGCACTTATAGCTATTGTTGTGTGGCTAGGTGCAGCAAAAGGATTAAAAATTTCATCACTCTCTTCACTGATAGGCCTTGTGGCTTTCATCATAGCCTCTTATGTCCTCTATCCTGAGGTACCTGGTATTGGTTCACATGCGCCTATTTGGATCATCTCGTTTATCATCTTCTATAAACATATTCCAAATATTGTAAGAATGTTCAACAAAGAAGAAGGCAAAGTCTAAAATGACCATTCATATAGAAGATCTAACCTTTGATGTTATCATCGGTTTACTCGACTTTGAACGTGACAGACCACAACAGGTCATTATTAACCTTGAAGCATCTTATGATTACAATGATAATGAATTCATCGATTATGCAGATATGGTGCTACTGATAGAGAACGCGCTTAAAGAGAAACGCTACGAACTTTTAGAGAATGCTCTCATAGGACTTAAAGAGCTCCTCTATAGCAGTTATCCCCAACTCCAAACACTTTCACTCAAAATATCTAAACCGGATATTCTACCTCAATGTACAGTTTCCTTAAGTAAAACTTGGAATTTTTAAAATTTTTTTAAAAAGCACTTTTTTTTATGTTATAATTATTAAATAAATCTTAAAGATAAAAAGGTTCCCTTATGAGAATATTGATCATTGAAGAGGATGCGACACTTAGTAAAACCCTTTCAGAGACATTAACTGAAGAGGGTTACCAGAATGATGTAGCTGAAAATCTTGGCGATGCAAAATATTATCTTGATATCAGAAACTACGACCTGGTACTGCTTGCTTGGCCAGCAATGACTCAGAAGAGTCTAGATATTATCACTACGATTAAAGCCGAGGCACATAAAACATCTGTCATTGTTATCTCTGAGCGTGAAGACAAAGAGAGTGAGATACAAGCACTTCGCTCTGGTGCAGATGATTTTATAAGAAAGCCTCTTGATGATGATATTCTGCTGGTACGTATCGAAGCAAAACTGCGGTTTGGTGTTTCTAACATTATTGAGATAGAGGACCTTATCATCAACCCGGAAGAAGAAAAGATCATCTATCAGGGTGAGGAGATAGAACTCAAAGGTAAACCGTTTGAAGTCCTTACACACTTAGCTATGCATAAAGACCAGATCGTTTCCAAAGAGCAATTGCTTGATGCCATCTGGGAAGAACCGGAACTGGTAACACCCAATGTCATTGAAGTTGCGATCAATCAAATCCGTCAAAAAATGGATAAACCTCTAGACATCACGACGATTGAAACTGTGAGAAGACGTGGATATAGATTTTGTTTTCCTAAAAAGATCTCTTGAGCCTTAGGGCCATAACACCTTTTTGGCGTCTTACTTATGTGGTTCAAAACTTCTTATCCTCAAACTAAAGCAATTCTTTTTTTTGATGGAACGTGTCCATTTTGTCATGCTATGGTTCGTTTTGTCTTGGTAAGGGACAAATATGACCTGCTCAACTTTGCCCCTCTTCAAGGTGAGACCATGAAAGAGAAGAATATCGATACAAGGGGAATGGACAGTATCATACTCTATACAGAAAATGGAAAGACACTCTATAAAAGTGACGCTGCCATCTCTTCACTCGAACGATTGGGTGGTCTATGGTTCATTCTTGCTAAAATAATGAAACTCATACCCAGAGTATTACGTGATCTGTTTTATGATCTTATCGCAAAAATTCGCTATAAAATGGCAGGTAAAACGGCGGGTGATTCCTGCCCACTTTTAGCAAAAAACTACCAAAGTAAGATTTTATTATGAATTCACAGATAATTTAACTTAAGCATAAGCTTTCTTCGGTTATAACTCGTATAAATAACATATACAGAGGAACCCATGGCATTAGTAATAGATGACGAATGTATCGCATGTGACGCTTGTAGAGAAGAATGCCCTAATGAGGCAATTGAAGAGAATGACCCAATTTACATTATAGATCCAGATAGATGTACGGAGTGTGTAGGTCATTTTGATGAGCCGCAATGTATCGCTGTATGTCCCGTAGATTGCATTATCCCTGATCCTGATAATGTTGAGAATGTGGAAGAGTTAAAATTCAAATATGACAAGCTTCAAGAAGAAGAGTAGTTAATCCATGGCAAAAAGAACCGCTATCATTGATATCGGTTCGAACTCTGCTAGACTTGTGATCTTTGAGAAAACAAGTCGCTACGGCTTTCATCTTATCTGCGAACAAAAATCCAAAGTTCGTATCGGTGAAGGTGCTTATGAAAAAAAGGGTTATCTTCAACCCATTGGTATCAGAAGAGCCTACCTTACCTTAAAATCTTTCCTTCATACCATAAACAAATATCAAGCAAATAAAACACTTTGTGTGGCTACATCCGCACTTAGGGATGCACCAAATGGAAAAGAGTTTGTCCAGTGGATTCAACAAGAACTTGGGCTCTATATCAAGATCATTGATGGTAACAAAGAGGCAAAATATGGGGGTATTGCAGCCGTAAATCTTCTACCTATACAGGAAGGGATCAGTATAGATATTGGTGGAGGATCATCCGATATGACACTCATGAAAGATGGGCAAATCATAGATACCTATTCACTGAATCTTGGTACAGTAAGACTCAAAGAGCTCTTTTTTGACAAAGGGTTAAGTCCTGCACTCATCAATGAAAAAGCAAAAGCATATATACAGGCTGAATTAGATCATCTTCCCTCACATTTTAAACATCATTTAGCCATCGGTATAGGGGGAACAGCTAGAACCCTTTCTAAGGGTATTATGAAGCAGGTTGCGTATCCTTTAGATAAACTCCATGCTTTCACCTATAGTGTGGAAAAACATAAAGCCTATCTTGATGCCATTCCTCTTTCAAGTGCAAAAAACCTTAAACAGTTTGGTTTAAAAAAGAACCGTTACGACACGATACGGGAAGGTACACTGATCTTCAATGAAATACTTGACCATATAGGTACAAAAACTGTTATCTCAAGTGCAGTGGGTGTACGAGAAGGGGTCTTCCTGTCACAGCTTCTTAGAGATGAGAATCTGAAATTTCCAAGTACTGTCAATCCAAGCATTGTTTCCTTATTGGATAGGTTTAAACCTTTGGTCACCATAGAAAAAAAACGAAAAACAAAACTTAAACTTGCTTCAACACTCTATGGTGTATTCCAGAAAGAGATCAATGACAACAAACAATATGAAAAAGAACTTTTATGGGCGGTAAAGCTCTCTAGTATCGGACAGACACTTACCATTTACAAATCACATCAACATGCTTTTTATATTGCGATGCATGAGTTAAACTATGGTTTTACACATGAACAGATATTGCTTATATCATCACTCTTGCGTATGCATGGGAAAGATCTTCTCGATAAACCCCTCTTTGCACATTATAAACCCCTTCTCCCTCAAAAAGAAACCATACTCTGGTTAAGTTTTATCTATACACTCACCGTATTGTTGCATGAAGCGTCCAATAGTGCAAATATCACCTTCCAATATGAAAATAAAACACTGCGTATCTATTCGGATAAACCGCTATATCTGGCAAAAGAAAAAGTAAAAGCTTTAAAGAAACCTATTCCATTTGCTATTATTATAGAAGATGAAAGTGCACTGCCTGAAAATAAAATATTGGGGATTTAAACTATATTTTTAACAGGCAAAGTGGTCACCTTGCCCGTTAAGAGGTGTAAAATTAGAATCTCGTACCCATAGAAAACTCAAATACCGCTGTATCATCACCTGGTTCATCATCAATAGGATAAGCAAATACAAGATTGATCGGCCCGAATCCAGACTGCCATTCTAGAACCACACCTGTTGAAGACCTAGTGATATCATTTTCAAGGATGGGGCTGCTTTCAAAAATATCAGCGTCATTACTTATATAACCATAATCGTAGAAAAATGCCAGTCTCATTTTTGCTGCTTCAGATAACGGAATACTCGCTTCAACAGTTCCGGAAGCACGTTGGGTTCCCCCGACCAAATCTCCATTTTCTAATCTAGGGGCCAAAGAATACGGATTATACCCTCTTACACTACCTATACCCCCCATAAAGAGTTTCTCTCCAATTGGTAACTTTTTATTTTCATCCCTATTGATATAGGTTGCTCTTCCTTTAAGACGCAGGATGAGATCATAATCGATCCAATCTTCCAATCCATAGTAGAATCCTATTTTAGCACTTGTTTTGAATGTATCTGTATATCCATCATAAAAAGTTGCATTGTAATCATCCCCATCCAATTGTGCATACTCAAAATTCACTACTGCTCTCATTCCCTCTCTTGCATTATAAAAATCATCTGTATTATCAAAACTGATAGTGGTAAATACTGAAGCCTTCTTATATTGATCATTATACAGAAGGCTATTAAGTAAAGTAGTGTTTGAATCTTCATTATAACTTGATTGGTTATCTACATATCCGATTCCTAAAGAACCATTGAAGTATCTATAGAACTCACGACCGAATGTCATGGATCCACCCAGTTGATCTTGTGTATAATCGATATACTCATAATCTCTTTTATACACGCTGACCCCGAAGCTGTACATACTGTCCCAAACCTTTGGATTGACAAAAGAAAGATTATAGTTCGTTGAAACTTTCGAGATCTCAAAGCCTAAAGTTGTGTTGATTCCTGATCCAAAGAAATTTCTATCAGAGATAGAAGCATTTACCATCAAACCTTCATAACTTCCGTATCCCCCACCAGCAGAGATCGTACCGGTAGACGTTTCTTTTACTTTCACAAGTAAATTAATTTTATCCGCAGATATTCTTTGACTTTCAACATCTACCTTTTCAAAGAACCCTGTTCTTCCCAAAGCATTTTTTGAATCTTTAAGGTCTCTGGCATTAAATTTATCGCCCGGTGCCAAGTAGATATAACGACGGATGACCCTGTCTTTTGTGATGTCATTACCAGAGATAATAACATCATTGATACTCACGATCTCTCCAGGCTCGACGATATAATTTAGATTAATGATCTTTTTTTCAGGATCTTTATGCATTTGAGGAGCAACCTTCACAAAAGCATAACCAAGATTACCCACTTCTTCTTCCAAGAGACTTATGTCTTTACGCATACGCTTAATGTTAAATATCTTTCCCTCGTGCAGTATGAGGTTCTCTTTTAGATCTTCTGTTTTGATCCCAGGCACTTGCTGGGTAATGCCTATGGTACCCACACGGTACTGCACACCTTCAACCACTTGATAATCCACTTTTGCTTTATAAGACCCAAAGTCTACTCTCATGAGAGGTTTACTCACATAAGCATCCAAGTATCCTTTTCTCATATAGGCATCTTTCACTCTATATGCATCATACTCAAGCTGATCTACTGTAGCTTCGCCATTATTTCTCCAAGGCATCCAACCAAGGAAATCTTTCTCTTTATTGGCAAGGTCTAATTCAATATCATTTTGAACCAACTCTTCAGCACCCACAAAATTTTGTTCTTCGATAATGATCTTTTCACCTTTGTTCACATCAAAAACAAGTGCCACACTGCTTTCACCTACAGGTGTGGTAGTGATATCAACAACGGTATCATAATAACCTTGGCTTTCTAGCTTGGCGATCAGTGTTCTTTCTGCTTTTCGAACACGTCTTTCATCATACAGATCACCTTTTTTAACGCCTATTCCTTCTAAAAGCTTTGCACCATCATCCCCTGATCCATACCCTTTTATATCCACATTTGCAATCGCCAACTTTTCCTCAAAATGATAAATTAATACCCCACCTTGTTGATCAACCCATACATCTTTAAAGTACCCTTGTGAGAAAAAGTTTTTAATGGAATCATTGATCTTCTCAGCAGTGATCTCCTCACCTACACGGATATCTGCGATCTCTTTTGCACTTGTTGGAGAAAGGTGAGCAAGTCCCTCAAATTTGATCTGTGTAACTTTTTGAGCTGAAAGCAATGAACCTATTAATATCCAGGAAAATAATATCTGGAAAGGTAGTATCTTAAAAAGTGCTATCTTTTTGATCATAGTTAAGCCTTAGTATAATTTGCATTATTTTATCTTTATTTCAATAAGAACATCATAAGAAACAGACAAATCATGTTATACTCTTTCAAAAAAATGAGGTAGATGGATTATGGCCAAGATCAAAGTCGGTATAGTTGGTTTGGGACTTATGGGTGGATCTTTAAGTCTTGCACTCAAAAAACACTCCAAAGACTATTACTTCTTAGGTCTGGATCATAATGAACTTCATTGTAAAGAGGCACTGGCATTAGATCTTGTAGATGAGATCTGTACTTCCATTGAAACACTCAAAAACTGTGATATTATCTTTCTAAGTATTCCTGTAGATGGCATTATCTCTATTGCCAAACAATTACCCCCGCTAACGGACAACTGTACGGTCATTGATCTAGGAAGTACAAAAGAGAAGATCTCTCTTTCTATACCTTCTGAGATAAGAGAGAATTTTGTAACCGCCCACCCTATGACAGGTACAGAAAAGTTTGGTCCCACTGCTGCACTTGAAAACCTCTATATGGATAAAGTTGTTGTGCTTTGTGATCTTGAAAAAAGTGGTGAGTATCAACAAAAGGTTGCTAAAAAACTTTTTACCGATATTGGTATGAATCTCGTCTGCATGGGTGCAAAAGAGCATGATAGACACGCAGCATTTATCTCTCATATGCCCCATGCTGTGAGTTATGCCTTAGCAAACTCTGTGATGTCACAAGAAGATTCAAAAAGCATTGTGGCACTTGCAGGTGGTGGTTTTAAAGATATGGGCCGTATCGCAAAATCCTCACCGAACATGTGGGAAGATATCTTCAGACAGAACAAAAGCAATGTGCTTAAAGCCATTCATTCATTTCAGTCAGAACTTAAAAAATGCCAAAAGATGGTAGAAAATGAAGAGTGGGATACACTAAATGACTGGATGAAAGAGGCCAATACCCTACATGATATTTTAGATTAGGTCATAACCTGTATCTAAAGGTCACAGTCAAATCTACCTCTTTACCAATACTTTCAATTATCTCTTTTTTCAGTAATTTTTTTTCATCTTTACTTAATATGCCTGTAGAAATTACTTCACATCGAATTTCATCTTTTTTTACACGATGGAACAGCTCAATATGCGTAAGTCTTACATGATGTCGACCTACATGAAATTCTAAATTTGAAAGGTTTTTTTGTATAGCTATATCTTTTTTCATTGTGCTAAAGGAACTATATAGAGGTATAGAAACGACCATGACGATCATTATCCATATAAATATGCCTTTTTTGGCTATATGTAAAGGAGAATAGCCCAAAATAACAAACATTAATGCTGCCGCAACAACAATACCAACCAAGTTGGTAATAAAGAGTAAAAATGCCATAGAAAACATATGCCAATCTGCCCAACCCAATCCTATACCGGCTACAGCAATAGGTGGAACCAACGCAACAGCAATGGCAACACCGGCTAAACTCCCGAGTATCTTTTCATTACTCTTGGCATAAGCTGCCGCTGCACCTGAGACAATAGCCACAAAAAGATCAAGAATGGTCGGCCTTAACCGCCCAGCCATTTCAGAGTCAAGTCTCTCTATAGGTATAAAAAGCGCAATAGCTGCCGCAGTTAGCAATACAGCAACCACTCCTATAGCTATGGTCTTAGCACCGTTTATCTCCAAAGAACTGTCCTGCCTCAATACTCCCATACTTAAACTTACGATAGGTTGCATCAGTGGCGCCAAAAGCATCGCCCCTATGATGACTGAAGAAGAATTTATAAAAAGTCCAAACGTTGCTATCATTGTAGCGAGTATCAATAGTACCATGAAATTTTGGCTCAATTTACTCTCTTCTCTGAGATTTTTAAATAATGAAGCATACTGTTCTTGACTTGCATGCGTGAAAAGTGGTATCGCATTGCTTAAGTAATTTGTACTTGCTTCATCGGAAGGAAGGTGCTCTATTTTAATACTGTCTTTTCCATTATTATCGACTTTTTGCTTTTCCCAAAACCCTTCCCCTACACTCAGGGCCAAAGCTTCCTTTTCAACGTCTAACTGCAATGGTGTTTGCTGTTGCAGCTTAGAGTCTACTAAAACATCCAAGGGTACTTTTGTCTCTATCTGTAATTTGGAACTTCGTACATATCCTACTGAACGAGGCAATACATCTGGTGTCAAAAAAGAAACAAGAGATTTAAACAAGTAGCCGATATACTCTACTACAGAAGTGGGAGAGAGAATCACTATAGATAACTTTCCATCACTGGCACTCAGTTGTGAAGAAATCAGTTTAGATGCAAAGGTTCCATTATTATATTCTATACCTACTACACCCACAGCTGAGAGTTTTATTTCATTCTCTTTTTCATCGGTTATTTTCATCTGTGTATGTTTGAGGTCTTTAACTTTTTGAATGGTATGCCAAAATATTTTGATTCTATCAAAATAGGTTTTACCTTTCAAAGTAGAGTCAAATTGATCTAAAGGAGGGGCATCTCCTACGACTACTTCTTGCAATACTATCGTACCATTAGCGTAAAGCAAATCCAGTTTTTTTTCTGAAGGTGTAAGCGCTAAATCGATGGCATCTCCCACTTTGTCAGGTAAAGCAAAAGTACGCATAAGTTCTTTTTGTTTAGGCGCAGGTATGATACCCACTGATATTTCACTTTGATGTGCAATGACAAGTAAAGGTTTTATCTCATCTAAGCACCCTGTTACCAACAGATGTGAAGCCGTACTTACATCAAAGGTATCTAAATCATTAAAAGAGAGATATGTGATATCCTCTTCTTTTAAATACGCTTTACATGTCTCAATAAACTCTATTTCTGTTGGATTAAAAATATAATAGATCATAGAGATATTGTAACCAGTTTACCTAAAACGCTCCACCATCTCTTTGAGTACTTTTTTGTCTATTTGTACATCTTTATCACCATTTTTACGGGCATAAAGTTTACGTACCATCTCCTCTATTTGGGCATCTTCACTCATATGGCCATAGAGTATCTTCAGTGCTTCAGACTCTTTATAAGGATTTGCTTTTCGACGTGTTAAACCAGGCAGCCATCTTAAAATAAACATAAATAGCATACCCAAAGCAAAGGCTACTGCCACCATCCACCATGCTACACTTTTGATTTCAGTCTGTTTTTCCACACGCTCTTCTTTTATAGCTGAGGGTTGTGTTATTTTTGTTTGAACTATACCATTTGTATTGGGTGAAGTCGATCCTAAAGAAGAGGTAGATGATTTCTTTATAGTCACATTGTACGCATTTACGTTCAATTCTTTCATCTTCTGATCTTCAGGTGTCAGCATAGAAAAACTTCGTGCCGGTATCGTGAAATCTTCTTCAGAGATAAAGGCGAAACTTTTACTGTAAGTGCTATAGATCTCTCCATCTACCACCTTTGACTCTATCTTAGCTTCATCACTGTAAACCGTGACACCATCGATCTCATATTTAGGAAATTCAAAGTTTTCCAGATTACCTTTTCCTTCTATCTTGACGGTAAGGTTGACTGGTTTATTGGCTTTGACCTCTTGTGCGTCTATCGTTGCATCCAAAGTAAAATCACCTATCAGATCACTCTGATGAGCCTGAGGCAATACTTCTATCTCAAGCGAATTTGATGCCACCTGTTTCCATTTTGTCCCAAAGGCCATGCCAAATATATCTCTTCTGCCTCTATCAGCCACACCCACCTTAGCCTGTGCAGGATTTACCGTAAAATTTCCCTCTTGTTGTGCTGTAAGGATGTATCTTACTTCCTGGATCTGATAGTTCCCTTTGATATAGGCATTTTGATCGCCACCTTCTGTTACGATAAAGCCTGGGAAGCTAGGTGCAGTATATTGTATATCCTGTGATAGCCTTACTCCATTCTTTAAAGAAAAATAGACTGTCACCATAAGTGATTCACCGACCATCACCTTAGTTTTATTGGTACGCATCTGCAGAGAGAACATGTCATTCTGTTGTCCTACAGGAGCAGTTGACTTGACTATTTTTATCTCAATGGGTTGTGTTTGATAACGCTTCCCATCTATCTGTACTTCATAAGAAGGGATGTTCACATTTTGCTTGGGGATAAAAGTGTATGTTTTGGTCGTAGTATGTTCACTCTTCATTTTACCATTAATATAGCTATAAGAACTGCTGCTTCCAGAGTTGGTACCTATAACACTATGACCATCGATCATTTGAATATCTGGAAATTTTGGATCATCTCCTGTAGCCTTGATCTGCAATTGCACAGGGTTTCCACTTACCACCTCTGTACTCGATACAGTGGCTACTGCTCCATCTGCCCAAATATATTGTAACGCTAATATAATGACCAATACGACTTTACCAAGGTTTCGCATCTTCACTCCTTTCACCTTCTTTACCTTCACCCATCTGATACATCATCGTAGGTGTTTTCTTATTTCCCATCTTTTTCATAAGACGCTTTAGCTCTTGTTCTTTCAGTTTCTCTTCTTTACTCATCTTTTGTTGCTCTTTGGGTTGACCTGATTCTTTGTCACCTTGTTTGTCTTGAGGCTTCTGCTCTTTTTTTGCATCGGACTTCTTTTTTTCGCCTTCTTTATTCTTCTCTTCTTTTTTCTTTCCGTCTTTGTTCTCTTTTTTGTTTTGATCTTTCTTTTTCTCTTGATCTTT
The DNA here is from genome assembly GCA_963796395.1 of Sulfurovaceae bacterium. Classification (GTDB taxonomy): domain Bacteria; phylum Campylobacterota; class Campylobacteria; order Campylobacterales; family Sulfurovaceae; genus Sulfurovum. The sequence goes on from CAWCLM010000011.1 coordinate 32,883, forward strand.
ATTTTTTTGGTCTTGTTTTTGCTGATCTTGCTCTTTTTGATCTTTATTTTGTTGATCCTGATTCTTTTTGTCGTCTTTATCTTGTTCTTTATTTTCGTCCTGATTCTCTTGATCTTGCTGTTCTTGTTTCTGCTGCTCTTCTTGTTTTTTCTTCTGTTCTTTTGCTAATTCAAGATTGAATTTGGTATCTTCATCCTCTTTGAGCTCCAAGGATTTTTCATACGCTTCAATGGCTTTATCCCACTCTTTTTTTTGAAACTGACTGTTACCGATGTTATGCTGTCTGGTCGCTTCATCTATACCCTCTGCTTTATCATAGGCTTCTATGGCTTCATCATATTTTTGATCTTTATAAAGTGCATTTCCTATGTCATACTGTTTTTGAGGACTTTTTGTATCTAAACTTTTTAGCAAAGTCGCGCTCTTACTATACTCTCCAGCTTCATATGCCTGGTTTGCGTCTTTTATGGTTTTAAAATCTGTAAGTCCGGCATGAAGTAAAACACCCGTACTTAGTGTCAATACAATTAACTTTGTCATACGTTTCTCCTTCTAGGCATCGAACTAAATGCGATCAGTAACAACAACAGTCCAGCCCCTAACGGATAGTAAAAATATTCTACACGCTCTTTGACGCTTACTTCACCCTGCTGCTGATTCTTATATTTGCCTCGTATCACAGAGACTAATTGATTGATATCTTCTTTCCCTGTACTTGCTACCACATACGCACCATCATTCTCTTTGGCTACTTCTCCCAAGGCATCATTCCTTTGCGTGATCGCGATAGTGCCATCTTCAAGACTAAAAGGTTTACCATTTTCATCGATCACCGGAGCACCTTTCTCAGTTCCTATAAGCACTACATAAAGATCGATCTCATTTGCTTTGAGTATCTCTGTAAAGCCTGCTATCGCTTCCTCATCTCCACCATCCGTAAAGAGTACCATGAGCTTAGGTTTTTTCTCTTCGAGTAAAGAAGCTGCCAATTCACCCAAAGCAGAGAAATCTGTGGAACCCATATTGATATAAGAGTCATCTACGCCTTCTACCATCATTTTCAACGTATCTTTGTCACTTGAAAAAGGTGCCAGGACAAAAGGACTGTAGGCAAATGCCACGACACCTATCTCATCACTTGGCATGGCATCAAAGAGTGCACTCATCTTCTTTTTGGCAAAACTCAAACGGTTAGGGTAAACATCTGCAGTTCGCATAGAGCCAGAGATATCCAGTGCTGTAAGCAATGTCAACCCTTGTACTTCTACTGTTTTATCACCCTTTTCTATCACGGGTCTGGCCATCGCAACGATCATCAAAAAAAGTGCTAAGAGCATCAGTATATTACGTACTGTCAAAGGCATACTTTCATCAGTAGCACTCAAACGTTTCAATACCTTTTCATCAAAGATACGAGCAAGCCTCTCTTTGTTGGTGGAGATAAGAAACGAAAAGATCACAAAAGGAACGATAAGTGCCCAAAAAAATTGCGGATTGACAAAACTCATCACTAGACTCCTTTACTGTTTCTAAAATACATAAACAATAACAAACTCAATATGGCTACAAAGAGTGGATAAATGTACAAATAGGTATGCTGCACGATCTTCTTGTCATCGATCTTCGTTGCTTCGAGATTATCTATCTCATCATAGATCGCAGAGAGTGTTGTTGCATCTTGTGCACCAAATGCCAACCCTTTTCCTGCATCTGCAAGTGCCTGTAGATACTGCGCATTATAATCTCTCGGATCACCTACACCGATAGCATAGAGTTTAATATCACGCTTTTCGATAAGGTTTTTCACATCCCCGAACGGTATCTTACTCATATTGTCGATACCGTCTGTAAGTAAAATAGCGATCTTCGATTTGGCTTTGCTTTTACTCAAAAGGTTATAACTTTGTACCACAGCATCATTGATGGCAGTTCGTTTACCCGCCATACCCATCGATTGCATTTTTGTGATATCTGTTAAAAACTTTTTTTCAAAGGTAAGCGGTGATGCGATGAAAGCCACATCTGCGAATGTGACCATACCAATACGGTCATTTTCTCTTTTATCTATAAAGTCCCCTACCACTTCTTTCACCACATCGAACTTGTTTCTCCACGGATCAGACGGGTCAAACCCACGTTGTCTCATAGAATCACTCGAGTCTATGATCAATACAATGTCACGTCCCTCTTTTTTGGTATTAGAGTAGCTTTTAGTGATCACAGGTGAAGCAAATGCGATAACAGCAGATGTAATCCCTATCCATTTTAACGCCGATAACAGAGAAGACTTACCTGCACTCTTAGCCATCAGTGTATTGACATGAGGGAAAAAGATAGCACGGCTTCTCTCTTTACACCAATAGCTGCAGAGTATAAAGAGAAGCAGAACGCCTAAGAGGTATGGATACTCAAAATTAAACTGACTCATCAGCCACCTGCACATATTGGTTGAATTTGTTTCTTGTATCCTGATCGATCGATTCAACCTCTTTTTTGTACTTATATTTTTCAAGCATAGGCTCGAGTTGGGAAAAGAGTACTTTTCGTCTTTCATCTGTAGCCAAAAGTCTTGCATAGTGTGTTGCTTGATAGGCTGATCTTTTTGTATCATTCCAATCTATCTTCTTGATAGCTTCAAGATAGCCTTTAGCAAGATTCACTTTTCTGTTATCCCACAGTTTCTTTGCTATGAAAAAGAGAATGGCCACAGCTAAGAATATAGCAAAGCTGATCAACCCCCAATAGATATAATAAGAACTGTCTGGTATCTCAAGTAAGGGTTTAATGTCTCTAAGCTGTTCATTGATATTGGCTGTTTGATTCACATCCATTACTTTTACCTCATTCTTTTCATTAACTTGAGTGCCGGTTCTTCATGCGTATAGATCTTTGTAAACCGCACACCCTGTTTTTTAAACTGCTTATAGAGTTTTTCGTCATTATCGTGTAATGCTTTTTTGTAGTTCTTAAGTGTACCACTATCCACATCACCTTCAAAACTTTGTTTCGTCTCCATATCGATGAGTCTAAGATAACCTAACTCAGAAGGGTTCTCTTCAAATCTGTCACGTACCATCACTGCAAATACATCATGTTTCTTACTCAATACTTTCAGATCTATCTCACCCACAAAATCTGATACGATAAACAGTAGGGATTTCTTTTTCAAACGATTATGCAGCGTATCCACTAAAGCAGAAAAATCTCCCTCTTTTCCAATAGGATCAAACCCCACAATATCCTCAACTGCTTTATGTACAGAAAATAGTTTTTTACTGGGTTTACTCAAGTCATAAAGTCTGTCGGCAAAGACCATATGCGAAAACAGATCTGCATTTTTTACCGCAGAAAAACCAAGTGTGGCTATCACTTCAGCAATGACATCTGACTTTTGTTTTACGGTTCCAAAATACGTTGATCCAGAAAGCATAGAGACAACAACGACATTAAGCTCTCTCTCCTCTTTGTATATCTTTACAAAGGGTTTGGCCAGTTTAGCTGTGGTTTTCCAGTCTATCTTACGGACATCATCACCGTAGACATACTCACGGAGTTCTGCAAATTCAAAACCTTCACCCTGAAAGATGGAGGCATTGTTTCCAAGCATATCACCGTAGACTTGCTTTTTGGTTTTAAGGATAATTTTTTTAACTGCTTTATTCACTAAAATCTCCATTTGAGATTTCAATGAGTAATGAGTGATGAATGATGAGTAATGTTTGTATGCTTTCTGCCAGAAAGCTTTTATTATTTTCTATAAAATACATATATTTACTTCCTTTATACAAATTAGCATTGCAAAGCAATGCATACTACGGTTTCTCATTACTAGTTACTCATTACTCATTTGATTTGCAAGCAAATCATGGTATTGGAACCGCTGCCAATATTTTTTCTATGATCTCATCTTGTGTCACTTCCTCAGCCTGCGCTTCATATGAGAGTATGATACGGTGGCGGAGGATCTCTTTGGCAATGTATGCTATCTCTATAGGGGAGACATAATCCTGCCCTTTTAGGTAGGCGATCGCACGCGCTGCTTTATACATATCGATACTCGCACGTGGACTCGCCCCAAACTCGATATAGGCTTCAAGCTCTTCCAGACCATACGCTTTTGGATCACGTGTAGCAGCAACCAAGTTCAATGATATACGCTTCTATCTCTTCATCCATATGTACTTGAAGTGCTTCTTCTCTGATCTTATTAAGGTCTTCAATGCTTGCTACTTGTTGGATATCTCCAAAACTGTTGTTCGCAGCACGTCTTGCTATCTCTAACTCTTCTTCTTTGGTGTTATACCCTACAACCACTTTCATCATAAATCTATCTAGCTGTGCTTCAGGTAGTTCATAAGCACCCTCTTGCTCCACAGGGTTCTGTGTCGCCATAACCAAAAATGGAAGATCTATTTTAAATGTCTCATCACCAATTGTCACTTGTCTCTCCTGCATCACTTCAAGTAGTGCAGATTGTACTTTTGCCGGAGCACGGTTGATCTCATCGGCAAGTAAAAGGTTGGTGAAAACAGGACCTTGTTTGATCTTAAATGTATTGTTAGAGGGATCATAGATCTCAGTACCTATGATGTCAGAAGGAAGCAGATCTGGCGTGAACTGTACACGTTTAAAGTCTAATCCAAGTGTCTTTGCCAGAGCATTGACCGCAGTGGTTTTTGCAAGACCCGGAACACCCTCTAAAAGTATGTGTCCACGACAAAGTAAACCTGCTAACAGCCCTTCGACCATCTTGTCCTGTCCCACGAGGACTTTAGAAATTTCTGTTTTGATATTTTCTATGATTTGACTCAAGTTACTCTCCTACATTTTTATGTAGAAAGTATACTTTTGTGAGGTTAATTGAAGGTTAATATTGGGAAGAAAAGCATGGACAAGACATCGCCTTGTCCAACTGTTTAAAAATCGTATCTTAAACCAAGAGAAACGGCATCCATATCAGGGACATCAGATTTGATAAGCAGACGTTGATAGTCCAAGAAAAGACTCCAGCCTTTTCCCTGGTCTGCATATCCGTCAAATGGTCTGTCATAGTTACCATTCTCTATTCTGTCTCCTTCACGGTCAGAAAGGTCATACTCTATACCTGCTCCCGCAGAGAATCCCCAATCACTATCAAAGTAATCCAGTCTTGCACCGTTTCCAAGGTTCTCTGTATAGCCATAACCAAGCAGTCCATAGAGATTGACTCTCTCACTTACCGGGTACTGTGGTTTAAGGAAAATACCTGCATGTGCAAGCGGTGTACCGCCTTCAGGGCCTTCATCTAAAAAAGTCCTCAGATATCTAGCTTCGATACCTACATATTCATTATACTCATATCCGCCTCTTACCATAGCACCATAGGTGGTATCTTCATAGGTACAACCCGGTTGCAGGTCACAACCGCTAAGTTTTGCCCACACGATACCAGCACCAAGATACCATGGTGAAGGATCGATGGTCTCGATAGGAATCACCGGAGTAGCTGCTGCAGATACCCCTTTCCCTCCTGCAACACTATATGTACTTACTGTTGATAGACCGATCAGTGAAGCTAAAATAAGTTTCTTACGAGTCAGCATTTAGTGCCTCCCATGCACTGAATTTTAATTCTTGTCATTATAAATTACCTCTCTCTTCTTCTTGTCTTATAAAGTAAAGTCCTGTCAATATCGTCATTATAGCTAAAAGCAATACACTGACAAAACTAAGTGCATCTCCACCATCTGAAGTCTGTGAACTTGCACAGTTTACATCCAATGTCACTGTTGCAGTTGAAGTATTTCCCGCTGCATCTGTGATCGTATAGGTAAATTGGTCTGTGATGTTATTGACATCTGCTTTTGGTGTATACAGAAGTATATCATCCGTTGGATCATTCGGTGTACCTCCATCATCTATGCCTACCGTACCATGGGTTGGCTGCGTAAAGCTGATCGCTACATTTCCTGGACCATTATCTCCCCAGACATCTCCATTTGCAAGTACATCGATCACCGTTGGACGGTAAGTGGTGATAGGTACATTTAAATTATCTGTAGCCTGCGGTAATCCTGTTCCAGAAGGAGGAGGCGCAGGAGCAGGAGCAGGAGCTACACTATCAAGTGGTACAGGGTTTGCTGCACACACTGGTGTTGCTGGCGGATACTGTACCGTGACACTTGATGAAGGGTTGACGGAGAGTGTTACAGTCACAGTTGCATCACTCTGATCTGCATTCCATCTGCGCCAGTCACTGTAAATGATCTCCCATGAACCATCAGGAAGTTCATTCCAACCAGGCCATACTAATCCATTTCCACTGCTATCCACTTGAGCACCAGCCCAAAGATAATGTGTATTGCTAAGCGACAAGTTACTGTCTACCTGTGTCTGTGCACCATCTGCACTCGTCCATGTCAATGTAGCTGTCAAGCCTGTCGGATCAAATCCTACGGCTTGTATGTCATAATTGATATACGGCACATCATTTTCACAGAATGCATTAAGAGAGATAATAAGACGCTTATACGAAACCGTCAATACTGCTTCATTACTCTCATCACCATTGGTTTCCCTCACAGTATAGCTTACAGGTGTTGGATCATCATCAATTCCAGCCTCCGGCACAAAACTTACTACACCGGTTGTTTCATCTACACTCCATTCCCCTTCTCCAGGTACACTAAATCCTATAATATCTCCATCTAGTATCAGTCACAATATCTGTTGCATTTAAAGGTGCAACCAGACTTACACTCTCAGGGTCAAGCGGAGAAGAAGTATTTTCATCATTTGCCAATACATCCAAGATCGCAGTTTCATCCTCTTCCAAACTAAGGTTACTGTCATCATTTGCCACTGGAGGGTAGTTGATAGTCACTGTTCCTTCAGCACTCGTTCCTGAAGTATCCAGAACCGTATACTCGATAGGTGTAGGATCCCCGATGAAACCGATTTCTGGTGTAAAGGTGATCTCTCCATTTGTAGGGTCTACACTCCATACACCTTCTCCCGGAACGGTCATAGTCTGAACTTCACCATTCACAGGATCAATGATCATCACTGTGGTCGGGTCGAGTGGATAGGTACCAGGGATATCATTACCTACCACATCAATGACAGTAGCAGTACTTGTGCTACCATTAGCATCATCATTATAAACCGTTGGAGGACTAAGAACCGTTATTGATTCATTTAGATCGTCATTCCCTGTTGTTGGATCAAATTCATCTCCTGACGCAGCAGTCGTAATATTTGTAATAGTTGACGATGAAGTTCCACTATTGACTGTTCCTGAAAGTGTCAAGTTTGCATCAGCACCATCTGCTAATGTTCCTATGTCCCAAAGACCAGTAGCAGAATTGTATGTTCCCTGTGTCAATGTATTGCCACTATAGGTGATGCCTGTCGGAAGTATATCTGTTAGACTTACATTCGTTGCTTCAGCTGATCCATTATTGATAACTCTTAATGTGTACGTCACTGTATCGCCTACATAAGGTGTCGTATTGTTGACGGTTTTCGTAGTCAAAAGGTCTGCTTGTTTTTGATAACCGTCATTCCCAATATCAATTGTTCCCCCACTAGATACATCAACAGTTTCAGGATCTACTCCTGCAGTCTGTATATAACCAGCTGGGAGCATAGATTCATTCACATCGATAGTGATACTTGGTTCAAATGTATAAGCTACATAAGAACCATTACTGTCTGTTGATACGTTAAAAATATTACCACTAATTGGTTCTGTGATGGTAACCGTAATATTACTGAAACCTAATTCTCCATTGTCACGTACACCGTTTCCATTCGCATCATCAAAAATGTTTCCAGTTATCTTAGTCTGCGGAGTATCATCCGGTTCTATAGCCAAATTTACAAATACAGGTTCTGCAGCATACCCTATAGTATAGGTATCAATATATACTTCATTACCCTCATTTGAAGCACGATTTGATCCACCACCCCAATTATGATACTTGAAATTACCATCTACATTATATGTGTCATCTGGAGTATGTGACATATTTAATATCGTTTTATCATCCCAAAATACTTTATTGGATGCATCTATTGTACCATCATCTAAAACTGCATTTATCGTCAATCCATTAAATACAGAACCTACACCACCACTTGTTTCAACATCCCTTGCCGTAAAGTGAAATTCACCTGTTTTGAGAATGATTTGAGCAGAATAACTACCATTTGGGATAGGATCACCATTATTATCTTTACCATTCCATGTTACATTATTCTCTCCAGGTGTGGCTGGACCATTTAAAAATACGTCCCCTAGACCACCTATAGGATTAGCTGTATTTACATCAATGACAATCGAATATGTCCCAGAAGTTGCAAGATTTGTTGAAAAAAGAAAGCTTCCTGTATCTTGTACATTTACGGTATCTGACGGAGAAATAGAACTATCAACTCCCTCATCGTCCACAAATCTAAAATTAGAGATTTCTGGTAAAGTACTTGGACGAGTATAAGAGGTAGCAGGCTTGGAAAAATAAAGTTTATATTGTGGTGTGACACTGTTTCCAGAAGTCGGTGCACTTAAACCTGCTACAATATCTCCGGCTGCATTTGGGCTATCCAGTCCAAGAGCATTTGCAGTAAGTTCATATACAAATCCTGCAAAATTATCTAGATCAAGTTCCCAAACATAATAAGAGTTATTGAATCCACCATCAACAACAGCATATAGATTCGAACTTGTAGATCTATCATCATCATAAGACCCTGCATTGAATCTCAGATAATATCCCCATAAACGACCTTGCTCAATACGTGGGTCGATATCGGTAACAGTATTATCTGATTTAACAAATACATCGAAACGATTTAACAGACTTCCATTAAGATTTGTCAATTTGATACGGTAGGTTCCCACAGCACCAGGTGCGTAATCATCGCCACCTGATAATAGATTGTCAAAACTATCCGTACAATTTACATTTGAATCAGTTGCATCGAATATATGCAGTGCTGTAGTACCAGTTTCAGAAAAAATTTCTACTCTGATATTATCACTATCACTATCTCCACACACATGCGTATTGATAACTTCATTAGCATTTAATATATCAACATATAGATCCGTAGATTCCTGCAGTGGCTGATTATGAGTTAAACCCTCATTCAGACCCATCTGCCAAGAACCTTCAGCATGCAATTGTGGTCCAAAACCTGAAACCAAAAAACTAAAAAGAATAATGGACCTAATCCACGACCAAATAAATTTCATAACTATCCCCAATTGTATTAGAATTTA
>CAWCLM010000012.1:0-13584 GCA_963796395.1 Sulfurovaceae bacterium
CAATATTTATGAGCAAGCATGTCCTGGACTGGTTGAACAGATAGAAAAAGGTGAAATAGACAGTGATGAGACAAAAGCGCTACTTGAAAAATGGCTTGCACCGATGCGAGAGAATAATGTAGATACCATTGTACTGGGATGTACACATTATCCACTTGTTGAAGCAAATATCCAAAGTATCATGGACTGTGACGTGACTCTTATACATACGGGTGAAGCGATCTCCAAGCATTTATTAACATTAGGCTCACAAAAAGGACACCTCAATGAAGGTGACTTACAAATTCATATCCATACCACGGGTGAAATTAAAATAGAGATCGTAGATAGTATGATCGACAGCTATGAAAAGATACATTTCATAGAGGTTGGAAGCAAGTAAGTTTTTTTCTTGCTACCTAATAAAACATTACTTAAAGTTATTTCCAATTATTTTTTTATAAAAAATGCCTACTATAAACTTATCTATGTTAGAATACTTTCATACGGTTTTCTGTGTATAAAAAGCCTAATTTGTTGTGAAGCAAGTGCAGAAAGTTATGGGACTCATCGGTATTGATCTATGAGTTTGCCAGACTACCAATTTGAGGATAAAAAATGAAAAATTTGTTAGAGAGCTTTGCTATATTGCTTGTTGGAATTTTGTCTATAGGTATCGTATATTTAATTGTACAGTATAACATGATAGATGATAAAAACTTCATTGGCCCATTAGATAAAACTGCATATGAGATGCCAACGGAAGCTGAGTTAGAAGAAGGTGATGACTTAGATGACGATGATGACTTAGATGGGGATGATGATCTTGATCTAGAGGATGATGCGTAAAATTAGTAGAGCGTAGGACTTCTTTTACAGTAGTCCTACAGCTTCTCTTACTTTAGACATTTTGGCATTAGCGATGGCTTTGGCTTTCTTAGCCCCATCTGCCAAAATGTCATTTACTTCATCCATATGGTTGAGGTAATACGCACGTTTCTCTCTTGCTTCGCCCAACTCTTCCCAAATCAACTCTTTGAGATATTTTTTGAAATGACCATATCCCTCTTTACCACTTTTGTAACGTGCCTGCAGTTCAAGCTTTTGTTCATCGTTTATAAAGAGTGATGCAAGTGCATAGATATTATCATCTTCATACGCTAAAGGTTCACCTAGCGGTGTCGAAGAAGAGATGATCTTGTTACATCTTTTCTGCAGCGGTTTTTCATCCATAAATAGATCGATGGCATTACCATAACTCTTACTCATCTTTTGTCCATCAATCCCTGGTATCGTTGCCACATCTTCTTGTACAAGGTGCTCAGGTAGTGTAAAAACCTCTCCATACTCATTATTGAATTTTATAGCGATATCTCTTGTCATTTCAACATGTTGGATCTGGTCTTTCCCTACAGGCACTTTTTCGGTGTCAACCATAAGTATGTCTGCAGCCATCAGTACAGGATAAGAGAAGAGTGCATGATTTGCGGGAATACCTTTGGCTACTTTGTCTTTGTAGGAGTGCGCGCGTTCTAGCAGTCCCATAGGAGTGAATTTGGAAAGTATCCAGTAGAGTTCAAGTACCTCAGGCATGTCACTTTGTACCCAAAATGTTGTTTTTTCAGGGTCTATTCCAACTGAAAGATAATCCACAGCAGCATCAATAGTGTGCTGCTTAAGTGTCGCTGCATCTTTTGAAGAGGTCAGTGAATGGTAATTGGCAATAAAAGTAAAAAGTTCATGCTCTTCTTGAAGCTCAACCATAGGCTTCATAGCCCCAAAATAGTTTCCTATATGAAGTTTTCCTGAGGCTTGTATTCCTGTAAGTACACGCATGTATCATCCTAAAATAATTTTAGGAGATTATAGCGAAGAGTTAGTAAAGAAACTATTGAACCCTCTGAGGATCTAGGTTATCCAGAGTGTTTACTCGTCATCATCAAATCGTTCACCACGTTTACGTGCAACGATGTCTAACGGTACACCCTCGAAGTCAAACTTACTTCGAAGGAAATTTGCCAAGTAACGTTTGTAAGAAAAGTGGATGAATTCAGGTCTATTACTGATGAGTGCGATTTTTGGCGGCTTTGTTTCATACTGTGTTGCAAATTTGATGTTAACCACTGCACCATTATGTGTTGGCACATGGTGTCTTCTTATGGCTTCACGGATGGTATCGTTCAGTTCAGAAGTAGGGATACGTCGTGGTATATCTTTTATATATCTCTGTGACTTTATCAAGTATCTTGTTGACACGTAACCCTGTTTTTGCAGAGATAGTGATAAGTGGTGCATAGTGTAAGAACTTCATCTCATCACGTATCTCTTCCACTACTTCCTCATAGGTTTTCTCTTCATTGATATCCCATTTATTGACAACGATAAGACAGGCAAGTTTGTATTTCTCGATAAGTCCGGCAACTCTCTCATCCAGCTCTGTTACACCTGCGGTAGCATCGATCATCAGTAGGACCAGATTTGCCTTTTCCAACATTTCTGTCGTACGTGTCAGTGCATACTTCTCGATACCGACAATTTTGCTTCTTTTTCGTATTCCCGCGGTATCGACAAAGGTGATCTTATAGCCGTTATGTTCTATCATCTCGTCAATAGGGTCAATGGTTGTTCCTGCAACATCAGAAACGACAGAACGCTCTTCACCCAGCAGTGCATTCAAAAGTGAACTTTTTCCTGTATTGACACGACCGATGATAGCCACTTTGATCTCATTGTCTATCTCTTCTTCTTTGACACTGTTGATATCTCTAACGATCTCATCAAAAGGATCTATATGGGTATCTTCTTCAAGTTCAAGTCCTTCGGGTTCTTCTTCATGCTCAGGGATCAACGCTTCAAGCCAGGCATAGAAGTCATTAAAGTATCGGTTATGACTGACTGACATAGGGAAAGTTGCATCTGCACCGAACTCTAAAAATTCCCAGTAACGCTCCTCTTCTTTGTCATTGTCTATCTTGTTAACCACAAGCGCAAGCGGTTTACCCATTTCCTGAAGTTTGTAGAAGAGTTCTCTGTCTTCTTCTGACGGCAATGTTTTACCATCCACCATATAGATGATGATATCTGCCATATCCGCTGCTCTGAGTGCAAACTGGGCAACCTTGGAGAAGAGTTCAGTGGAGTAGTCTATCCCACCTGTATCGATCACTTCAAAATCACGGTTCCCTGAAATGGTCACGATACGTTTTTTAATATCTCTTGTGGTTCCTGAAAGGTCAGCGGTAATAGCATCTCGTTGTCTAGCCAAACGGTTAAAGAGTGAACTCTTTCCGACATTCGGTCGTCCCAGTATGGCTACTTTTTTAAGACTCGGCATTTAGTGCCTCGCTGTATTGAATTTTAATTCTTATTAGTTCTTGCATAAATAGTTTCTTTCTTTATGGGTATTACCTTCTTATTAGAGGGTCCCCTTTATCATTGCCGCAATTATAACACATTTTCACCAGGCATCTGTTCCACATAGATAGACTGCGAAGGAAAGGCAAAAGCAGATCCGTTATCTTCAACGATCTTCATGATCTTCAGATGGATATCTTCTCGTATATTCAAATATCGTTCCCAATTAGGCGTATTGGTAAATGTATAGATGAAAATATTAAGCGCAGAGTCTCCGAAAGATTCAAAATTGACCAGTAAGGTCTCTTTCTGGGAGATATTTTCATGGTTATGCAACATATCTCTGATCTCTTGTACGATGGCATTCATCTGCTCTGATGTGGTATCGTAAGTGACACCAATACGCATTTTGATTCTACGCACACCTCTGCGAGAGAAGTTCTCTATAGGAGAATTTGAGACGATCTGATTAGGGACCGTGATAAGTGATTTTTCAAAAGAACGTATTTTAGTGGTTCGCATGCCGATGTCTTCAACAGTACCTTCAACATCTCCTACTTTGATCCATTCACCGATACGTATGGATTTATCTGCCAGGAGGGAAAAAGAGCCAAACAAGTTTGAAGCAGTATCTTTTGCGGCAAGTGCAAAAGCAAGACCACCAAGTCCAAGAGAAGCAACCAGTGCAGTCACGTTGATACCCCATATCTGCAGCATAGCACCCAGTCCGATTGCTCCTATAAGTATTTTGACTATTTTAAGTATAAAGTTTCCCATCTCTTTTGCGAGATCAGGATTCAGTTTTTCAGTTGCAAGATGAAACACACCGCGAAGTGCCTCTGCCAAAGAGATGAATGCCCAGAAGATATTGAAGATAACAAGTGTATTGAGCATGTTTTTAACAAATGTGGTCTCTTTGAATATCAATGCAAAAAAGAGATGCAAACCTACAATAACAAATGCAAAACGTATAGGTCCTTTGAGTGCAGAGATGATCTTGTCATCATAGTAATTATTGGTTAAACGTGCAAGTTTATGCATCGTTCCTATAAAAACATAGGTAAAAAATCTTCTTAAAACTAAGAAAAATAGAAAAACAGCAATGGCTGCAATGAGATTGAGAAGTGGAATGTCTAAAAAGGTATTTGCCAATATAGGAAATCTTTCATAAACGGGGATAAGGAATGTTTGCACAGTTCCATCAATATTCATGCCAATATCATCAATGACATTTAGATTGATCGTTGCATTTAGGTCAGTAGTATTTGCTTCAGTTTTTGGTGCGGTTGGCATCTTTTGGTTATCCTTCACAATTTAAAGATATAATTATAGTAAAATTTGATATAAACTCAGTAAAAAAAGGGTAGATGTGTTAAAAAGAATTTTTATGTTATTAAGTTTAATCGTACTGTTTGGAAGTTTTGCGTCAGCGAAGGTAACACAGCTCAATTACAAAGCAACCTTTGGTATATTTGGTACTGTGGGAACCATTAAGAACACGCTTACACAGAATACTAAAACCTATAAGATCGAAACAACAGTTATTGTAGAAGGATTGGCAAAAGTGCTCATGCGAAATCCAACAGAACATTATGTCTCTAAAGGGCATATGGAAAATGGGTTGATGGTCAGCGACTCGTATACAATGGTCAGTACCAAGAAAGATAAAAAAGTAAGTAAAGAGTATCATATCAATCACAAAGAGAAGTATGTGACGAAAAGATATAGAAAATGGCGTGAAGGCAAGTTAATAGAAGACCGTACTGAAAAACTTACATTCTATGCGAAAGACGACCTGCTGACACTCTATTTTAATTTAGGTACTGCAATAAAACAAAAAGGTAAAACATATAAGTTCAGGGCTGTAGGTCTTGAAAAACAGGATGGAAAAGTGCAGATCACTTCACCCAGCGATGAAGAAGCTGCTCCTTATATAAAAGACTTGGGACTTGGTGCAATGCTCTACGCGAAAGCACTCATACATCAAAAGAATTTTAGAAAGAAAAAAGGCGATATTTTACTTGCAGTTGCAAAAGACGGATTTATATCTAGATCAGTGATCAAAGATATTTTACTCTATGGGGATGCCCATCTTGAAAGAGTTAAATGACCACGGCGTGTAAAATAAAGTCGATCACTTTCTTATCGGACATTTCACAAGGCTTTAATACCCCCTCTTTTATCGTCGGGTAATAGTTTCCACTAACGATATCATTTCCTCCCAACTCTTCAGCATAGACTTTGAAGAGTTTGCCATCCAACAGTGTCTCTTTTCTTAATAAATATCTTTTTTCAAGATAACGTACGTCAGTTGCACCATCAGGGAGGGCTAAAAGTTTTGTATAGAACGCTGTAGTATTCATATACGTATTATGCTACACTTCCACAAAATTTGCAACAATGTTTTTAAATTTATATTGGAAAAATGAGGACAAGCTTTTGAGGAAAATGATTAAAAATATGGATAGAGGTATCCTTTTTATGTTATTGGCTTCACTCAGCTTCGCACTTATGGGTGGTTTTGCCAAGGTTGTCAGCCAAGCACTGCCTCCGGTTGAAGTGACATTTTTTAGAAATATTTTTGGTGTGGTTCTCGTAGGGATCGCTATTTATAAAGTGCCGCTCAAACAAACCGGAGGTAAACCTTTTTTACTTCTTTTTCGTGGTTCTATGGGTTTTGCAGCACTTTTGGCATATTTTTATATCATGGCATATATCCCTTTGGGTGAAGCCGTGACCTATAATAAAACCTCACCTATATTTGTCGCCATATTTGCCTATCTGTTCTTGAATGAAAAGCTACATAAGAGTGCTTTACTGGCTATTATCATAGGGTTTGTAGGGATCGTTTTGGTTGCACAACCTGAAGGAGGAACTTTTGACAAGTATGACATACTGGGTATCTTTTCAGGGATAGGTGCAGCACTGGCCTATACCTCCATACGGGAACTTAGAAAGTACTACGATACACGTGCGATCGTGATGTCCTTTATGGGCGTAGGAACTGTAGCACCACTGATCTTGATGCTCATAACGCCTTATGTGAATGTTTCAGAGGAGTTTGACTGGATGTTCGCAGAGTTTGTTATGCCTCAGGGGATAGAGTGGGCTTATGTCACAGCAGTCGGTATCTTTGCAACGGTGTCACAGTTATTGATGACAAAGGCGTATGAGCTTACTAAGGCAGGTATCGTTGGTACAATTAGTTACAGTAATATTGTTTTTGCAGTAGTGATCGGTATCATGTTGGGAGACCCCATACCTGATATTTGGACAGTTTTGGGTATAATCTTGGTAATATTATCAGGGCTCCTCGTGGCTCTGCCTAAAGGACTAAAATGATTTTAATTGCAGGACCGTGTGTTTTAGAAAGTCGTGACGCTGTGATGCGTATTGCAGAGTCTTTGGGACAGTACCATGAAGACTGTACAAAAGAGTTTTATTTTAAAGCGAGTTTTGACAAAGCCAACCGTACCAGTTTAGACTCTTTTAGGGGTCCAGGACTGGATGAAGGGCTTAAGCTGCTTCAGGAAGTTAAAGATCAGTTTGGATATAAGATCTTAACGGATGTACATGATTATACACAACCGCAAGCAGCAGCAGAAGTAGCAGATGTACTCCAGATCCCTGCATTTTTATGTCGTCAGACAGATCTTCTTGTGGCAGCTGCGCAAACTTCTGCAACAGTGAACATCAAAAAGGGTCAGTTCCTAGCACCGGCCGCGATGGAACACTCTGTGGCAAAAGTGCTAAAGACCAGAGGTTTTGATGGTGAAGTAAGTTATGAAAATGCGAAGAAGTACAATGTTTGGCTGACAGAACGCGGATCAAGTTTTGGGTATGGAAACCTTGTGGTAGATATGCGTGGACTTAGAACCATGCGTGAGTTTGCACCAGTGGTATTTGATGCAACACACTCTGTGCAGATGCCTGCCTCAGGTGGAGCAAGTTCAGGTGGGGACTCTTCGTTTGTGCCTTATCTTTCACGTGCTGCAGCAGCGGTAGGAGTGGATGGTTTCTTCTTTGAAACACACTTTGATCCAAGCATTGCTTTGAGTGATGGACCAAATATGATAGAATTAAGCAAATTGGATGCACTGATCAAGCAGATCGATGCCAATAGAACAATAGTAGAATAGTTTCTGAGCCGAAGGTGAAGCTTTTACGAGAAATCATTTAGTGATTTCCTGTATAAGGCTTTAGCCAAAAGTGAGATGAATTGTATAGGAGCTTTGCTTCTATACAAAAATTAATAAAATAAAAAGGATAAGAATGAAAACAGTAGAAGGCCAACTTTCAGTAGATAAGAGTAAAAAAGTAGCGATCATCAATGCAAGATTTAACCACTTTATCACAGATAGATTGGTAGAGGGTGCAGTGGATGCATATGCAAGACATGGTGGAAATGCAGATGAGCTAGACCTTATTTTGGTACCGGGTGCATTTGAAGTACCATTTGCATTGGATAAAGCGTTGGCTTCTGGTAAATATGATGCAGTATGTTGTTTAGGTGCAGTGATCCGTGGTGCAACACCTCACTTTGACTATGTATCGGCAGAAGCGACAAAAGGTGTGGCAACAGTGACACTTAAGCATGGTAAACCGGCAACATTTGGTGTATTGACAGTAGACAGCATTGAGCAGGCTATTGAAAGAGCTGGTACGAAAGCTGGAAACAAAGGTGCTGAAGCAATGATAGGGCTTATCGAACTTATGAACCTCTATAGTGAACTTGATTAATGGCAACAAGACATCAGGCACGTACAGCGGTAGTTGGGTTACTTTATGCGTATGATCTTGGAAATGAAAATATAGGTAAATATTCAGCTGAGATCCTGGAAGAGGGTAAGATCCGTAACAAGCAAAAAGAATTTTCAAATACCCTTTTTGAAGGAACCATTGAAAACCTTGAAATGTTGGATACTCAAATTCAAGAACATTTGAAAGATTGGGACTATGATGGCATTGGTAAAGTGGAAAAAGCGATCATGAGGCTGGGTGCCTATGAGATACTTGTGGCTAAGACCGACAAGGCTATCATCATTAACGAGGCTGTTGAACTTGCAAAAGAACTTGCTGATGAGAAGTCTCCACAGTTCATTAATGGTGTGTTAGACGCATTAGACAAAGAGAAATAGGTACAATGATAAGCGTTAAAACGCAATGTAAGCGAGGTACTAAATGACAAGTCGTACTAATTCTACAAATAAACGTATGAGTATTGATGAAGCTGTTGAGCTCATTGAAAATGCTGACCTTAAAACGCTTGGAAAGATGGCGCTTGCCCGTAAGAAAGAGATGCATCCTAAAGGGGTCACTACGTTTGTCGTAGACAGAAATATCAACTATACGAATATCTGCTGGGTTGATTGTAAATTTTGTGCTTTTTATACGCATGAGAAAAAAGAAGATGCCTACATTTTAACGTTTGATGAGATAGACCAAAAGATAGATGAGCTTTTAGCGATAGGTGGAACACAGATACTCTTCCAGGGAGGCGTGCACCCTAAGCTTCAGATAGAGTGGTATGAAGATCTGGTTGAACATATCGCAAAGAAATACCCTCAAGTCACGATACATGGTTTTTCTTCTATTGAGATCGACTATATCGCCAATCGTTCAAAGATAAGCATCTCCGAGGTTTTACGAAGATTAAAAGCTAAGGGACTCAGTTCTATTCCCGGTGCAGGAGCAGAGATACTTTCTGACAGGGTACGTGACATCATAGCCCCTAAGAAACATGATAAAGATACATGGTTGGATGTGCACCGTCAGGCACATAAACTTGGGATCAAGTCCACTGCTACGATGATGTATGGAACGGTAGAGACAACACGTGAGATCGTAGAACATTGGGATTATGTACGTCAGCTTCAGGATGAGACTGGAGGGTTTAGGGCATTTATCATGTGGTCATACCAAAGTGACCATACAGAGCTTAAAAGAGAATTACCGACGATCACTAAAACTTCTTCAAATCTCTACCTGCGTTATTTGGCGGTGGCAAGGCTCTTTTTGGATAATGTACCGAACATTCAGAGTTCATGGGTGACACAAGGCTCTTACATAGGGCAAATGGCACTTCTTTTTGGTGCCAATGACCTAGGTTCTACAATGATGGAAGAGAACGTAGTTTCAGCTGCAGGAGCCAAAAATGAGATGAATCAGGAAGAGATGATCAAGCTCATCAGAGATGTAGGGGAAAAACCTGCAAAACGTAATACAGCGTATGAGATATTGGAACGCTATTAACCTTTTTTGATTAAACAATCTCGCTTGTAAGATCGTTCGAGATGACAGACACAGATGTGTGATTTAATGGAGTTTTATGAAAAAGTTATTGATATTAGGATTTATATTACAAGGAGTATTGATGGCAGCATTTGTCAAAGAGATAGAGATTAAAGAGAGTAAGATACCTGTTGTCTTTGAACAAGAGAAGTATCTTCCGATCGTATCTATGCAATTGGTCTTTAAAAATGCAGGTCATTTGAGCAATACCAAAGATGGTTTGGCTGATATGTCAGCAAGGATCATGAATGAAGGTACATCCAAAGAGGGAAGTGTCGGGTTTGCTACAAAACTTGATGCGCATGCAGTAGAGATCGGTGCACATGTGGGGAGAGAGAGCTTTGTGATAGAAGTTTCTTCACTCAAGAGTGAGTTCCCTTATGCAGTAGAGCGCTTAGAAGAGCTTTTAAAAGATCCAAACTATACACAAACAGCACTTGAACAGATCAAGCATCAAAAGATAGGTTGGTTGACTCGAAAAAAGAGTGATTTTGATTATATTGCCGGAACCACTTTACGTGCGACACTTTTTAAAGGAAGTGTTTTGGCCAGACCTTATGATGGTACGATCGAGAGCATAAAAGAGATCTCACTCGAAGATATCCGAACATTTATCTCTACGCATTTAGGGTACAACAATGCTCTAGGTGTTGTAGGGGGAGATATTACATTTGATGAGGCAGAAGGGTATCTAAAAAGAGTGCTTGCACTTTTCCCAAAGGTAGAAGAGAAGGAAGAGAAGCGTATTCAAGCTTCACATAAAAAAGAAATAGTTTTAAAAGATGAAGATACCCATCAGGCATATATCTATTTTGGTGCGCCATTTAACTATAGCTATAAAGAAAAAGACCAGTACTTGGCAAAGATAGCAGAGTATCTACTCGGTGGAGCAGGCTTTGGTTCACGTCTGATGGAAGAGATACGTGTAAAGCGCGGGCTCACTTATGGAGTGTACTCCTCACTTAGACGTACAAAACCTGTTTCTTATTTGAGTGGATATATGCAAACAAAGCTGAGCACACAAGATGAAGCAAAAGATCTGATACAAGAAGTGGTAGATACTTTTGTCAAAGAGGGTATCACACAAAAAGAGCTTGATGACACAAAGAAATTTTTACTAGGGTCAGAGCCTTTGCGCACAGAAACACTTTCGCAAAGACTCAATCGTGCCTATAGTGACTATTACTATGGGAGACCGCTTGATTTTAGTAAAGCGCAGTTGAAAAAGATCGAATCAGTCACACTTGATGAGGTCAATACCTTTATTAAAGCACATACGGAGTTATCAGATATCACTTTTAGTATCGTGACTAAAAAAGAAGCCAAAGCAACAAAATAATATGTCATATTGACATATTATTTCAACTCTCTCTAAAACTTTTGTATAATAGAACCCACTGAGTACCTTAGGTTACTCAGTGGGTTCTAACATTAAAAAAGAAGGGATAGGGATGGAAGAAGCAAAACAACTCTTTAAAAAGCTTAAGATCCACTCCTTGCTTGACTTAGCACTTATTATCCCTACGTCGTATAATGATACGACCCTCTCAACTACACTGGAACTAGGAAAGGTCAATACGCTTGAGGCTAAAGTGGTTGATTCGAGTGTTTACTCTGGTAAACTACGTGTTACTTTCATTCTTACCCAATCTGGACGACGTCTCTCCTCTACATTTTTTAGGGTCACACCCTACCATCATAAACTTTTTGAAGTAGGATCAAGTCATGTGATACAAGGTAGACTCGAAGAGTACAAAGGCTATTTGCAAATGTCACAGCCCAAGTCGATTAAACAGATAGGCAAGATCACGCCTAAGTACAAAACCGTACTCAAAGAGAGTGAGATATCTTCATTGATCGAGAATTACATCAATGAAAAAAACCTCTATAATGAAGGGTTGGATAGTAAAGAGGTCTCTACACTGATGCATATCCATTTTCCTAAAAGTATGGAAGAGATCTATGATGGCAATGCCTTCAAGGCTGATTTTCAATCTGTACTCAAATTTGTTGAAGCGTATAACCATTTGAAAAAACTGCGAGGGAAAAGAGTAGATTTCCCTGCACATAGGGCGTTGAATGGTGATATTTCTCCTTTTGTAGACGGTCTGCCTTTCACACTGACCAGAGAGCAGCAAGAGGTCATTGCACAGATCCAGTCGGACTTGGCTAGAGAGGAAAAAGCAGCCAAACGTATGGTAGTTGGTGATGTGGGGTCAGGTAAAACGATGGTGATACTTGCTTCTGTGATGATGGCATTGCCATATACAAGTATATTGATGGCACCGACATCATTGCTTGCACTTCAACTTTATGAAGAGGCGTGTAAACACTTGCCAAAACATGTCAAAGTTGCATTAGTCATGCAAGGCAAAGATGAAGGAGATTATAAAGAGGCAGATTTCATTATCGGTACGCATGCACTGCTGTTTAAAGAAGATCTTCCTCAGGCTTCTTTGGTGATGGTAGATGAGCAGCATCGTTTTGGTACCAAACAGAGACAGAGTTTGGAAGCTTTGGTAAGCACAGGTGACAAGCATCTAAAATGCAGTGCAAGCGAAGCACTAAATGCTGAGTCGTACAAAAAACCACATTTTATTCAGTTCTCTGCTACGCCTATACCAAGAACACAAGCGATGATGGAGTCTGAACTGCTTGATGTAAGTCTCATTACTACGACACCTTTTGAGCGTGAAGTATTGACACAGACCATAAGTAAACAAGATTTCCCTAATCTACTTACACACATTAAAGAGGAGATAGCCCAGCAGCATCAAGTGCTTATCATTTACCCTTTGGTAGAGCAGAGCAGTGAAGTGCCTTATCAATCTCTAGAAGAGAGTAGAGGGTTCTGGGAAGAGAAATTTGAAAATGTCTATGTAACACATGGTAAAGACAAAGATAAAGAAGAGGTACTTCTGGAATTTAGAGAAAAAGGAAATATACTCCTGGCTACAACAGTGGTTGAAGTGGGTATCTCTTTGCCAAGACTCACACTCATAGTCATCGTAGGAGCAGAACGGCTTGGATTGGCTACTTTGCATCAACTTAGGGGTAGAGTAGGTCGTAATGGATTGAAGAGTTGGTGTTATCTATACTCTAACAGTACTGAGAACTTTAGACTCGAACAGTTTTCTCGCACAAATAATGGTTTTGATATAGCAAAACTTGATCTGAAATTTCGTGACAGCGGTGATATACTTGATGGCACGATTCAAAGTGGTCAGAGATTTAAGTGGTTAGATATGGCTGAAGATGAAGAGATAGTTATTAGGGCTAAAAATAGATTGGGAAGTGTAGAAAAATAATCCTCAGGCAAGACCTGAGAATAGTAAAATGGAGATCCTAATAGAGTCCGAATTTTCCATCTGCTCTTTTGTACATGACGCGCATCAAGCCTTCATTGTCATTAAATACGATAAATTGTCTTTTCTTCTCTGCTTGAAGTGCTTCCATCGCTTCATCAAAATCAAGTGGTTTGTGTAATTCAAGGTCCATCGGAACGATTTCTATATCTTCAGTCGATTGGAGCTCTGCAACTGCTTCTGCTTCTTCCCCCATATCTCTGAAACTCATGATTTTATGATCTTTGATCTTATCGGCATGGCGTCTAAGCGATTTTTTCACTCTCTCTATGGCAAGGTCCATAGCTGCATATACATCTTTATCTACTTGGGTAATTACGATAGTATTTTTGTCTTTAAGGTTTATGATGAACTCTGTGACAAAACCTTTTTTTCCATGTTTCTCATTGGCCGAGATCACAGTACTTGCAGAGATAATGTCTAAATGATATTTTTCTAAGCTATCGATCAATGTATCTGCATAAGCCTTGATAGGTTCAGTGAGTTCGAAATGTCTTCCAGTAATACTTTTATTCATAATATATCCTTCGTTTTAAAGTATAGATATATCGCTATATCCATACTTAATTTTAACTTAAGTTACTTAATGGAAAGT
>CAWCLM010000013.1:0-144310 GCA_963796395.1 Sulfurovaceae bacterium
CTCACAGTAGGGTATTAAGTTATAATACCCATATAAAAAATTTTATAAGGATGCTCATGACATACAATGATTGGTTTGAATCACATGCTAAAAAGCATGGAGCCATCGTACAAAAACTCCAGGCACAAGGGCTTGATGAATTTGACATAGTTCAATACTTCATTTTTGAGAACATGGTTGAGAATGAACCGGACTTTTGTGAACTTTATGCCACAAAAACCAAATGCCACGAGATGTATGAACTCAACTGCTACATGTGCGGGTGTCCTCACTTTAGGTTTTACCAATCACCTCCTGCAGAAGAAGACCTAGCCTTTCACTCCACATGTTCCATTAGTTCAAAACGCGGAAAACGTGCTATTAAAGAAGGAGAAATACACCAAGACTGCTCAGGGTGCACGATACCTCACGCTGAAGACTACATATTCAGAAACTTTGATACCGATTGGCGTAAGATGATGAGTAAGGTTAAAAATTAAAGTATAAATTGAATGCTATTTATTAGATGTGAGAGTATTGGCCTAACTGTGCCTAAAGTCATTGATAAATTTTCTTCGGAAAAAGTAGCCAAATCCTATGTCCTAGGGTACTTCATTCATTTGTTGTGAATTCGAATCTAAATTTTGTTAAAATAGTGTTAATAATATATAAGGATAGATTTTGTTTACAAGCTTAAAACGGAATATAATGAAAATGTTCAGAGAGTTATTGGTATACCATCATAGTTCTTTAGAATATAGAGCAAAAGTCCTTACACTTATGATCTCTGCAAATGGTGATATCTGTGAATGTGAAAAGCAGAAAATGAAAGATATCGCACATAGTATTTATGGCGATGATCAAGACCGGGCAGAACTTCTGATAGATACAGTAAATGAATACCATACAAAGATCATAACCAACAATGGACTGGATTTTGAACATCTTATTCAGTTGGTTGCAAGAGAAACAAGAGAAGTGCCACGTTTTACTCAAAAGATAGATATGGGGCATATTATGCAATTGCATGAATGTACGGATAGCGATGAAGATATTCTTTTCCAGAAGCGTATTATAGAGTTCTTGCAAGGTCTTAAGGATGAATATGGAGTGGTATAGATTTATCATTTCAGGAAAAGTGCAGGGTGTCTTTTATCGTAAGTCTGTTTCACAGGAAATGATGAAAAAACAATTTAAAGGGTATATACAAAACCTTGCCAATGGTACTGTAGAAGTCGTAGCTGAAATCTTTGATGACGAATTTGATAGTTTTATGGCTATACTCAATGAAGGTTCATTATTGAGCAACGTAGAAGATATACAATATGAGATCATAGATGATGCGGAATTTACAACAGATGGTTTTGAAATACGATACTAGGAAGGTTCGAGATGAGTAGTGGTTGGGGATGTCAATTTATGGGTACACATGGTGATGACAAAGAGTGGTGTTTAAAATTAAAACATCATTGTGATCCTGGTTGTAAAGGATGTATCATCGCCGGACAAGTGGAGTTCTCCACTCCAAATATAAGTGAGGAACAAGAGAGAAAGGTCAAAAATCGAAGTGACAATCCTCTGGCTGACAAATAGCTAGGCCATCTCTTTGCCAAACTTCGCTTTTAATTTTGCTAGTTTTGGTGGTATCACTGCCATACAATAGCCTTGCATAGAGTTCTGGCGGTAATAGTCTTGATGATAGGCCTCTGCTGTATAGTAGCTCTTTAATGGTTCTATCGTGGTCACAATAGGATCTGTGTAGTCTGCTTGAGCAGCTTCCATAGCAGTTTGGGCGGCCTCTTTGGTCTCTTCGTCTGTGTAAAGGATAGTTGAACGGTACTGTGTGCCTCTGTCTGCGCCTTGCCTGTTGAGTGTAGTAGGGTCATGTATGACAAAAAAGATCTCCAGCAGTGTATCAGAAGTGATGATAGCGTCATCATAGGTGATCTTGATGACCTCCGCATGTCCTGTATTACCTGTACAGATATCTCTATAGGTAGGATTAAGTGTCTCTCCATTGGCATAACCGCTCTCCACATCACTTACCCCTTTAAGTAATTCAAATACTGCTTCAGTACACCAAAAACATCCGCCACCGACAATGAGCTCTTTTTGTGCCATTTTTTCCTCCATTTGTGCTTATGAATACCTTTTAAACAGGCATTGTGTCTATTAATCTTATATTCATTTTATTTGCTATAATACCTAAGAAATTAAAATTTAATCTAAATATGGAGTATTTGTAATGAATGTTAATGTTGTATGTCCGCATTGTTTCAAAGTAAATCGTATTCCTAAAAAAGAGTCTTATGCTAAAGCGAACTGTGGCGGGTGTAAGAACTCTTTACTTCAGAGTGCACCAATCTCTGTCGATGCAGACAAACTTGGTACCTTTATAGCAAATTCTGAGATCCCCGTGGTTGTAGATTTTTGGGCACCTTGGTGCGGTCCATGTCTGCAGATGGCACCAGCTTTTGAAGAAGCCGCCTTGGCCATGCCGCTTCAAGCACAGTTCGTAAAGGTCAATACAGATGAAGAGCAAGCATTGGGTGCACAGTATGGTATACAGAGCATACCTACACTTATATTGTTTAAAAATGGTAGAGAAGCCGATAGAATGAGTGGGGCATTGGATGCAGGCAGGTTACAAAACTGGGTAAGGCAATCACTTTAGATGAATAAAATATTATTACTGGAAGATGACGCCAATCTCAATGAAACGGTCACCGAATTTCTTGAAGAAAAGGGATATAACGTTGTCAGTGTTTATGATGGACATGAGGCACAGGAAAAACTTTACGAAAGTAAATATGACCTACTGCTTCTTGATGTCAATACACCCGGTATTAATGGTTTTGAACTTTTAAAAGAGGCTAGAGAGAACAATGTTGTGGCACCAGCAATCTTCATTACCTCTTTGGACTCGGTAGAAGATTTGGAAAAAGGTTTTGACAGTGGGTGTGATGATTACATACGTAAACCTTTTGCACTGAAAGAACTCTATATACGTGTTGAGACGCTTTTAAAACGTGCTTTTTATCATGAATCTAAAGAGTTGATAGAGATCGCAAAGAACATTGCTTATGATATTAAGAGCAATGAACTTCTTATCGATGGTGAAACGGTATCTTTAGGACATAAAGAGTCAATGCTGCTTAAACTCTTCATGAAACATGAGGGGGAGGTGATTGTTCATGAACGTATCTATGAACACTTGTGGGACTTTGATGAAGAACCAAGTGATACGGCACTTCGTACCTACATAAAGAACCTCCGTAAAATCATAGGTAAGGAAAGAATTGTTAGTATCAAAAAACAAGGCTACAAGTTCACTGCTGGAGAGTGAGAAGAAATCTCTTTTTAGATTTTTAACACTCTACATAGCGATGGTTACACTGATGATCACGCTGCTCTCAGTGTTTTACTATCAAAGTCAAGAGAAGCTGATGCTTTCTGACCAAAGAGCCTTGTTGACCAAATATGCGTACATACAAACCAAAAGACTCAAAGTTTTACATCATTTTTTTGATGAGAGAACAGAGTACCCTCGAGACCCCCGTTTTACATCAGCGATCTATGACCTGGAACATATGAAAATATTTTCTTTACTTGAAGATGAAAGGGTACGCTTTGATCAAGAAGAGATATATATAACCAACGGGCATATACATTTGGTAAAAACATTAGATGAGTTTTATTTGGGAACGAAGTATCTGATTGTTGAGGTGAAAGACAGTGGTGAGTGGGTGGGAGAGATATGGAAAAGTATCATTATTTATGGCCTTCTTGCCTTTGTCTTTTTTATACTATTCGGACTTTATCTTATGAAACTATTTTTAAAGCCAATGCGTGATTCGATCGTCCTCTTAGATAGATTTATTAAAGATACGACCCATGAGCTTAACACACCCCTCTCAGCAATACTTGCAAACATAGAGATGATGGATACCAATGTCATGGTAGAGAAAAATAAGACAAAACTAGCACGTATCAATATTGCAGCAAAAACGGTTTCTATTCTTTACAGAGACCTTATGTATCTTACGTTAGAACAGGAAAAAAAGAATCATGATGAAGAGATAAAGATCAAAGAGTTGATCTATGACAGAGCAGAATACTTTTCTGTCCTGGCACAGTCAAAACATATAGAGTGTAATTTGGATCTGGAAGAGGCTACGATCACCATGGATAAACGTAAGTTTACCAGAGTGATAGATAACCTTATCTCCAATGCGATAAAATATAATAAACGGAGCGGTACAGTAGGCATACAATTAAGAGAAGGCATGTTGGCTATATGGGATACGGGTATAGGTATTGATGAGCGAAAAATACCTCTTATGTTTGATAGATATATGAGATTTAATAACAGTGAGGGTGGTTTTGGTGTCGGTCTGAGTATTGTTAAAAAAATACTGGACGAATATGACATATCTATAGAGGTAGAATCTAAAGAAGGAGAGGGTACAAGGATGGTATTAAAATGGTAAAACCTTTGATTTTATGTTTAGTACTGGTCTCTGGCGTCTTCGCACAGGATGCGTATGAACGTCACTGTGTCGGGTGTCATAAAGAGTTGCCTACATCATTGCAACGTATGTTTATGCGCTACCTTCTTGTCTACAGTGGTGAACATAATGTAAAAGCAGGACTGAAACATTATTTGAAACATCCTTTAAGGGAGATCTCTGTGATGTCCGATCTATTTCTAGATAATTATGGTGTAAAAAAGAAAACTAACTTAACAGATAGTGAAATTGATAAAGCTTTAGATATATATTGGAATAAGTTTAAGGTTTTTAATAAGTTGAAGTAGTTACAATAAATGTGGATAAGGTTATATTATAAAATAAAAGGAATTCTATGAAGAAATTGTTGACAGCATTAACACTTGTATCATTGGTTATGGTCAGTACACCTACAAGTGCTACAGCAAGTGTGAAAAAAGGGCAAAAAATTTACAAAAAAAAGATGAGAAAATACTGTGGTTTCTCAGGTGTAAGATTTGCAAGAATGCATACACAGGACGAATGGGAAGAACTCTGGGATGATGATGAGTTTCAAGAAGAAACAAAAAAATTATGTCCGAAATTAAATCTAAAGAAAATTAAAAAATCATGGTGGGATCATATTTATGACTTTACCTATGAATATGGTGCTGGTGGTTCACACGTTCCTAAGTGTTAATCATAGTGTAACTTCTTGAAGCAGTTTTCTATATTCTGCTTCTTTATAAAATCACTTCACAATACTTTCACAATTACGTGATATTATACATCATCCAAAAAATCAAAAGGATATATATGAAAAACATTACTAAATTGGCCGTCGCTGCCTTACTTGGTATGACTTTACTTTCAACAACTGCATCTGCAGACATAAAGAAAGGTATGAAGATTTATCTTAAGAAGCTAAAAGCACCTTGTAATATCGGTGGTGCAAAGTTTGCTCAGAAACATACACAGGATGAGTGGGAGTCTATCCACGAAGCTGGTAAGTTTGAGGACGCAGTAAAGAAAATCTGTCCTAAAGTCAAAAAAGTCAAAGCTAAATACATTCCGCATTTATATGACTTTGTTTATGAATATGCGAGTGACTCTGGTAACATACCACAGTGTTAAGCTAGTTTACTATAAAATTGAGGTGTAGATTTACATGATGTAAATCTTCTGAATGTTAACAAACAAACTTAAAGGAATTAAAATGAAAAAATTTGCAATCGCAATGTTACTTGCTGGATCTACTTCTCTAATGGCTGATGGTGCTGCTCTTTACGCTAAATGTGTAGGTTGTCATGGTGCAAACGGTGAAAAAGCTGCTCTTGGTAAGTCTGCTGTAATTACAGGACAAGATGCTGCTAAAACAGTTGAGCAACTAAAAGGTTACAAAGCTGGTACACTTAATCTTCATGGAATGGGTGGTCTTATGAAAGGTCAAGTTGCTTCTATGAGTGATGCTGATATGCAAGCTGTTGCAGATCATATTGCTGCAATGAAATAAGTTTTTCTAAACTTTTAAATTCAAAAGCCTTTAGGCTTTTGAATACTTCCTCTTTTTTCTCTGAAACTTTCTCTTATTTTTTATCACTAGGTATAAAACTATTCTATGAATGATAGTTTGCTTTGTATTTACTGTGTATTGAATGTAATTGTATGAAAGTATTTAAGAGTGAAGAAGTATTATATAGATTGGTGAGCAGAAAGCCCACCAAATAGTTAAATTGTGATTAGCAAGCTGGTTCGTTACCTGTATCACTCGCATACTCATATGCAAATTCAAAAAGATGTGGTGTCCATTTTTCTTTATATGTTTCTACTGCAGGGCATACTTCTTTTACTTTCGCTTCAAATGTTCCGGCTTTGAATGCATCTTCCCACTCTTTTTGTTTAAAAGTTGCAGCAAATTCTCCACCTGTTTTATCTCCACATTGTCCTTTGATCTTTTTTCCATAGATCTTTTGACCTTTATTGATACTTCCTGCATCCACAGTTGTTGTTAATAGTGCAAAACCAAAAAGTGCTGAAAGTGCTAATTTAGTTACGTTTTTCATTTTATTCCTTTTATGTAAATTGGATATTTTAGTATATCGAACTTATGATTATGACTATATATAATCTAGATTAATTTTATAAATTTTTTTTAATTTTAAAAAAAGTAACACAAATTTTTATATCATATTACATACTGCTCCCACATTTGCCTGGTGCACATTTCATAAGTTTTGTACTCATATTTTTTTCTATAGCTTCTTCATTTTGATTTATACCATTACTTAATATATATACACCAGTAAAAAATAGGACCAAACTGATCATTTGAAGTTTAGAGAATTGTTGTATTTTTTCTTTGGTCTTGACTTCACAAACATTGCCAGGACAATAAAGTGGATTATTCTTTTGTGTCTTATGGTAGAGTATACATCCTATACATATACCAAATGCTGTTTCACTAAATAGAAAAATTATACATAATAGACAAATACCGATTTTAATGGTTGTCATCATCTCAAATACAACAATGATAAAGAACATGATCACTGAAAGCACAAATCCAATGGACCATGCAAATCTTTTCTGTTTTGCTCCAACATATTCGGGTGTTTGATTTTGTACGAAAAAACGACCTAGTATAAGGCTGGGGGCATAGTTGGGATTGATGAAAATCCGTATAAAGAAATCTACCATGAATACCGTTACAAATATTTTTGTAAATATAAAATTATGTGTGAGATAAGAATTCACAAATGAAGCAATAGCGGGTAAGAGCAAAATACCTGCACCTGCACGGGCTTCTCGCTCATTGAGTACAGGTATATCATATCCTACCACTGACTCGCCAAAATAGATATATTTTTTCATTCAAATATCCTTTGTAGATAATGTATATAAAAGGATTATATTGTGACTATGTGTATAAGGTGTGTAGTAATATAGATTTTTATTTATAAAACCTATAGATTTACTTGACATTGATTTTTTATTTGGCTAATATACACACAGAAAATGAAATTGGCACTTGTAAAAACCCTAGATATTTACATTGGACAAGGGCATTGAACGTTTTCCTGGGATTTGATAGTCTCCCCCTATATATTGTTAATAGAGACCAGGAAAATGACAATGTTGTAAATCACTCTGGGGTCTTTAGAGGTGCACATCGCATTTTAAAGAGCTCGCTCAAAATATTATGAAAGAAAGGAAATGACATGTCTCCAAGCTGCCCAATATCTACAAGAAGAGTTGATTCAAACATGGTAAGAGTCATTTCTTTTCAGGTTCTTCTTTTTGCTGTAGTACTTTTGATCACACAGGAAATCTTTTTCGCATTGGTACTATTATTTGATTTTTTAATGAGAGCTCTGCGTCAAACAAATTTCAGTCCATTTCAGATTGTTGGTCACTTTATCATTACTGGTTGGGGAATAGCACCTAAACTTTGTGATGAATCACCAAAAAGATTTGCACTCTATTTAGGATTGGTGATTTCATTGTTTCTTGTACTTCTTTATGTAGCCGGAGCTACAACATTTGCTACAGTAATAACCGTTATTTTATTAATTTGTGCATTACTTGAGACATTATTCGATTTTTGTATAGGATGTAAGATATACTACGCAATACAAATCGGTAAAGGTTTTTTAGCAAATGATAGGAATATCAAGTAAAACAATTTATGCTATTGCAGCACTTCAAGAGCTGGGTTCGATCCCAGACAACGAAGTGCTGAAGATAAAAGAGATAGCAGCAAACGCATCCATCCCGCAAAACTTCTTAGAACAAATACTTTTAGAACTTAAAAAGCAGGGGCTTCTCATGAGTATTAAAGGTGCACATGGAGGCTATAAACTAGCCCGTAGTCTAAAAGACATTACACTTAAAGATGTAGTACTCATTTTAGAGTCAGATATATTCTCTGAGAACTATCAAACTGATGATCAGGCACTTAAATTCTTTTGGGACGATATCAGGCAGCAAGTTTCAACAGTGTTTGAGATCCCACTCTCTGAACTTAAAAACTATCAACTTAAAGCCGATCAAACGCTCAATTATTCAATATAGGAACAGATCATGAACGATAACACTGACTTTAATTATTTCAATACCTTACTTGTGCAAAGTGTAGGTTCAAAAGTAGGGCCTATCGCACCTACGATCACACCGTCTGCTGCCTATGGTTATGAAAATGCTGAAGAAGCAGAAGGCATCTTCTCTGCACAGGTCAATAAACCACTTTATGCAAGAGTAGGTAATCCAACCAATGCTAAACTGGAATCTATAGTTGCGAAGATGGAAGGTGGGTTTGGTGCTATTGCTACATCATCCGGTATGGGTGCTATCTCAATGGTATGCAGTGCATTTTTATCTGCTGGAGATGAGATACTCTGTATCGGTGGTTTTTTTGGTGGTACCTACTCACTTGTGAATGAAACTTTGGCACGTTTTGGTGTGACTAACAGTTTCTGTACTGTAGATGACTTTGAACACATTGAATCCACCCTGAAACGTGGTATTAAGATGGTAATTTTTGAGTCTGTAGGTAATCCAAGCCTCACACTTCCTGATATACAGCGTATTATAGACCTTTGTAACACATATGAAACACTGGTTATGATAGACAATACTGCAACACCACTTTTGGTTAGACCATTAGAGATGGGTGCAGATATCTCTGTACACTCTTCAACGAAGAATATGTGTGGACACTCTGCTGCGCTTGGTGGTATCGCAGTGTTTAGAGAGGTGAAAGAAGAGGGTGATAAATTACTGAATCCAAAATATGCGGATCTACATAAGATCGTAAACAAGATGGGTAAAAAAGCATTTATACCAATTTGTAAAAAACGTGCCATACGTGACTTTGGAATGACAGCAAATGCATTTGGTTCATTTATGACAATGATAGGACTTGAAACACTTTCACTCAGAGTAGAGAGAGTGAATAAAAGCGTTGCAACAGTAGCAGCCCTCCTGGATGAAAGGTTACCAGAAGGCGTGAGTGTTAATCACCCTTCATTGCATTCAAGTCCTGATCATGCACGATACATGTCAGACTTCGCGCAAGGTTGTGGTCCGCTCTTGACCATTAACTGTGGAACAAAAGAGAGAGCGTTTGCTTTTCTTAACGAACTGAACCTTGTTACTCAAACAGCAAATATAGGAGACAATAGAACACTCGCACTTCATATGACAAGTACTATCTACAGTGACTTCGATGCTGAGGCTCGTGAATTTCTAGGCGTAGATGAAGGGCTCATCCGTGTTTCTATAGGATTGGAAGATCCTAACGCTATCGCAGAGGACTTTTTACAAGCTGCATTTACAGTATAAGTGGTTTGTGTGTTACGTTTTTTCATACTTGTATCTCTCGTGTTGGTTTCTCTTGAAGCCAACAGTAAGAAAGATGGATTGGCATATCTCAATACCATTAGAGAACATGCCGGACTCATCAAACTGAAAACCAATAAAGCTTTAGAAAAAGCGGCTAATTCTCATGCCAAATATCTCATACAAAATCAAAGTAACGGACATTATGAAAAGAAAGGAAAGTACGCTTTCACGGGAACTACACCTTCCAAAAGAGTTCTGAAAGCAGGATATCCCTCTACTTTTGTGATGGAAAATCTTTCTATCAATACAAAAGGGTATACAAAATCTATAGACAATATTTTTTCTGCCATTTACCACCGTTTTGTTTTTTTGAACCTAGACAAAGATGAGATAGGTTTAGGGAGTGCATTAAGCAAGAAAAAAAGAAAAATAAAGCGTGCATACGTCTATGATATAGGATCTTCAAGAATCGCTGAACTTTGCAAGAGATCGTTCAGTATGGCACATGGTATCTACTATATGAAAGATATTTGTAATCAAAATGAAAAGATGATACCCAAGTCACTTTTTGATGAGAAAAAAGATGAAATAAGACGAAAAAATGCTGATATTATACTTTATCCATATGAGGGACAAAGAAATATTTGGCCTGCATTTTATAATGAATCCCCAGATCCTTTACCTGGCTATAAAGTGAGTGGATTTCCTATTTCTGTACAATTTAACCCTGCATATTATAATACCGTGAAGTTAAAATCTTTTCGTTTATATAATGCGTATGGCAAAGAGATAAAAGAGACCAGGATACTTCAACAAAACAGTGACCGAAACCATCTTTTTACGGAATTTGAGTTTGCTCTTATGCCACTCAAAAGACTGGAATTCAATACCACTTATACCGTACTTTTTGAAGCTGTCTCAGATGGGGAAAAGGTGAAGAAACGCTGGGCATTCAGGACTACGAAACCTCAAGAAACTCTCTATAGAGTCAGCAAAAATAAGACTTATCTAACCGTAGCATCCGGATCAACAGCTGTATTGTATATGGTACCAGGTTCAAAAAAAGATATCATACAGAGTTATAGGTCCAGAGGAGGTATAAAGGTTTCTTTTCTGGACCAAAATACATTAAAGGTTACCTTCCCGGAGAGACGCTCTTCAGGACGTGTAAGTTTAAGTGTGGGAAAGAAAAAAGTTTTTTTTGAAGTTCAGTAGTTAGAACGTCGCTTTTAGACCATAAAAGTAATTTTGTAACTGCATCCAACTTTTGTTGGCAAACTGTTCCATAAAGCTCTCAAGTTTGTCTTTCTCTTTCCATACCGGATCTTTGACCTTTGCAAGTTTTTCAACTTCAGATTTGGCTTGACTTTTTACGCCTATAAGGTCTATAAGTCCTGCCTCTTTAGCTCTTTTAGCTGAAAATATATGCGCGTCTGCATAATTTTTTGAATCCTTGATCGCTAAACCTCTTGCCTCTGCTACATCATTCACAAATAGGTCATAGGTGTCTTTTGTCAGTCTTTCAAGCTCAGCGCGTTCCTCAGGCGTCCATTCTCTTGTTGGTGTGCCGGCTTCCTTGTAGGTACCCTCTTTAACTATCTGTGTTTTTATACCAATGGTGTTCATCAACTCCTCTACATTGGCACTTTCCATGATAACACCAATTGATCCGACAATAGAACCAGGATTTGCAATGATCTTATTGGCATAGATAGATGCATAGTAACTTCCACTTGCCATGATACCCGAAGCATAAGCAACTACAGGCTTATGTTCTTTTAACGCTTTGATAGCATAAGAAATCTCAATGGAAGGAGGTACGGCACCGCCAGGGGAATTAATGTTAAGCAGTACACCTTTGATCTTAGGGTCTTTTTGTATCTCTTCTATCTGTTTGAGTATCGCATCAGCATTTATGATGGGCCCTGCAAGTTGTATCTCCTGGAGGTTTGCTGGTCTTAGCTCAGTTGTTGAAGTGGGCATGAGAACGACAAAAGCGATGAGTAAAAAAAGCATTCCTAAAAAGTGTTGACCTATCCATTTGATAGCTTTTCCGATTGCGCTAAACATATTTTTAATCCTTTTTTTCTCACAGTGTAGTGAAATATTTCTAAAAATCAATTATATCACAACTCTATTTCTGATTTCAGGTGTTAATATCGTTTTTATTCCAATCTTTGTATACTTTTCAGTATACCAACCTTGATATGAAATTTATGTTCAAATATTGTTAGAGAGGAAAGATCATGAAATTTTTACTTTTAGCCTTTACGCTTACATTCTCACAGACTTTTGCTGAAGTATCTATGAGGCCAACTGAAGAGGCTACTATATTACCAATTGAACCAACCCATCCTATTGAACGACCTCCTAAGCCCAAAAGACCTAAAGAGAAATATCTTCTGATGCATCAGGACAATTACTATCATACGAATATCATATCTAACTGTGATCAATATATAAAGATCATTGAAGAAAAAGATAAAGAGATAGAAGCTTTAAAAAAAGAGGTCGAAAGTTTACGGAACAAAGAGCAGCTCAAGTTGCAAAAAAGTCTTAAAAAATCCTATGAAAAAGAGATGCAAAAATTTGAAAATAGAGGGAACAGTAACTAGACAAAAAGTAAAGCTTTGATATCTGATACTCCTATAGAGTAGATGATGATGCTATAGACAGATAAAAATATTCATATGATAAATTTAGGATGATATATCCTGTTTTTCTCCCTCAATATACACGTCTGAAACTTCTTTAGTATGTAAGATGCTCCACAGGGCCAACTCTTCTGTCCTCTTTGGTGCTTCTGGCAGGGTAACTACGGCAAAATCTGCAAGTTTGTCTATCTCGATCTTACCACAATTCAGACCTAGTATATCAGCGGCATCTGCAGTGACGGAACGCAGTAATTTTTGAGAAAGTTCCTGGATAGGAATGTCATTGTGCAACATAATAGCAGCTCTAAGTTCATCAAGTATACTCAGAGAATCGTTCGAACTTAGCCCATCTGTAGCAACGGTGAAAGGGAGTGGCAGCGCTTCAATAGCAAGTCTTCCGCATCCCAAATAGCGGTTTGAACGTGGACAATGGGCGATAGAATGTCCTTTTTGACTCAAATAGTTCAACTCTTCTTGCGTTGCCTGTACACAGTGTGTGAAATGTGTAGGATAGGTATCAAAAGCGTGCATAAACTCTTCTATATTGGTTACGGTTTTAGAAGTATTAAAGTATTTTAGAAAGAATGCCTTGAGTGTACCGGAACTTGATTCTAACCACTCTCTTTCGGCTTGGGATTCTAAAAAATGCGCACTGAGCGGCATATTATTTTGTTTGGCTACATTTACTGCTTTTTGTAACAGTATAGGATGCACAGAATAGGGAGAGTGTATCGCTACAGCAGGGATGATACGCGAATTTTTTTCACATGACCCTGATGCCTTGACACGCTCCTGAAAGTCACCATAGAGCATATCAGCATACATGGCATTTGACCCTATAAGTTCATTGAAAAAGACTACACGCTGAGGGGTTTTTTCACAGACTTCAAGCTCATTTCCAAAACTTGAGATAGCGCCAAATGTGGTGATACCAGAACGCATCATATTTTTACACGCATCGAGCATTATGGTGTTGTTGCATGCAGCCATAAGTTCATCACGGTGTTCTATGACAGAATCAAGCCAAGGCTTGAAAGAACCATAGACTAAAGATGTTTTATTTGCGGAAAACTCTAAATGTACATGGGTGTTTATGAAGCCAGGGTAGAGTATTGAATTGGGCTCTGTATAAATAATATTTGCATCGGGGTATTGCTGTATGAGTTCTTCTAATGGAGCAATATTTTTGATTGTTTCTGTAAACGCAACTGCTTGATTCTGGATGTAGCCATTAGGTGTATAAATAAAGTCTGCATTTATTATCTTCATTTTGCCTCACATTTAATATATTTAGATAAAATAATACCTAAATTATATAAACAAGGTTAAAAATGAAAATAGTAGTTATACAAGGTCCAAATCTCAATATGCTTGGAATTAGAGAAAAAAATGTTTATGGTCAAATGAAATTAGAGGACATTCACTCGCAAATGAAAGCATTTGCTGATCAAAATAAACTTGAGATCGAATTTTTTCAAAGCAACTTAGAGGGTGAGATCGTAGATCGTATCCAAGAGTGTATCGGTGATGCTGATGGTATTATCATCAACCCGGCTGCATATACACATACGTCAATTGCTATCCGTGATGCAATTGCTGCAGTACAGATACCTACATTGGAAGTACATCTTTCAAATATTTATCAAAGAGAAGAGTTTAGACACACTTCACTTACAGCACCTGTATGTGCAGGGCAAATTTCAGGTATGGGACCATTTGGTTACCACTTGGCAATGGTCGGTATGACACAAATGTTTACAGAAGTGGCAGCGATGAAAGAACACCAGGCAAAAATGCAAGCTGCACAGCAAAAATAATTCTATACTTCTCCTCTCCTCCGAGAGGAGGGCTATACCCCATTTTTTAAAATTAAATCAAAGGTCAGTCATGAACTATATGCTCAAAGATGAAAATGCCATCTATTATGAATGTGGATACAGTTGTGATAATGTACTCTATCTTTCACTGGGAAGTGAAGCATTTTTTATCACAGATAGTCGTTATACCATCGATGCAACGCAAAATGTACGAGGTGCAACAGTTGTTATTAACGGTGATCTGTATGGTGAAGCAGTGAAGATCCTCAAAAAGAGCAGGGTCAAAAAAGTGATCTTTGATCCTAAAGAGTGGAGTGTTGATGGTTTTGAACGTGTGAGTTCAGAAGTTAAAATTGTTTTTGAGCCGCAGGTCGATCTTTCACATAAAAAACGTATCATTAAGAGCGATGAAGAGCTTAAGATCATAGCAAAGGCAGCAAAACTGGGTGCAAAAGCCTTTAAAGCTTTGGCCAAAGAGTTCCATAAAAACGGCTTTGGTGAAGATGAATATACATTGACCTATAGAGCAAAAGGTGTTTTGGGTGACTTTGGTAAGTATGACCTGAGTTTTGATCCTATCGTGGCGATCAATGCAAATGCTGCAAAGCCACACGCTACACCTACAGCTACAAAGTTGAATAAAAATGATCTGCTCCTGGTAGATGCAGGGTTAAAATATAAACGTTACTGTTCGGACCGCACGCGTACGGTACAAGCAGATAAACAGTTCAGGTTCGATACGAACCAAAGGTTTAAAAGTAAAAAAATACAAAAGGCCTATGACACAGTGCTTAAAGCGCATGATAATGCCATTGAAAAAGCACGTTCTGGTATGAAAGCCAATAAGGTGGATGCACTTACGCGTGATATCGTGACTAAAGCAGGTTTTGGAGAGTACTATGTACATTCAACAGGACATGGGGTAGGGCTTGACATTCATGAAATGCCTTATATTTCTACAAAGTCTGATACTGTCATTGAGGATGGTATGGTGTATACTATAGAACCTGGAATATATATACCGGATGAATTTGGTATACGTATAGAAGATATGGTAGCGATGGTAGATGGTAAAGCGGTTGTACTCTAGGTGATGATATGATAAGAAAAAAGATAGATACAAAAAACACTTTAATTAAGACAATAAACTTCCCTTCTATCTTATCAAATGGAAGCGGACATAGAGTGTTACTTGGTATCGGTGGGAATATCGGTGATGTGATACGTCGCTTTGAACATCTTTTTCACTACTTGAAGCGATCTTCCTTAGTACGCGTCATAGAGACAGCACCAATAGTGAAAAATCCTCCTTTTGGATATATACAGCAGCGAGACTTTTATAACTCTTTGCTACTCATAGAGACGTTTTTAACCCCTAAGGCGTTATTACGTTACGTATTACACGTAGAAAAGCTTTTTGGACGTAAACGTCTTTTTAAAGATGGACCCAGAACACTAGATATAGATATAATATTTTATGAAAATGTGAAAATGGAAACAAAAGAACTGACACTTCCTCATCCGGGATGGAGAGAACGAGAGTCTGTATTGATCCCATTATCAATGATGAAAGGCAATATACAATGATCAATGAAACATTTGTGGCTTCTGATCCGAAAAGTGCATATGAACAGGCAGTAAAGAAATACGGAGAGGGTGTTAAACTCGTCTCTGCAAAACAGATCAAATATGAAGACGGTAAATTACGAAGTGAAGTCTGTATCGCTGTACCTAAAGAGCTTTTCATGGAAAGATCATTTGGTCAAGCTGCAATGGAGAACAAAGCTGCAGATAAAGAGGAAGAGGCAGCACTATTAGCAGAATTGGATGAAATGAAAAAACAGCTGTATCTCATGCATGAAGAGATGTCAGATGTATCAGATGAGAGTGTTATGCAAAAAGTGAAGAAGCTTTTTATGAACAAAGGTATTGCAAAATCATGGCTGGACGATGTGATGCTGACACTGATGGGTAGTAATATTCTGGATGATCCTACACTTTTGGTCTCCTATTTACTTGAAGAGATAGATGAGAGTTTGCAAGTACAAAAAGAGACATTAGATGAACCTAAGATCATCATGCTTGTAGGCCCTACGGGTGTGGGTAAAACAACGACTATCGCCAAGCTGGCTGCACGCTATGCCTACTTGATGGATAGACCCTATAGAGTGGCACTTTTAAACCTCGATAATTATAAAGTAGGTGCCTTTGAGCAGCTTGGACATTATGCTGATATCATGCAGCTTGAACATATTACTGTGGACACGGTAGAAGATTTTACCACAGGATTGGAAGCATTGGATGAGTATGATGTGATATTGGTCGATACAGCGGGTATGTCTCCTTATGACACACAAAAATTCATTAAAACGGTTGAGTTTGTTAATTCTGATATGAATAGAAATTTAGAAGTGAATCTTGTGTTTCCTGCTACGGTTAAATATGAAGACATGGATGATATTTATAATAATTTCTCCTTCTTGGACCTGAACTCAGTGATCATTAGTAAATTTGATGAGACGAAACATTTTGGGACACTGTTAAACTTTATGCTATTATACAATCTTCCTATGAGTTATTTCTCAGTAGGGCAAGAGGTACCTGATGATCTTATGTTAGCTTCTAAAGAGTATCTTTTAGAACAGTTTATCGGTGACTTGGATGAAGATGAAGAGTGAAACGCAAGCCCTTCATTTGGCTAGGATCATGCAAAGACATATGCATACTCCAAGCTATGAAGTAGTACTTCCTTTGGTCATGGTTCAAAGTAAAAAACTTAAAAAGTTAAGTGTCGATGATGTGCTTCTTACCGGGTTTGACAAATTGGAAATCCTCTTGATAGATGGAGATATTATTTGTGCAAATATGCAATTAAAACAGACGGGAGCTGCATCTGAAATTGCAATTAGTAAATTAACTAAAGAGACTATAAAGCAGTG
This sequence comes from Sulfurovaceae bacterium, assembly GCA_963796395.1. GTDB lineage: Bacteria > Campylobacterota > Campylobacteria > Campylobacterales > Sulfurovaceae > Sulfurovum. The sequence goes on from CAWCLM010000013.1 coordinate 17,217, forward strand.
TGATAGTAAAAAATATGAAACGCTAAAGATCTCTTTTGGAAGCGTGCAAATGAAGGCATTGGAACTAGGACAGACGATCGATATAACTCATATAGATTTAGAGAAAGTTACACTTGTTTTGAAAGACAAAACAATAGCAGAAGGCTTTTTAGTCACTGTAGATGAAGAGATAGCTATACAGATAAAGGAAATGAATTAATATGAAAAAGAAAGTATTGGTAGGTATGAGTGGAGGTGTTGATTCAACAGTGACATCCATACTTTTACAAAAAGAGGGTTATGAGGTTGAGGGTGTGTATATGAAACTCCACCATAAACCAGGTTACCATGAAGAGAACTTTACCAAAGCACAAAGAGTTGGTGAGTATTTGGGTGTAAAGGTCCATTTTCTTGATCTGAGTGAAGCGTTTAACGATAAAGTATATAACTATTTTGTAGAAAGTTACAAGGAAGGACGTACGCCTAATCCATGTGTTATGTGTAATCGTACCATCAAGTTTGGAAAGATGGTCGAGTTTGCTGATAGCATAGGAGCGGATCATGTAGCGACGGGTCATTATATTAAGTGTGATGGTGAGTTCATCTATATGGCCGAAGACCCTAACAAAGATCAGAGTTATTTTCTCTGTGAAGTCAAGAAAGAAGTACTTCCTAGACTGCTTTTCCCACTTGGTACATGGGTAAAAGATGATGTCAAGGCATATGCATCTAAAATAGAGGCATTGAAAGATTTTGCCACACAGAGAGAAAGTTCTGAGATCTGTTTCGTAGAAAATACCTATGATGAAGTATTGGCAAAACATATGAATATAGATATGCCTGGTGAAACAATAGATACTGAGGGGAATGTGGTCGGTACACATAAGGGATATATGCATTACACCATAGGAAAACGTAGAGGTTTCTTTGTCAATGGTGCACATGACCCACACTTTGTACTTGATATTAAACCTGAAACAAATCAGATCGTTGTAGGTACAAAGGAAAAACTGGAAGAGCATGAGTTTGAGGTCAAACAGATCAATCTTTTTAAGGAACTTACTGAGTTTGACTGCATGGTGAAAGTACGTTACCGTACAACGGCTGTACCGTGTCATGTGCTCATTAGCGGCGATAAAGCCAAAGTAGTGTTGGACGAACCGGTATTTGGACTTGCAGAAGGGCAAATAGCTGCATTTTATGAAGATGACAAATTACTTGGCGGTGGAGTGATCTGTTAAAACAGTTTACTAGACTAAGGAATATGATATGAATCTATTTAGAACATTGTTGTTGGCATCATTATTGAGTTTGGGGTCACTATATGCAGATACAGTAAAAGTGGTCTATGATCTGACAACAGATGATATTGATAAAATAGAAAGAAATCTTTTAAACACTGTAGTGGGGCTCTCTAAACATTATACGCGTGAGAAGAAAAGTTTAAAGGTTATCGTTGTGATTTCTGGTAATGCCTATAAATATTTTGTGAATGATCTTAAAGACTCTCCATATGCATCTGATAAAGATGCACTAGATATACAAGCATACTTCAAGCTTCGTTTTAAAGCCCTACATAATGTTTATGGTGTGAGATTTACTATGTGTTCATCGGGTATGAAGGCAAGAAAAATAAAGAAACATACACTTTATGAATATGTACATGCCGAGAAGATGAAAAGTGTCTACCTTATCGATGCACAAAATGATGGGTATGCCTATATGCCAATACATTGAGCTAATGGCTAATTTTTATAGATTTTAAAGAGACTTTTTATAGCTTCATTTAATGATTTTTGCTATAATGCATCAATTTAATTAACTAGGATGCTTTATGCAACAATTTGACAGAAAACAATCACCTTCATGTATTCCACACTCTTTCGCTATATTACTTATACCATTTCTTTTTTTAGTAGGACTGATCCTTGCCTATGTTGGGGTATTTCCTATTAATGTAGAGGCACATACTTTTGGGATCGTAGCATTTATATTTGTGGTCTTTGTATTTTTTGTAAAGCATAATGCTAATTACTCAGTGTGTCATATGAAAGGATCTTTTTTCACAATGGAAGAGGAGCTTCAGGCAGCACTTCGTCAAAATGCATTAACGATTATGGGTAAAACCAAATCAACTTTACATATTAAAGATTTTATCGCTGAATATTATCAGGATATTCGTAATGATAATTTTGCCAGAGTCGCTCCTTCTGTCTTTCCTATGTTAGGTATCTTGGGTACATTTATCGCTATTGCATTGTCTATGCCTGATTTTTCAGTCCAGGATCTTGGCGCACTTGACCGTGAGATATCTATACTTCTTTCAGGTATTGGTACAGCATTTTATGCATCTATCTACGGAATCATGCTTTCTCTTATCTGGACATACTTTGAGAAGAGAGGGATAGCAAAAGTAGACAAGCAGATATTTGATCTGGAAAAACTCTATGGTCAGCGTGTATGGAAAAGATCTGAACTCATTAAGCATGAGCATCAGCAAAGTGAACTTAAAGACCAACAGATCGTTCAGACACTTAAAGAGACATTCAATATGGACTTTATCAAAGAACTGAATGACCAGTATCTTAAAAACTTTACTACCATTGTAAATGATACAACGAACAGTTTTACAAAACTGACCGTACACATGCAAGAAGCCTCTTCAGAGTTACGTGATACGCTTGAAAATATACATAATAGACATGAGAGTATTAATGCTGTTGAAATGATGGAGAAAAATATTGAAGGGTTCAACGCCAATGCACAAAACCTTCAGAAAACTATGGAACGTTTTGATGGTTCAGTAGATAATACTTTTGAGAAGATAGATGAAGAACTTGGACAAGCAGTAGAAAAACTGGCTAGATTTTCACATATCCTTGCTGATCAAAACGAACAGATACTTGAGAACATTGAAAAACTAAAAAATCAAGAAAAGTAAAAGTATGTTTAGAAAAGACACGTCGAATGCAGACAGTAATTTCTGGATCTCTTATGCGGACCTGATGGCAGGATTGCTTTTTGTTTTTATCTTACTTATCGGTGCTATTGTTTCCAAATCTGTAATATTGAAGTCTGACCTCCATAACAAAGAGGAGACCCTTACAAATTTATCTGAGACCCTTCAAGTGAAAGAGAAGACATTGGGTGAATTGAGTGACAGCTTGGCAAAGAGTCAAGCGCTTGTAGGAGAAAAGGACAGCCATCTTACTGAAAATGAAAAACTATTGGCAGAAAAAGAGAGACTTCTGACACTTAAAAATGCACGTATTGCAGAAGATGAGGTCAAATTGACTGAGGCTGAGAAGCAGCTACAACTTAAAAATGCACGTATAGCAAAAGATCAAATGAAACTGGCCGAGAATGAGAGAATGTTCAAGCTTAAACTATCTGAGATCGAAAAGCTTAATAAAATGTTACTCGAAGCCAATGCAAAACAGGACCTTCTTAGTAATAAAATAGTGTTAGTCCAAGATATACTCGATAAAAACAAAGAAACATTGAAGCAAAATAAAGACGAATTAGAGAAAAGGAAAAAAAGTTTAAAAGACTTTGAGGGGAAAGTCCTGATACTCTCTAATGAATTGAGTAAAACGAAAGATACAGTCAAAATAAAAGATGAGAAGTTGTTAACACTGCTTAATGCTATAGATGAAAAAGAGACCAAATATGACCAATTAGTGGCAAATCTTCAGGCACAAAAAGCGAAGATAAAATCTTTAACAGGTATCAAACTTCAGGTCGTTGCCGCACTGAAAGAGGCATTGGGTGAAAATATCGATATAGACAAAAAGACAGGATCTTTGAGATTGGCTTCGAACATTCTTTTTGGAAGTGGAGAATCAACACTGAAACCTGAAGCAGAAGTAGAACTTAAAAAAGCGTTTGAAGAGTACATAGGTACACTGGTAACCAATGAAAAGATCAGACCACATCTCGATAAGATCATCATCGAAGGGCATACAGACAGTGTTGGTTCCTATATCTATAACTTAAACCTTTCACAAAAACGTGCACTTGCTGTAATGGAGTATCTGCTTACTTTGGATTTCACAAGAGAGCATAACATTCAACCGCTTATGACGGCTTCGGGTAGAGCTTATTTGGATGCCATTACAGTAGATGGTGTGGAAGATAAGAATGCATCAAGACGTATAGAGATCAAATTTAGACTTAAAAATGAAGATGCAATGAATGAGATAGAAAAGGTTTTAGATGCAAACTGATTTTAAACCGGTGCATCTAAAACAGGCTAATGAAAAACTAGATCGGCTCATATCATCGTCAGCAAAAAGAATATGAGCAATATAAAGATGAAATGGTAAAAAAATCTTTATGGAAAAAGTTTTTAGGACTATTTAAAACCAGTCCATTTGAATTACCTGAGGATCTTTATAAATATAAATAGCCTCAACCTTTATTTATCATTCAAAAACTTCACAGAAACTTCATACAATCATTCTATAGTATGTTATACTTGAGTGATTATATTTTATATTGAAAATGAAGGAATGATTAAATGGGATTAACTCGTTTGTCGATATTGTTATTTATTGGCGCCCTCACACTTGTTGGATGTGGAGGCGGAGGTAGCGAAGATGATGGTTCTACATCTGTTGGAACTGTAAAAATTTCCGGGAAGGTTACGTATGACCTGGTTCCTTCCAACAGTGATCATATTGGACTTGATTATCTAAATATTACACAAGAAGCTGTAAAGAGTGTCCAAGTAGATGCAATAGACAGTAGTAATCAGAGTATCGCTTCTACCACTACAGATGAATTGGGTAATTATTCGTTTGATCTACCTGTAAATAGTCAAGTTAAAATACGCGTCTATGCTAAATTATTGAAAGATGGTGCACCGAGTTGGGATGTAAAAGTTGTAGATAATACCAATAGCAATGCTTTATACGTTATGGAAGGTGCATTGGTATCAACAGGAGTAAGTGATTCCACACGTAATTTGAATGCATCATCAGGCTGGGGTGGAATCAGCTACACTTCTGAAAGGACAGCAGCACCTTTTGCTATAGTAGATAGTGTATATAGTGCTATGAAAAGGGTATTGTCAGCAGATGCTAATACAATTTTTCCTCCGCTGGTTGTCAATTGGTCGATCAATAATGTCGCTACTTCTGGAAATCCATCTCTCGGACAGATCACCACTTCATTCTATTCAGATAGTAATCTTTATATATTGGGAGATGAAGATAGTGATACAGATGAGTATGACGATCATGTTGTAGCACATGAATGGGGACACTACTATGAAGATAAGTTTTCACGTTCAGACAATATAGGCGGGCAGCATAGCGGAGATGATATACTTGATATACGTGTTGCATTTGGAGAGGGATGGGGAAATGCATTTTCCGGAATGGCGTTAGATGACCCTATCTATTTTGATACCCTGGGTGATTCTCAAGCTTCAGGTTTTTACTTTGATGTTGAATCAGGAACATCTACGAGCAATGGTTGGTATAGTGAGGGGTCTATAGAACGTATATTGTATGATATCTATGATCGAAACTGATGATGGCAGTGATACATTTGAGTTATGGTTTTGGACCTATACATCAAGTCTTTACAGGTGCAGAAAAGATCGACACCGGCCTTTACAAGTATCTTTACCTTTATCACAGCACTTAAAAATGAGAATACGGCAGATGAAGGAATCATAGATGCTATCGTTTCAAGTGAAAGTATTGCAACTATTACGAGATATCTATGGAACAGGTAGAATTAATTTAGCTAAGTGATTATCCTTACCATGATCTTATCCGTGGGAAGTCCTGTTTCTCAGCTAGTAGAATTCAGTGAATAAATATGGTAGTTATAATAAACTGAGTAATCGAAAATATGTAAAGTTCACTATAGATTCAGCTGGAACATACACTATAAGAGTACAACAAACGAATGGTACGAATATCTGATCCTGACTTCTATCTTTTTGACACATCTCCTTTGAGTAGGATAGCGTATTCAGAAGGTACTGCATGCTGGAATTGAAGAGAAAAGTGTGAGTTTAGCAACAGGTGACTATCTGCTTGATATATCTGACTATAAAAATATCGCTGACGCACAATTGACCGTGACTGTCAATCAATAAAGGAAACAGAATGAAAATATTTAAACTATTATTAGCCTCATCATTATTGGTAGGGACTTCTGCAATAGCGTTTACTTCTAAAGTAAAAGAACCCGTATTGGTGAAAGGTACGAGTATAGGAGAATATAGTAAACCGGGTGCACCTGTTGAGATAAGATATACCTCAGAGCATGTAGAAGTAGGTGAAGTCAGTAAGGTTAATATCGTGCTCTTATCAAGTGCTACAACAGGCACTATGAAGGTGAAGGTTAAACTAGATAAGCAACTCAATGAAATTTCTAATATAGAGAAACAACTCTCTTTTGACCTTGATACAAATAGTAAAGAGTATCCTATACACTTAGATGTATCGGCTGATGAGGATGGATTATATTATATCAAGTTACATGTGGTTATAAAAGGGAAGGGTATGAGAGCTTTTGCTGTACCGGTATATTTTGGTGAAGGTCAACTCAAAACACAAAAAGCAGCAGTAGAAAAAACGCAAACAGGCGAAAACATAAGTGTTTCCGCAGCAGAGGAGACTATTACAGAGGAGTAAAATTCCTTTGAACTCTTTAACTCTCTTTCTTTCTTATGATGTTTGCACCGAGTGCAGAGAGTTTTCCTTCTAGATCATCATATCCACGGTCAAGATGATAGATACGTCTTACTTTTGTAGTACCTTCTGCTACGAGCGCTGCTAGAACAAGTGCTGAAGAAGCTCTGAGGTCTGTTGCCATCACGTCTGCCCCATAAAGCTTATCAACACCTTTTACTGCTGCAGTGCTTCCTTTAAGCCATATATCTGCACCAAGACGGTTCAGCTCACTTACATGCATAAAACGGTTTTCAAAGAGACGTTCTTCTATAAGGCTTTCACCTTCTGCCATAATCGCAAGTGCCATGAACTGTGCTTGCATGTCTGTAGGAAAACCCGGGTACTCTATAGTGATGAGATTCACAGGTTTTAGGTTTTCGGTAGGATGGATGGTTATGTTATCATCTGTAAGATCAAAAATACAACCCATATGCTCCAGTTTGTCGATAGATGCTCTAATGTGCTGGTGATTTACTTTATTAAGTGTGATAGTAGAGTTTGTGATAGCTCCGGCACACAAGTAGGTTCCTGCTTCAATACGGTCCGGGATGATCTCTACGGGTTTAAATGTGAGTGGTGTTCTGTCAGTACCCTCTATGATAAGTTCATTAGAACCGATACCCTCTATCTTTACACCTGCATCACGTATCATTTCACAAAGTTGTACGACTTCAGGTTCTTGTGCTGCATTAATAATAGTTGTGGTACCTTTAGCCAAAGCAGCAGCCATAACGATGTTCTCTGTACCACCTACAGTGATCTTATCGAAGATGATCTTTGCACCATGGAGTCCATTTGGTGCTTCAGCACGAACATATCCACCTTTGATCTCTATATGCGCACCCATTTCTTCAAGTGCTTGAAGGTGGAGGTCTATAGGCCGCTGACCAATGGCACATCCACCGGGTAAACTTACCTCACACTCTCCAAATCGTGCGAGTAGGGGACCCAATACCAAAATAGATGCTCTCATCTGTGAGACTATCTCATAGACTGCTTTAGTAGAAGTGATAGAGCCATTATTGATCTTGGCCACTGTCTCATCATGGTCTACAGTTCCGCCAAGCATAGTAAGAAGTTTGAGGAGAGTTCTGATGTCAACCACATTGGGTAAGTTTGTTAATGTGACTTCTTTATCACTTAATATGGTTGCTGCAATGATGGGTAGAGCAGCATTCTTTGCGCCACTTATCGTGACACTGCCACTTAACTTTTTCCCACCCATAATTTCTAAATAATCCATCAATTTCATCCTCAAATATATTTATATGATTTTATCTAAAAATCGATTAGAAGTGCCCTAATAAGAGCAATGGATAATTAATTAATACTAAATAATATTATACTTATTATAGTCTTTTACATTAAAAAATAGAAAAATTCATATTATTCACTATAATTTAAAGTAACTATAACTAAAACTTCTGTAATATATTTAATAATATGTACTCAAACAGGGCGTTAAAGCCCCATTTTAAGGGAAAAGAATGGCGAGTAATCTAGATAAATTAAGGGAATTAACAAGTCGTCTGGAAGATAAGTTAGAAGAGAAACAAAAAATTTCTTCTGAAATTTCTACAGGGACTAAAGAAGTTAAAAAGACTGAAAAAAAACCACCAGTAAAACGTGTAAAAAAAGCAGTAGATAACTGTGACAATGTACGAGATGAAAATATTTTACGTGTCAAAGAGTTGTATGAAAAACTTAAAATATTTGAGAAGTCTCCAGACTTTGAAAGGATCTTTATATATAAAGCGATGAACCTTTCAGGTATTGGTTTGAAAGAAGATGATTTTGGTGAAGTACGTGAGGGTAAATACATTCAAGTTATTGCCATTACCTATGAACCGGATAAGAACGGAAAGAAGAAAGCTAAGAATATCTCTTTGGGATATTTTGGTAAAGCTGAGACTTTAGAGAACAAACTTAAGAATGAAATTATCGAATTTGTTTTACGTTGGCGTTACGAAAAAGCATTTCAAAATGTTGAGCATTATAAAGACCTGATCGAACGCATTGAAACACCATCAGATACACTCTTCTAAAATTTAGGGAATTTTAATTTCCCTAACGCTTCACTAATCAAAAATTTGTTACAATCAACTCCTAATTTTATAACTTAGGATACATATGCACCTTGACCTTACACCAGAAGCACTTTTAACTCAACTTGGCTATACAAAGAGTGAACAAACACTTAAACAGATCAATGATATCATTAAAAATACAAATGGTTTTGAAAAATTTTCACAGCATATTCCTTCATTTATTGATGCGTTGGCTGTAGAAAAAGGCTTTATTGCCATGTCAAACTCTGAAGATCATCTCAAAATCAAATGTGAAGAAGATACTGGAGCAGATAACCTTTCAGCATTTACTGCCTTGGTAAAACACTGGGCAGATAAATATAAGCTAGAACTCAAACAGGTACCAGATAAAAATACTTACTACATTATCGGGCATAATTAATTGCCTCTATCCTCTCTCAATGACGAGCAGCTTAGTGCTGCTACGGCACCCTTAGGACATAACCTTATCATTGCAAGTGCAGGAACAGGAAAAACCTCTACTATTGTAGGACGTATTGCACATCTTTTACATAAAGGTACAGAACCATCTAAGATATTGTTACTTACTTTTACCAATAAAGCAGCGGGTGAGATGATTGCACGTCTTGAACGTTACTTCCCCAAGAAAATTGTATCTAAGATCGAATCAGGAACCTTTCATGCGGTCAGCTATCGTTGGCTCAAGGAGATCTACCCAAACTTGGCACTGAAGCAGCCAGCCGAGCTTAAAACACTTTTTAAAAGTATTTATGAAAAACGTAATTTTGAGCGTATGAACCTACCTCTTCAGCCATTTTCGGCTACGTATCTTTATGAGATGTACTCTTTGTACCAAAATGCTTCTTTAGAAGGTTTTGATGTATGGTTCTTAGAAAAATATCCTGACCATGAACCAGTGATGGATATCTATATGGATATTGCACAAGAATTCGAAGCAGAGAAGATCAAGTATGGATTCGCTTCTTTTAATGATCTATTATTACGTATGAAATCGCATTTAGAAGAGAACACTATACTTTTTGATGAAGTCCTTGTCGATGAGTATCAAGACACCAATACGCTTCAAAGTGCATTGATAGATGTACTTAAACCAAAATCTCTCTTTTGTGTAGGGGATTATGACCAGAGTATCTATGCTTTTAACGGCGCGAACATTGAAAATATTGGGACATATTCAAAGCGTTATACCGATGCAAATGTCTTTACACTCAAAACCAATTATCGTTCCACTGCACCTATTCTTTCTTTGGCTAACCGTGTGATAGAGCGAAATGAACGTATTTATCCAAAGAAACTAGAGGTGGGACGGGTGATGAAGAGTTATCCTCCTAAACTCTTAATGTATAATGATCTTTTCGAGCAGTATCAATCCATTGCAGAGGGGATCAAACGTACCCATGTACCCAATGATCAGATAGCGGTTATTTTTAGAAATAACTCTTCTGCAGATGGTGTTGAAGCAAGTTTGCGTGAGTATGGCATCCCTTGTAAGCGTAAAGGCGGCACCAGTTTTTTTGATGCTAAGGAGATCAAGTTCTTGTTGGATCTTCTGGCATTGCTTGTCAACCCTAAAGATATGATGGCATTTATCCATGTCTTTGAGTATGCAAGAGGGGTAGGTTCTGCACTTTCTAAAGAGTTTTTTCAGTGTTTCTTGCATTTTGGAGAAGGGCATTTCATGCAAGGTGTACTTCATCCAAAAGTACACGATCTGCCTAAGCTAAATCCCAATAAAAATGTACAATTAGGACTCTTTGATGATGATCAGGAGATAGGGAGTGCTGCAAGGTTTAAACATATGAACTTAGAGAGTTCTCTCTATAACCATCCACTTTTGAAACATGCAAAACTAAGTAATGAAGGTATGGATTTCTTTAAAGAGTTCTATACACTGATGCGTTCTGTACACAGTATGAAAAAACCATCTGATATATTGAAAACAATTATTTCATCCAAGCTTTATGGCGGTATTATCGAACTTCTAGCAACACAGAGAGGACGACTGAAAACCGGTGAAGTGGATGAAGAGAAGAAAAAACAGGCCAAAGAACGTATACAGAGAAAAGCACACCTTTTATTTGACCTGTCACGTCAGTATCAAGAGTTACGACGTTTTGTGAATGCCATGGTACTAGGTGGAAATGAACTAAGTGAAGGTGAGGGTGTGAACCTTCTTACTGTACATGCAAGTAAAGGGTTGGAGTTCCCTGAAGTCTATGTTATTGACCTAGTGGACGGAAGATTTCCAAATAGAAAGATGATGTCTAGTATAGAAGAGGAGCGTCGTCTGTTCTATGTTGCAGTAACACGTGCCAAAGACAGACTTTATCTCTCTTTGGCGAAAGTTGACAGAGTGAAAAAAATAGATTATAAGCCTTCACAATTCTTACATGAAGCGGGGCTTGTCAAAGGTGAGTTTGTGGAGCCTGAGCCCAAGGGGAAAAAAGAGAAGAAAGAGACGGCTGTTTAGTAGAATCTTTTATCTCGTATACTCATCTGTTTCGTACTCTCATCTACATATATATCGAAAAGGTCGATTTCATTTATAAGGTTACTGAGTTTTTTATACCCAAAGTTGATAGGTGAAAATGAGGTAGAGTTGTTGATGTACTGACCTATATCAGCAAGGTTTGCCCAACCTTCTTCATCCATGGTCTGTTCAACTGCTGTTCTCAAGACATTGACAAGCCATGTATCCCCGCGCATCTCTTTGCCGGATTTACGTACCGGTGCCTGCAAGACATCTGTATTTTCTATATTTTCTGTACTGTGTGTACTGTTTATCATAAGTTTTTCGGTAAAGATGAACTGTGAACATGCGGCCATAAACGGTTTAGGGGTTTTTTTCTCACCAAAACCATACACTTTGATCCCTTCTGACTGTACACGCATGACTACAGGAGTGAAGTCCGAGTCACTTGTTGCAAAAGCAAATGCATCAATATCTTTGGTATGAAGCAGATCTATAGCATCTATAGTCATAAGGATATCAGTGGCATTTTTATTTTTGGAATAATCGAATTGTTGTATGGGTTTAATAGCATACTCCAAGAGTTTATCTTCCCAGTTCTTGAGATTGTCTTTTGTCCAGTTGCCATACGCTTGACGTATGTTGACGACACCATATTTGCTCAGTTCATTGATGATACCTTCTATGGAACGGTGTGAAATGTTGTCACAGTCTATAAATAATGCGATATGATCTTCAGTTTTGCTTTTTGCCATATTAATCCTTTGGCTTTTCAGTGGGTATATAATAGGTCATAGTACTACGACCAAACTTTTTACGTTTCATTAATGCTAATGCACCTATCTCTTCTGGCATATCTAGGTTTGTCATATGCTCAACGATGACCATTTCACATACCTCAGGCTCTATACCTTCTATCAGTGCGATCGTTTTGTCGTACACGTCATCCATACCGTCTCGCGTAGAAAATGGGGGGTCGAAATAAAAATAGGTTTTTTCTTTGCTTTTTTTGACCAGACCATAGATAGTTTCAAATTTTTCAAAACTATCACCATAGAAAAGGTGACACTTTGAAGGATCAATACGTTTGACATTGCCCTCGAGACAACGAAAGGCTATTTTATTATACTCCATAAAGTAGCACTCTCCTGCACCCCTGCTAAGTGCTTCAAGTCCTATGGATCCTGAACCTGCAAAGACTTCGACAAAGTTTTTGTCGATGATGTCAAACTGCAAAGTATTAAAGAGGGATTCTTTTAAGATACCCTTTGAACTGCGTGTGGTGAAAATATCAGGTATTTCTATCTTCTTGCCTTTATGTGTACCTGCAGTGATGGTGGTTGTAAATATTTTTATTTTTTCTTTTACTCTCATGCCATGAGTGTATCTAAATATGCGTTAAAAATTGACTATCGTTTGAAGTGTATTGATCAACTTACTTTGTTCTCTGGTATCAGCAAGTTCTTTTCCCGGTTCAGTACTGCTAATGATAGTACGTGCGGTGATAAGTTTGGTACGGTCTTTTTTACGTATACCCCAATAGGTATGCATGATGACAGGTTCTCCTTTATACTCACCCAAGTAAAGTACGATATGTCCTGGAACATACAGTAAAGATCTAAAAGGCTGTGCATCTTTGATGATCTTTTTCTTCTTTTTGGATTTAGGAAGTCCAGCAATACCGATCTTTTTTCCATCTAGAGCCTGTTTACTTGAGTTTCGACGTAAAAAGATACCAAATGCACCCAAAAAGTCCCTGGTAGTTGCTGAGCAGTCACGGCACTCATAACTTCCACCCCAACCATAGGGCTCACCATAAAACTCTTTGGCTAACATACCTACATTTTTAGCCGTAAAAGGCAGAGGTTTCTTAGCAATGATGCTTGGTTTCTCCACGCTTACTTTTTCAATGTGTGCTCTCCCTTTGGCATCACGTGAAGCAATGAGGTATCGTTGGTCTTTAGATATAGGAAAGAGGGCACCTATTTTAATAAGTGAAACATCTTTCTTATTTTTGTAGAGCCTGAGATTATCTTTGATCACCATTGCATAGTTACCATTTTTAAATGTTTTGATGAAATCAGAGCTTACTAGGGCCAAATCAGAAGTTTTTACCCAACCAAAGGAGTAAGAGGCTCTTACAAATGCCCATTTCTTGTCTTTAGAAAAGTGTGAGATATAGAGCGGTATATTGATGTGTAAGGCAGAGTTTTGATTGTAGTCAAAAGGGAAGCCTTCACCCGTCTTTTTCGGGTCCCTGTAATAGGCAGATGATGTGGGGAGTGCTTTGACATTTGTCCGACGTACAGTGATGGCTTTATATTTTTTACTATCAACGTTCTCGTAGTTCGCATTGGTGATCCATTGATTATAAATTGAAGGACGGATTATGGAACCTTTGGCTCTATAAATAGGCTTTTTAGTGACAAATCTTATCTCCCAGCCAAACTCTTTTTTAGGAATATCCAACTTAGTTAGACTCCATGGTTTAAAGTATTTTTCATTAAATTTTTTGTCAAGTGCTTTTTGCTTACTTTTAGAAAAAGGTTTGATCTGATCTGCATAATAAGCAGGATCCTGAGGGATATTTTTCATATCCGCTACTTTGTTTTTAGGCATACGGTCTATTTTACTTTTTGCGCGTGTACTCTCTTTAAGTAAATACTCCGCATGTAAGCAGGAAAAAGATCCTAGAAGAAGGATTGCCAGGGTAAGTTTTTTATACATCAATTAGTTCTTTTCATTTAGTTCTTCTTGCTTTATCATAAAGTAGTTTGGTTAATGGTTGGTTTATGTGGGATATTGGAATGCAAATATGAAGTAAATGTGTAAAGTATCCTCCCTCAAAAGGGGGTATTTGAAGGAAAATACTTTGAGTAAGTTTGGCTAACCACAGAGATATTGTTACATAACCATGTTAAGTGAGTGTTAAGTCTCTGTATCCTGAGATTTTTTCTTTGATGCTTTTTTCCTTCTGCTATCTTTACGCTCTTGTTTTTCAGTGTGGACTGAGGTTACCCAAAGTCTGTTCAGTATTACATAAACGATGCCTGTGACCACAATAGAATAAAATGCAGTACCTACATAGAGCGGTACCAGTATGTCATCAAAATTTTCAGTGAACCATGACATGGTCAATTCTATATCTTCTATGCCATCACGTCCTAAGAGAAAATTTCCCGTAAGGTACTCCATATAATACATTGGAGGCATGGTAATAGGGTTGCTCAGCCAAACCATTGAGATGGCGATAGGCACATTGAAACGCAAAAACGGTGTGGTAGCCATAACAGCGAGCATTTGCATAGGCATAGGGATAAAGCCCCAAAAGAGTCCAACAGCCACACCACGAGTGATCATGCGTCTGTTTACACTAAGGTAGGCTTTTGGTAAATTATATTTTTCTAAAAATGCATCAATTTTACCACTACCAGATGACTTCTTTTTGAAGATTTTTCGCATTATTTATATCCATAGCATTTATAATTATTTAAATTGCAATAGTGTACTTTAAATCACCTTTTTATCAACTTTTGTGTAGAATACGCGTAACAAAATAGACACAAAGGTACAATCATGAGTGGATATATGATTTTTTCTGGAACATCAAACCCTGAACTCTCTGAAGAGATAGCAAATTACTTGGAAATGCCTCTTTCCAAGGCTAAGATCAACCGTTTCTCAGATGGTGAGATCAATGTTAAAATCGCAGAAAGTGTACGTGGTAAAGATGTATTTATCATTCAGCCTACTTCTGCTCCAGCCAATGGTAACCTAATGGAACTGCTTATTATGACAGATGCACTGAAGCGTTCTTCGGCAAAATCTATTACGGCTGTTGTACCTTATTACGGATATGCAAGACAAGACAGAAAAGCTGCGCCTAGAGTACCTATTACAGCGAAGCTTGTAGCAAATCTTATGGAGACTTCAGGTATCACTCGTATGGTTACTGTGGACCTGCATGCTTCACAGATACAAGGATTTTTCGATATTCCTGTAGATAACCTTTATGGTGCTATTTTGTTTATGGATTATATTAAAGCTAAAAAATTCAAAAACCCTATTATCGCTTCTCCGGACATTGGTGGTGTGGCTAGAGCAAGATACTTTGCAAATAAACTGGGTCTTGATATGGTGATCGTTGACAAGAGACGTGAAAAAGCCAATGAGAGTGAAGTGATGAATATCATCGGAAATGTTGAAGGTAAAGATGTGATCCTCATCGATGATATGATCGATACTGCAGGGACTATGGTTAAAGCTGCAGCTGCACTTAAAGGACTTGGTGCTACATCAGTTATGGCATGCTGTACACACCCTGTACTTTCCGGTCCTGCATATGAACGTATAGAAGAGGGTGATCTTGATGAATTGGTTGTTGCAAACACGATCCCTATGACTAAACAATCTAAAAAGATCAAAATGCTTTCAACAGCATCAATGTTGGGTGAAGTGATACGTAGAGTACACAATAACGAGAGTGTGAACTCTTTATTTGAAACAAACTAGTAAGTAAGCATACAAGGAATTTAATGGCAAAAGCAGTACCACAGAAAAATATACGTAATTTTTCTATTATCGCACATATTGACCATGGGAAGTCAACACTTGCAGACCGTATCATACAAGAGTGTGGAGCGGTTTCAGACAGAAAGATGTCTGCACAGGTGATGGATACAATGGACATAGAAAAAGAGCGTGGTATTACCATTAAAGCACAGTCTGTACGTCTTGATTATGTAAAAGATGGGGAGCACTACATCCTTAACCTGATAGACACTCCGGGTCATGTGGATTTTTCCTATGAAGTGAGCCGATCTTTGGCATCATGTGAAGGTGCTCTGCTGATCGTTGATGCTGCTCAGGGTGTGGAAGCACAAACTATTGCCAATGTCTATATAGCCATAGAGAATGACCTTGAGCTTTTACCGGTAGTAAACAAGATCGATCTTCCTGCAGCTGATCCTGACAGGGTGTTAACTGAATTAGAAGAGGCAATAGGTATTGATGCTACTGATCATAACCTTGTTTCAGCTAAAACGGGTGTCGGTGTTAAAGACCTTATTGATAGTATTGTAGAACGTGTGCCTGCACCAAAGGGTAAAGAAGATGCCCCGGCTAAAGCACTTATTTACGATAGTTGGTTTGATAATTACTTGGGCGCATTGGCATTGGTACGTGTTTTTGAAGGAAGTATTAAAAAGAGACAGAATATTAAGATCATGGGAACAAAAGAGGAGCATCAGGTACTTGATATGATGTATCCTAACCCTATTGCACCGATAAAAACGGAGGAGATCCGTACGGGAGAAGTAGGTATCGTTGTAACAGGACTTAAAACAGTTGAAGGGCTTCAGGTAGGTGATACGATCACAGATGCTAAGAATCCTACGGCTGAAGCCATTGGAGGATTTGAACCTGCCAAACCTTTTGTATTTGCGGGTATTTATCCGATAGAGACTGATAAATTTGAAGATCTGCGTGATGCATTGAATAAACTGAAACTCAATGACTCTTCTTTGAGCTTTGAACCGGAAAGTTCTATGGCACTTGGCTCTGGATTTAGAACAGGTTTCCTGGGTATGCTGCATATGGAAGTGGTAAAAGAGCGTTTGGAACGTGAATTCAATCTCGAACTTATTGCGACTGCACCTACGGTTGTTTATAAAGTGAAACAGACGAACGGTGAAGAAATTGAAATACAGAATCCAAGTGAACTTCCTGAACCACAGAAGATAGACACGATCTATGAGCCATATGTAAAAGCAACGATACTTACGCCTCAAGAGTATGTAGGTAACCTTATCAAACTTCTTAATGACCGTCGTGGTATACAGGTAAAAATGGATTACTTGAATGAAACACGTGTACTTATGGAGTATGATATTCCTATGAATGAGATCGTGATGGACTTTTATGATAAATTGAAGTCAATGACCAAAGGGTATGCGAGTTTTGATTATGAACCTATTGGTTTTAGACCGGGTAATCTTGTAAAACTTGACATTCGTGTGGCTGGGGATGTAGTTGACTCACTCTCCATCATTGTTCCTGAAGACAAGGCTAGAACACGTGGTCTTGCGTTTGTTGCACAGCTGAAAGAGCTTATTCCTAGACAACTATTTGAAGTTGCTATTCAAGCGAGTATCGGAAACAATGTCATCGCACGTTCTAACGTAAAATCCATGGGTAAAAACGTGACGGCAAAGTGTTACGGTGGAGATATCACACGTAAAAGAAAGCTTTTAGAGAAACAAAAAGCTGGTAAGAAACGTATGAAGTCCATTGGTTCTGTGGAGGTTCCGCAAGAAGCATTTATGGCTGTATTGAAGTTAGACAGCTAATGACACTAATTCCTGTCGAAGAAGATAAAAAGAGTATTGCCAGTCGTTTTAGGAAAGCACACTCTTTTGCTTTTTTAGACGAAGGGCAGATCATTGTACAGGAAAACCCTCATAAAAGATCAAAATCACCAGAGTTTTTCGAGTATTTCAAAACGTTAAATATAGATACCCTTTATGTAAAAGAGTTGGGCTATAAAACGTTTTTGAAACTTTTAGGGATGGGGGTAGAAGTCTATTTGATTCAAAATGCAGACATATGGAACCGCATTAGACCTGATGGTCTTCTTTTGCTTGATGTAGAAAATGCAAAAGAGTATTGTTCTTTGGGACACGATAATAAAGAAGAAGGTAAGTAGTGGGCTGGGCAATACATTTTCACCTTGTCGCTGCCATCGCATGGATAGGTGGAGCATTCTTTATGTTTTTACTCGGTGTGAGTCTTAGAAAAAAAGAGGACCAGGATGCAGTCTATCCTCGTATAGGTCCCATTTATGGTTATTTTGAAACGATTGCCCTAATCATTCTACTGATCACAGGTTACACGATGATATCGAACAATGGCCTTTTGGATATACTTTTTTCAAATCTTTCCAATGAAGTGATAGACGCGTTACGCATCAAGCTTTATTTAGTAGGTGTGATCATCGTACTTACCGTGATCCATATGACAATTTCCATGATACGATTGAATAAAGAAAAAACACCGCTTGAAAAGTTTTTTTCACGTGGTTCTTCTATGGGGATTTTCCTTCTGAACCTTGTGGTGCTTCACTATGCAATGGTACTCAGGGATATACTTTAGTCTACATTTCTTTCAAGTTTTAATTTTCCCGGCTTGTCTATAAGCAATAGCAGTACTGGTAAAATAATCAGATCTGTGAGCAAGGACAATGTGATAAAACTAGCACTATAGAGACCTATAAGTTCTAGAAAGTGTATGTGTGAAAAATAGAACATTAAAAAAACCATGATGAGTATAATTGAACCTATTATGACTGGAATACCCGAATAAAAATACATTTTTTCCAGTGCATGCTTACGGGAACGACCAAAATAACGAAATCTAAAATACTTAAATGCAAAGTGTATCGTAGCATCAGATCCAAGCCCAACTGAAATAGTGGTTGCAATAAGCATCTCAAGACTAAGAGGTATTGCAAAAAGCGTTACGATCATCCCAAACATTATAATAGGAATGGTATTGACAGTAAAGCCGACAAAGACCATTGCTTTTGAACGAAAGATCCATCCTGTAATAAGCCCAATAAGCAATAATGCCGTCAACAATGAACTTGCGAGCAAGATCGTTTGGCTATATTTTGCACTTCCAATGAGCGTAGATTGGTCCACAAAATAGAGTTCAATTCCTTCATAGTGTAACAACCAATCGATAAGTTCGACTTTATTGATATCTGAAATGTTAATGACAATATTCACAGCATTTTGATCAAAATATTTCTCACTTAAACCATAAAGATCCATATAAAACAATGCCTGCAGCAATGCTTCTTCATCCAGTTCCTCTGTTTGGGAATTTGAATTATTGAGACTGTGTATAATAGTCGATAAAGAGACAACTTCATCTAGATCATCTTCAAAGCGTTCCCCAATAGCTTCCGTAAATTTTTCTATAGAATGTACAAAAGGAAGGTCAATTTTTGTATAGGGGATTTTAAGCTCTACTTGTTCATTTTTGACATTGAGTTTAAAAAAACTATTATTTTCACCATAGATCAGATAAGCTCCTATAGCCAATAACAAATACATAAACCCCAAAAATCCAAAGAGAAACTTTTTGTTATAACGAAGTTCTTTAAATGTAAGTATATAGACTAATTTTGCATAGGGTACATGCGCATGTACAATTTCAAAATTACTTAAAAATGCCGGTAAAAAAGTGAGGTTTAAAAGATAACTTATGAGTGAAGACAGGATCACACTGAGACTAAGAAGCTTAATAATATCCGAGTCTAAAAAAACCAAACTACCAAGACCAAGTATAGTAAGGATCGATGTCCACATCGCCGGTACCATATTTCTTGTTAGCAATTTTACGAGTGCATGGTGTTTATTGTTTTTATATTGGGAGACATGCCAACGGTAGTAAAAATACAGAAACTCAACCAGCGAGATACTAATAGCAATAAAAAGCATGCTAAAGTGGATCGTCTCAATACCTGTGATCATGACTATAAATGTAAAAGTCAACACTGTACTAAAAGATATTAGTAACGTAGCACTAAAGAACGCTACATGACTTCGAAATAACAAGCGAAATATAAATAATACAATAAATAAAACGATTAAAATATAGCTACTTAAAAAATACCAGTTGATCTCCCCATCATTCTTCTCATAGGTATGGGTACCTGGAATGTCGAGTTCACTGATATCAACATACTTTTCCCCATAGATAAAATAATAGAATGTTTTAAAATCATCTTCAACAACATTTCCATAATCATTATGAAACTCTTTGAGCAGTTTGCGGAGCCTGATCGTATTTAGGTCACCAGCATTAATGACAGTAAGCATCTCTGATTCATTATCCGTTTTTTTTGTTTCAATAAATTCGTTTGTAAATAATGAATAAACCTTCTCTACTCCTTCAAGGCTTACAAGTTCTTCATGGAGTGCTTTAAGTGACTGATGCATGTTTTCATCGAAGGTATCAACCTGTACGACTAACTTGGAAAGATGATGTGTTTCAAACTGTTTTGCATCTGCTTGTTCTAAGTGTTTTGCATCTTTAAGCCAAAAAAGTTCATCTGAAGAGAGGAATTTTGGTGTATAGAGTATGCCCATAAGTACCACAAACAACACATAAAACGATATAATTTGCAGACGATATTTGAGGATGATATTCACATATCGGTTCATACTGGGTGTGTAGTAATACATCATTTTATTATCCTTTGCTCCTCTCATTTTATGATATAGATATAAGGTCGTTTATATACATCTATCTCTTGGGCAACTGTTGCAATTCGATCGACCCTTGCTTTTGTCATTTCAGTGCCTTTTTCAGAATATACTTTCTCTTCTACCATGATCTGTAAAAGTGTTTCTACAGGGTTAGATGACCTATATATGGCAGATACAACATCAGTAGATTTAAGACGAGGGATACTATATAAAAAAAGGCGATATTGATATCTTGAAAGCATTTTGGGATTTTTGGAGATCATTGTAATGAATTTTTTTGAGTGTGGACAAAGTGGATCGATAAAAGCATATAATAACTTTTTACCGCTGCCAAGAACAATGGCATCATTATGTATATTTTTTAACAATGAAACTGATACATCATAAGAGAGGTGTTTATGTTCTTTTTTCTCATTAGCAAACAACACAGTTCCCATCAAACAAATACTTAAAATTACTGTTTTAATCATAATTTGAGTATAACCTAAAAAAATACAAATTGATAACAGATTATGAATCTTTTTTAATCAATTAGAAAAATCTAGGTAATATTTTAATACTACACATGGAATACATAAACGATACATTACAATAAAGAAGGAGACACATCATGATAATAGCACTTACAGGAGCCAGCGGTTTTGTTGGGACAGCCTTACGTAAACAGTTTGAAAACTGCATCATTATAGATAGAAATGATGATGAAGCAAAGATATCAGAAAAACTAAAAGGTGTTGATGTCGTTATCAACCTTGCAGGTGCACCCATTATCAAACGCTGGAGCGATCCCTATAAGAAAATTTTGATGCAAAGCCGTATAGAGAGTACGGAGCGTTTAGTAAGGGTGGTCAACCAAAGTGATGTTTCCCATTTTATCTCTACATCAGCCATTGGAATCTATCCTGATAATAGAAAATGTGATGAAAGCTGTGAAGAGATTGCTGATGATTTTTTAGGTGAGCTTGCAGAAAAATGGGAAGCAGAAGCGCATCTTTGTAATAAAAGAACTACTATTTTACGTTTTGGAGTAATACTTGGAAAGGAGGGTGGTGCATTGGCACAGATGCTTACACCTTTCAAGATAGGTGTAGGTGGTATCATTGGTAATGGTAAGATGATGACAAGTTGGATTACTCTTGCTGACCTTATGCGTATTTATCAATTTATCATCGATAAAGAACTTACAGGTATTTTTAATGCGGTTTCACCCAACCCTGTCACGAACTATACCTTTACGAAAGCCTTGGGAAAGCAATTACATCGTCCTACGATCCTCCCGATCCCAGAATTTGTTCTACGTATCATGTATGGGGAAGCAAGCTCTGTGTTAACAGGTTCAAAAGAGATATATCCCAAGGCACTTTTGGATAAGGGGTTTGTGTTTAAATATACTGAGATAGATAAAGCTTTAGCGTACGAGTTAGGTTAGAAAGAGAAACACTTCATCCGAATGCAGCAGAGCAACATCCATCATCCAACTATTGAATTAACTATGTATAATATAGATCAGATGTAAATTTTGAACAATAAAAGGGTTATCGATGAATGATAAGATCAGGGAGATCGTAGAAGAGATAGAAGCTATGAAATTAAAGCTTGCTGAAGAGATCACACAGCACGAGAGTCATATCTCCTATGAGATCAAGAATGGTTATGTTACATTTGAAAAAGAGGTTTTAGAGAAGCAAAAAGAGAATATGAAAAACCTTTTAACATGGTTTGGGGAAGTGCCTCTTTTACATTTTCTTGCAGCACCTCTCATCTATGCGATGGTCATTCCAGCCATACTTTTTGATATCATACTATTTGTCTATCAACAGGTTGTTTTTAGAATCTTTAAGTTCAAGTTTATCAAACGAAGCGACTATATGCTTTTTGATCACCATTACCTTGGATATTTAAACCCTATAGAAAAACTCAATTGTTTATACTGCTCCTATTTTAACGGTTTAATGTTATATGCTTCAGCTATTTCGGGCAGGTCAGAACTTTACTTCTGCCCTATAAAACATGCAAAGAAAATTGTTTCCAAACATAGATATTATGATGAATTCTTATCTTATGGCGATGAAGAGGATTATCAGAACAAGTTAAAAGAACTAAGAGAGGATTCTTAGTTTCTCTCTTAGTCTTCTTGCAAAGAAAGATCCGTTTTAGCGGCGATACTCCTGCAAAGCATACATATACGAATTACGTTCATAAGCAGCGGGGTTGTCAGTATGAGAAAGAGAGATGCTTCCTTTCATCTGAGAGATAGAGTCATATTCGTACTTTTCCATCCATTGGGTGATATCATTCAGTATTACGCCTATTTCAGCTTCACCTTTCATTAGAAGTACTGAAGCCAGTGCCACAGCATCCGCTCCACTCATGATGGATTTTAGTACATCCTCTGCACTGTGAATTCCAGTACCTGCACATAGAGAGCAGGGAAGTTTGTTATAGAGAATTGCACACCATCGCAATGTTTCACTTAAATGTGTAGAGCTGGTAATATTGGCTTGTTGTAAAGGGGTTAGAAGTTCAAGGTCTACATCAACACGTGTGGGGTTATCAAAAATGGTTAGACCATTGGCTCCCGCTTCAACAAATCGTTTGGCCATGTTTGCAGGACTGGAAAAATAAGCATTCATTTTGACATTGAGTGGGATGGAAATATGCTCTTTCACCTGTGCTACCGTATCGATGTACATTTTCTCTACTGTATGTCCCTCCATATCTAGAGATGTGGGGATATAGGTTATATTAAGCTCCAAAGCATCTGCACCTGCTTCTTGGAGTTTTTTTGCATAGTTTACCCATCCTCCTGCAGAAACACCATTGAGGCTTGCAATAATTGGAATCTGAGTAGCCTCTTTGATCCTTCTGATCTCTTCAATATAATGTTCCGAGTTGAGATTGTCAAAATCGACCTCACTTGGCAGATAAGTGCTTGCCTCTGCGTTTGAGTCACTGTGAATATGTAAAAAGTGATCGATCTGATGAATCTCATGGTTGATCTCTTCTTCAAATAGTGAATGCATTATTATTGCGGCAATCCCATTTTCTTCAAGCTTTTTTATGTTGTCGAGCGATGCTGTTAACGGCGAAGCACTGGCAATAAGGGGATTTTTTAATTCAAGCCCCAAATACGTTGTAGTAAGTTCCATGATCAGGTCTCCTCTTGTGTTGGCTGATAATGTTCATATAGGTTTTGATACCGTTTGTAGAGAGATTGAGCTGTATGTGCAGCTGTTTTGAGGTAAGTTCCTGCAGCAACAACATTCATTTTCTCAACCATTTTAAATCGGGTCTCACGGTACATAAAATCTTTGACATCTATTTTAGGACCTTTGTAATCAAGGGTCATCGGATTTTCTCCCTCTTTGATCTTATCAGGGTTAAAACGGAATATCGGCCATAAACCACTGTCAACAGCACGTTTTTGCTGATCAAAACCGTATTTTAGATCATAGCCGTGAGCGACACAGTGCGAATAGGCGATAATGATCGAAGGACCGTTATAACGTTCAGCTTCAACAAATGCCTTTACTGTGGCTTTGTCGTTTGCACCCAATGAGACTTTTGCAACATAAACATTTTCATAATTGATGGCCATGGAAGCGAGATCTTTTGGCATACCTTCTTTCCCACCTGCGGCAAATTTGGCTACTGCGCCTGTAAAGGTAGCTTTGGACTGTTGACCACCGGTATTGGAGTAGACTTGCGTATCGAGTACCAAAATATTGACATTTTTCCCACTTGCAAGTACATGATCAAGCCCACCATAGCCTATGTCATAGGCCCATCCATCTCCACCTATGATCCAAACTGATTTTTTCACAAGATAATCTGCCATCTCTAATAGACTTTTTGCTTCATGACTTTCAAGTTTGAGCAGGGCTGTTTTAAGTAACTTAACCCGTTCTCTTTGTTGGTTTATTTCTATCTCATTATTTTGAGAAGCGTTGAGTATTGATTTAACAAGCGTGTCGTCAAGTCTGTTTTCCAAATTTGTAAGTAAGCTGCGGGCATGATCCATATGGTTATCGATAGAAAGTCGGAAGCCAAGACCAAATTCGGCATTGTCCTCAAAGAGCGAATTTGACCATGCAGGTCCACGTCCTTCATCATTTTTCTTCCATGGTGTCGTAGGAAGGTTACCTCCATAGATAGAGCTGCATCCGGTGGCATTGGCAATGACCATCCTGTCTCCGAAAAGCTGTGAAGCAAGTTTAATATATGGGGTCTCACCACATCCCGCACATGCACCGCTGAACTCAAAGAGAGGTTCCAGGAATTGCGATTCTTTCAGATCATCATGATCAAGTTTTGACCGGTCAAGTTTTGGTAACGAGAGGAAATAATCCCATTGAGTAATGCCTTGTTCTTTAATTGGGGAAAGCGGCATCATATTGATCGCTTTAAGATTGGTCTGAGATTTGTTTTTAGCAGGACAGACTTCAACACAGAGTGCACAGCCTGTACAATCCTCAACTGCTACAGAGATATTAAAAAGATCGTTTTCACCGAACTTTTTGCCTTTGGCCAACTTGGAGGTAAATCCTTCAGGCGCTTCATTCATAAAGGAGACATCAAAGACGTTCGAGCGTATGACCGAATGAGGGCAGGCTGAAACACATTTGTTACACTGTATACAGGTGTCCACGTCCCAGACAGGTACTTCATGGGCAATGTTCCTCTTTTCATACTGTGTTGTGCCTGTTGGCCAGGTACCATCATCAGGGATCTGCGATACTGAAAGTTTATCTCCTTTGTAAACGGTCATTTTACCGATCACCTCGGAAATAAAAGGCGTTAGTACCCCCTTGAGTGCAGGTTGAAGCTCTTGACTACTTTCTGCTTTGGCCGGGACATTAACTTCATAGAGGTTTTCGAGCGTATTGTCTACGGCTGCAAAATTCATCTCTACGATCACATCCCCTTTTTTTCCATAGGTTTTTTGAATGGAATGTTTTATTTTACTTATGGCTTCTTCTCTGGGAAGAACACCGCTGATGGCAAAGAAACAGGTTTGCATAATGGTGTTGATCCTGGATCCCATTTTGCTTTCCCGTGCCACAGAGTAAGCATCAATGACATAAAACTTTAAACCTTTGGCAATGATATGCTCTTGGGTCACACGAGGAAGATGTTGCCATATCTCCTCTTTTGAATGTGGGGTGTTAAGTAAAAAAACAGCACCTGGTTTGGCTATCTTCAGTAAGTCCAGTTTTTCAAGAAATATAGATTGGTGTACCCCTATAAAATCAGCTTCTTGTATCAAGTAACTCGAGTGAATAGGCTCAGAACCAAAACGTAGATGAGAAGTGGTCATGGAACCGGATTTTTTAGAATCATAAACAAAATATCCCTGCGCATAATGATCTGTTTCTTCACCGATGATCTTGATCGTGTTTTTGTTTGCGCCTACGGTTCCATCTGAACCTAATCCATAAAAGAGAGCCTGAAATTGGGTAGGATTTTCTAAAATGAAATTATGATCATACGTCAATGAAGTATGCGTAACATCATCGTCAATACCTATAGTAAAGTGATTTTTTGGAGATGCTTTTGAAAGTTCCTCATAGATCGAAAGGATCATAGCAGGGGTAAACTCTTTAGAGGAGAGACCATAACGTCCTCCAATGATATTTGGCATCTCAAAGGATAGTTCTGTACGATGTTCATACAGCGCACTGACTACATCATGGTACAGTGGTTCGCCAAGGCTTCCCGCTTCTTTAGTTCGGTCAAGTACAGCTATTGATTTCACGGATTTTGGCAGTGCATTGATAAAAGCATCTATAGCAAAGGGCAATGCTAGTCTTACTTTTATCATTCCTACTTTTTTACCCTGAGCGTTCAAATAGTGCACACACTCTTCTACTGCTTCGGTACCTGATCCCATTAAGATAATGATTCTCTCTGCATTCTCCACACCGACATAATCAAAAAGTCGGTAGGATCTCCCTGTAAGAGAGGCAAAGGTATCCATCTGCTCTTGCAATATCTTAGGGAGTGCATGATAATACTTATTGACACTTTCCCGCCCTTGAAAATAGACATCTGGGTTTTGTGATGTACCTCGAAGTACAGGACTATCAGGAGTGAGACCTCGTTTTCGGTGTGCTTCAACCAGCTCAAGATCAATCATAGATGTAAGTACTTCATCGTGAAGTTTTTCTATCCGACTCACTTCATGTGAGGTTCGAAATCCATCAAAAAAATGCAAAAATGGAATACGTCCATGCAGTGTTGCAGCCTGTGCAATAAGGGCAAAATCATGTGCTTCCTGTACAGAACCTGAGGACAGTAAAGCAAATCCGGTTTGCCTTACCCCCATGACATCCTGATGATCCCCAAAAATTGAAAGCCCCTGAGCTGACAAGGATCGGGCGGCAACATGGAATACCGTTGATGTGAGTTCTCCTGCGATCTTATACATATTGGGTATCATCAGAAGTAGGCCCTGAGAAGCGGTAAATGTAGTGGTAAGTGCACCTGCCTGCAGTGCACCATGTACAGCGCCGCTTGCTCCTCCTTCACTTTGCATCTCATAGACTTCAGGAACCGTACCAAAATGTTTTTTTGTATTTTTAGAGCTGTAAAGGTCACTGAATTCACCCATCGGTGACGAGGGGGTAATAGGGTAGATTGCAATTACTTCGTTGATCTTGTGTGCTACCATTGCAACAGCTTCATTACCATCAACTGTAATAGTTGAACGCTCTTTGATCATTATATTCCTTTATTTATCGTAAAAAAATTCATATAATATATTGTAGATTTAAAGTGTACAATATAAATGCATTAAATACTATTTGTACAGACGAGTTCTCTTGGTCCTTTTATATTGTAGCGTTTATCCCTAAAATATCTTAATAGAGTTCTGCTTCTAGCGCTTGAAGATTCCCCATATTTATTTCTCGTAGATCAATATGTTTGTGCGTAATGGTGATATCTGATTTTGTAAAAGAATCAAGTTCATTGATCAAGTTTATATCAATTTCTGTATGTTCGGTAGACATGATACAAAAGTCAACGCTGTGTATACGGAAGATCAGTGATTTAGGATACGTTTTACGGAGATACTTTGCAAAAGTAATGAGCAGTTCATTCCCATGTTCCCAACCTTTTTTTTGATTGGAAATAGAGAAATTATGCAGATACAAAACATTAAAACATATGTATCTCATAGTGTCAAAATTCTTATTTAAAATAAAATCCAAATAGTTTTGATTGTATACAGAAGTCAATTGATTACGATAGAAGTAAGAGAAACGCTCTTTTTCTATCTGTGTGGTTGGCAATTGTTCAAATGTATCTATATCTTTGATCTTAGAAAAGACCTCTATGGCAACCTTAGCAACATGTGGATGAAACTGTGTGGAAATATGTGAGCGGATTTCATCTATTGCTTCAGGGATAGTTTTACGTACCTGGTAGATACGGTTGGTTGTCATAGCATCAAAAGCATCGGCAACTATCATGATATGTGATAGCATAGGAATATCATCGGCTTTAGCCCCTGAAGGGTAACCTTTTCCATCATAACGTTCATGGTGATAGAGTATGATCTCTGCCATTTCCATATACATCGGGATGGCAGAAAGAATTTTAAAACTCACATTGACATGTGCTTCAATCAGCTTTTTTTCATGGGGGTCAAATTGATCGGGTTTCATCAGTATGGAATCAGGTGTGGCAACCTTTCCGATATCATGCAGGATACTAGCATGATACACAAGATTACACTCTTCTTCTGAGTATCCCATATGCTCAGCTATCAAACGAGAGTAGTGGGCAACACGTTGTGAATGACCGGCAGTATAGGCATCACGGTCTTCGATGATATTAATAAATGACTGTAAGATGTGCTCGAAGTTTTTATATTTTTCTACTTCCAGTGCCATTTTTTCATTGGTACGCTTTTCTACTGTCTGTTCAAGCTCTTTTTCATGCTCTTCAAGTTGATTTTTAGAGAGTTGTAAGGCATGGTTTAAGTTGGATATACGTATAAAATAATAGAGACTTACAAAAGCCATAATGATCAGTAAGATCAGAAATTCTTTATGGTCTTCCCATTCACTTTGAATGCTCATACGTTGGTAGTCATCAATTTGCACACTCGCATATACAAAAATGATAGTGATCATTAAAAAAAAGAAGATGATTTTATGATATCTATTCAACATGCAAATCCATTTATCACATTATTTTTGATTATATCATGTATATGATGAACTTTCATTCAAAAATTCGTAGACTTATTTAAAAGATGATAGAAGTTTGATATCAATAGGTCGCTTTTAGTCGTAAATAGTAGGTGTTGCCCCCTATGCTTCCAAACTCACTCACATCATCCCCCGTATAGAGCATAGCACCCAGGGCTATAGAAGCATCATCGCTTAGACTGTATTCTATGATGGGGGAGATAAAACTGCTTTGATCGTCAAGAGAGTAGATCATACTAAGAGCACCGTTAATGAGTAGATTGAAGTCATAATAGGCTGAAGCTCCTAGATAATCTGATGAGATGTGACGGTTGTTACTTAGACTGCTGTTTTGGTTAAGGAGTATTTCATCGGGACTATAGGTTTTGGATGAATGAAGCCATTCGCCCATTACGGTCAGGCCATTGACAAAACCATAGTCTGCTCCTAGAATCATCTGATAGAACTCTTTGTCTAAAAGCTTATCGTTATAGTATCCACCTTCACTTCGCCACTCTATACCTGTCTCAAAAAGATTCCCTTCGATCTCATAAGCGATCATCTCTGCATCATCACCTGAGTAGAGATCCAGTGCGACATCTCCTATACTTATATTGGTTTTGATCCGTCCGGCATACTTATAGCTGTCATCCTCACGTTTTGCAACAACACCCATGATCTCGCTCAGTTCACCCAATGCATAAGTATAGGAGAATGCAAAATTACCGTAGATCTGATCAGGTTCAAGTGCCAGAGGATTTCTAGGATTAAAGAGGTCCGTTGGTGTCCAGATACGTCCCACACCCATGGTGATCTTTTGTAATCCAAAGACAGCATGGTGGTTTTCATCTACATAACCGACAGAAAAACGGTGGATTCGTCCGAACACTTCACCGTTTCCATAATTTTTGGCATTGGTTTCTATCTCAAAAGGTGTATCTGCTTTGATAGTACGTAAAAACTGATACTCATAACTCTCAATATAATCATCTCCATAATAGTTGTCTATATCTGCAATGATATTGACAAACCAGTTTCCTTCTTTTATCTTATCAGTAAAGCGTAATCTATTGTAATTGTAGAGGGTTCTATCTTCCTCACCAAAAGGGGGTTTAGAGATGGTATAGTTTGTGTTCTCTATGGTGATATCATGTTCTGCTGCACTAAGCAACAAGGGGAGACACAATAATCCTAATAACTTAACGGTCTTCAATGACAACTCCATCATCTAGAACTACAATACGTTTTGACTGTTCTAAAACATATTTGTCATGTGACGCAAAAATTACCGTCACATGTTCTTTTTCATTGAGTGTTCGTAGCATGTTCATGAGACGTTCACTGTTTTTAGAGTCAAGGTTTGCTGTAGGCTCATCTGCCAGTATGAGCTTTGGACGTGAAGCTACAGCTCTCGCTACGGCAACACGCTGCTGCTGCCCTCCGCTGATCTCTCCGGGAAGTTTATCGAGAAGATCTTCGATCTGTAGGATGGAAGCGAGTTCTAAAGTACGTGCCTCTATCTCTTTTTCATTAAATTTGAGCAGTTTCATGATGAACCCTATGTTTTCACGTACGGTAAGTACATGTATGAGATTATATGCTTGGAAAATAAAACCGATATCATGCAGTCTAAGCTTGGCCATTTTCTCTTCACTGTAAGCAGTGATCTCTTCTCCTTCAAAGAAGATCTCTCCGCTTGTAGCAGAGTCAAGTCCGCCTATGATGTTCAGAAGGGTGGTTTTCCCTGAACCGGACTCTCCACTGAGCGTAGTGAACTCTCCTTTTTCAAATGTGAGATTGATATCTGTTAGGGCTTTGACCTCTTTGGGTGTGTCAGGGTAGAATGTTTTATAGATATGGTTGAGTTTCATAACATTTTTCCTTGTATGACTTGTATAGGTTTTATTTTCTTAAGTTTTCGCAGAGGCCAAACTACTGAAAGAAGCGTAGCAAAAAATACAGCAAAAAAAGCTTGAAAGAAATAGTACAGATGCATATTTGCATACATGACCGCACTATATCCATACAGCTCTAAGCCTGCTTCAAAAGAGCGCATATCAACACCTGAAGTTGACATGTAGAGAAGCAAGATCCATCCCAGTAAAGCACCTCCAGCATAACCGATAATACCTAAAAAAGATGCTTCCATGATGATCTGGTTTCTGACTATTTTGTAAGGTGTTCCGATGGCAAGCATGATACTGAATTCACGCATCCGTTCTAAAACAGAAACAAGCATCACGCCAAAGATACCTAAAGCGGCAACAATAAAGACAATGGCATATGAGGCGAGATTAAATACATTCATCAACTCCTGCATCTGTATAAGTAAAGGATAGAGTTCATCCCAGCGAAGTACCTCAGTGTCTGGAAACATTGTTTTTAACTCTTTTTGTACCTGCTTCACATCTTGACCTTCTTTAACACGCAGGGCTATCTGTGTGGCACTCTGTTGAAGATTTAGAAACTTTGATATCTTTTCCATGGAGATGAAAACTGTGTGTTCATCAAGAGAAGTATTACCGGTCTTGAGGATACCTGAGATACGAAAAGCGATAGAATTGATCTCTCCGGTTGCATCCTGGGCTGTAAATATCAGACGACTCCCTAACTTAAGATTAAACTTTTTGGCTAAGGCAGAACCTATCAGGGCATTCTTGTCATTTTTACCAAAACTATATTCTCCTTGTGTGATAAAGGCATCAAGCCCGCCAAATTCTTTTTCGTTTTCCAAGGAGATACCTTTGAGCATCGCCCCAAGTGATTTGTGTGCTGTAGCGATGAGGCCTTCTTGTTCCAATCTAATAGAATAAGCATCTATGCCTTCAACTTGTAAGAGTCTCTTTTCAAAGTTTGAAACGGTATTGATCCTTTGATCAAGACTCTTATGCAAACGATACTCTTTGGCATAAAGAGATATCTCTCCTGAATCACTACGGATGGTTGTATTGATCATATGGCTGATCATCCCATCATACAATCCTTGGAGACCAAGAAGACCAGAGAGACTTAACATGATCATTATGATAACCATTAAAGAACGTGTTTTGCGTCTCCAAATACTGAGCCAAGCTAGATGCCGGGTAATCTTATACATATCTCATAGCCTCCATAGCAGTAAGCTTGTTGATCTTTGTTACCGGGTAGATGATCGCTGCAAGATTAAGTATAAAGATGGTCAGTGCATTCCATGCTATGGTAAAAAGATCAAAGTTCATAGGTATCTCATCACTTACCACTCCATACTCTTTATAGGTTTCAGCGATACCCGATATCACGATAGGATTTAACTCATAATAGTAGGCAATGGAAGCACCTATGATCGTACCGACTACTATACTGATGGAAGCAAGGATAAGTATCTCGACAAAAAGCATCCCGAAGATATCTTTGGAGGTGAGACCTAAAGCACGAAGAAGACCTATCTCCCTGGCACGTGTATAGATATTGACATAGGAAAATATCATGATCACAAAAAAGATCACAAGAAAAAAGATAGAGATGGAGATATAGTTAAAGATGGAATCAACCAACATTGCTTGTACTAGAGCAGAGAGAAGTATTTTCCAATTGACCGCCTCATACTCTGATGGAAGTGAAGCATGAAGATCAGCAGTCATTTTATCTATCTGATCATTGTCATGAAAGTTAAGTGTAAAATAACTAGCAATATTATCACTTAGCATTACTGTGTCCAAGTAGGATTTGTTGACAAAAGCTGATTGGGAATCAAATTCGAAAAGACCTGTTTTGAAGATACCCTTGACGGTAAAAAGGTCAGCGGCAATAGAGTAGTCAATGGAGGAGCCAACCATAGCTATCTCAGAGCCTATATCTATTTTCAAACGTTTGGCAAGCTCAGAACCTATATAGATGACATTTTCATCATTATCATTCAAGTACTCGCCTTTAATGAGGGAGCTTGGCAGTTTACTTAATGCTCCTTCACGAGAGGGAATGATACCAACGATCATACTCCCTACAGATTTTTCATCTCCGGAGAGTAGTGCATAGGTTTCAAATCTTGGACTGTAGTCTTTGATGGAAGTGTCATTTTTGAGTATCTGTTCAATGCTGTTGGCATCTTCTATGAGATTGTCATAACTGCTGTCATCTCGATACTCTTTAAGGTTCACATGTGCATACCCTGTATAGATCTCCACTGAACTCTTGATGAACTGATGATGTGAACCATCTAGAAATGCAACATAGACAATGAAAAATATCGTGGTCAATGTGCTTAAAAGCAGGGTGATGATACTTCTACCTTTGGACTTTACAATGTTCCTGAACGCAATAGAAAAGAGCATTATATCACCACCCAGGCCATATGTCTGTATTTTTAATGCAGTGATTTCGTTCATAATCAAGGCAGATTTTTGAAGGACTAATCATAGCTACCTCGAGTAACGTTTCAATGCTTGTTTCGTGAAATACGAAGAATCGATCTTCGCATCAAAATTAACTTTTTCAAAAATGATCTTCGTACGATTCTTCTTTTTATTTGCATCAAGAGGTTTGAGTTCCATGACCATAGGTACCCTGTGTGTACCATGTTGTTCTATTTTGGAGAAGGTCATGACCCTTACTTTTTTCATCATGTCATCGTAAAAGGTCTCCGTGACAGGCACGGCATTTTTTAGATCAACATCTATGATGATCTTCCCCCAAACTACAGCTGCATCCTCTTTTGGAATCAACTCTATCGTGGCAGCGTTTCCTTTTTTGGAGAGAAGTTTAGCGTTGTAATCCTCCTCTAAAGAGCTCTCTTTGACCATGTCATCATTGGTAAAGTCACTTCCCATCCAGCTTTGAAGCATCATAGATGGCGGTATTTTAATAGTACGTTCTATCTTTGGTATATACTGCCACATTTGATTGTCTATCTTTAAAAACGTGATGCCTTTGTCTTTTTTAGGGTAGAGTATTTTTATGAAGCTCTTGTCATTTCCTTTAGACCAACTCTCTATCTTCACGGTACGTTTTCCACGCTTAGAGGTGACGATCATGCTCATGGTCGAGTACATATAGTCACCACGCAGGTTCTTCTCGAGTTTTTTGATGATTGCCTGCGCTTCATTGGCATGTAAAAAGAATGTGAATAGAAGGAGAGAGATTAGATATTTCATAAAAACCCTTTCTTTTAATTATAGCAAAAATGACAGCGGAGCTACAGAAATATTTACATTATGACTTTTTTATAGGTTCGATTTTTTTTGCATAGAGTAGAAATAGTATACCCACAAATACGATAAATGCTGTGACATAGAGTGTAGTGTTATAGTTTCCAAAATAGTCTACCAAAGCAACACTGTAGAGTGGTGCACCTACCTGGCCTATACCATAGGCTGCTGTCATGGCACCCATAAGGACCACGGGGTTTTTCCCTGCAAGTTGACCGCCATAATTGAGAAAGAGTGCTACAAGCCCTATGAAGGTACTGCCATATAATGCACTGCTAAGAAGATTTAAATAGATATTTGTACTCAATGCAGGTATGAGAATACCTATGATCTGCAGTGCCATAGCAATGATGATGACATTGACACTTCCATAGCTGTGTGCCCATCTCATCCAGAGTATGGAAGAGGGTATACCTGCCACACCTACGATTAGCCATCCAAGGTTTCCGTATCCTTGCAAGCCCTCAAGTGAATTGATGATGTCTGGTAGAAAAGTGGCTTGCACTACAAATCCTACACCCTCAGTAAAATAGGCTAAGATAAGAAGAATGACATAAGTAGAAAATATCGACTTTGAGAGAGGATGTTTGACTGCTTCTTTTTTAAGCGCTTTATCAAATGATAAAATATATATGACATAAAAAGAGACGATGAAAGCGAAAATGGACAAAGCAAGCCAAGCATCGCTCCATGTTCCGTTTCTTAGTATATATTGACTTATAAGCTCAGACACGGCTATTGAAAAACCAATACCGCTGAAGTGTATACCCATTGCCTTTGTTTTATTTTCAAAGTTTAGTTTGACCATCACTATAGCACCACCTACTATGAGAACCATGGCAGCGCCAAAACCGGCTATGACTCTTGAAACAAGCCAGAGTGTTTCATTGGTAGTGGTGGCAAGAACAAGCGTCGTAAGAACACTTAGGACCATACCGATCCTAAAGTATTTTACTTTAGTGTTGATGTCTTTGAGAAATATAGAAAAAACAGCACCTGCCAAATATCCGGCGAAGTTAAATGATGCCAATACCCCGGCATAGGTTAGTGAGAGAAAGTCTTCAAGCATAAAAGGAAGAAGTGAAGTAAATGCAAACCTTGCGACTCCTACACCAACTATGATGGCCAGTATACCGGCAAGGAGTATGGCAGTGTTATTGTTTTTATCTAGAAGACTTTTTATCATAGTTGTCTTTTCCGGCAAAAGTACGCTGTTCTGCCATGATCTGAGTTGGTTTGGAAGTATAGCAAAAGTGTCTTGATATTGATGAAAATAGTTAGAGTTTTCGGATAATAAATTGGGAGGTTCCAATGCAGGGTCTTGACTTTTATCATAAGGGTGTGATATCATAAAATAAAGTTGAGTCAACTAGTATAAAGGTTGCTCAATAAAGGAGTCGATATGACATCTAATAAAAATATGAAATACTATACAAAAGAAGAGGGTAAAGATAGAATTATCTGTCTACTCTGTCGCCATTCATGCAAACTCAAAGAAGGACAGGTAGGTATCTGCGGTATCAATAAAAATGTAGGTGGAGAACTTGAAACACTTGTCTATGGTCATCCCATTGCAGTACATGTTGATCCTGTAGAGAAAAAACCGCTCAATCATGTACTTCCAGGTACTACAGCACTCTCATTTGGAACGGTAGGGTGTAACTTCAAATGTCCATTTTGTCAAAACTGGGACATCTCTCAAGAGCATAAAGTAAATGAAAAGATAAATGTAAGTCCTGAAGAGATGGTAGAGTTGGCTCTTTCACATGGTGCAGACTCCATCGCTTACACCTACAATGAACCCACGATCTTCTACCCGTATGCCAAAGACATCGGTATGATCGCTAAAGAAAAAGGTCTTAAAAATCTCTTTGTCTCTAATGGTTTTGAGTCTCCGGAGATCATTGAAGATATGGCGAACTGGGTCGATGCTGCAAATATAGATCTGAAAAGTTGGGATGATGCCTACTATAAGAAGGTACTCAAAGGCGGACTTGAAGAGGTCAAGGACACACTTAAAAGAATGATAGATGCAGGTATATGGGTCGAGGTAACAACACTGCTCATAGAAGGGGAGAATGACAGCAATGAAGATCTTCAAGAGATGGCAGCATTCATTGCCAACGATCTAGGCAAGCATGTGCCTTGGCATTTGAGTGCATTTCATCCTGATTATAAGATGCTAGATCACGAGAGAACAAAACTCGATACACTTATGCGTGCCAAAAAGATCGGTGAAAAAGCAGGACTACATTATATCTATCTGGGTAACGTTCCAGTACATGCAGATACACACTGCCCGGATTGTGGTGAGTTGGTGATAGACCGTACAGGCTACAATGTAACGGTCAATACCTTGGAGGATGGACACTGTCCGAAGTGTCACAGAGTGATAGAAGGAGTATGGTCATGAGTACAAGAGAAACATCAGTAGCTGGACAATTCTACCCATCGAATCCTGATGAGATACACTCAATGTTAGAGCATTATAATCAAATACTAGATGATCATCTTAAAGAGAATGATGATCTGTTCCATCTTAAACCAAAAGCAGTGATCGTTCCGCATGCTGGATATGTCTATTCTGGTTTTACAGCAAACATAGCATTGAGGCTGCTGTCTAATTCAAACGCCAAACGTGTTGTGATCATAGGTCCCAGTCATCGTGTCTATTTGAATGGTACTAGCATCTCCGAATTTGACAGTTACCAAACCCCATTAGGTGCTTTGGATATCGATAAACAATTGATCTCAGAGCTCAAAGAGAGATTTGATCTGCCTTTCATACCTGAAGCACATCATGAACACAGTACAGAAGTGCAGATCCCTTTTGTGAAGAATTATACACCGAAGGTCTCAGTGGTTGAGTTGGTATATGGTGATGAGTCTCCTGAAACATTGGCTGGTGTCATAGAGTATCTTCTTGAAGACCCTGATACAGCAGTGGTCATCAGTACCGATCTAAGCCATTATTATGATATCAAAAAAGCCAATGTCTCGATAGTATCTGTTTGGATGCTGTTAAAGACACTCAATACGGCTGAATTGCATCAAGGGTGTGAAGCGTGTGGAAAGATCGGTGTGGAAGCGATGCTTATCGCCGCCAAGAAGATCGGATTACAATCGATACTGCTTGATTACCGTACGAGTGCAGATGCAAGTGGAGATAAATCTCAGGTAGTAGGGTATATGAGTGCAGCTTTTGTGGAGTGAACGATGAGAAGTATGCATGAACTTGTCGATGCAATGATCTCTTCAAGTGTTTTGGAGAGCCCTGAGATCATCGATGCTTTTAGAGTGGTGGATAGAAAATATTTTGTGCCTGAAACATGGAAAGATGAGACCTACATAGACAATGCCTTACCCATAGGAAATGGTCAAACGATATCGCAACCTTCTACCGTAGCCTTTATGCTGGAAAAGCTTGCACCTCAAAAGGGTGATAAGGTACTTGATATCGGTTCAGGCTCAGGGTGGACAACGGCACTCTTATGTCATATTGTAGGTGAAGAGGGAAGTGTGACTGGGCTAGAACGGGTCAGTAATTTGGTAGAACAGGGACAGGAGAATCTATCACATTTTGATTTTGAACATGGCTGTATCAAACTAGCTGGAGAGAAACTTGGTCTGCCGGGTGAACAGTTTGACAGGATTCTAGTCTCTGCCGCTGCAGATAACATACCAGAGGAGCTTTTCCTTCAGTTAAAAGTTGGTGGTACATTAGTTATACCGGTAGAAAACTCTATCTATAAATTTAAAAAGATCTCAGAAACACAGATAGAACAAGAAGCATTTTACGGCTTTATCTTTGTTCCGTTGATATATTGATTTTCTTAACTTTTATTTTGTCATTAAAAGTGCTGAAATTAAGTTTATACCCTTAATGGTTTTTATTATAAAATCATCTATATAGTAAAACATTAAATAATGAAAAGAGTTTTATGATCAGCAAAAAATATTTCACCTATCTTATGTATATGATCATGGCACTAAGTGCCACATTACTTTTTTCTGCATGCAGTCAGATTTATTCGCAACCTTCTATACCCAAAGAGGTAACTGTGACAAAGTTACCTAAGGGTAAAGCACCACTTTTAGATCATTTGGGGAAAACCGATAAAAAACTTGCAAATAGATCTGCTTTTTATCCTCTATCCCCGCCAACTGATGCTTTTGCAGCAAGACTCTTTTTAATTGACAATGCAACAACCAGCCTTAATGTGCAGTATTATATCTATGAAGATGATCGTATAGGAAAGGTGTTCGCTGCACATCTTTTCATGGCAGCCCAAAGAGGTGTTAAGGTACGTATTCTTATTGACGATCTAAGCACTTCAGGAAAAGATGAAGAGTGGGAAAGACTGGCAATACATCCTAATATCGAACTGCGTTTATTTAACCCAAATAGGCTTAGAACTTCATTTCGAAATATAGCGCTTCTTTTTGATGTCAACCGTCTGGGAAGGAGAATGCATAACAAATCTCTCATTGCTGATGGTTCAGCTGCTATCATTGGTGGTAGAAATATAGGTGATGTCTATTTTTCATCAAGTAAGGAGACACTCTTTCTTGATTATGATGTTTTGGTTACGGGTAAAGTTGTCCCTGATATTTCTGAGCAATTTGATATCTATTGGAACAGTAAAGAGGCAATACCTTCTAAAGATATTTTTGGCTATAAAGATCCTGAATTGAGTGTTGTTGTAAAAGATGATCTTATAGATGAGATAAAGGGCTTCAGAAATAGTGCCATAGGAGAGGCCATTACCAATTCTGACTTTAACAAAAAGATAGCCCAAAATAATCTCCAGCTTACTGTGGCTGACAGAACAGATTTTTATTATGATCATCCCAGTAAAGTAAATACGGATGCAAATGATGACTCAACCCATATCTCTTCACAGATCAGTAAAGACCTCAGGAATATTCAAGAGGACCTTCTCGTCATCTCTCCTTATTTCATCCCCAGTGATAAGATGATGGAGAGACTCAAAGTATTGAGAAAGAGAGGTATTTCGGTTACTATCATTACAAACTCTTTAGCCTCTACGGATGTTTTTCTGGTCTATGGCGGGTATAAAAACTATATTAAAGCGTTGGTTGAGATGGGGATAGACCTTTATGAGATCAAACCTCACAGCTTCAAAAAGTTTTTCAAAACAAAAGAGTGGGCTCAGCATCAAAACCTTTCTTTGCACACTAAAATGATGATTCTTGACAGTAAAAGATTGGGAATAGGTTCTGCCAATATGGATCCCCGTTCAGATAAGTTAAATACGGAAATATTTATGGTGGTGACTTCCAGCAAGCTTGCTAAAGAACAAAAAGAGATAATAAACCAGCTATTGAACCTGGAAAACCTATATAAACTCTCCTGGGGAAAATATCCTGCTGAGTTTGAAGATGATCTGACACATTATGGTCCCATTTGGCAAACCATGGAAGAGGGCAAAGAAATAATGTATTATACCCCTCCGCAAGCAGGTTTTTTTAAAAGACTAGGTGTAGATATATCTTCTTTACTTCCTATTAAAGGGTATCTCTAAGAAGCTTTTGTGTCGTTTCAACCTCTAAAGCGTTTAGCATATTCGTAAATAAAGAGTTAAGAAGTAAAACCTAATATCTTATGTTAAACTTATAAATATAGTGAATTATCATTTTAATGATTACTACTGGCTAAAGCATATGTTGCATAGTGTTATAGTTTAAATTAAAGGAATAGTAAATGTCAAATAAAAAACCAACATTAGAAGAAGCACACAAGAGAATAAAAGAAGAGGTAAATAAACTTATAGAGAGCCATCGAATTGAACATGATGTTTTTTATCAGGCACTTGAAGAGGTTTTAGTATCAATAGCTCCACTTTATCTCGCAGATGAAAAATATGCTAAGCATAATATCATTAGAAGATTGGCAAATCCTGACAGAATTATAAAGTTTAAAGTTGAATGGATGGATGATAATAATCAAATTCGTGTAAATACGGGGTACAGAGTTCAATTTAATAATTCTCTTGGACCTTATAAAGGAGGTCTTCGTTTTCATCCATCAGTGAATGAAGGTATTTTGAAGTTTTTAGGGTTTGAACAGATCCTTAAAAATGCGTTGACAGGATTACCTATAGGTGGTGGCAAAGGGGGAAGTGACTTTGACCCAAAAGGTAAAAGTGATTTTGAAGTAATGAAGTTCTGTACTGCATTTATGAGAGAACTGCACAAATATATCGGTCCACGTATGGACGTTCCAGCAGGAGACATCGGTGTTGGTGCCAGAGAGATAGGATATCTTTTTGCTGAATATAAAAGGATCACTACAACGTTTGATGGTGTCTTAACCGGAAAACCTCTTTTCTTCGGAGGGTCTCTTGCACGTACAGAAGCTACAGGTTACGGTGTGGTTTATTTTACCCAAGCGATGCTTGAAACAGAAAATAAAGAGAGTCTTGAAGGCAAGATCTGTACAGTGAGTGGTTCAGGAAATGTGGCACTTTACACCATAGAAAAGCTTTATGAGTTAGGAGCAACTCCTGTTACATGTTCAGATTCAAGAGGAATGATCTATGATTCAAGAGGTGTAGATTTAGAATATTTAAAAGATTTAAAATTCAACCGAAGAGAATCTTTAGAAGAGTATGTTTCAAAACATTCAGAAGCAATATATATTCCTGTTTCAGAGTATCCTAAAGGTGGACATGCGGTATGGAACATAGAGTGCTATGCTGCTTTCCCTTGTGCCACACAGAATGAATTAACTGAGATAGATGCTAAAAACCTGATTAAAAACGGTTGTGTGAGTGTGACAGAAGGAGCTAATATGCCGTCTACTCCGGAAGCGATGGAATTTTTTGTAAAAAACAAGATCTGTTTTGGTCCAGCAAAAGCAGCAAATGCTGGTGGAGTTGCTGTAAGTAACTTTGAAATGAGTCAAAATGCTTCTATGTTAAAATGGAGTTTTGAAGAGGTTGATGCAAAACTCAAAGAGACAATGCATGATATTTGTCAAAATATTGCTTCAACTGCCAAAGAGTATGGTGTTGAAGGCAACTATGTGGATGGTGCAAATATCGCAGGATTCAAAAAAGTTGCTGATGTTATGATCGCGGAGGGAATATAATAAGGATAAAAAAGTATGTTGGAAGAGCTTACGTCACTTGTTTCACAATATGGTTTATGGATCGTGTTTTTTGGTATGATGACAGAAGGGACCATTATGATCCTTGTCTCTGGGATATTGTGTTATCTTGGGATGTTATCGCTAAAAGAGACCATCCCAGTGGCTATACTTGGAGCACTCATAGGCGATCAGTTTTGGTACTTTATAGGTAGATATTATAGTCAACATATACTAAACCGGTTTCCTTTACTGAAACCGAGAATAAAAAAACTTGAACATGCTGTAAAAAAACGAGGAACATGGTTAGCATTCACTGGGCGTTTTATATATGGTGGTGCGATATTATTTCCTGTCACACTGGGTACTTATGGGTATCTTCATAAAAAATTCACTCTTTTTAATACACTAGGTGTAATAGTCTGGAGTGTGTTAGGAATTACAATAGGATACATATTGGGTACAGGAGCAGAACAGTTTTTTGGGAAAATTGAAAAGATCGAACATCTTATAGGACTTGTATTTATCACTATTATTTTAGTTTGGATCACTAAGCCTTATTTCAAGAGTAGAGAGAATGTTTGATATATTCAAGTAGTTTTCAATATACTACCGAGCGATTAATAAGGATAAAAATGAAATATCTTCTGATATATATTTGGAAACTGATCTACTTGGCAATAGGTATTGTCATAGTAGTGGGTACTTTGATCTTGGGAATGAAAATATCTAAGATGCTGACTGACTTCATGGTATTACAGCTTATCATGGCAATGACTATGTGGATAGGGGGAAGTTTTATACTGCTGAAGCCTCTTACCATGTTGGATAAGATCTTGGAGAACAAAGCATCACTGGATAAAGATGCACGGTTAAACTTTTTTCTATTTGTGAGCTTTGTTTTGATATCTGTAGCCGTATTTATAGCATCCATTTACCTTTTTAAAGAGTGGCAAGAACTGATCAGTGACACTATGAACAGAACTTTAGATGATTATTTTACGATTATTTTCCCACTGGTACTTTTGATTGCTTCAATCGGTTCGTTAATGGGAAGTTTCAAACTATATAAAAAATATAAAGAGACGTATCAAAGAAAAAGAGACCCTATAAAATATATAAATTTATAAGATTCTCATTTTTGAGCTTCTTTGCTTAGCTATTTTAGTATGTTGTACTGTTCACTAACTTCAATTGCCAAGAAGCTTCACCCTGGATCAGTTTATATTGCAGTTGTCGTGTTCCGCCTTTTGGACAACAGTTTGGATCACCTTCATTATAGACGGGGAAACGTCTTGCTAGAGAGTTTTCTATGATAGTAAATTCATCATGACCCATATACCCCACACTGTTCACTTTGTCATATGCCAATGGTGCCAGATAGATCTGTGAGAGTGATTTTTTGTTGTTTGCACTGTAGGCTATAAGACTACCATAAGTACCGCTCCCAGCAGAGTTGATATAGACATAGATTTCCGGAGAACCGTCTGCATTGATATCTGCTATTTCAGCCCCGGTGACGCTACCATCAATTTCATGTTTCATAGAACTGTTTACGATTTCAAGACCGCTTGGAGTGATCGTCAATTGATTGATCGCTCCTTCGTTGGTAGCTACAACATGAAAGGTGATGCCATGTAGGGAGAATGTTTTGTCAAATTGATTTGTACTCCCAGCAGCTAGCTTTTTATCATCTTTTAGTTGATACTTTTCTTTGAGCTCTTCAATACGCTGTTGATAAAGCTCAGCCATGTATATTTCGGCATCTTTTACTTTCCAGCACTCATTTCGACCTTTTATCCATCCTCTTTGATAGGCTTTCAGCATATCTTCTTTGGGCGCTTTTACTAAAGCCTGCTTATAGACATGAGAGAGTTCTCTGTCAAGCCCCATGAGTTTGTCAGAAGCGCAGATGATAGCTTCACAACTTTCTTTCTCTACTTTAGAACAGTCAAAACTGGGCTGGTTGGCATGAACAGATGATGCTGTGAGTAATACTAGACTATATAAAATATATTTCGTATGTTTCATTCAAATACTCCTAATGTGATCTGTCATAAGCTTTGATATCTCTTTTGAAATGCTTCAATTTCTTCATTTAAAAAATGTCCGTATGCACCTCTCATAACCACCACTTTCGTACCGACTTCCACCCATTTGAACATCGCTTCAACATCTTTTCTTCCCACATGGATACATCCATGTGAAAGGGCTCTTGTATTACCCAGATGTAAGGCTATCCCATCATGCGTAAACAACATTTCAAAATCCATATTATTTTTACCATTAGCAGAAGGATGTGTTGCAGACATATGGTATCGTCTTTTCAGAAGCACATGAAAGATCCCAGAAGGGGTCTCATGTCCTCCATAAGCGCCAGAAGAGATCTCATCCACCCACCAGATAGTACCATCCTCATCTACGGCATAGGATTTCCCTTCGCTTCCGGGTTCACTTACGGAGACTACAATGATCTTTTGACCTTTTAGGTCTACAATTTTCGTTTGACCACTTTTTTTATCGGTAACTTCAAACTTTGTAATGCTTAGCGGCTTAACATCTACAGGTTGTTCTCTGAACTTTGATATAAGAACTTGTCTTTTTTCTTCTGCTGAAGCAGCACTTGTCATCAAACAAGCTGACAGCAACACTAAAAACAGATTTTTCATCAATACGCCTTTATCTCTGTACAACTTCATCACCTTCTCCTTTACATTGTAGTCTTCCATCTTCCCATCCTACACGGTAGCTTGTGCTATTGTTAAAGAGGTAGTGGTCTTTAGTGTAGTCACCATCTGCCGTTTTACAGGCATCCTGTACACCTTTTTTAAAACTTGCATCTCTGTCAGGACCAAAGTTTATATCTCGATATACATAGTCATTTGAATGTGTGATCTTTGAAGAGCCGCAGGCTGTCAATAGCAGCCCTGTAAGTAGTAATGAAGTTAGTATTTTTGTATATTGCATTGAATCCTCCTATAGAGTATATGAAGTTTTCTTCATTGGAAACTAAAATATTTGTTCACAAAGAAATATATATGCAGTATACAAAAATTATTTGTAATTTCAAATGTTCACTGTTTTATCACTTTTTTCTTTGTGCTATAATCTTTTCATGAATATAGAAGAAAACCTACAAAGAGCCAAACAATTATTGGAAGAGGCAGATGCCATTTTTAT
The DNA here is from genome assembly GCA_963796395.1 of Sulfurovaceae bacterium. Classification (GTDB taxonomy): domain Bacteria; phylum Campylobacterota; class Campylobacteria; order Campylobacterales; family Sulfurovaceae; genus Sulfurovum. The sequence goes on from CAWCLM010000013.1 coordinate 61,368, forward strand.
CACTTCGGGAGCAGGGATGGGTGTGGACTCTGGGTTACCTGATTTTAGAGGTGTGGAAGGATTCTGGAATGCCTATCCAAAGGCCAGAGAACTAGGACTCCGTTTTGAAGAGATGGCTAATCCTCAGTGGTTTGAGACTGATCCGCAGTTGGCATGGGCTTTTTATGGTCACAGAATGCATCTTTACCGTGATACCGTACCCCATGAAGGTTTTAAAAAGCTTTTGCAGCTTTCTAATACTAAAAAATATGGAGCATATGTATTTACGTCAAATGTAGATGGACAATTTCAGAAAGCAGGTTTTTCAGAAAAAGAGATAATGGAGTGTCACGGTTCCATTCATTATCTTCAATGTATCGATAACTGTCATAGACGGCTATGGCCTGCAGATGATACTTTTATAGAAATAGAAGAGGGTTTTAAAGCCAAAGAACCATTACCTTCCTGTCCTTTCTGTGGGGCTGTGGCACGACCTAATATTCTGATGTTTGGAGATTATAGCTGGGAAGATGAACGAACAGATACACAAAGAGTAAGATTAGGTCTATGGGTAAACAGACTGGAGAAAGAGGGTGCAAAACTTGCCATTGTAGAGATGGGAGCTGGTACAGCTGTGCCAACTGTAAGGAACACTTCCGAACAGATAGCCCTGAGGTTCAATGTACCACTCATACGTATCAACCCTAGAGAAAGCTTTGGTGCAGATATTCCTTTGCCTATGGGAGCAGTTGAAGCGCTTAATGAGATCATCTAAGCTTGTTATTCCCAAGGGTATTTCCTTTGGGCACCGTGAAATTTAAAAATGCATAATTCAGACTGTAGATCCCCGTATCAAGTACGAGGATGACGGAAATATTTTATTAAGGAGCTTTTTTGCGCTGTTACTCATGTTCAAAATTAAATTTTAAGATCATCTGTAAAACGTGTATAGAACATCTGTTTGTTCCTACTGTAAGTACACGAAAAATAGGAACATTGGATGTCATTAGTTTCTTCAAATACTCTACTCTTGAAACACTCCTGCACAGCAAGCATAAACCTGAAGGATATCGTATCTACAAAGCGTTAGCCAATATGACGATGAAACCGTTTATAGAAGAATTTGCGGAGTCTGATGACAGAGATGTCTACATCGTAGGTATAGATGAGTATGTTAAAAGCGGTTATGCTCATGTGGCACTTCTGACACGTGCAATGAAGACTAAAACTTCCAAACCGCAACACAGTGCACTAATGGCCCAAAACAGAGTGAACTATTCTGGAAAAAGTTTACAGTTTCGTTTGGAGAATCCAAGAGAATTTGTCTATAAAGGAAAGTCTAACATTGATGTTATACTCGTAGATGATATTATCACTACAGGTATCACACTTCAAGAAGCACAAAAGGTACTCATGTCTCACGGTGTGAATGTCCTTTTTGCATTGACATTGGCTGATGTAGAAGAATCATCATAGATAGTGCATATGAATACATTTTATAAACTTCTTATATACTATAGATAACACTTTAAAGGATCGGTATTAGGAAATGGGACATTCAGAAAACTTTATCTCCAGAATCATGTCAATAGAAGCACAACTTGAAACTTATGAAGATACAGGCACACGTATTGAACAGAAAAAAGTACTTCAGAAGTTGCTCGTTGAAGTTGAGAACATGAAAAACGATTATCTGAAAGGAGAGGATGAAACTTTTCTCGATAAGATAAAACACTTTCTTGGCTTTAAAATGAAAGAAGCAGACACTTCATTATTGCCTATGATAGAGGAATTAATACTTAGAATTGTAGATGAAAATAGGAAAATCGGTAATTTTACCTAGATCTTTTTAGTATTTTTTAATTTGCTGTATAGCTATGCAGGAAAGCGTCAGCTTTTAAAGATATAGGTAAATGTGTCGGTTGCTCTTTTGAGTCTACACAATAGTCTATATTCTTTTTCTCACAAATAATCTTGAACATATCAAATTTCTTTTCCCTTTCTTTGAAATAAATTGAAAAATGCTATGTTAATGCTATATTTATATATTATAATCATTATTATTTTTAGTGATATTAATTTGTAACTTAAATATGATAAATATTATATTGAAAATGTGATGATACATTATAGATATTTGAAGGCTAAAGTACTCTTTTCAGACGTTATGACTGATAATAGGTTTTGGTATTCTCCAATGTAATGATCGTTATAGAGAATAAAAAACAAAATTTCAAAGGCTAACGGATGACACAGGAACAAGAAAAATGTATTGCAGATGCATTGAATAAAAGAGCTAAAGAAGATAGACTGTTTGCATATATTCTATTGGTCGTTGTAACCTTTGTAGTAGGTATCGGTGGTTACAACCTCTCTGAACTTACAACATCACTTTCAGACAACATGCAGTCAATAGCGCTAGATCTGAAATCTATGCGTAATGAAATGCAAACTATTTCATCTAATGTAATATTAATGGAACGTTCAATGGACACTATGTCTACTGATTTGCATAAAGCAAGTGCAACACTTGAGAGTATGACAAATAGTGTAGGTTTTATTGAAAAAAATATAAACTATATGCATGAAGATATGGAAACAATGAATAAAATGAATCCTTTCAGGAAGCTATAGTCATTGACTAAAGATATAGGTAAATGTGTTGGTATGCTCTTTTGAGTATGCACTATAGTCTATATTATTTTTCTCACAAATCATTTTTACCATATTCAATCCCAATCCTAAGCTTCTTTTTGCGCCGTGGCTTTCAGTATAATTCTTATCAAAAAGCTTGGTGACATTATGGATATCATTTCCTTTTGAGATAAATTGTAAGATCACTCCCGGATTACTTTTTCTTTCCAGTACGATCTCTATCTCACTTTGGTCATTGCTATGCTTAATAGCATTAGATATATTGTTATCGATGAGTCTCTCTAGTTCTGTATCATTCATAGATATTTTTAAGCCATTATCTACATTTGTAGATATGACTTTTCCATTGGCCTGTGCAATCACCTCAAAGAAATCAATTCTCTCATTTAGAAAATCACTTAGATCGATCTCGACTGGTTTGTACTCTATCGTATCATTTGAGATGATGTAAGAAAGGTCCTCATAAGAGTTGGAGAGCATGTTTATGGCTGAATTGATCTGTGTAATGTAGGAAGAGACCCCGTTATCGGTTTTCATTTCTATGAGTGATGAGTTGGTCATGATAACGGATAAAGGTGTACGTATCTGATGTACCATATCAGCGATGAACATTTTATTCTCATCCAAGAGAAGTTGATTGTGTTCTATTTGGTCTTGGAGTTTTAGATGTAAAGATTCAAGTTCTTTTTTTGCTAAGTATCCTTCCGTTTTATCTTTTATGATCCCTATGCCACCAAGGATTTCATCATTCGTATTTTTAAAAGGGAACCCTGTTATTTCAATCCAAAGATAACTGTTATTTGCAGTTATATAAGGTCCTGAATATGATTGGGTACCTCGTGTAAGGATATGATTAAAGATCTCTTTTGTCGTCGGGTCAAAAAGATCTTTTAGATTCATCCCTTTTATCGTTTGATTTTCATACTCAAACATATCAAATAATTGTCTATTCTCATATAGAATGTTTAAATTTGTATCATATGAGAACATTCCAAGAGGTGCTTCTGAAAATAAGTTGTTCAGCAAGTTCTTTTGCACTTTTAGTTCGGTTACTTTTTTCTGTTCTGTGTAGTTATTGATGATCATTGCTATCTGTGATAAGAAAAACAAGATCATCAGTATAGCAAGTAAAGTGGACACAGATGTATTTATATAGAGCAAAGAGATGATCAAAGGCAGCATGATAAGACTAATATAGATTATGGCGATGCGAAAATCAGATGATAAGGAAGTTGTGGCACCTGCCGAGAGACCCAGTAAAGATGCAAGTATGAAAAGTTGATGATATTCATTGACGAAGTGCATATAGATAAAACCAAGACTCGAAACCATCGCTCCAGTTATAAAGGCAAAAATCATAAATTTTTTATGCCATATTTCCAGGGTATACATTTGAGGATTTGTTCTATAAAGATATGCATTATAGAGTCTAAGCAATAGCAATGAAACCAGTGTACCACACCAAAGAAGGATACTGTATTTGAGTTCAGAGTATAAGAATGATGTGATGAGTATGGTAAAGATGATGGCTGTCAGAAGGCTTTTCTCTGAAAGCGTATAAAGTGTACTTACTATAGATGTATCGATAGGCTGTAATTGTTTTAGTTTGGATAATAATTGTTTAGACTGCATATATAGATTATATGTTTTTTATGTCACATTTATGTCACATTCTATCTATTGATATGCCGTATTAACATATAAAAGGGAATTGATCTGGTAATGTATAGGTCTATTTGCACATTCATTACACAGATGATAGCTAGGATAGTAAAAACAAACAGAAGGTTGTATAGATGAAAGCTTCAGATCTCTTTATTAAAGCTTTAGAAAATGAAGGAGTAGAGTATATCTTTGGTATCCCCGGGGAAGAAAATCTTGATTTATTAAATTCACTGCGAAGTTCCAGTATCAAACTTATTTTGACACGTCATGAGCAGGGAGCAGGATTCATGGCCGCAACATATGGTCGTTTGACGGGAAAGGTTGGTGTATGTCTATCCACACTAGGACCTGGAGCTACAAATCTAGTAACACCTGCAGCGTATGCCACTTTAGGCGGCATGCCCATGCTGATGATCACAGGACAAAAACCGATCAAAAAAAGCAAGCAAGGGCGTTTTCAGATCATAGATGTTGTGCATATGATGAAACCTATTACACAATATTCAAAGCAAGTCGTGAATGCCAATAATATAGCTGCGATGGTACGCGATAGTTTTAAGATAGCGTTACATGAGAGACCTGGAGCAGTGCATATTGAACTGCCTGAAGATATTGCAAGAGAAGAAGTTGCTGAACAGCTATTTCCAGTACATAGACCACGTTATCCGATTGCCAGAGATGAAGGTTTACAAAACGCTTTAGATATGTTGTATGAAGCAAAAATGCCATTGATACTGATCGGGGCGGGAGCAAACCGTACGCGTATTGGCTCAGCTATGCAAGATTTTATAGATAAACTTGGTATCCCATTTTTTGTGACCCAAATGGGAAAAGGCGTGGTAGATGAGTTTCATCCTTTATATCTTGGGACGGCTGCACTTTCAGATGATGATTACCTTCATTGTGCCATAGAAAGAGCTGACCTGATCATTAATGTGGGTCATGATATTATTGAAAAACCGCCATTTTTCATGCATGAAGGCGGAACAAAAGTCATTCATGTTAATTTTTTACCTTCAGCTGTTGATGCTACCTATTTCCCTCAGCTTGATATCATTGGCGATATCGCATGCAACTTGAAGTCTTTGACACGGCTTGCCACCAAACAGGAACACTGGGATTTTTCATACTATATGCGTGTTAGAGATGAGTCACAAGGACATATAGTGAAATATTTTAAAGATGAAAGGTTTCCGATACTTCCCCAAAGAGCGTTGAAGGATATTAGAGACGTCTTGCCAAAAGATGGGATCTTAACTTTGGACAATGGTATCTATAAAATATGGTTTGCACGGAATTATAAATGTTTTATGCCAAATACGCTACTGCTCGATAATGCATTAGCTACGATGGGTGCAGGTCTTGCCTCTGCAATGGCTGCTAAAATTGTTCACCCGGATAAAAAAGTCATAGCAGTTTGCGGTGATGGCGGTTTTATGATGAATTCTCAAGAGCTGGAAACTGCAGTTCGACTGGAGTTAGATCTTGTCGTCATTATTTTAAATGACAATGCCTATGGTATGATCAAATGGAAACAAGAAGGTATGGAATTTGAAAATTTCGGATTAGAGTATAAAAATCCAGACTTTGTTGAATATGCTCGATCTTATGGGGCTATGGGATATAGACCTACTTCCTGTGATGAGTTTGGAAGTATATTAGACCAAGTAATTAACGCTAAAGGTGTACATTTGATCGATCTGGCGGTAGATTATAGTTTAAATCATGAGATCTTGAATGAGTTACTCAAAAATAAAACCTGTTTGGTATAAACTGTAAAGCATAGTGCAGATAAACAATTTTAGGAGTAGATACAATGCATAGTATTAAAGTAGAGTCTCCATTTGACGGAAGTGTATTAGAAGAGTTAGCTGTTTCTAATGAAGCAGATGTTGACGCGGCGTTAGACCGTGCTCGTGAAGTGTATGAAAATCAAGAGCTGTGGTTACCCAAATACGAACGGGTAGCTATTTTAGAAAAAACGGTAGAGATCATGAGCAGTCGTATAGAAGAACTCACACTGATAGCAGCAAAAGAGGGTGGCAAACCTTATATGGATTCAAAGGTTGAAGTTGAACGTGCGATAAATGGTGTCAAACTAGCCATTGAACATATGGGCGTCTTTGAAGGAAAAGAGATAGCCATGGGACATACTGCAAGTTCTGCCAGTCGCATGGCTTACACTATGAAAGAGCCTATCGGCGTGGTTGCAGCAATTTCAGCCTTTAACCATCCGTTGAATCTTGCTGTACATCAAACGGTTCCGGCCATTGCAGTTGGATCACCTGTCATTATTAAGCCATCAGAGACAACACCTATGTCTGCAATGAATTTTGTAGAAATTTTATATGAAGCAGGTCTACCTCAAGCATGGTGTCAAGTAGTAGTTTGCCATCGAGAAGTAGCCCAGTATCTTGCCACAAGTCCTAAGATTGACTATTTGACTTTTATTGGTTCAGGTGCTGTTGGCTGGTATCTTAACTCAAAAGTCTCTCCAGGAACCCGCGTGGGGCTGGAACATGGAGGTGTTGCACCTGTTATTGTTGAAGCTGATGCAGATATGGAAGCGTTGATACCTGCTTTGGCAAAGGGTGGGTTTTATCATGCAGGACAAGTCTGTGTTTCCGTACAACGAATTTATGTTCATGAAGCTATTTGTGATGAAGTTGGCTTCAGATTAGCACAGGCAGCAAAAGACCTCATTGTTGGCGACCCGCTTGATCCAAAAACAGAAGTTGGACCACTTATTTCTCACAAGGAGGTCGATAGAGTACAGTCTTGGGTCAATGAAGCGATAGAAGGAGGAGCAAAAGTTCTTTATGGCGGTAAACGCATTTCTGAAAGTTGTTTTGAGCCAACGGTACTTTTAAATCCACCACGTGATGCAAAGGTCAGTATTTCAGAAGTATTTGGCCCGGTTGTCTGTATTTATACGTATAGTGATATTGAAGAAGCCTTTAAAGAGGCCAACAGCCTTGAGTTCTCTTTTCAAGCAGCAGTCTTTACTAAAAATCTCGATACTGCTCTACAGGCGGTTAAGCGTCTTAATGGTACGACTGTTATGGTGAATGACCATACAGCATTTAGGGTTGACTGGATGCCTTTTGGCGGGGCAAAAGCTTCTGGTCTGGGTATGGGCGGTATCTCTTATTCTATGGAAGAGATGAGTAAAGAGAAACTGATGGTGATCAAATCTTCAGTGTTGTAAATAGCGATGATCAGCGGCAAAAACGATAAGAACTAAATTTGCTATAATAATGTATGAATACATCCATATATAATATTTCACTTTTAAATCTTTTCTGGGTCATGATACCCGTTGCTGTCGTCATCGTCATCTATATGCGTTGGACGCAAGATAAAGCTACGATCTTTTATGCTTTGTTCAGAATGCTCATACAATTGATGTTGATAGGATATGTATTAGTTTATATTTTTAGTTCCGATTCTCCCTACCTTGTGGTTTTGATACTCGGTGTGATGCTCATTGCTGCAAGTATTATCTCCATGCGTCCGCTTCAAAAACAACACAAGTCACTTTATCTGTATGCCTTTAGTTCTATTTTTGTTGGCGGGATCTTTACATTGATGATGGTTGTCTTTGGTGTATTGGATCTACATCCATGGTATGAACCTAGGTATCTTATACCTATAGCAGGAATGATCTTCGCAAACTCTATGAATGCTGTGAGTATAGCTGCAGAGAGATTTGAGAGTGAGATAGACAGAGGCAATACCTATATAGACTCCAGAGCTACATCGTATAAAGCATCACTTATCCCTATCATTAATGCATTGTTTGCAGTAGGACTAGTCTCTCTTCCCGGTATGATGACAGGTCAAATACTTTCAGGCGTTGATCCCCTGATAGCAGTCAGATACCAGATCATGGTGATGTTGATGATCTTGGGTTCTGCAGGTATTTCAGTGGCAATATATTTAATGTTTATGAAAAAAGAATTTTCATGACAAACCTAAACAGAAATTAACATTACTAGGGTAAAGTAAGAAAAAATAGATCATTTTAACATTTAAAAAGGATAGTAGATCATGAACCCGACCAATAAAGAGATGCAATTGCGTAAAACCTGTGAGCTTTATGTGTATGTACTGAAGTCACAAGGCAAAGAGGTACCAGAAGAGATACAAGAGTGTGCAGACTCTTATGATTATGACTATCTGGTTGACTGTGTAGCAGAGTTGTCTGATGCACTTATAGGGTTAGAGAGTGATACTTTCGAGAGGATAGTGAATAATACACAATCACGAGAATCCCGTGACCTCAGAAACTGGTGGGAGATGCAGAAAGAGGCAGATCGGCTTCGTAAAGAATTGGTTTCGACCTGTTTATAGTGTATATATCTCCATTATTTAGCCTTCAGAAGCTATACGTTCAAAGAAACCTAAAACCTCTTTTAAGACTTGCGTTTCATCATCTTTTAACTTTGGACAAAAGTCCGGATGTACTGTGATGTTATTTTTTTTACAGGCATCAACAAAATATGCCATTTCTTCTTTCTGAGAGTGATCATCAGTAGTTCCTTTGTCACACAAGTAAAAAACAGGAAAAGGATCATCAGGGTTTAAAAAATGTGTCAGATCATTTTCTTTAGAGACGGTATCACCAAATATAGCAGTGTAAAATCGTTTCATTAATGTATCTGTATCGTTTTTCTCTTGTAGCGTGATGTGGGGAGCCTGTGCATAAATTGCATTTGCCTTGCATAAAATACCATGTAAAATGGCTCCGTAGCCACCCATAGAACTTCCATACAGATAAATATGATCTTCACACTCATACGCTTCGGCGATCTCATGGATCAGTTTTTGTAAAAGATCTTTCACAAAAAAGTCTCCCTTCTCACCCAACCAACAGGAACCTCTACCTTTATCTCCAAAATGATCTAGAGGAGTAAGTACATTCCACATCTTGTGTTCGAAGTTCAGTGTATCTTCTCTGCCTTCTTCATGCAAGATAACGATCAAGGGTACAAAGTTTGAAGCTATAGCGGCTGGAGTGAAACGATAAAACAGTTTTCGTTTTTTATCATCTTCAATATATAAAAGGTCTTCATCCCGCATAGTTATGCTTCTTCCATTTTTAAAATCATTTTACATTCCATTTGTTTCTATAACGATGTGATCACCGAACATTTTGTCGGGTTATTGTTATATCAGTATAGGAGTATATCAAAAATCTCTTTTTATGAAAACCTTCAAGATAATGAATTCATTTTTTAAAGTGAGGTGAAAAATGTTTAATAATTAATCAATATGTTGTTTATATAGTTTACATAAAAAATGTAATATAGAGTAGAAAACACATCTAACGTATGAACAAAGATGTTTGACGAAGGTATAATATGTCAAGAGAAATTGGCCTATGGCTCTATGAAAATGGCGGTGGAGATAAAATCCAGGAAAAAATAATTCAAAAATTGAACGTCAGGGATATTGATGTTATTTCTGGGATCAACCTTAGAGAAGCGACTGTGAGGGAAGGGCATATATTACATCATGGAAGGAAGGTTGATGAACTTGATCTTTTCTTCTCTTACAATGCTGGTGCTCAGACACAATATCAGGTCTTTCTTTATCAGGCACTCAATCGGATCATTCCTATGATAAACAGTTATGAGTCATTTGCATTGACTGAAGATAAGTTTCAAACCTCCTACCTATTGGCTCATCATGGTATTGCAACACCTGATTTTGAACTTTGTCATCGTGATAATGGAAAATCACTGTATGAGATCATAGATAAGTGGGGTAAAATGGTCTATAAACCAACTGATGGTTGGGGAGGTGTCGGATTGACCAAGATCGAAGACAGAACAACATTGGATGCACTCTATCCATTCCTAAACCAGTTGGATCTAAGGTTCCTTTATGTTGAGAAGTTCGTTAAATATGACAATACTGATTTTCGTGTAGATATAGTTGATGGAGAGTTTGTAAGTTGTTATGGAAGAAAAGCTACAGGGAAGGACTGGCGTACAAATATCACCAGCGGTGGATCAGTTTTTCTTAGAGAACCTACAGATGAAGTGATCAGTATAGCTAAGAAAGCAGCCAAGGTATGCGGTACGGATATAGCCGGTATTGATCTCATTTATGATATGGAAAAAGAAAAATATGTCGTTCTTGAAGTGAATGGGATTCCTGCATTTGCTACACCTGAACAAGAAAAAATGGGGCTTGATTTTAATGATAAGAAGATCGATCTGATTGTAGACTTGATTGACAGAAGATCAAAAAAAAATATCTAATATAGAAAAGTTTTTGGAAGTTTAGAATTTAAATCTTCCCTTCCAAAAAGTGAGTAAATATCTCAGTTACCAGGTCGATACGCTCAGTAAAACTTTTTTTAGATGCACGTTCATGTACGGTATGATCTCCATCTCCATATGGACCCCAGCCATCCAGTGTGGCTACACCTTGTGAAGAGATCACGTTTGCATCACTCACACCACCGCGTTTTTCAGTAGGAAGTTGAATGTTGCATAGGCTGTTAATATGGTCTATAAATGTCTGTTGTTCAGGGGAGGGCTGCATTACATCTCTTTGGATGCCTCCGGAAAGTGTTGACTCAGTACCTTCAACATGGGAATGTGCAACGATCTCATCTATGGCTTTGAGTACTCTGTCCCTCTCCTCTGTATTTGTGTATCGAAGTTCAAAGGTGAGATGTGCTTTTGGTGAAATAGTGTTGGCACCTATACCACCAGAGATTTTACCCACATTGACAGTGGTCTGTTTTTCCAAATCAGTTAAGGCCACAAGCTGAGACAGTTTATGTGCCGCTTCAAGGTTGGCATCGGCTCCGTCACTGTAGTGGTTTCCTGCATGTGCCGCAATTCCTTCTATGTCTATGAAAAATGTACCCACACCTTTACGTCCGACCACTACTTCATCATGAAAACCTGCTGCTTCAAAAACCATACAATAGTCGTAGTCTTTTGCCAGTTTTGCTGAAAGGTGCTTAGAGTCATCACTCCCTGTCTCTTCATCACTGACTAGAAGAAAATCAATGTTGTGTATCTCTCCGTAAGCACGGTAGGCATTTCTGAGTGCTTCGAGGGCCACATAGTTACCCCCTTTCATGTCACATACACCAGGACCGTAGATCCACTCTTCATCTTCTCTGAAATCTTCAAAAGTGTTTGGAGGAAAGACTGTGTCCAGATGACCCAAAAGAAGGAGTTTTTTACCCTCTCTATGTGAAGAGATAAGATGAAGATGGTCACCTATCTCTTCTCTTGGATAGCGAGTAAGTGTATATCCTAACTCCTGCATCCAGTATGCAAAGATCTCACCATTTTTATCTACACCTTCTTTATTTTTTGTCCACGAGTTGATCTCTATAATTTTTTGTAATTCATCAAAATTTTGTTTACTCATATTGCCCTCTATATTGCCCATAATTAAGGCATTCTTTTGAATTTTCTCTGAATATATTTTAGTAAAATATAGTAAAATACTAGATTAGTTTTAAAAGGAAAAGGAAGAAAGAGATGTCAAGAAAAATCGGTATGTGGCTTTACAGTAATAGCGGTGGTGACAAGATTCAAGAGAAGATCGTCAAGAAACTCAAAGAGAGAGAGATTGAGACAATAACGGACATTAATCTCCGACATGCTGTTGCAAAGAATGGACATATCGTACACAATAAGGTAAAAATGGATAAATTAGATCTTTTTTTCTCTTATAACGCAGGAGAACAAACACAGTATCAATCATTTTTGTATCAAGCACTAAACCGTGTGATCCCGATGATAAACACTTATGAAGCTTTTGCTTTGACAGAAGATAAATTTCAAACTTCATTTTTACTTCAGCAACACGATGTAGCGACGCCTGACTTCCAACTGTGCCATAGAGATGACTCTAAGCAACTTGAAAAGATCATGAACAAGTGGAGCAAGATGGTCTATAAACCAACTGACGGTTGGGGAGGTGTTGGACTGACCAAGATAGAGAATCAATCCATGTTAGATATGCTTATGCCTTTTCTCAATCAGATGGATCTACGTTTTTTCTATGTGGAGAAGTTTTTAAAATATGACAACACAGATTTCCGTGTAGATATAGTAGATGGTGAGTATGTAGGTTGTTATGGACGTAAAGCAAGTAAAACGGACTGGCGTACAAACATCACAAGCGGCGGGTCAGTCTTCTTAAGAGAGCCAGATGATGAAGTGATCGCTATTGCTAAGAAAGCGGCTAAAGTGTGTGGTACGGACATCGCAGGAGTTGATATCATTTATGATCTGGAGAAAGAAGAGTATGTGGTACTTGAAGTGAATGGCATACCTGCCTTTGCTACTCCAGAACAAGAGAAGATGGGTTTAGACTTTAACAAGAAGAAGATCGATCTTATCGTAGATCTTATCGATAGAAAAACAGCGAATAAAAAATAAGGGATTAAAATGGCAAAAAACCAGAAGAACGAAAAACTACCAAAGATAGGGATGCTTTATCTCGACCATGTATTAAGATTTTTTGATAAGTCTAACTTTAGAGGATGGCCTGACAAAATAGAAACAGTGGTCTATCACTGGAAAAATGATAAAGATCGTTTTGTAAGAGAAGTAAAGCGTAAAAAGATAGATATTCTTATTGGCAATATTCCAGCAACAGCCTATGAGACATTTAGAGAGATCGCTAGAGAGTTGCCTGATGTACAGTTTATCCCTTCATTGGACACACAGTTCTCTAACAAGTCTAAAGAGAACGTGACACGCTTTGCATGGAAGTATGATATACCTATTCCTCAAACCTATATCTTTTATGATATGCAGAAGGCAGATAAGTTTATAGAGGAGACTGAATATCCTAAGATCATTAAAAAATCTTACGGACCATCTAACTATGGCGGCTACTTTGTACATAAGGTAGACAGTAAACAAGAAGCCAGAAATCTTTTAGCTCAGAAAAAGTATTCTCCAGCCTATTTCCAGGATTTCGTTCCGATGGAAGCAGATGTAAGAGTGATGCTTATAGGACATAAACCTGTATGTGCATTCTGGAGAAGACCACCAGAAGGTGAATGGTTGACGAATACTTCTCAGGGTGGAAGTATGGATTATATGGATGTGCCTAAAGAGTTACTTGATCTAGCTGTTCAGGTTTCTAAAGCAGCCAATGCTGAGTACTGGGCATGTGACATTGCTGTAGGTCAAGATGGTAAATACCGTATATTGGAGTGTGCAACTGCATTTGCAGCTTTCCCTTATATACGAGATTGGATCGGTCAGTATCTTATGCATAAATTTTCTAATGGTAGATTCCGTAAACCAAATATTCCTCTTTATAACTGGGAAGAGCTTGGTAAGATGGATTCATCGATACTGAGAACACTTCGTTATATCACCTTTGGAAAATATACGCCATCTTATGATGGTGCGTATTTCCTCGATAAAAAAAGAAGAGAAACACAAGAGGGTGAAATATATCTGCATGAACTTGATGCACTTTATCCAATGATGCTTACAGAAGATAGAACAAAAGAAGAGTGGCCAAGTGAGAAGTGGAATTTTCAGGACAATTATGGAAGAACAGTAAGAAAGGTGCATGCAAAGAGTAATCCGCAAGAAAGAGACGAGGTCGCAGTTGAAAGTTCAGATGAGGTTTCTACAGATGAAAGTGAAGAATCTATGATCATACTAACAGAGAAAAAGATGAAAAAGCTTTTAACTTCTGTAGAAGGTATAGGGAAAAAGAAAACAAAAAAGATCTTAAAAAAACTTGATACCGCTGAACTGGTAGAAACTTTAGAGGAAGGACCGGAAAAACTAAAAGAAGAGTTTTCCTGGTTTAAGAAAAAAGTGCTTAATAAGTTGATGAAGCAATGGGAAAAATTTAAAAATAAATTATAAAAAGAGTCATAAAATATGAAAAACCAATATATGTCGTATGAACAGAGTTTGATCTTTCTTGATGCGATGGAGAAAAAACATCCAGATCTTATAAAGGTTATTCCTATTGGGACAACCTATGAAGGACGAGATATTGTTCTTGTGAAAATATCTAAAAATGTTGAGACAGCAGATGAAAAACCTGCGATGCTCTATACGGGTAGTATTCATGCCCGTGAATGGATCGGTAATGAGTTGGCGCTGAAGTTCATAGAATATGTTGCTGAAAATCAAACGATAGACCCTGAATTAGAAAAATCTTTACATGAATCTACACTTTACATGGTTCCCTGTCTGAACCCTGACGGGTATGAGTACTCACGTAAACATTTTTCTTTTTGGAGAAAGAACAGACGAAAGAATCATGATGGTACTTTCGGTGTGGATCTAAATAGAAACTTTTCCATAGGGTTTGTAAAACAGAGCAATACTTCTTCAAATGTCTATGGAGGAGAAGAGCCTTTTTCAGAAGCGGAAACTTCTGCGATCAAAGCATTTGTAGATACACATGAGAATATTACTATAGCTTTTGATTACCATTCTCAGGGAAATGTCTTTTTCCCTGCGCATAAATTCAAGCATGAAGCAGAAATAGACGGTACAGATATGAATGCCTTGTGTGCGAATATGAATGATGAATTTCTAAAAGTAACAGGTAGACGGTATGGTATACACAGAGGTAAACCACCTGCAGGTCTGATTTCGGGTAGCGGACGTGAGTATTATTACTCTAAAGGTATCATTGCTGTGGTAGCTGAGGTAGGTACAAAAAATATTCCTGACTATATGAAAAGTATGAGTGGAAGTATTAACGAAAATATTCCTGCGCTTAAAAAAGCATTTAGTGAAGTGGTTAACTACTCTTCAGCAGCACCAAGTAGAGTTGATGAATTTACTATAGGAGGTACAGCTGCCACTTCTGTTACACTTGTATGGAAATATGAACCAAGAGATGACATCTTCTTTGAGATCTATAGAAGTACAGAAGATAAAGATGCTTGTAATGAGCGTACTAAAGTAGGCATCGTAGGTGAAAATCGTTTTACCGATACAGATTTGGAGAGTTCTACAAACTACTATTACACAATACGTGCAGTGAATAAAACTACGGGATATAAGTCACCATTTGCGCCTGTAGTCAAAGTACGTACAGCATTGGAAGATGATGAGTTCTTTAAACTTATTTTTGCTAGCAAAAGTGGTACCGGGTATGTGGGTGAGTTCACACAAGAACAGAATCGTTCACACTTTGGACTCAATTCTCTCTTTGTCGGAGTAAACAAATCAAAAGGTATTTGTGATGCTGTGATAAGTATTGATCTGGACGGTATCCCTAAAAATGCCATTATCAAATCAGCCAGATTTTATCTCTATCCTATGAATAGGGTAGGTGCCAAGATAGAAAAATATGGTCAATGGGACCTATCACTTTTAAAGCCGGAGAGTTTTTCTGATATTACCGATTTTTCAGAAATTGAAAATGCTGAGACAAAAGGTAGAATGGGACAAGCTATTAAGTCTAGACAATTAACACAGGGTATCTGGAATTTTTGGGAATTTTCTCGACATGAATGTGAACTACTGCAAGAAGAGATAGTAAATAATAAAGCAGTCTTTAGAATAGATGGGCCAAAAACACTTCCTGATGGTGAAGACAGCCAAATGATGCAGTTTGATATAGGATATGGAAAATTTGGAGGAGGTCTGCAATATAGACCAATGCTTGACATTAAGTATACTGTTGAAGAAGAGAAGATAAAACTTCCTGCAGAGACACTTTCTACTATTTGTCTAGATAAAAAGGTAGAGGGAATAAAAAGTGGGTTTGATGCAGACGGTCATCGAGTCTATGGATATCTCGATTTTGATCTCTCACAACTTCCAGACCATGAAAACACAGTCATAACACAATGTGCATTACGTATACGTAATAACAATACGTTTAAGAAAAAATCAGATGTACGTTACTATGTTGAGTTGGTTGAAGTAGATGAAGTAGGGAGCTATGAGGACATTAAAAACCGTGAGAAGATAGAGTATATCGGATATGAAGTCGCAGAGTCAGATCTCAATACAAAAGAGTATCAGTACTTTAAATTTGATACATTGTCAAAGATAGCACTTGATCAGATGCATCAAGAAGGGAAAACACTGAAACTTGTGATCAAACCTACGTCTGCATCAGGTGTGAAAAATAGAATTATAGAATGGAATGAAGATGTAGAGCTTCACGTAAAATATATCCCAAAACGTCGTACACCATTACTGGCTGTTGAAAACTTGACGATAAGTAAAGAAAACAAAATGATCAAACTTATGTGGGATAAAGTGGATGATGAAGCCTTAAATGGTTATTACGTTGTAAGAAACAGTTTCCATACACCAAAACATTTTATGGACGGTGTGAAAATTTATGGGGGGAAAGATACCTATACGTATGACAATTTTGCTTCATTTGATAAGGAGAAGTATTATGCAGTCTTCTCATATGATGATGTACCAAACTTCTCAGAGCCCGCGATAATAAAGTATGATCCGCTGGAGAAATACTGATAAGATAACCTTCATATGAAGGTTATCTATGCAGATGCATAAAGTTCTTTCTCTCTTGTGATGACAATATCTTCTAAGAAAACATAAGATTCTTTCCATGCTTCAATGATATCATTTGTTGCAGCATCCCCAAATACATCTTTGATAGCCTGCAATAAAGATTTTTTAATCATTGAATTATATTCAGAATCAATATGGGGAACAGAACAATCCCATGTTTTGATCTTATCAATGTTCTTGTAGTATAGAGTAATGGCTCTTTTGAATTGTTTATACTGTGCTTTACTTGTTCCACCAAACAGTTCTTTGGCTCTAGGGGATTTCTCATATAGTATTGCATATAATTTTGAGGCAACAGACTCACTATGTTTAACTATTACGGGTGCAGATAGCTTACATACTTCTACGGTTTTGGGAGATAGACACATAATTCATTCCTTTCCTACCTTATCATTTTTGATAAATGCTCTTTGTACAATTTAAAATATTATAATAGATATAAGTATAAAAAGTATACTACCAATTGTATAATTATTAAACAAAAAGTAAGAGTCATAAGTGAATCTATAATTTCCTTATAAAACCTCCTATATAGCACATTTTATAAGGTTTTCTATTTGAGGTCACATATTTATGGTTTGCAAACGTAGCTACAGCGAGAAACCTTATAAAATATATTATTTTATAAGGTTTATAGAGATTTACAAGAGGAGTATCAAGATACATAATCCTCCAGCAGATAACAGAGGCAATCTTGCAGGATACTCTCTTGTCAAGTGTGATCATTGCTGGCATCAGAGGTTTTTTAAGAGAGATGGCACCATTGTTATTATGTATCAGTATATCAGTGACATCTGTACCATCATCAGCTGTAGCGATAAGAGGCTTGTCTAGTGTTGTATGCGCAAAGACCTCGGAAGTTTCTAGCCTGGTGAAGTTATGACGGTCAAAGTTTTCCACCAGAGTAAGATCAAAACTTCCTTCCTCATCTTCAAATCCAAAGTCCACATCTTCAGCGATCTTAAAAACAGCGTTGTTCTGAACTAACTGCAGATCATGGGACGGTAAAGGTTTTTCAGGGAAATGGTCCATATGCATCAGATCATCTATAAGTGCCACGGCTTTATCTATACCTAGACGATTACCAGGTGTAGAACACTCCAGTGTGATTGCAGGACAGATATCGTCAAATGCTATTGTAGAGACCCCTTTAGGTATATGAAATACCATGGCAATATGATTAAAGAAACTACTTAGATATTTGTTTTTTTCATTGACAACAGAGATACAACCATAAGGAGGGTTTTTTCCTGTATTGTTATGCAGGTCTATAGCTGCAAAGAGTTCATCTTTTGTGATCTTATGCATCACTTGGCTTATGAGTTTTGATGTGGGGTTATCTGGTTCCGGCGTTCCCGGCCATGCACGGTTGAAATCCAGTTCATTGTCAAGTCTTCTAAGTCCTTGTGATGCAGCTTCGACATTACCTATAAAAAGCCAGATAGATCTTGGAAGTGTATATCCTTGTTCATCTTTGTACTTTTTAAGTATCTCCTGCATGATCTGTAGTCCACTGAATTCATTACCATGTAACATGATAGATATAAACAGTGGAGTTTTCTACTCCTTTTAGATGTATCAGTGTAGGAGATTCAAATAGATCTTTGATATCACGATAGGAGATATCGAAAAATGCATCTGGTATTTGGTCAATCATATTAAGTCTGTTCATTTATAGGCTCCATTTGTGTACAGGAATATTTTGATCAGAGTTTTTCATATAATCCTCCATAAGCTTAGGAATGCGTTATATTTTTTATAGTGTTCAAGTTGCCATGTTGCACCATTTTGTTCACTTTGAAGTTCTTTGTTCGATGATGTTCATATAGCTCTCTACATCCTCTATGCTAAAAGAGTCAAGTCCCATTTTCGTAAGTGCCAGCCCATCACTTAATATCCACTCTTTCAATGAAACTTTTTGCGCATCTATAGGTTCATGAAATTCAGTGTTTAACCCTGTTTTCGCTACAGAGTAAAAGTCATCTTTTAATGTTTCAAATGGTATTTTTGTAAGATCGATACTTTGATCTTACTAATCCTTCAATAAGTCCGATGAAAAACCATATGTTTGTCTGTGTATCTATGAGTGTAGGTCCTGAAGGCAGAACACGAAGTTCAAGTCTCAATGTGTGTTTACCATCTT
Organism: Sulfurovaceae bacterium; assembly: GCA_963796395.1. GTDB lineage: Bacteria > Campylobacterota > Campylobacteria > Campylobacterales > Sulfurovaceae > Sulfurovum. The sequence goes on from CAWCLM010000013.1 coordinate 80,340, forward strand.
TGTCTTCCCCTAAAATAGGGCGTATCCATCTCCAGATCGTACCATTGTGAAGGTTGAAATGGTGCAGTTCACTGGTTAGGTTTATCCTTTACATCTGCAAAAATGATCTTAAACATTTTGTTTTGTTCAAACAGATCCAGCCAAGAGTCTATGTACCCATGTGCAAAATGTACTCTTGTCTCATCTCCATGTTCTCTTCTTTCTTTATCTCTTGTGTCTACAGATTGTTCAAAGATAGCGATACGAGATTCATGCCAGGCTCTTTTACCCAAACCAACGAAGAGTTGGCCCCAAAACCCAGTCAATACAACAGATGCCAGAAGAGCAGCATGATAATACTCAACAGCTTGATCGAACGGAATTTGGAAGATGCATCTGTAGAGGAGGTACCCAGTGCTTCGAACATCACATCATCTTTTTGTAACGAGACTTCATCTTCTCCATGAAACAGTATCTTAACACTTTCATGTCTTAATTCTCTCATACGCTGTGAACCAGCAGTATATCTATGCATATCAGATTGATAGAGCTCTTTGTTGAAATGTTCAAGACTTTAAAGAGGGAAGTACACCAAAAAGTCCGAGTTTCGCATCAAACCTCTTTGCAGCGTCTTTGACCCTGTTCCCAGAGCGATAGAAAGGTCATCTGCTAATCTTCTGAGGTGCCTCAGCATTCAGTTTAAAGACATTTCCATTGATCTCAAGGTCATACTTTGCGAGTTCATTGGTAAAAAGAGGGGAATCGATATCATCAAGAATCTCTTTGTTGATAGGATTGGGAAGGTTATCATTTGTGAGAATACAAGCTTCAAGCTCATAACCAACACGGTACTTGTCCGAAAAAATCTCAGAACCTTCATCAAATAATGATCTGATATATGCATGTTCTTCATACAAGGCTTTCTTAAATGCTATAAAATCTTCTTCTGTAAACTTTCTGTGACTTATCTCACTACCCATTAAAAACCTTGTTTTTTATTCTCTTTATTAGTATAACAAAAAGAACCAAATAGTGTTCACACTTTATAAAAGTAGGGGAGTGAAAAAGATGTTTTTTATTCTATTTTTATCAAAAAAATTTAGACATATGAGAGTAGTAATAATTGCATTGAAGTAGCTTAGGGAAGCATAACATATTAAGTAATATTAATGTAGTAACTTTTTAAGTTAATGACTATTTGTCAATAATAAGGTAGCAACAATAAATCTATATAAACCCCTAAATTACTTACATTATATATAGTTACTACATAAATTACTACAAAAGACTTGACAAATGTAGTAACTTTAGTATATAATGCATCAATAAGGTTTAGAGATACCTGCTTTTTTGGTCTCTCTTTAAGAAAAAGTTTAATTTAAATCGGAGGACATCATGCCAATCAGAACTATCACTGACAAGCAATATAAAGGTGTCAGCGAACTCTATCGTAAGTCTGATGGTGAGGTAACAGGTTACTACGTTACCTACCGAGATATTGACGGTAAACCGATTAAAAAAAGAGTAGATGCTGTTAGCAGAGATGAGGCATTACTTAAGCTTAAAGAGATTAAACAAGAAGTTGATCTAGAAAAACAAGGGAAAACAATGAGTGCTCCTATCCCAGAACCAGTTGAAAACATAGTTCCAAAAGTAAATACATCAAAAAAACCTACAGTATCTTCTAAAAATACGCTCCCAGATCACCGTAAGATCATCGCTGATCACAATGGTGTGGCCATTGTTTCACTCCTTGATATCGTTGCATTTGATGATATCAATATTTTCTACGGATATGAAGCAGGTATTCGTATTGTAGAGATCATGCAGGATCTTGTTGATAATACATTGAAAGAGATGGAAACAGATGGTATATTTGCAAAACATGGTGTCGATACATTTGCCTATGAGATCTATCATGTCCACGCAGATAAGCTCTGTCTATTTATAAAAAATGATTTTAATCATCGTCTACTAGACTTTATCATCAAGCATCTTTCGACAAAAATTTCAAACCATAAGTTTACTATTTCTGCTGAGAGTCATATACATTTGAATGTAACATTCGGTGCAACAAAGGCAGCTGGAAATGTGAGTTTGGTCTATGCAGAGAAAGCGTTACAGGAAGCGAAAAAATCTCATAACAACTATATTTTCCATGACAGCACTTCTATCAATCAGAACGAACATATGATTCATAAAGTCTATGAGACATTGATCGATAACATTAAAGAAGAGAAGGTAACACCCCATTTTCAGGGTATCTTTGATGTAGAAAATGAGACTGTACCATATAAGTTTGAAAGTCTTATGAGACTTATGGACAGTGAAGGGCGTGTACTTTCTCCAGCAGTTTTTATGGAAAAATCTAAAGAGTATCGTTTATATACACAGCTTATGAAGCAAATGATAGACAAAGTGTTCCATGTGTTGGAAAACCATGATGTTTCGATGACATTGAACCTTTCATATGTTGATATTAACAATCCAGAACTTTGCGATACTTTGATCCGTAAGGTTAAAAAGATGCAGATCGGTAGCCGTTTGACAGTTGAGATAGTAGAGAGTGAACAGATAGAGGATATTGAAATGATCAATGAGTTTATCTTTTCACTTAAAAAACTTGGTGTATGTATCGCTATTGATGATTTTGGAAGTGGTTTTTCGAACTTTGATAACATTGTGAAACTTGATGTCGATTATGTGAAACTCGATGGTTCTCTTGTCTCTAAGATACATGATGAAAAATATAGAGTCATTTTAGAGAACATGGTGAAGATCTGCCGTGATCTAGGGATCAAGACCATTGCCGAGTATATCAGCGATGAGAGCATATTAGCACTAGCAAAAAGCATCGGTGTTGACTATCTACAAGGTCATCATTTGCACAAGCCAGCACATTGGGATAGTGTGACAAAAACATTTGGCTTTAATAGTTTGAAAATTTGACATTTTTTTGACATTTTTATATTACAATAATTAATAATTGAAAGGAGGGAACGCAAATGCTTAACGAGAATGAAGTTATCGATAAAGAGTGTCGTACGGACTTAAATGAACTTACGAACAGTATGCATTTATTGCGTAAACAACTCTTTTCAGATGATATTACAGAATGTAAGAACAGACTATGGTTATTGAAAGAAAAACTCAATAACAATGAAACATTTAATGATTTCGGATTTTTGGTCAGTATCAATATCTCAGATTATGATGAGATCGTTAAAGAGTATGACTCAAATGTAGGGAACAGGCTCTTAAAACAGGTAAGTGACTATATGATCCGCTATATGAAAGATAACCATCTAAATCATGAGATCGTACGTTATGAGAAAGATAATTTCCTGATCTTCATGTATGACCTGAATGAAAATGAAGTAGAAGAGTATATAGTGAACATGCAAAATGGGATGTCAAACTATAAATTCAAATATCGCAGCAGGATGTTTCAGTTGACATGCCATGCTGCAGTGATGCAATATATAGAACATGAATCGTTCTCATCTGTGCTAGATCAGTTGGATGAAAAGCTTTTTGAAAGTACGATGTAAGGTGACCAGAGCGGCGCTGTTTGGTCTCCACTAACTTTATTTTTTTAACTCTTGAATAAATTCCCGTGCATTATCACCTCTTAAAAAGTCTGCAAGACCGGTTAGCCCATCAACAAGATATTTTGTGTCATACCCCTTGAGTTTTAAAAATGTACGTGCCATAATTGCTCTGTCTTTATGAGGACATGCGGTAACAATAAGTTTAGATCTGTCAAGCTCATTTAAACGATTTGGAAGCTCATTAATGGGAATGTTTATAGAGGCTGGCATATGCCATGCTTCATACTCTTCTTTAAATCTTATATCTACAAGTTGTGCAGTACCTTCTTCAAGCATTAGTGTAAGCTCTACACTATTTATTTTCATGGCTTTGCGTTCTTCGTATGAAAATGTACTTAAATAGCTTTCATGACTAAGTACTTGTGTTTCAGCAAATACAGTGAAACAACTAAGTAGCAATAATAAAACTGTTTTTTTCATTTTGAACCTCTTCTATATTAACTTATAATAGCCCTAGTAGAGCAACAAATAAAACAGGTGGGGTAATAACCAGTCCTACTTTCATATATTCTCCCCAACCTATCTTAACACCTTTTTGAGCAAGCACGTGGAGCCAAAGTAGGGTAGCTAGCGAGCCGATAGGGGTCATTTTAGGACCTAGGTTAGATCCTAGTATGTTTGCGTAGGCTAAAGCGTTATGTCCTGCTTCGTCGATAGCAATATCCATGATCATAATGGTAGGCATATTATTCATGATTGAACTGAGTCCTGCTGCAAGGAAACCGGTTCCTATAACAGCAGTAGCATGACCCATCTCGTGTAAGTCGTTGATGAGGACAGCCAGGTAAGAAGTAAGTCCTGCATTCTTAAGGCCGTATACAACTACATAAAGTCCTATAGAGAACCAGACAACCTGCCAAGGTGCAGACTTGATCGTCTCTATCGGTTTGACCGCTTTGTAGTGGTTAGCAATGGCTAAAAAGATCAGTGCACCACCCAATGCAAAGAGAGAAACAGGCAGGTCGAAGTAGTCACCTATGAAGTAACCTATCATCAAAAGTCCCAAGAACCACCAGCTAAGTTTGAACATGGTCATATTTTTAATGACAGACTCTGGTGTTGCCAGGTTCTGTACATCTAACTCTTTGGGGATATCTTTTCTAAAGTACATCCATAGTACTACAATTGATGCGACAATAGCCAATAGATTAGGCAAGAACATCGTCTTAGCATACTCCCAAAATCCTATGTCAAAGTAACCTGCAGTGACGATATTCGTAAGATTAGAGATCACAAGTGGATTGGAGGCACTGTCACCTATAAACCCGCCGGCCATAAGAAAAGCGAAAATTGCAAGAGGTTTCATATGTAAATGTTTCATCTTTGCTAGTAGAATAGGGGTAAGTATAAGTGCCGCACCGTCATTGGCAAAGAAAGCTGCAACCAATGCACCTAATAGTAGTATGTAGACAAACAGTAAGTTCCCATTACCACCACTGAGTCTTGCCATCTTGAGTGCTGCCCATTCGAAAAAGCCTATCTCATCGAGTACAAGAGAGAGAATGATGATACCTATGAAAGCCAATGTTGCATCCCACACGATGTCTGTTACAGTGATAACATCGTCAAAGCTTACTACCCCAAGGATCAAAGCAACGATAGCACCAATGATAGCAGTAGTTCCTATCTGCAGGCCTTTTGGCTGCCAGATTACAAAGATGAGGGTTATGAGGAATAAGATAGAAGCTAAGAGCATTAGTCGTTCAATACTTTTGATTTTGCAAGGGCTGCTTCTATCTCTTCTTTGCTTACATCACCTGAAAGGTCAAGTGCCACATCACCGTCTTTCCCACTCACTTCCATGTTTGTGATCTTTTTCTTTGTTTCATCACTCATGCATTCACACTGTCCAGTTGAACAGTTTTCTACCATCTTAACGATATTTTGTTTCTCTACTGTGCCAGTGAAATTTATTTTAACACCTTGATTTGTTTTGCTTACATTCTTATCCATCTTATTTTCCTTTTTTACTTTAATGCTTCTTTTACCTTAGGCAATAAAATCTCTTTGATCTCTTTGAGTGTCTCTTCAAATGCACCAAACTCCTTGCCATCTGGATCTTCAAATCCTACATGGATGGTTTTAACCGGTTTGGGAAACATAGGGCAGGTCTCTTGAGCATGACCACATACGGTGACGACTAGATCATAATCATTATCTATCACTGTATCAAGCGTTTTTGAGTGGTAGGTATCTCTCCAGATACCTTCTTGTTCTAACACTTTTTTCGCATTAGGGTTTACTCTTCCTGAAGCTTTGACTCCCGAACTTTCAGCATTTATACCTTCCAGCTCAGCGTTAATGAGCGCTTCAGCGATGATGCTTCTACACGAGTTACCGGTACAGAGAATGAGGATCTTCTTCATGATTATCCTTTTTATTTGATAAGTGATTGTAGCGTAATATTTTATATATATCAAGATATATTGATATATTATTGTAATTGGTTTTTAATATTTGCAGCCAAAAGAGGAGAAGTAAAGCTTACAAGTAATGCAATGATAAATAGATTTCCTTCTAAAATATTAAATACCTGTAATAATTCAGACCATGAGTTTTTCAGGACATAATGACCAAAGATAAATTCAAATAGTAACGTTATACTTACCAGTTGAATACCGATATATAAATAGGTATGATATTTATTTTTACCAAATATATGAATACTTAGATACATAATCGTGAAAATGATTATGGATAAAATGACCCCACTGACCGGTAGTGCAACAGTTTCTCCCAAATAAGGTGCTAAAATACTTTCTCTAAATATACCATTTAGAATTGCAAAAAGAGCGATGACAAACCAAAGCATAGCTGTTTTTAGAAAAATATTTAATGTCATATTCTTTTTTAGGTTTTTATTTTTTTAACGATCATCATAGCAGCCACTGCAACAGCACCAACAATAAATCCAATAAGTATATCACCAAGGAGAAAAGGTATGCCATCTACAAGCTCATGTACAAAGTGTGAGTTGTGTATAAAGATACCTCCCGCTACCAAAAGCATAGCAATGGTACCAATGACAGTCAGCGCATTAATGACCTTAGGAAGCGCACGTACAAAGAATTCACCGATGCTGCTTTCTCCACCATTCATAGCTATGAGTTTGTAGCCAAAGTCATCCATACGAACGAGTAGGGCAACAATACCGTAAACTCCTACAGTGGCAACGAGTGCTACAAAAGTCACTGCTGCTATTTGTATCATCATGGGTTGACTAGCAACTGCACTTAATGCAATAATGATGATCTCTATAGAGAGTATAAAGTCTGTAATAACGGCAGATTTTATCTTTTCTTTCTCTTCAGCAAGTATTTGTTCTTTATTTTTTTCTTCAAGTGAAGCTATGTGTCTCTTCTCTCCGTGGGGGAAGAAGTATTCATATATCTTTTCTACACCCTCATACGCTAAGTAAACTCCACCAACAAAGAGTATAGGTACGATGAGCCAAGGTGCAAAAGCACTAAGTAAAAAGGCGAGAGGTAAAATGATGGCTTTGTTGATAAATGAGCCTTTTGTGATGGCCCAAATTACAGGAAGTTCACGTGAAGAGGCAAAGCCTGAAGCTTTCTCTGCATTGACTGCAAGGTCATCACCAAGGATACCTGCAGTTTTTTTCGTAGCAACCTTTGATACAGTGGCTACATCATCCATAAGTACAGATATGTCATCTAAAAGGGCTAAAAGTCCTGCTGCCATGTTTATATCCTTTTTTTAATACTATTTTAGCAGTTAGATGTTAAAGTATAAGCTTTTTTAACTATTGCAAGCAGATTTAAATTCAGGCAGATCCATCTCTAGATACGATATCTCCTTTAAGACATCTTGACGGAACTTATCTAAAGGGGAGCGTATAGAGTAGTATGCCCAGCGTCCTTTACGGTCTACACGCAAGAAACCCGCATCTTTTAGAATTTTGAGGTGGCGTGAGATGCGTGATTGTATCATACCAAAGGCAGACTCTACGTCACAGACACAGACTGCGCCATTTTTATCTATAAATCGTAGTAGTTTGAGTCTGGTTTCGTCGTTGAGTGCCCCAACGGTCTGTAAAAATGTATCCATGTCGGTAGTGTAGCGTAATCTTTTATATGTATCAAGATATATTGATGTAGAATTTTCTTCAGTTTTAATTTATATGAATAAGGTTATATATTAATTTTAAGGAATGCACATGGAATACATAAACCTATTTTTTATAGCACTTATAGAACTCAGTAATGCTATGGCGCCTTATATACTCTTTGGTCTCATCTTTGCCGGTATCTTACATGAGTTTGTACCAGATACCATCGTGACTAAACATTTGGGTAAAGACAATATATTTTCTGTCATAAAAGCCACACTTTTTGGTGTCCCACTGCCTGTGTGTTCATGTGGGGTCATCCCTTTGGCAACAAGTATCAAAAAGAGTGGGGCGAGTAAAGGGTCAACACTCTCATTTCTTATCTCTACACCCATTACCGGAGTAGATTCCATATTGGCTACTTATGGGATATTTGGGTGGATATTTACGATCTATCGTGTTATCACTTCTATGATGATCGCTATAGTGGCTGGTATATTAACAAATCTGTTTGATAGAGAAGAGACTGCTCCAAAACCTGCGTTTTCAACAGTCAAGGCAACAAATGGTTTATCTCCTGTAATGCCTATGCAAACCCAGAAAGAAGAGAGTAGTTGCTGCAGTTCTACTTCATCTTGCAGCAGTAGTGTTGAAAAGAAAGAGTTTTGGCTTATAAGTGCTTTTCGTTATGCTTTTGTGACACTTCTCGCTGACATCGCTAAACCTCTTATTTGGGGTCTTTTGATCGGTGCATTGATCACAGTAGCTATTCCCGAAAGCATCAGTGAGATCCTTGCAGAGTACTCGTGGTTCTCCTATGTGATCGTTATAGCCATTGCGGTACCAATGTACGTATGTGCAACGGCATCTTTACCTATTGCTGCCGGACTGATGCTTTCAGGTGTAAGTGCAGGAGCAGCCTTTGTGTTTCTTTCTGCTGGACCGGCTACCAATACAGTGACTATAGGTGTTGTCAAAAAAATGCTTGGTACACGTTCACTTTGGATCTACTTAGGGAGTATCACAGTGGGAAGTATAGTCTTTGGATTAGGTTTGGATTATCTTTTTTCTGTTTCAGATATCAACCCGTCTTCTTTGATACACTTAGAGGAAGAAGCTGGGATAGTTGCAATATTGAGTTCAGTGGTTTTATGGGGCCTAGTTGGGTATCTTATACTTAAAAGAAAAGCTTGAACAGGCTAAAAGAATTTAGAGTCTGATATCCGTACCCATGCTGACACTTCCATGGATACCGGTTTCACTGTCTGCAATGATCTCCGTACCGGCAATACTATTGCCTGAAGTATTTACACCCGCAACGCCTAACCCATAGCCGACATTTTGTGAACAGGCTGTCAAGAGGAGAAGAAGAAAAAAGAGACCGATCATTTTCATTGGACTATTTTCCTTTATGCAAGAGTAAAAAAGTACCCAATGAAACGGCGGAAACGATGATGATAGAAGCACCAGAAGTCAGATCATAAGTGTATGAGAACCATAAGCCTACAAGAGTAAAAAAGGTAGCAATGGCACCTGAGAGGAACATCATCGAAAACAGAGAGCTGGAAAGCTTCTCTGCAATGTACACAGGAATAGTAAGCATCGCTATGACCAAGATAAGACCGACCACTTTAATAGCGATCACTACAGTGAGCGCTGAGAGAATGAGTATAAGTGTGTAAAAAAATCTGACGTTTACATCACGTAGAGCAGCGTATTCACTGTCATAAGAAACAGCTAAAATATCTCTATACCAGAAAGTAATGACAACCAGAATAAGTGCCAGTAGTGCACCCATAAAGTAGAGGTCTTCTGAACTTACTGCCAAAATAGAACCAAAAAGGTAGCTCATGAGGTCTACATTGTATCCTGGGGTAAGGTCAACAAATATCACACCAATGGCCATACCCACAGCCCAGATCAGTCCGATAAAAGTATCCATGCGGTGACGTTTTTTCAGTGTAAGACCCGCTATAAGCAGTGCAGCACCTACTGCAAAGAAAGATGCCCCAAGAAAGATAGGGAGTCCGAAATAGACTGCAAGGCCTATACCGCCATAAGAGGTATGTGCGATACCTCCTGCTAAAAACACCATACGGTTTACTACGATGAGTGATCCTATGATACCTGCAGCAAAACTTACTAGGAATCCAGCCAGAAGGGCATGTTGCATGAATTCAAACTGTAAAGCTTCAATCATTTAACTGTCCTCCATTTTGGTGTTTCTTCTTCACAGGTGTTGCAACTTTCTGCACCCAGCATTTGTAAAAGTTCTATCTCACAGAAGTGTCCATCCGTCCCATGTGTATGGAATGTTTTTTGTTTGTCTGAAATATCATGGTAGGAGAGAGTTTTGTTTATGTGTGCTGCTTTATTTGCATACTCCAAGATAACAGAGATGTCATGACTTACCACGATGACAGTAATACTTTGATTGAGTGTTTTGATCAGTTCATAGATCTCTTTTTGTCCTGTAATGTCTATGCTTGATGTCGGCTCGTCAAGTATAAGGATCTGTGGATGGGCACAGAGTGCACGGGCTATCATTACCCTTTGACGTTGTCCACCTGAAAGTGAACCTATTTTGGTTTGGGCAAACTCTTCCATACCTACTTGTGCCAATGCACCCATAGCACAAAGTACTTCATCTTTACCATAACCAAATAGTGGTCTTTTACTTCCCACATGACCCATCATAACGACTTCTATGACCTTAATGGGAAAGTCAGTATTGACATTGGTGTTCTGTGGAACGTAACCAATATGTGTAAGACTTTTTGAGGGTGTTTTTCCCAAGACGGAGATAGAACCTTTTTTTGGTTTGAGTATCCCTAATATCAGTTTAAGCAGGGTAGATTTACCTCCACCGTTTGGACCGATGATGGCTAAAAAATCTTTCTCTTCTACATTGAGGTTTATGTTCTCCAAGATCATTTGCCTGTCATAGGCAAATGAAGCATTTTTGATATCTATGACAGACATCTTAGTTCTTTCCTGCTATCGCTTGTGCAATGTTTATAAGATTCTCAGACCAGTTAGCAGCCAGAGGACTCACCTTTACTACAGGTATATGTAACTCTTTAGCGATGATCTGGGCTACAGTATCTGAAAACTCCGGCTGCGTAAAGATGGCTTTGACTTTCTCCTCTTTTGCTTCTTTGAGCAGGTGTATGAGTTCCTTGGGTTTAGGCTCTTTACCTTCAATCTCTACAGCTATTTGCTCAAGATTATAGGCTTTGGCAAAATAACCCCAGGAAGGGTGAAATACCATAAACTTTTCACCGTCTTCAAGAGGGGAGAGGATATCTATGATCTGTCTGTCTGTCTCATCAATAGACGCTAAGAATATATCGAGGTTTCTTTTATAGTAGTCTGCATTTGCAGGATCTATTTCTTGTAACGTATGGTAAATATTTTGAGCAATGATCTTTACATTTGAAGGAGCAGTCCAGATATGCGGGTCTTCACCTTCGTGTTTAGCCTCTTCATCTTTATGTTCACTATGATGTACATGACCTGCTTCACATTTATGCTTTTCGAGCATCTGCAATTTTGGAATGTTGTGTGCAAGATCAATGACCTGCATTTTAGGATTCAGACTTTGAAATTTTGGCAGCCAGACATCTTCAAACTCTACATCGATGGCAAAGTAAAGATCTGCCTTAGCAATCTCAACCATTTGTGAAGGCCTCGGTTCATAGGTATGTGGCGAGTTCCCGGGCCTTACCATAAGTGATACATTGACCTTTTCACCACCAATGGCTTTGACAAATGTCTGTTCAGGCAAAATGCTGACGACAGCATTGATATTAGAAAATATATAAGTAGTTGATAGTAGGAATATAAATGCGATTTTTTTCATGGTGATATTATATCAAAATAGTATTATGGTGGTAATTAATTAAAGACTAGAGCGTATATGTTATACTAAGTGAGGGTTTATAATTCGTATCATTTTAACGCTAAAGGAGAGCTATGTTTTTTTCGAGAAATTTTATTTTTTTAGTGTCGTTACTAACATTACTTCACAGTGCAGATGAATCTTATGAAACAAAAAGTGCGGGGTTTTTTAATTTTGATAAAGAATTATTTGTAAGTGATGAAGATAGTAAATTTGACATCAGTGCTTTTCTCTCAACAAAATATGGTTTTGTGCCTATGCCTATCATCATCACTGAACCTGCAGTAGGGTATGGAGCTGGGTTGAACCTCATGTTCTTGCATGACAGCCTGGCTTCAAGTATTGAGAGAAAATCACCACCATCCATATCAGGAGTGGTCGCTGTTGGTACGGAAAATAGTACACGTTTTGGTGCAGCGTACCATTTAGGCTTTTGGAAAGAAGATACTATTCGTACGACTACAGCAATAGGGGCAATGGATGTCAATATGAATTTCTATCTGCGAGATCTCGGTGTAGATATGAATCTAAAAGGCTATATGGCATACCAGGAGTTAATGTACAGAATAGGAGCAAGTGATTTCTTTGTAGGCGGTAATTATCTTTATGTGGACATTGAAAGTAAGAGAAATGACGGCAGATTACCCATTATAGACCGATTTTTTGAGCGTGAGTTCAAGATGGGTGCATTGTCTGCAGTAGTTCAATATGATACCAGAGATACTATTTTTACACCTTCCGATGGTTTATTTGCTAAGGCTACTGTGAGACGCGTTGATGAAAATTTTGGCGGTAATGAGAATTTCTGGCGTTATGGTGCCAAAGCATTTTATTTTCATCCCGTGCTAGATAAAGTGACACTTGGTTTAAGGATAGAAGGTGAGGCTGTTCATGCTTCAGATGGTGATTATATCCCTTATGTAGCTTACCCTTCTATTAATATGCGTGGTATTCAGGCTATGCGTTATCAGGGTGAGAATATGCTCTTAGGAGAAATGCAGCTTCGCTGGGAATTCAAAGAGAGATGGAATCTCGTTCTTTTTGGTGGATCAGGAAAGGTATTCGGGGAAGAGAACAAATATGAGCTAGGAACAGGGGTCGTCAAAGAGGATATCAGTTTTAAAGATTCACCTGCACATTGGGCAGGTGGTGTCGGATTCCGTTATGAATTGGCAAGAAAATTTGGTCTATGGGGAGGGTTGGATTTTGCTACCAGCGAAGAGAATGATTTTGCATTTTATATTACTGTAGGAAGTGCATGGGGAGCCTACTAGTTACCTAATCCATCCAAGTATATTGCCATACTACGGCTATAGCATCAAAATCACTTCCGTATCTAACATTAATACCGCTACTGCCAAATATTTTTATTGAATTCTGTCTATCTATAGGCATGGCAAATGTCACTCCCATACGGCTATTACGTAACTGATTATTGGTTCCAATACCATCATTGATATATTCTCCACCTCTATAGTAGGTTCCACCTACTGCTAACCACATACCTCTGCGAAATGTATAAAGAGCATGTACCTGGGCTGAATATACGGGATCTTGTTTTCTTTTGATACCACCATAAAAATCATCATTGGTACTGTAAAATTCTGCATCTGCTGCAAACTCAAATGTATAGTCAGAGATTCTTTTAGAGATACCTATTGCGGGTTTAATGGCCCATCTGTTTGTCCCTATATTAACCAGACGGGAACCATCATATTGACCTGTTGGAAGTGTTGCCTGTATACTGACGCCTACAATGGTATCTTGTTTATAAGAAGCAAACTCCTGAAGTGACAGAGCGGGAGCACCAAGCAAGTTGAAGGTCAGTCTTACTTTGGCATCACTAAGACCATCTACGTCTCGACTCACACCTATACCATACTGTTCTGCTGTTCCGGAAAGAGAAGCAATAGGTAGCATAAGATCAAATTTAGTATTGTGACCTAAAAAATTAAATGATCTTCCATAGGCCAATAGAGCACTATTTATCTTTAGGTTTGGATCTTCTAATTCAAGTGATTGGTTTTCGGGTATAGCTCCTTGTGTATGGCCATATCCTATAAATAAAACATTTGCATCAATAGGAGTATTGGCGTAAAGTTTAGGTTCGAGGGTTTGTGCTGTAAGAGACTGAAAAGAGAGAAATAAAAAGATAATAAAGAGTGATCTTTTCATGCTACTTATCCTTTGCATGTTTGGAGTATAAAGTATGACATATCAATCATAAAGATACACCTAATCCAACATCCTCAGACAAGATGATCTCACTTTCGTTAAAGAGGATATCTGTCTCTACAGGATGTGAAGCCAAGAGACTTATGGCATCGAGATCAACCATGGTAATGATATCTGCTTTTGCAGAAGCTACATGTACCCCTGCAGCAACACTGATTGGACCTTCAAGCATACAACCTATCATACACTTTACATCAAACTCTTTTGATAGATCTGCTAGTTTTAAAGCCTGTGTAATACCCGCTGTTTTGGCTAATTTGATGTTGACATAGTCTATGGCTTGCAGTTCAAGCAGTCTTCTTGCATCTTTGAGTGAAAATATGGATTCATCAGCAAGTAGGGGGGTCTGCACTCTCTCTTTGATATATTTCAGACCATCTATATCATCTGCAGCTACCGGCTGCTCTATAAATTCAGCGATAATATCTTTCTTTTCCAGGATGTGTAAGAGCATGACGCTCTCTTGTGCCGTCCACCCTTGGTTAGCATCGAGTCTTAGTTTGATGTTGTTATCCAAAGCATCATGTATAGCAACGATACGTTCGATATCCTTTTTGGGATTATCACCTATTTTTATCTTTAGTGTATCGTAGCCTAGCTCTACAGCATGAAGAGAGTCAGATACCATTTTATCGATCCTGTCCATACTGATGGTGATATCTGTTTTAAATGTTGTCTGTGTTCCTCCAAGCATTCTGTATAGAGGCTTTTTTTCTGCTTGGGCTTTCAAATCATAGAGGGCTATTTCAAGCGCTGATTTAGCAGTAGTATTTTTGAGCAATGAAGTATGTATATTATTTAATATAAGTTCAAAATCCTCTATATCAAGTCCCAAGAGAAAAGGCTTTAAATATTCGATCGCTGCGGTCATGGTTCCCATGGTCTCTCCGGTAATAACTGGGGTGGGTGCTCCTTCACCGAATCCTATTGAACCATCATCACACTCAATGATCACTACGACGTCTTCAAGGACATCTACACGTCGCAAAGAGGTAATGAAGGGGTTTTTAAGTGGCGCTTTGAGTGTTATTGTTCGTATATCTGTGATTTTCATTATGTCAAGTCCAATATCTTATAAAACCATGGTAGAGCAATGGCTTTTTAAGTATGTCAATCTGTATTTTTATATGTATGTGTTGTATCATATTTAAGGAAGCTTTTTTCTTTTCATTTACTTTCTGCATATTTTATAATGTTCCTTGATTAAGTGATCCATACATACATATAACTGTTATTATAACAAACATACAAATCACGTATGCATTTCCACGAGAATCGTGGGAATGTCTAAATAGAATATTGTAAGAAAGTATTAGAAATTAGTTTATTTGTTCGTCATTTTCTTTGAATTTTTGGAAGTATTTACTAACAATTGTTCCAGCTGGCATACTTTCAATTTTTGAGAAAATAATATAACTAATTACACCATGGATAACAAGAGTGATAATTAGTCCTTCAAAGATACCAACTTTAAACACTAACCCTGCACATACTGTTGCAAGCAGTACAGCATAAGGTCCAAATACTGCAATGTGCAACAAGCCTAAGAACATTTTGATACCAACAAATGACATAATAATTGCCAATGCAAAGTACGGTAAATAGTCTAGATATTGAGAGTTGAATACAAAGAATGTTATGAGTACACCAATCACCAATACCGATAGTTTTGTATAAGCACCTGCAAGACGGTTTGTTGATGATTTTGCCAAACCATCAAGGTTTGTCATACCACCAAAGAAGCTGGCACCCATATTTGCCACCCAAATCGTCAACAACGAGTTATTTGAATTAGATGGACGTTTCAATGGATCAATTTTTTCAATCGCTGCATTACTCATCACCTGTTCAATCACGTCAACCACAGAGAGCATTAATGAAAAGAAGATCGCATAGACCCATAAATATACAGAATCAAAATTTGGTATTGGTAGTGCAAGGTTAAAAGTGACATCTTCTACTTTAAGCATTTTAACATCAATAAAAAGAGAAACCACTATACCAAATACGATCAAAGTAAAGTATGGTAATGCAGGCTTTGTATCTTTAAATTTTTTGAATAAAAGAAGAAACAGAACTGTTCCAATTACAGAAAGTGCAATGATTTGAATACGCGCATCACTCCAAAACTCTTCACCCGCAGCCATGCCAACTGGTAACATCCATAGGAAAGGTATAAATTTGAGAGCAATCTTTAAACCGATTCCAGCTAGTAATCCTTCTACCAAATAAGATGGTACAGCCATTAAAAGATAACGCTGCCAGTTAAACTTCCAAATCACTGCTTGAAATGTTGCCGTCATAAAAATAATAAAGGCCATATTTTCCATTCCGAAGGTTGCAATCCCCATAGCAAGAATTGGGGCTAGACCGGCTGCAATTCCTGGTGCTCCTATATAGTTACCCGGACGGAACAAAGCAAATATGAATGCTATGAAGGATGCAAATGCAACTGTCGCGAGACCTACTTGAATCGGGTAATCTGACATCATCGCAATACCGATAGATAATGGTATTGCCATAGTTGCCGTAATGACACCAGCTTGCAGGTCTCGTCCAGCATATTTTGCTACAAATGCTGCAGAACCGTGATCAACGTTCTGAGCTTGCTCAGTATTTGTATTTTTTCCCATAATTTTATTACACCTTTATTAATGTTGTTTTTACATTTTATTCAAAAAACCGTCCCTATAATATGGGGCGAATAATCGTTTTTCCAATAAGGGAATTAATCCCGCACAAACTTTAAGTATATAGTATACAGCTTATAAAATTTATAATAACCAGGTTCTAAAAACTTATTTCTTCTAAAGAGTTACTATATGAAAACAAATTGAGTCTACTCATCCACTTATCATCTCCAATACTTTACCTACCATCAACCCGCCAAAAGTACCCACAATATACCCCATCATTGCCATAAGGACACCAATTGGTATAAGGGCTTTAGAGTAGGCAGATGCCAGAATAGGTGCTGAAGCGACTCCACCTATATTAGCCAGTGATGCAACGCCTAAACTGAATAGATCAAGTCTAAAGAGTTTTGCAAAGAGTATCATAATGGATGCATGTATAGTGATGATCACAAAACCAGCAATGATATAAAGAGGTGCTTCAGTCAACTCTGTGAAATTGGCACGTGAAGCGATGAGTGCAACGATCAGATAAAGCATCATACTTCCAAGTTGTGATCCGCCTGATATTTTAGCCAGTGGTGTCATAGCAACAAGGATACCTGCTAACGTAGCGATTATGACTATCCATGTTGTTGTAGTCAAAAAAGAAGTAGTAGGCATGAATGCTGCTATGTTCTGTGCCAGTGCTGAAACAAGTATAGAACTGCCAAGCAAAACCAAAAGGGAAATGATACTCATAGGTTTTTTATTTTCTTCTTCAAGAGCCAGTTTTTCTCCTACTTCATCTATGATGGATGTATCTGCCTTACTCCATAGATTAAATTTTTTGGCAAAGGGTACAAGAGCAAGCAGTATCATCACCCAAATAGCGTAATCTATGGAGTCAATGAGCAGGGTATATCCCATCGCTGAATCCGGCAGGTTCAAGGCACCTTGTATAGCTACCATATTACCAGTTCCTCCCATCCATGAACCACTGAGCGCGGCAAATGCTTTCCATGCATCAGGTTCAAAGTAGGTATGGAAGAGGGCAAATGTACCGACAAAACCAATGGCAATGCTCGATGATGCCAAAAAGAAGGTAAGTAGCATTTTTTTACCTAATTTAAAGATCTTTCTCATATCTGCTGAAAGTAACAAAAGAAAGATCATCGCCGGAAGCAGGTTGGATTTGAAAAACTTGTATGTGGCAGTGATAGATTCAGTTTTTTGCCATAGTCCAAAGGTCGAAAAAAGCATAACTGAAAAGTAGATGATGACAATAGCAGGTAGATACTCAAAAAGCTTGTGTTGGGTTTTCTTTTCAACAAATACAATAGATGATGCAATGAATATAAGTACAGCTAAGTAAGCAAATCCATTTTCGAGCATACAGCTATCCTTATTATTGTGTAAATCATTTTATGTATTATTATACCGTATGCATGATCAGTTCTAATAAAAATCTAAAATCAAATGAAATGTACTACAAATTTTAGGTGCTAAAGACAAAAGAAAAACCTTATAAAGTTATATTTTTTATAAGGTTATGTGTCAACAATTACCGTATGAAAAGGTTACTTTATATATACTCTTTTTTTTAAAATTAAAGGACTATATATTGACAACTTTTCCACTTGAAAACGTAAAAAAATTAAGAAAAGAACTTGCTACTCATCCAGTTTATGCTGCAGTTACAGATATGAATGATTTAACGATCTTTATGCAGCACCATATCTACTCTGTTTGGGACTTTATGTCACTGGTGAAATATTTACAAAATCAAATTGCACCGGCACAAACACCTTGGCTTCCATTTGGTGATGCACAAGTACAACGTTTTATTAATGATATTGTTCTTGAAGAAGAATCAGATGAAGGTATTCCACTTGAAGATGGAACTCCTACATATACAAGTCATTTCAACCTTTATGCTCAAGCTATGGAAGAAGTCAAAGAAGGAAGTAGTCAACTCATTAGAGAATTTGTTTCTACGGTTGCAACTGATTCTTTAGATAGAGCAAAAGAAACCATTCAAATACCTTCAGCCGCAAAAGAGTTTATGGAAGTCACATTTGGTTTTATCAATAGTGATAAGCCTCATGTAATTGCAGCAGCATTTGCTTTAGGTAGAGAGCATATTATTCCAGAGATGTTCCGTGCCCTTCTTGATAAGATGAAGATCTCACGAGAAGAAGCAGAAGTATTTCATTATTACCTAGATCGTCACATAGAGCTTGATGGAGATCATCATGGTCCAATGTCTTTACGAATGTTGGATTTATTATGTGAAGGAGATAAGTTAAAGATTGCAGAAGCAGAAGAAGCAGCTCTTCTTGCCATTAAGGCTAGAATCAGATTCTGGGATGGCGTCTTATTGGCTATTCAAAGTAATAAAAAGAAATCCGCTTAAAACTATTAGCGTACGGTCTAAAGTCCATAACATTATAAAATGTTCTACACAGGATATTTTATAATGAAACGAAAGAAATATTTAAAAACGATTAACCTACATTTTTTATAATTTTTATAACACTATAAATTATAAGGAGCACAATATGTTCAGTAAGAAAATATCACTTTTTATCTTGCCTTTGATTGCTATGAGTTCTATTCATGCAAATGATCCTTTTTTCAATGATCCATTCGGTGATGACATTTTTAAAGAGATGTATCAGATGCAAAAAGAGATGGATAAGGTTTTTGAGCGTATGCAAGAGCGTATGAATCAGCGTACACAACTATGGAATTATCCTACAAGACAGATCTTTATACCAGGCAATCGTACAAGAACAGAAAGCTTGTTAGTCGATAAAGGCACACATTATGAGTACAATACACAAATACCAGAAAGTCCAAATAATCAGATAGATATTTCTATTGATAACGGGGTTTTGCATTTTAAAGCAACTGTAGATACCGTAAAAAAGACAAACAATCCAAATATGCAAATGCAGCAGCATTATGTAAGCATGATACAACGCAGTGAGACATTGCCTAAAGATGCAGATTCCAGAAGTTTAAAAAGTGAATATAAAAATGGTCAACTTAGTTTTAACATTGCAGAAAATGAAAGGTATTTCCCAGCCGGCAATGAAGGAAAAAGTCCAAGAGAAGTCTGATCAAGTAATAAAACTTGAAAAAACAGATGAGAAAATTGAGGGTAATTCAACAATCATGAAAGTGCCACATACAAGTTCTCATGTCTAAAGTATTAGACTAAGCCAATACCTAAAGCGCGAATCCCATCGTGCTTATGAAACTGAAAGGTTTTATAGTCTTTGGTTTCGGGTTCAAGGAGGTAGATAGATTTGTCTGAATTTTCCAAATGTGTTTTGCTTTGGTTATAGATCAGGAGTCTGACCGACTTTTCAAACATCTCCAAAACGTTGACAGTTTTAAAAAAGTTATCAGGCATGGTTTTTTCAAACGCATTTTCTCCTAGAACATCTACAGCAAGCACTGTTTCATACAAGGCTTCATTGATACCAAGGTTTTCACAAAGAAAACCATCGCCATACGTTTCTCCATTTACATTATGCTCTTCAAATACCCCTGGAATTGCCATTGAACATAGGACAGCGTCCTTAATATATACATCATCAGAAGCATCAAATACTTTTTTATGACCATTGAGCAGATTGGTTGCTATGAGTTTGAGAGGGATCTGAGTGTCTTTCATTTTTTTGTCTTGAAAGATACGCTCAAATATTTTCGCTACTTTTTCATTGTCTACGACAGCATTACCGGAAAAAGAGAACTTGATCCAGTTAAAGATACCTGCAAAACTTTTGATATGTTCGTATATCTTTGCTTCGGTCAATCCTATGGATAGACATGCTCCAATGATACCTCCCATACTTGTACCGACTATTTCGCTAGGCACTAGCTGTTGTTTTTCCAGATCATGCAACACACCTAAGTGTGCAATGCCCAGAGCACCTCCGCCAGAGAGAACCAATGTGAAATTTTTACTTTGTAAGTCTTTTATCATGAAAGTATTATAACGTAGTCATGGGTGATAAATAGTGTGATTTTTCGTTTTTATTTTTATAAAGAATTTTCTTTTAGCGATATGCATTATGATATAATCAATCCAGAAAAGTATTTATATAGAGGAGTTCATCATCGACGTCACGCCTTTACATTTTTTACTTACCTATATACTGGTGATCGTTGCAGGTATTCTAATATTTTCTGCATTAAGTCATATCCTTTATCAGAAACGATCTCCAACCAGTATGATCTCATGGATGTTATCTATTTTCTTTTTACCTTATATTGTCGTACCGCTCTATTTTCTTATAGGTATACGTAAACGTGAGTCAAAACACCAAAAAGAGTTTGTTAAATTTGATCAGGTGTGTGAGCATACGCCTTATGAACCTGATGGCCGAATTCATGCTTTTCAAAATCTTTTGCATAAAAACGGTATGCCACCTGCAACAAAAGGGAACAGTTTTGAACTGATTACAAATGATATTGAGGCCTATAAGCGTATGCTTAAAGAGATTGATACGGCAGAACAGAGTATCGATATTTGTACCTATGTTTTTCAATTTGATAAAACAACCCATACGATAGTGGATGCATTGACCAAGAGAGCTAAGCAGGGAATTAAAGTACGATTGCTTATGGATCTTGTAGGATCATTGGGTGCAAGCTTTAATCAAAAAGGTTTTAAGGCATTAAAAGAAGCAGGAGGGGAAGTAGCATTCTTTACGCCTATTTTGAAAAGACCGTTTCAAAATTACATCAACCTTCGAAACCATCGAAAGATCTACCTTTTTGATCAAAAAATACTGCTAAGTGGAGGTATGAATCTTAGTAACGAATATATGGGAGAAGCAGATGGAAGTAGACGATGGGAAGATCTTCTTTACTGTTTAACCGGTCCCTCTGTTCTTCACTTCTATCATATATTCCAAAATGACTGGGTCTATGCGACAAAAGAAGAAGATACGCCCGACCTGAAGATAGATGAGCACTGTGAAGGGGAGAGTAAAGTCCAAGTAGTACCTTCTGGTCCTGATATACCGAGTGATGCACTTTATGAAGCACTTTTAAATGCCATTTATAATGCCCAAAAACGTATTTGGATCGTAACGCCTTATTTTGTACCGGATGAAAATATGATACAGGCATTGGTGATCGCACATCATAAAGGCGTTGATATCAAATTGATCACACCAAAAGACTCTGATCACTTATTGGCAGATATCGGAAGAAGTCCCTATATGCGTGAACTTGCAGAGATAGGTGCTGATGTGGTACTGTATGAAGGAGAAATGCTTCATGCCAAAGCGATACTTTTTGATGATGTAGGTGGTATGGTAGGATCAGTAAACTTCGATAATCGTAGTCTATTCTTAAATTACGAAGTGGTTACCTTTGTCTACTCTCCACAATTTATTGAGAGTATCGAGGCATGGATGAACGGTTTGATAGAGCATTCAAGCAGAGGGATGGAAAAACCTTCCAAATTACGTGAGGCCATTGAAAATATGATGAAAGTGTTTGCTCCTTTACTGTAATGTTAATACCTTCTAAAATTCATCACCGTACATGTCGTGTCAGTTGTGAACGCTTTGTGCCCAATACTTTTGGACTGCTTTGCTGGAATGTCTATAAAAAGAATCGTAGACATCCAGGATTTGAGCCTTTTATAAGAAGATTAACTAGAGAAAAAGAGATCGATTTTATACTTTTGCAAGAAGCCAATTTTAGAGATGACAGACATTGTGTACTCCCGGATTTTGCGTTTGATGCTGCAGCAAATTTGGAATACCGTGGAGAGTTCTATGGGGTTTTGAGTGCAAGCAGGGTAGAGTCACGTAATGCAGAAGCCTTCCTCTCAGAAGGTAAAGAGAGTTTTTTCGGTCCTCATAAAAGTTTATTGATCAATACCTATCCTTTTGAAGATGGAAGCAACCTTTTGGTGCTGAATGTTCATGCGATCAACTTTCGAGAGAATAAACGCTATTTTAGAGAATTAGAACGTTTTTTAGACTTGATGAAACAGCATGACGGGCCGATGATCATTGCAGGCGACTTTAATTCCTGGAATAAAAAACGGTTAGAAAAACTTCATAGGGTAAAAGAAGAACTCGCACTCAATAGAGTACCTTTTAAACAGATAGATCAAGTAAAGTCATTTATGGGAAATCACTTGGATTTTATTTTTTACAGAGGTATGGAACTTATTGAGTTCTCAGCCTTGGATAATCAAGGACTCTCTGATCATAACCCGCTCTTTGCACAGTTTATAAAAAAGAATTAAAACATTTTATTTTTTACGTCCTGAGGGTTTTTTCTTCGCTTGAGCATGTTTTTTTTGCGCATTTCTTTTCTGCATTTTTTGCTTGTGATAGTCGATTCCGCCTTTTCTCTCAACAAGTGACTTTTTCTTAGGCTGCTTCTGTCTTGGCTGCTTGTCTGTCAGTTCAAAGCCAGGATAGATATCTCTTTTGATGTTAAGACGTAAGTTTCTTTCCATCTTAGAAAACACATCATAATCTCTCGTGGTTAAGATAGAGATGACGGACCCTTTGTGATTTGCCCTTCCTGTCCTTCCTACACGGTGTGTAAAATCATCGGTACCTTCAGGCATATCATAATTGATGACCATCGAGAGCTCTTTGATATCTATACCTCTTGCCGCGATATCTGTTGCTACCAACACTTGTGTCTTTCCGCTTTTTAAAAGCGCCAGTGATTTTGCTCTGGCACCTCTTGTAAGATCTCCATGAATGATAGAAGTTCGTATCTTTTGACCTCTTAGGTACGCATATATTTTGTTGGCAGACTCTTTGGTACTTGCAAACAACAGGACTTGTTCCAAATGCATATCTTTGATTAGTCTAGCTGTCAATTCCGCTTTTCGAGCTTTATCAACTTTATAGGCTCTATGTGCGATGAATTCAACAACATCTCTTCTTTGACTCACTTCAACTATAGCAGGGTCACGTAAGAACTCTTTAGCAAGTCTTTTGATATTCTGTGAAATAGTTGCAGAGAACATCATCGTTTGTTTGGGTTGAGCACAATGTTTGAGTATGGCTTTTATCTCTTCAAGAAAACCAAGTTCCAGCATTGTGTCTGCTTCATCCAGTATAATCGTATTGATGTAAGAGAGATTGATCTTTTTATCTTCTATGAAGCTTTGTAGTCTACCTGGTGTAGCCACTATGATGTCTGCACCATGAGATAGTCTTTCAAGTTGAGCACTCTTGTGTGTACCACCTTGGATCTTCACGTTTTTAATATCCAGATACTTACCAAGATCATTAATGGTCCGAGAGACTTGGTCAACAAGTTCTATAGTAGGAACAATGATCAATGCTCTTACTACTTTCTGGTCATGTTTAACTATTTTTTGCAGTTTATTCAGTAGGGGCAGTACATAAGCAGCTGTTTTACCTGTCCCGGATTTTGATGCACCAAGTATATCGGCACCCTTAAGTGCATAAGGAATGACCTTGTTCTGGATGGCTGTAGTCTGTTCATATTTTGCGTTTGCTATGGCTTTTAAGATATCGGGATGTAAATTTAGTTTTTCAAATGCTTTGATGGTGGTTCCTTGGTGTAACTATTGATAGGACATTTTTGAGCTAAACTCAAAAAATTACGTTGTCACAGTGACTTTCTAAAACTATATACTTCGATAAGTTCAGTAGTAGTCTCATATGACCAGTCATGTTTTATGATTATATTATGCGTATTATAGCGTATTACTTCAAAAGAGCGTAAAAGTCTCTCGGAGCATCGACTTCAAAACGCATTGGCTTTTTCTTGACAGGATGGATGATAGTCAGCTTTTTTGCATGAAGCCCCATTCTTTCACCTTTTTTACCATAACGCTCATCACCGATAATACTATGACCAAGCCAAGCCAAATGTGCCCGTATCTGATGCTGACGCCCTGTTTCAATCATCACTTCCAGTAAAGAGCGTTCCGCGGTAGTTTGCTTCACTTTATAATGTGTTATAGCAGGTTTTGCTTCAGGGTGTTTTCCTACATGCATTCGATACTCTATTTCATCTTGCCGTAAAGGTTGATCAATGGTCCCGGTTTTATTTTTGGGAGTGCCTTCAACTATGGCCAAGTATATTTTTTCTGAGACAGGCCATTTGTCCATGACTCTTTCTCTCATCTCTTTAGACGTTGCAAAGAGCAGAATGCCTGAGGTATCTCTGTCAAGTCTATGTACAGGCCAAAGCTTTACTTTGTTTTTTCCGCGTGAGAGTTGATTTCTTAGTATGGCAAGTGCATGCTCTTTACTTTCTGTCGTATTTCCAACAGACAAGAGTCCTGCAGGTTTATTGATAGCGATGATATCTCTATCCTGATATATGATCTGTAATTTTTGTGCTCTTTGCTGTTGAGGAGAAGTTTTTTTTACAATACCTACTTCAACCACATCACCAACACTTAAAGCATAATCATGTTTAGTTGAAATTTCACTATTTACAGCAACACTTGAACTTTGTAAACGCTGTTTTATAGTTTTTTTGGACCAACCAGTCAGATGTTTAAAAAGAAATTCCAAGAGTTTACTTTTCTCTTTTACTATGAACTTTTCTGCCATTGTTTAAACCCTTGTCATGTTTTAAGTAACTTCATCATTTATTCTGTTTGGCTTTTAGATATGCTTCTTCATATCTTTTAACCCATTGATTATATGCTTTTTGTTTTTTTTGTGCTTCTGCAAAATATTTTTCAGAACATGCATTTGCAATAGTTGATACAGCCAAAGCTTTCATACCGCAAAGTGTATTTCTTATCCCCATTAATGAGACAGTTTGCAGACCGCTTATATGCTGACAAGCATCTGTAGCATCTATGATAAATTGGGCATTACACGCTTTAGAGGTCGTACCTTCTGTATAGTAACATCTGTCATGTGCATTGCAGGCTTCTTCAATCCATTTATCATCATCAAAAATCCTATTAATATCATCATATACATCTTGAAGTCCTTCCGCACTACATCCATCTGGCCTGGAGGCATAAGGATAAGAGGCATTAGGAAAGTTAAGGTTCACCGGCAGAACGATTCCCTTTTTAGTTACACCCCTTGCATTCTTATCCTCTGCTTTTAAATCTAGTAAAGGTTTCTTGGGTTCTTTGTTCATATCATATTCAAAGTAATCAACTCCACATTCATCATCCCATAATCCATCAGTGATACGTGATAAATCTTGAAATTGATAATAGGTTGATGTCAATAGCCAGTTATACGTATCAGTAGCCAAAATCTTAGGAATATGCTCTTTTGTTGAACCAAATTTTTTATCAAGTCTATTGTTCATGATCTCTTTTGTCGAAAGTATCATTTCGTCAGGTATCATGATATCGGCAGAGTAAGTAAACATGTTTTCGACCCAAGTATCATCATAGTCGGAAAAAAAGTTTTCAAATTTCTTGTAAAGACTTTTTGATCTCTTTCTAGGTTTTTCCATTTGTATGTTAGTTGCGTTTGTATCTTGTAGTGATACATTTTTATCTAGTATATATGAAAGGTCATACGCGTATAGATGAGAATAGTATGTTAAAAAAATTACAATAATTAAATTGAACTGTTTCATTTTACTCCTCTCATTCATTATGTCTGGTTCAAGTTATAATTATAGCCTATTGTCAATATACCAAAACAACTTTTAATGTTTTTTTACCTTCGTCTACGACCACGATATCCACCATAGCTGGATGATCCTGAACCTCTTTTGCTTTGGGCATGGCATTGATCACAAATAGAAAATCTATAGGAAAAATCAAGTACCTTATCGCATCTACGGCATTTTTTAGTAAAGTGTCCTTGTCTGAGTGAATTCTCTATGAAGTTATTCAGTCTGACTCTTGCTGCTATGGCTTGGACCGTGTCTTGAAAGATATCCGGAAATTTAAAAGAGAGCCATAGATAGAGTGAGATCTCTCTTACTCTGTCTTCAGCATTAAGTAGCATGTCATTGGTTTGTGCAAAAGCAGGAAGGTCCCGTGGAGGAATGTAGAGTACTTTCCCCCCAGCTTCTATCTGACGGATGTAACGATGGAAAACTGATTCTATGTAAGGTGATGAGATACTTGCAGGTGCACAGGAGAGGTAAAAGCGCGTTTTCAGGTCCAGAGTATATTCACTAACGATAGCTGCTATCTCAAGCATGGAGTCGATGTTCGCTGCGACAAATGGACCTTCAAATTCCATATTGTCTGCAAAAAACTCAAGAATATCCAGAATGTTATCTGTTTCAAGGATCTCGCCTATGAGCATCACATGTTCTAGACTTGCCATGACGGAGACGGGGAGCTCAAGATCAGGAAGCGGTGTATGGAATGTAGATGCAATGGTACCTAGAGCATTCTCATCCAAAGCACCCACATATCCTTTTTCTTCATAACCATAACGTCCTGCACGTCCAGAGATCTGGACTACTTCTGTTGGTAGAAGTTCACGTCTGCGTAAACCGTCAAATTTGTTGTCTTTGGAAAAGAGAAGGGTTTTGATAGGAAGATTGAGCCCCATGGCTATAGCATCTGTCGCGACAAGTATTTGGCTCTCTCCTTCCCTAAAACGTCTTGCTTCTTCTCGTCTGACCTCAGGTGAGAGATTACCGTATACGACTGAGACAGAGTACTTTTCTTCCAGTTGTTGTTTCAAAGAGAGTACATCACGTCTTGAAAAGGCTACAACAGCTGTTTGAGGCTCTATGCGTTTCATTGAAGTATGCTCGGATAACATGACCAGTTCATTTTTACGCTCAAAGTGGATAACTTCTAACTCTTCCCCTAAATAAGTACAAAGCTCTCTAACAGCTTTGAGGGCATTACTTGAACCTGTGAGTATGACTTTCTTGGCAGGTACACCGATAAGTGCATTTGCCCATGCCCACCCTCTGTCACGATCTGCTATCATTTGTATCTCATCTATGACACAGACATCAACATCAACAGCGGAATTCATCATCTCTATGGTAGAAGAGATGTGTGTTGACTCTTCATCTATGATCTCTTCTTCACCAGTGATAAGCGAGACAGGCACACCATCATTTTTAAGGTTTTCATACCCCTCAAGTGCAAGTAGCCTAAGTGGCGCAAGATAGTAACCTGTAGAGGCTTCTTTTAAGGTCTTCAGTGCTTGATAGGTTTTTCCTGAGTTGGTAGGTCCAACATGGAAGACTATCTTTCGATTAAGTTCACGTGCAAGAGGAAAGAGGTTTTTAAAGTCACGAATGGTCTTGGCCAGTAACTCTTCACGCTTCTGTTTTTCTAGTAATGGTTTTATGTATTCACCAAAATGAAAGAGAATACGTCTTTTGCTCTTTTCTTTGAACTTTAAGGCACCTGAAGAGCGTATCTGAGGCTCTACAAAACGAACGATGAATTCATGAAGTTTCTCTTCTTCTATATCTAGTCGTTCACTTTCCTCTTTCATATCTTCTAGTACGTCTTGTATAGCTACTTTGAAGTGTGCTAGGAGGTCGTCATTGACTCGGTTTATATCTTCTTTCACAGGTGGTTCTTCACCTCTCCAGATGAGATTATAGATAAAAGGTTTTTCGTAGGAAACAGAGGTAAGATAGAAGAGGGTAGTACCAAATAGATCATGATTCTTCTCTTTTTCAATAATGATATGATCCGTACTTTCAAATACATCATATTTGTCACTGATCTGCGTTAAGATATTTTCAATGGTTTCAAATGCTATAGGAGCATGATAGAGTAAGGATTCAGGTGGCATACTTTTAAGTGAAGCATTGATCTCCTGTTCTGTTAGGTAGAAGTGTTCAGCCTCTTTGATATGTTTGAGAAACTCTTCCAGTTCAGTCGTTTTATTAGTTATGGTCTTTTCTTTAATGGCTTGAAGTTTAGTGGTGATCTCTTCATCATTTAAATTCCAAAGTTCATCCATATTCAAGGTAGGCGTCGTACATAAAAGCAGTTTGTTAAAATCAAAGTTTTCCAAGGTAAATGTAAAGCTATGGTAAAACTCCATTTCATTAAGGGAATTAAAAACGACATCTAAAGTTTTTTCAAGCGTATGTAGTTTTGTTTTCATGCGCAGGTAGGTAAGTTTATTAAGTACCTTCTCTTCAGTGATCTTAGAGCTTTTAACATTTATAAATGCTTCAAGGAGTAAGTTCTCTTCGTGTTTGGTATATGAGGTGTCTCCTAAGAGTTGAAGGATCTTTTCCACTTTATCCAGAGGCCGTTTGGTATTTTCTGTATAAGGTATAGCTTTATAACTCTGTGTGAGGTAAGAGACTATTTTTTCTCTAGAGACTGCTTCACCTTCACTCCATACACGTCTAAGTGCGCGTATCATCTCTTCTTTAGAATGTGAGGGAAGGACGATCTCAAGTAGCATAATAAGCTCTATGAGTTTATCTTCATCAAGTGTCGCAACACCTTCATCAAATGGAAGCCCATTAAAATAGTTTCGTATTTTGTTGTTAAGTTTTATAAAATATTTTTTCTTTTTCTTTGCCATAGTATCTTTTTAATATCTCTTGCATGTTGCTGCAGGAAAATGTATTTTAAGTAAGTATAGCATGAAAAAGGAATCCTTGCTCCTAATCTATGGTTAAAATATCAACCAATTCCACACCATCACACTCTTTTTTGATACGCTTGTGTTTACGCGCATCTTCTTCTGCCAGTTCAAGCAAATCTGCAAAATCATTTTTGCTTACAGTAACTTCAAATACTTCTTTTTGTGTTTTTAAAAAGACTGATGCCTCTTCTTTGTGTGAGAGTACGAGGTTTCTCAGTCCTTTGGCGAACTCACTCTTGATGGCCTTTTCTACTTTTTCATTGGCAAATATGTCTGCTAGACTTAGTTCTTTGTTGACATCATTTTTACACATAACTGTGTAACTCACTTTTATCATACCTTCCACCTTTTGCTCCTTTTATAGTAATGCTTAATGGTAGTGTTTTATTTAAAATGGTATGAAAAATATGTCAAATTGTCATCTTCTTGCAAAAATCAGGGATGCAATTATTTTTATTTTGTTGCATAATCCATGATCTTTGATACAAGGATCATTCCTTGAATACTCATATCTTCTTCCATCTCCAATCTTGACGGGAATATCCCATTCAGTGCATCAAGTACATATTTGGCATCTTTCTTCGGAAGTGTTTTCAATGCTTTTTTTATTTTTAGCGTTCTATATATTTTGTCTCGTTTCTCTTTTGATATCTCAAAACGTACTTTTTTTGTTTGGATCTCATCTACTACATGACATGCTCCGTAGTATTGACTGGCCAGGAGTTTTCCTCCGGCAAGGATATTTCTACTGTGAACGGCATTTTGGTCTTTGTCATAGGGTGGAACATTGGTGATAGTCGTTGTGGTGATATTTCCTAATTTAGTCACTTTTATAAAAGAGAGTCCCTTATCACCTCTGATGATATTTCCTTTGGATTGACCGGTCGTTCCTCTTAAGGTATAGGTACCATTTGTATCATTTGCAACAATGGTAAATCTTACAGGCTCACCTTTGAAAGAGCCTTTCTCTGTAGCATACGTAGTGAACTCACAAGCATAAGTAGTCTGTTTCTTATTCGCAGCAACACCAAATACACTCAACAAAACAACCAAAACAATATTTTTCATCCAATACCTCCAAACACTATACATTATTGATTATCCATAATTCTACCATAATAGCACTATATCTATCTTCACGCTTAATTCATACTTCTTTTTTATAATAAGGATGTAAAAGAAACGAATAAAAAGGATTTCTGTAATGAGTATAAAGCCAAATACAACTAATATATTGACTGATGAACAAAAAGATATGCTTTTGTTCATATATCAAGGTGAAAAAGTAGCTAGAGATGTCTATATTACTTTGGGTAAGATCCATAAAGATGAAAGTACCTTTGCTTTAATGCAATTTGAGGAGCAGAGACATCTAGATTGTGCTAGAGAACTTTGTGATATTTATGGTGTTGAAACATCAAAGGTCAATGAAGATGCTGTAGGTGAGTTTGATTCACTTGTATTGCAGACACTTTATGATGAATGTACGCAAAAAGGCGGGGAGTCACTGCTTGATGCATTGGAAGTGGGTGAGTTTATAGAGTCTACAGATATTGAAGATCTTGAACAGGCTTCGATAGGTATGCCAAATGACATAGTAGATGTATATAACAACCTAAAAAGAAGAAACATAAGCCATTTAGGTGCTTTTCAAACAGCTATTTTAAAAGCGGCTTAGCGGTAAATTAAAATTTAAACGCATTACAGTTTAACATACAGGTGCAATCTTCTGATTGACGCTCGACCTGTATGGTTGTATGTGCAATGTTAAAATGATGGTGAAGATGTTCTTGTATCTCTTGCAAGAAACTATTATCAATCAATTCACTTGTAGTCACAAGATGTACAGTTAAAGCAGTTTCTGTTGTACTGAGTGCCCAGACATGCAAGTCATGTATATCAGATATATTTTTCAGACCACTTAGATAACTTTTGATCTCTGATATATTTATGCCTTGTGGTACTGCATCGATGGAAAGATCAATAGAATCTCTGAGTAATTGCCATGTACCAATTAAGATAGCGACTACAATAAAAAGACTGATAGCCGGATCAAGCCAGATCCAACCTGTTAACATTATAGCTATACCCGCAACAACAACACCCAAAGAGATGGCTGCATCAGCTGCCATATGAAGATAGGCTGCTCTAATGTTAAGGTCATGTTTTTGACCTTTAACAAAGAGCAATGCCGTTAGGGTATTGATGACCACACCAATGGCAGCAACAACTATGATGATGACTCCATCTACAGGTTGTGGCGATGAGAGTCTTTCTACTGATTCCCAGGCGATACCACCTAAAGCTACCAGAAGTAAAACTGCAGAGAGCAGGGAGGCCATGATGGTTACTTTACGTAGGCCATAGGTTCTTTTATGGGTAGGGTGCCTGGTTGCAAGATAGCTTGCACCCCAAGCAAGTAGAAGGCTCATCACATCACTAAGGTTATGTCCGGCATCAGCTATAAGTGCCATTGAGTCTGCAAGAAGACCATAAGTCACCTCGATAATGACAAAGATGACATTGAGGGCAATACCTATGGCAAAAGAACGGTTATAGTTGTTTATTTCATGGTGATGGTGACTATGTGAATGTGACATTCATACTGACTATTGGAAATATTTTATCATTGATTCACGTCCAAATTTTTGAGCGATCATGCCGGCTGTTCCTCCTCTTTCATTGGCGATAGTAACGTCTGCACCTTTTTCTATGAGGAAGGCACAAAGTTCCGGCATATCATCCATAACTGCTTCCATAAGCGGTGTCCATCCTACACCATCCACTTTATTGATGTCGGCTCCTTGTTCCAAAAGATAAGCAACCATATCTCTTCTGTCACGTCTGATAGCAATATGCAGTGGAGTCCATCCGTATACGTTTTGGATATTAAGATCCATCCCGTTTTCAAACTCTTTTTTAAATGCCTCTAAGTCATTGTCATAAACAATTTTTTCAAGTCTCATAAAATCTTCATCTAGCATTGTGCTCTCCTCATTATTTGATTTAATTATATTGTATCAAATAAACCAGTAATTGTATATGGAAAAAACCAAGTATAGATTCTATTAAATAAAAGTTATGATTACTATAAAATTATGCTATAATGTCATACAATTTAAGCGTACATCGGTCAACGACTTCTATTTACCCTGTCTATAGGGAATAATGCCCTTGGGGTACTACAATAAAATTAAAACAATTAACTTTGCCTAAGACCGACCTCACACCATAGATGGTAGGCTCGTTCACTAAGGTATACAAACCATGTCATTTACAAATTTGGGGTTATCTGAACCTCTTTTAAAAGCTATCAAAGAGCAGGGCTATGATACGCCTACACCTATACAACAAAAAGCTATTCCTGTCGTTATAGAAGGAAAAGATGTACTGGCTGCAGCGCAGACCGGTACAGGGAAAACGGCAGGATTTACGCTTCCACTGCTTGAAAGACTTGCTCAAACAAAACCAAACATGCAGAAAAAACAGATACGTGCTTTGGTGCTTACACCTACCCGTGAGCTAGCTGCACAGGTAGCTGAGAGTATAAAGACATATGGTAAACATGTGCCTTACTCTTCTACGGTTATTTTTGGTGGAGTTGGAATTAACCCTCAGCTGGCAGCTATCCGTAAGGGTGTAGATATTGTTATCGCTACACCGGGTAGGCTGCTCGATATCGCAGGGCAAAAAGGCATTGATTTCTCTGCTCTTGAGTGTCTTGTATTGGACGAAGCTGACCGTATGCTTGATATGGGATTTATCCATGACATCAAAAAGTTGATGAAACTCATGCCTCAAAAGAGACAGACATTGCTCTTCTCCGCAACATTTTCACCAGAGATCAAAACACTGGCATCTGGACTTCTAAAGAACCCTGTTCTTGTAGAAGTAGCACGTCAAAATAAGACGGCAGATCAGATATCTCAAGTAGTGCATTTTGTAGATAAAAGAAGAAAGAGAGAGTTACTTTCTCAGCTTATAAAGACCAAGGACTGGAGACAGGTTTTAGTCTTTACCCGTACGAAACACGGAGCCAATAAGCTGACTAAAGAACTAGAACTGTACGGTATCTCTGCTGCAGCGATACATGGAAACAAAAGCCAGGGAGCCAGAACCAAAGCTTTAGCCTCTTTCAAAGCAAATGAGATCCGCGTCCTGGTAGCTACAGACATTGCTGCAAGAGGACTGGATATAGACCTGCTTCCGCATGTAGTAAACTATGAACTTCCAAATGTACCTGAAGATTATGTACACCGTATAGGTAGAACAGGGCGTGCAGGGCAGAGTGGTGAAGCAGTTTCACTTGTATGTGTAGATGAACATAAATTGCTTAAAGACATTGAAAAATTTACTAAATCAGAGATCCCAAAAGTGGATATTGAGGCATTTAGACCAGATCCGAACATCAAAGCTGAACCTATCCAAAATGGTAGAGGCGGTGGAAAAGGTCGTCGCAATGGGGGCGGAAACTCACGTAATAAACCACGTAGCAACAGTTCTCATGCTAATAATGGTGGTAGCCGTGATGGTGCAAGAAGCAACAACAGAAACAGAAATCGAAATAGATCACAAGGATAAAAATGAAGAAAATATTTAAACTCACAGATGAAAAAAAACATGAAGACCGTGTACTTGAAGCAGTTAAACATGAGATACGAAAGTATGTCAAACGTGAAAAGAAAAAGAAGCTTGAAGATACACAGAGAACATACTGGGACTTTGATTGTAAAATAGGGGCTACTCAAGATTCAGCTAAAGTAGTTGATTTTGATTTATTGATTAAAGAACTTGATGCAGTAAAATCTACAGGTGCGACAGAATGTTATGTTGAAATACTGGCTAAAGTTGTAGAGAAACCTATCAAAGAAATCACTGAATCCAGTGAAGATGAAATTGAGTAATTAAATACTCATTGACTTTTGATATAATTTTAAGAAAAAAGGATCATTGTATGAAAAAAATGACTATATTGGCGCTGTTGATAACTCTAGGTATGATTATGTCAGGATGTTCTAAAACATGGAGTGGTGTTAAACAAGATAGTTCCGAAGCATGGGATACATCTAAACAAGCAATCCATGAAGCAACTGCTTAATAATCTTCTTACACTCCTTGTTTAAGGAGTGTAAGTAGTAGTATCAGTTGAGATATCCTCGAAACGTATTTTTGCATTATCATCAAGCACCTTCATGAATGCAACCTCAGTTAAATTAGCATCCTTATAAAGATCTTGCATGAAGCCGTATGAGACTGTTTGGTATTTAAGTGTAACAGTTATTTCATACTGACCGTTAGAAAGATCACTTACTTCATAATCTACAGTATCACTTCCTCCAACAAAGTCATCATCATCAAGTGCCTTTCCATAAGGTTGAGCGTTAGCAGGAGTTGTACTCTTATAACCTTTAGGCAAGAGACGATTGTCTTTTGCATAGCTTGAAGCATTTAAGAATGTATAAGTTTGGTTCCCAGCAGTATCGAGCATAATGCCTTCATAGACTTGAACTTCAGAAGCATCATCGATCTCTTCATGATGTTCTTGATAATCAGAAGTAGTAGAGTCATCTACACCAATGATCTGGTAATTATCATTCATTGCACCTGATTCAAATACGATCGACTGGTCCGCTGTATTTGTCACCGTTACATGCAGCCAGGCACGACGAATCGGAATACTGGTAGGGAACTTGTGACCACTGTGGTTAGTCACTTTCACTGAAAATTCCAGTGTATCACTATCAAAATTTGTACTGATAATATTGACATCGGCAGCTGCTTTGAGGAACTCTTTGGTATTCGCGATACTTTCCTCGAATGCGGCTGTATTTGCAGCAGAACCTAATTTGGTGATATTATTTTTTAAAATATCAAGCATATAGGTATTGGCACCAAGAAATTTATGTTGATGAAAGTTATCTTTAGGTGAAAGTGAACTATTGTCAGGGCGGGTGGAAATAATTACACTTCCTTCACTATGAGGCATATGACACTCTTGACAGCTCATGGTACCATTAAAGTCACTATACTCCCACTCTGTGTATGGCGCCTGTTCAGGGAAAGTTGACCCGTTAAGTGTATTTGTTTGTATGTCAATGACAGGAGTATCAAGATTATGACATGTTGCACATAATTTGGAGTCACTCATATGCGCACTGTATTGTGGCGTAAATTGAACATTATTTATCATTGGTTCTGGATTGATATCATTATCAGGATAAGGACCATAGGTTACACGATCAGTTCCAAGATTTTCTGCAATCACAAACTCACCTGAAGAGCCTTCAGGTGTTCCTAGTTTCGGAGTATCTTCTATCTGGTGACACAAGGTACAGCTTACACCTTCTTTAGCAGCATTATAATGGGGATTTTCAGGGTTCAGGAATCCATCACCAAACATTGCTATAGGTTCTCCGGAAAATCCTGCTTCAACATGTGCCATAGGCATATGACAGCGGCTGCACTTATCCTCAATGACCTCTTTAAAATCAGGATTTCGCTGAACTTCACTCGCAACTTTTGCTATATAGAGAGGATCAATAGCCGCATGATCCATCATAGTACCTTTCCACGCCTGAACAATAGAAACATCTTGACCATTACCTGTATCAGTAATGCCATCATGACACAGAGCACAGTTTTGTGAACCACTGAAATGAGTTGATTTAAAAGAAGGGTTATGAGGTACCGCATCATCAAAATAATCAAGTGTTAGATTGTCATCCGGAACTGTAGTGTTATCATCAGGAAGAGTGGTGTTGTCATCCGGAACTGTAGTGTTATCATCAGGAAGAGTGGTGTTGTCATCTGGAACTGTAATGTTATCATCAGGAAGAGTACCGTCCCCTGAACTAGAACCACCACCACATCCAACAAACATTAGCCCAGCTAAAACCATAAAAAAGTACGCTATTTTTTTTGTAAACATTAATCTCACCCTTTAGTTAATTGTGTTGCTGAGAACCATCAGAAAAAATACTTGGGAAAGAAGATGTAATAGGATGTCAAACAATATATTTGGCAACCTGGCAATCTAATTCAAGACCCATAGCTTTCCGTCCTTACTTCGCAGTAAGTTTGGCACAACAATACTATTATATTATAACAATATATTTGTGAAGTATGTATGAACTTCTATGTTTTAGGAGTGACTAATATAAGTTGAATTAAGAAAAAAAATGACTTGATGGATTGATAAAAAGAATAAATGGAGTTGAAACCCCATTTATCTTTAATCATGAATCTTCTTTAAGTTGAGGAGCTTCGTTGATTTGATCTGCATGAAATTTCTTTTCATATTCATTACTTACTGTAAACATCAACTTAAGATCTGCAGGGCTGGTTGCATATTGATATGCTTGTTCTTCTGTGATCTTTTCTGCTAATGTAAGGTCAAAAAGAGCTTGATTAAAGGTAATTGATTCAAACGAAATATTTTCTTTCGCCATAGCATCAGGGATCTCATTATCACGTTTACTACGAATGAGTTCCTGAACCTGAGGGCTTCTGTACATTATTTCTACAGCAGGAATCATATCGCCAGATATCCCTTTGATCAAACGTTGAGAAATAACGGCTTCTAATGTAGCAGCGAGTGATGCACGTATACGATTTTGCTCACTGCTAGGGAATATAGCGATGAGTCTGTCGATCGTTTCACGCGCATCTAATGTATGTACTGTAGAGAAAACAAGGTGACCTGTATTTACGGCACGTAAAATACTTTCAGCAGTGTCAAGATCACGTATCTCACCTACAACGATGATGTCCGGGTCTTCACGCATTGCTGCACGAAGTGCTTGTGCAAAACTATTTGTATGTGTACCTACTTCACGTTGTTCAACTATAGACATCGCATCATTATGTACATACTCTATAGGATCTTCAATAGTAATGATATGGTGATTATGTTTTTGATTTATCTCCTCAAGTATCGTCGCAAGTGTTGTAGACTTACCACTTCCCGTTGTACCTGTAATGAGTATCAGTCCTCTTCGTAGATCTGTAAGTTTATGTAAAGAGCTCGGAAGATTCAACTCTTCAAGTGTTTTGATATTTGAAGGAATAAGACGAAATGCTATAGCATATCCACTAAGATGCATATAAATATTTACCCTGAAACGGTAATTCTCATCCAGTGCATAGCTGCCATCAAACTCTTTAGTCTCTTTAAAGTCTTGATAGTTATCACCCGTTAATATTTGTACAAGTAACTCCATCGTTTTCGCATCAATTCTCTCCTTTGACAAGAGAACAATTTCACTTTTTATACGCGCACGGATCTGACTGTCACTTTTAATATGCAGATCAGCCCCATCAGCTTCAATCAGCATCGTAAGCCAATCATTTAATTTCTCTTCTAAACTTAGTGTTAAAGACATATTCTCTCCCATTTCTTTTATCTATTTATAATATACTACAGCTTATCAGCTTATATTATAGCTAAAGATGCAAAAAACACATAAATCAATAAATCAATGGTAAAATATTATTTTAGATGAATACAAAAGGACTTAAATGACAATAATGAAATATATTCTATTTGCACTAGTTTTGTTCGGTCTATGGGTGACAGAACCTTTATGGTTTAAGAGCAATACAAATCAGACCCCATCACCTGTTGAGACTCAAATTACAGAACAAGAGAGACAAAGAGCTGAGTTGATCGCTTCTGAAGCTGCAAGAGTAAAAGAGTTAGAAACAAAGTTTGGTCCAAAACCATATGGTAAATACAGTACAGGTGTTCCTGTTTCCGTATATCAATATTGGGACAAGACACTTAAATATCCTGAGTCTCTTGAGGAGGAGAGATGCGGTCCTATCCGTGAAGGTGCTAAAGGATGGGTCACAGTATGCCGATATAGAGCAAAAACAAGCTCCGGGTCTTTACAATTGATGCAGGATACCTTTATTATCAAAGATGGTGTGGCTTATAAATAATAAATTAAAGTAATGAGCATGTAGTATAAAGTTAGAAATCTAAATCAAAATTTTTTGCTATAATTAATCAAAGATTATATGTTCGTTGAGGGGTAGGAATAATAATGAGTACATTTGAAAACTTACTTGGACATGTTATAGAGTTGGAATTTAATACACATGAGACAATGATCGAAGCTGCACTGCAATGGCAACTTGAAGAGTATCAGTTAGATAATGGAACTTTTAGAGGGTATATCAAAATAGTACATACGATACACACTCAAATTGCAAATACTTATCGTTCAAATGGTGTATTTGTTAAAGGGAATACACCACCAAATGTCTATCTATTTGCTTCTGGAGAGTCTGAGGGGAAAATGACTCACAATGGTATGAATGTACTGGACGATGAATTAGTTGTTCTTACCGATACTGACCAACTGGACTTTATTTTATCATCTTCTGTAGATGATGTGATAGTAGCCGTTGATAAAGATTTTTTTCATACTGCATTTGAAAAATATTTTAATAGACCATTTGAATATAATGCACTAACTAAGCGTATACAGTTAAAAGATAATACAGGAAAAGTTTTTCGATCTAAACTAAAAGATATGTTGTCCGATTTGATAGAACAACATGAAAAACTACGGAATGATCCTGATTTCCATGCAAAATCCGAAGAGGCAATTATGCAAATCGTTTTTGATAATCTTGATTTTTCCAAATCACGAAAAGATGCGCTGGAAAGTGAAATTAATGCTGATAAAATACGAAAACATATTGAGAAGAACTATAAGGATAACATATCTATAAATGAACTCTGCACTAATGAAAAATTATCTGAAAGAACACTTCGTTCAGGTTTTAAGAATCTTTTTGGCCTATCCCCAAAACAATACCATAAAAGCTTTCGATTAGGAAAAGTTCACCATGCTTTCTTGAAGGCTGATCCCACTATTGATTCAGTAGAGCAAATTGCCTATGAATATGGTTTTACACATATGGGACGTTTTGCTAGAAATTATAAATCTATGTTTGGAAATACACCATCTTATACACTTACAAAGTGTTCTTTTTAGTTTAAATAGTAATTTCATACTTCTTTCTTCCATTATTTTATCAATAATACATTTGCCGTTTTCGGATATAAGAACTCATTAATAGATGTTATAATGAAAAATAGTTTATTTTAAAGGATGGAAAATGAATATATATAAAAAATTGATTTCTGTAACAGGGTTATCACTCCTACTTAGTGGAACAACGACTGTTTGCAGTGGAGGTCACTGGTGTGCTAGGCTCACCGAGTGCTACAACGACTGTAAAAGGAGATCAACTTCCACCGCCGCCTGATACGAGGTTTGGAGGTAAAATAGAACGTAATGCTTTAGATTCAACACCATACTGGCCACCGCGTGTAGTACCGCCAAAGGATGCTCCCAACATTCTACTGATCATTACTGATGATGCGGGTTATGGTGTCTCCAGTACTTTTGGTGGGGTTATACCTACACCTGCGATGGATCGCATTGCTAAGGATGGTCTTCGTTATACTCACTTTCACTCTACGGCCGTATGTTCTCCTACGCGGGCATCATTGATCACTGGGCGAAACCATCATCAGATGGGAATGGGTACTATTCCGGAACTATCAACGGGTTACCCTGGTTATAACAGTATCATGACTAAGGACAAAGCGACAATCGCCAGAATACTTAAGGGGAATGGATATGTAACGTCTTGGTTCGGTAAGAATCACGGTACACCGGACCTACAGACTAGTAAAATAGGGCCGTATGATCAGTGGCCAATTGGTCTTGGATTTGATTACTTTTATGGATTTATGGGTGGAGACACTAGTCAGTGGCAACCTGGTAACCTCGTTAGAAATACAACATATATATATCCATTTGAAGATGATCCAAAGTTTAATCTTGTGACTGCAATGGCAGATGAAGCGATCGAATATATACACACTGTCAATGCATTAAACCCTGATCAGCCTTTCTTTGTCTATTATGCACCTGGTGCGACACATGCACCACACCATCCGACACCGGAGTGGATCGAAAAGATCAGTAAAATGAAGTTGTTCGATGATGGTTGGCATAAGTTACGTGAAACGATCTTTGTAAACCAAAAGAAATTAGGTGTGATACCTGAAGATGCAAAGTTAACACCATGGCCTGATGATCTTATTAAAAGATGGGAACAGCTTAATGAGACTGAGAAAAAGCTCTTTATTAAACAGGCAGATGTATTTGCTGCTTATGTAGCTTATACAGATCATGAGATAGGTCGTGTTATCCAAGCAGTTGATGATCTTGGAAAACTTGACAACACTATGATCATTTACATCACTGGAGATAACGGTACGAGTTCAGAGGGTGGACCAACGGGTACACCAAATGAAGTGGCTTCAGTTCAAGGTGTGCATCTACCGGTTGAAGCACAGATGAAGTATTATGACGTATGGGGTTCA
This sequence comes from Sulfurovaceae bacterium, assembly GCA_963796395.1. Classification (GTDB taxonomy): domain Bacteria; phylum Campylobacterota; class Campylobacteria; order Campylobacterales; family Sulfurovaceae; genus Sulfurovum. The sequence continues at coordinate 120,708 of CAWCLM010000013.1, forward strand.
GATAAGACCTATCCACATATGTCTGTAGGTTGGACTTGGGCTTTTGGTACGCCATTCTCATGGACCAAGATGGTCTCCTCACACTTTGGTGGAACGAAGCAGGGTACGGTTATCTCCTGGCCAAAAGTGATCAAAGACAAAGGAGGTATTCGTGATCAGTTCCACCATGTTATCGACATTATGCCAACCATTTTAGAAGCAGCAGGTATTCCATTGCCTGAAGTAGTTGATGGTATAAAGCAAAAGCCAATCGATGGTACTAGTATGCTTTATACTTTTGACAAAAAGAATGAAAAAGCACCATCAACACGTAAAACCCAATATTTTGAGATGATCGGTGATCGTGCTATCTATCACGATGGTTGGATATTAAGTACTAAAGTGATGCGTGTACCATGGGATAACAGTGGAAAGGGAAATCATGATCCGGCAAGTTGGCCGTGGGAACTTTATGATCTAAGTAAGGATTGGACACAATCTAATGATTTAGCCGCGCAGTATCCTGAAAAAGTTAAAGAGTTAGAAAAACTGTTCTATGAAGAGGCAGAGAAAAATCAGGTAATGCCTATGGATACAACTACATTTACACGTTCGATTCTTCCGAGACCAAACCTTACAGCAGGTCGTAGTGTATTTACTTATACTGGTGAAGTAACTGGGACACCGAATGGAAATGCACCAAATGTTCTAGCCTCATCTTATAACATAAAGGCAGAGGTTGTGATACCAGAAGGTGGAGCTGAGGGTATGTTAGTAACGCATGGTGGACGATTTACTGGCTATGGATTCTATTTACTAGATGGAAAGCCTGTCTATAATTGGAATCTACTTGGTCTGAAGCATGTTAAATGGGTAGGTAAAGATGTCATTGCACCTGGTAAGCACACGATTGAATTCGACTTCAAATATGACGGTTTAGGTGCTGAGACATTACAGTATGGATCTCCAAGTGGATTGGGCCGTAGTGGAACAGGTTATCTCAAGGTAGATGGTAAAGTAGTTGCTACACAAAAGATGGAGAAGACAGTTCCAATGCTTATGCAATGGTGTGAAAGTTTTGACGTCGGGTCTGATACCGGTTCTCCAGTAGATGACAATGACTATAAAACACCATTCAGATTTACAGGTAAGCTTGATAAACTGACTTTAACGATAGACCGTCCAAAGCTTTCAGATGAAGATATCAAGAAGTTGAAAGCGGCGATTCACGCGAATCCAGCGAGTGAATAAAAGAGACTAAAAACCTCTTTTTTAATAAGAGAAATAAATATATAAAACAAGGAGAATAAAATGAAAAAGATAATGATGAGTGCACTGGTTGCAAGTAGTTTGGCAATGGCAGGGGGAGATATAGCTCCGGTAGAACCAATTGTAGAAACACCGGTTATAGAAGCAAATCCATGGAAAAATGAGGTAACTATCTATGGTTGGCTCCCTTCTATTGGCGCTACTACGCCATTGCCTAATTCTGGTGACGGCTTGGATGCAGAGGACATACTTGATGACTTGAAAATGGTATTTATGGGTACTTATAGCGGTAGAAATGATACCTGGTCATTCTTCGGAGATGTTATCTATTTTGATATGGGAGATAGTAAAAATTATACATTCCCAAATGGTGATGTTGCACATGTTGGTTATGATATGAAAACACTGCTTATTCAAGCAGGTGCGGGTTATAATTTAGTCAATAGTGGGGATGGTCTCCTTGATGTAACAGCCGGTGTACGTTACTTGGATCTTAAAGTGGAAGTCAATACGGATATTTTCGTAAATCGAAATTTATCAGGTTCAAAAGACTTTACAGACTTTTTCATCGGTCTGAGAGGATATAAGAACATTAATGAGAACTGGTATATTCCTTATGAAGCTGATATCGGTACAGGTGATTCAGAACTAAGCTGGCAAGTATTTGCTGGAGTTGGTTACCGTTATGACTGGGGTGATATCAAGTTAGGGTATCGATATTTAGAATATGATATGGAAGATGATGCACTTGTAGAAGACCTTACTGTAGATGGTCCTGTTCTTGGAGTAAGTATCAAGTTTTAATTGACCTTTATTAAGGAGATATAGAATGATGACAAGACGAAATTTTATGGCTGCTACAGCATTGTTTGGACCGTTAGCCCTAGCTGCGGAAGTGACTAAAAGTACTGAGTCAAAAGAGGGTGAAAGCATTATGGCGGATTGGCTATTTGTACAAAATGCCAAAAACTTTACCTATGCCAATGGTAAACTTACGATGCATGGGGTAAATCCTATTACAGTGATGTTCACCGATCGTCCTGTACGAGCTGCAGAACATATGAAAACTGAGCAGTTCATACCTTTCTGGAGTGAAGGTAAAGAGAGTTTTTTAAAAGATCCACCTAATGCAGCTCTTTCATTTGTGGATCACGAGAAGATGGAGGATGTGGTCGTGACACTACATGACCCGATTCTCAAAGGAGAAGATCTTACCTATCGTGTTGATGTCATAGATGGTGAACTACCTGCATCAGCTGAACATGTTTCACTTTTCATTGATGTTGTTGGTATGCCACTTACACCAGTCTCTGCAGGAGGTGTTCGTCGTCGTACACGTCGTCGTGTATATCGACGTTAATTGAAGTTAGAATGGAAATAAGCCATTAAAAAGAGGAGTAATTGTTTATGCTGCTAGGCAAGGTAAATACTTTATCAATTGTAATTGTATTTTCATCTTTACCTTTGATGTCTGACAGTAATGTTACATCTCATAGTAGTTTGGTCCCCGATGTTCCAAAATTCTCCATAACATACCAGGGTGATACACTGGTATGTTCTCCCACTGAACTTATCAAAACAAAAACACATAAAGATCTTGTAAAGTATGAATGTCAGAAAAAATATATAGATCAAACGATTGAAAAAAAACAGGATGATGAGCGTGGGCATGCTGAGACTCAACGGTTGAATGAGGATGTGAAGAGTAAGATAGCCCAAGGTCCTGCATATTCAGTAGAAATCCCCCTATACGATGCAGGTAGTCCAACAAGAGCGAAAATAATTGCTCAAAGACAACTTGAGAACAGACCCCATGGAAAATATATTCGTATGCTTCTTCCCGCAAAGTTGTATATGAGCATACGTCCTCAACTTATATAATAGTGATGCAGATGACGGAATAAAATTACATAATGGTGGTTCAAGAGGAGGTTTCTTTTATTATTATCAATTTGACAATGATCTGGAGTTAATGTTCCAGTACGAAGCAGGTCTTGATTGGGATGAAGATACTCCTTTCCTTAATGCTTCTGATGCTTCCAATACGAATCGTCGCTTGAGCTATTTTGCATTAAAGTACATGAAGAAGAGTCTTATTTTGGGTAAATACTGGTCAGCCTATTATGATATCGCTGGTTTTACAGATCAATTTATGACCTATGGTGCTCAGGCAAGTGGCGCTTTCAGTGCTAGTGCTTCAGGCACGGGACGGGCAGATAAATTAATTCAATTCCGAACAGAAGAAGATGCTTATGATGCAACAGTACAGGTTCAATTGAAGCATGATGCACTTAGAGACTGGAATATAGACTATAGTTATACTATAGCTGGAAGCATGATCTATAAAGGATGGGAAAATATCAAACTAGGTGCTGCAATTAACTATGGAAAATTTGACCATATCACTCCTGAAATGCAAAATGATGGAATAGATGGAGATGATCTATCCTCCATTATAGGAGTCACTTATAGGAATAATCGTTTTTCTACGAATGCTGTACTCTCATACATGAAAAACCATACAATCGATGACCAAGGTGTTTATTTTGACAGTGCAGGCGCAGAACTTTATATGCGTTATGACTTTGATGAGAGCTTTCGTATAGCAGGAGGAGGTAATTGGCTTTTCCCGGAAGATAACGACTATGATGGGAAGTACAATATCAAAAATATTATCCTCTCTTTGCAGTACACTTTCGGTGAGAAAACATTTGATGATATGGTTTATATGGAAGTATCACTACCTAATGGAAAACTTGCAAATGGAGATAGTAAAGATGCCCGCATAGCTATAGGGCTACGTTATCTCCTAGACTATTAGAAAACTCTAGCCCATCGCGGGTTAGAGTATCTTAGGCCTCAATGCCTTATAGCCCTTATCCAAAAACCTCAAATAGTGCCGGATAGTTCTAAAGTGCTTTTATGGATCAACAGAGAGGATGTTTATGAGAAATAGCTTTGTCACCTCTTAGGAATAAACACCTTCTTCTCAGTGAAGATGCCATCTTCATAGTGATAGTCGATCTTGATTATATTTCAATCAAACTAATCATTTTTACAAAAAAATATTTCCTGATATGCTCTTATCATTAATCCTGATATTGAATATACTGAAAGAAAAAAAGGCTACTACATGGAACAAACAGAAGATCAATTCAACCAATTGCTATCTTACGCGATAAGAGCTGGAACACCATCGATCATAAATCCACAAGAGAAATCAAGAAAAGACCTGGTTAAGACAGTAGAAGAGATACTTTCAAAAATGAGAGATTTCGAACCTCAGATGAAAAGAAAAGATGAAGAACTAAATAGAATGAATCAAGAGCTTATTGAGAAGGCAGATATACTATTCAAAACAATGAGCAGATTAGAGCAAAAGAAATGGGAGTTAAAAGTAGCTAAAGGTGAATGCGAAGAGAAGTTAAAGAAGAAACCTTTGATTGATATTAGTGCGGATGTAGTGAAGAGATTCAAAGAAGATGGAGACTATACAAAACAAGACATCATCAAAATAATGGCAATAGCAAACAATATCTCAGAAGACGAAGTGATTAAAGCACTTGACTATGAAGTATAGCAGCTAATCAAACGAGTCTGGTCTCTGTGAGAATGCTGTGCAATCAAGAGATCGTCTCTTTCGAATGGAAAATCTTCTTTTAATGGCTTCATTATAGTCTTTTTGTAAAAAGTCACCACAAAGAGTCACCATTAGATACTATTTTAACCCATATTTTACTAGTATAGCGTTTAGCCCATCGGGTAGAGTATCTCTTCATGTACTTTGTCACAGGCCCTTAGAACTTCATCACTTAGTGTTATATTCATAGCGGCAAGTGATGCATCCAGCTGCTCTGTGCTTGTTGCACCTATGATGGTAGAGGCTACAAAATCAAACTGCTTTGACCACGCTGTAGCCAGTGTCACCGGATGTATACCTGCATCAGATGCTATCTTGAGGTATTTTTGGGTGGAAGCCAGTGTTTTGTCATTCATGAACCTTTGTGCCATCAAACGCTGTCTTTGATTTGGTGACTTCAGATACGTAGCGAACCTTCCCTCTGCATCTTCAGGTCTGAGACCTTGGTTGTATTTTCCTGAGAGGACACCACCAGCAAGTGGTGAGTAGGGGAGAAGAGAAACCTGTTCTTTTTGGGCAAGTGTAGAGAGTTCATCTAAAAATCTACGGTTGAGTAAAGAAAAATTGTTTTGAATGGATTCAAATCTTGCGAGACCTTTATACTGAGATGTCATCAGTGCTTTACTTGTACCGTAGGCAGTATCATTTGAAGTTCCTATGTAACGTACTTTTCCTGATCTTACCAGTCTGTCGAATGCTTCAAGGGACTCTTCTATGGGAACTACTGTATCTGGCCAATGCATTTGATAAAGGTCAATATAGTCTGTTTTAAGTCGTTTTAAACTTCCTTCTATTGCACGTTCTATATGAAAACTATCTATCGCTGTCAAGCCATGACGAATAGGGGGAACGAACCAACCGCTTGCTGCACCGGCTACCTTGGTAGCAAGGATGATCGAATCACGGGGTTTGGTCTGTATCCATTCACCTACCCACTCTTCAGTGATACCTGCGAGTTTTGCATCAGGCGGAACAGGGTAGAGTTCAGCCGTATCGTAAAAGTTTACACCATGATCATAGGCTTTATCCATAATAGCAAATGCTTCTTTTTTGTCACACTGTGTTCCAAAGGTCATCGTTCCCATACAGATCGGGGAAACGCGAAGTCCGGTTTTTCCTATATATCTATAATTCATACCATCTTCCTGTTTTAATTATAATAATGAATAATATTTAAACTTTATTACTTTTTTGTACATTATTGAGCAGTACAGTAGTATTATGATAGTTATATTAACTTAAAAAAGGAAGATGTGATGAAAGCGTATTATATGATCAGACGAATCAAGTAACTGCAAATCGTTATCATGATAAACTACGCCAAAAAGGACCACTCTATATGCAAAATAAATATGTAGCAGATATCGGGGACTTTGGTAAGTTCCAGCTTTTTCGTTATCTGTTCAACCATAAGGAGAGTCCTATGTATGGAAAGAAACTCGCACAGATATGGTACATGCATGAAGGTGAGGGTGAAGAGAACAACGATGGCAGGCATATTGACTATTTTGAACGGATGATGGGAAGTGATGCATACCTGGAAGATTCACTTTTGAGTCTCATTATGAGAGGTAAACGTGAAGTTACCGAATTTGAATCACTGGAGTTGCTCAAAAATGCAAAGTACTACTATGATAGAGTACCTCATGCTTTAGAAGACAGATATCTTTGGCTTGATACTGCACTAACATTTTCAGATAAAATGCATGTAGTAGCCGTTGAACCGGACAATGGAATGGCACTCAGATGTAATAGGGGAGAGCGTTGTTTTGAACATCTTACGCTAGAGAAAAACTACTCACAGAAAGGTTCCCCACATAAGTATATTTTTGCAGATGAAGTCAGTTCTTTTTATCGTTTACCATACCTGGAAATATGTATTGTCTACCAACATTTAAATAGATGTTTTGCACATAATGAGCAGATAGAAGCTTTATTGATAGACTTGAAAAGAGAATACCATCATGTTATAGCGATTAAACACAAACCATACTCACCACGTGCTTTTTTCTTTTTATGTAAATCAGAAGTTATCAGGGAAAGTATAGCAATGAGACTCGATAGATTTTCAAAGGAGTTTACTGAATTTTGGGAAGTTTTTAGATAGAATAATCTAGTGTCAAGTCATCTTTTGTTGAGATTGTGCAATTCACACCAATTTCTGAATTATCAGAATAACATGTCCTGTTTCGACCCAAATTTTTAGCTTGATAGAGTGCCATATCAGCACGAGAAAAAATATTTTCAAACTCAGTATCACTTTGTTTACTTTCACTGATACCTATGGAGGTTGTTACAAAAATATCTTGTCCATCATAGGTGATAAAAACATTTTCAATCTCTTTACGTATTCTCTCAGCTAAGAGATACGCTTCATCACTATTGGTTTGAGAAAGAAGTATGGCAAATTCTTCACCACCAATACGTGCAAATATATCACTTTTGTTTAGAATGCCTTCAAGTGTTTTAACAAAACGCTTGAGTATTTGATCACCTGCTTGGTGACCATACGTATCATTTACCTTTTTAAAGTGATCAAGATCAAGTAATAAAAGGGTTAAATATAATTCATTTTTTTGTGCAGTTTGAAAGTAGTGTTCAGAGATCTCATTGAACATCCGTCTATTCATGATCCCTGTTAAATAATCTGTAGATGCTAAGAGACTTAAACTGCTGTTTTGCTTTTTTAAACTATCTTCGTAATTTGTGATCTTATTGGTATATACACTAGATAAAAAGCTTCCGATTAAAAGACCTAAAAGAGCAGAATTAATCGCTATACCGGAGAGTTTCAAATCTACAAAAAAGTTGACAGAAAGAATCATGACAATAGAAGCAAGTGTATAAAGTATACCGCTGGTTTTACTGGTTATCATATAAGCAACTAAAATTAAAAGATAAAACCAGATTATTCTAAATTCATCTTGAGGTACAAAAATGAGTGCTGATGTAAATGTCATCAATGAGATTATCAGTAGTAAATGTGCTGTTAGATTATAATTTTTTTTAGAAGATCTTAGAAAGAAGATGAGTAAGATCGTAAGAAAACTGTAAACATAGTCAACTTTTGAGTGAATAGGGCCAATGTCATTGATTCTCAGGTCACTGAGTAAACCAAAGAGTGCAGAAAAGAAAGCAACAATGATGAAAATAGAATTCAACATTTTAAATTTAAATTTAAGAAGATCTTCATCTGTAGAAAATTTAAAGCCACTATATAAGAAATTATTTAGACTCATTGTTTATTACTTACTTTCATATATTATATATCTATAATAACATATAAGTGATTAAGAGGATTTTCTCCTATCTTATAACAATAATTAACTTAGTTAATTGTTACAATTCTATCTATGAATACAAATGAATATCTCACTAATAGTTCGTTAACCTTATTAGTCTATGATGTAACAAAGGATTTAAAAATGGATAAACGAAATTTGATGAGTGTTACACTTTTAGTTGCGGCTTTAGCATTTAATCCATTATTAGCAGAGCACACGCTAAAAACAAATATATATGTAAAAGAAAATAGGGTTACTTCTAAAATTTCTTCTATCTTACACAAAAGAGGACTGGATGAAGATGCAGCTAAAGAGTTGTCTGAAAATCTTGTAAATGAGGATGAAGAACTTTTTGCACTTATGATAGACAATTTACTACAAGGATGTAATGATCTAAATAAAGATGAGATTTTAGAATATTTGAGTACGGCTGCATTACATAGACAAAATGTAGAGCTTGATTCATATGCACAATTGGTCAGTATGGTTTCCAAGATCAAACAAAAACTTTTAGATGAGGATACTTTAGAACAATTAAGTATTGTTGCAAAGAGTAATGCTCATTATGTACAGAGTTATAGACTCATTAAAGAAAAAACACGTTTAACTTAAAATCATGTAGAAAGATACATTTTCTACATGATTTACTTATAAGATATCTATTGGTTAACATAATATAAATTCTATTAAAAATATAAATCTCTTCTCCTCTTTGTATCAGTGCAGCTACTTTATGATTTTTGAAAATGACAAAATTATCAAAAATCGCTATAAAAAACAATTACATTATCTCCATAGACAAAATAGCTTCTAGAATTTGAATTTGGTAATAAATGAAATTACTCTAAAAAAATACATCAAAAATAAAAAACTGGTTATTGACTATTTGTGTATTTAATGAAATATTTATTATTTATGTAAATTAGAAAATATTTTTTATAGATCCTGATAGATCGTATTTTGTATTTTGAAAAATATATAAGGTAGAATATTCTCCTGCAATAATATCGCCAATAGAAATATGTAACTATCAATGAGTTCTTTATAATATGTATTGAAAAAAGTGAATAAATTTATATTTAATAATATAAATTACTACAAAATACTTCCCTTCATTATAGAAATATAATAGAACAATATATGAATCCTTGTAAATATCGGTGTATAGGGGCCTTAAGGTGATTAATATGAACACTTGTTCATTCAATATGTTTAGAAGAGTTTAATTTATGAACATTTGTTCATAAAAAAAGAATAGTATAATTTTAAATATGAACACATGTTCACATTATTTAGAATATAGTATTTGACAAATGAACATTTGTTCACTATAATATCATCAAAGGAGCCACAATGAACGAGCACAGCGTTAGTTCTTCCTCTACTAAAGGAAGTAAAACAAAACAGAAAATACTCAAAACTGCCCTCAAACTCTTTGCAACCAAAGGTTATAAGGCTACGACAGTAAGAGATATAGCCGGTGTGATGAATATGAAGCAAAGTGCCCTCTATAACCACTTCAAAAACAAGGATGAGATCCTGGAGACGCTGGTAAGCGAACTAAACTCCTCTGCTATAGTGACTATTTTTGATGATAAAGAGGCCTCAGAGCTCCATAAACAAGGAAAGTCCCTACTGATGTCCATTGCCACTACTTTTAAGCTTATAGGCTTTGATGGGCAAAATGAAGCCCTTTTAAAGCTACTTATGCAGGAGATATACAGAAATGAACGGATCAGGGAGATCTATAATGAGTATTTCTACCAGGAAAACGTTAAAAAGCTCTCAAGTCTCTTCTTTATGATGATGCAAGAGGAGATGATCAAGTCTTCTGACCCCCTATTATTGGCAAATGAGTTCTTTTCTCCCCTGTTTTTCTATCAAATGCAGGTTTCTTTGCTAAAATTAGACAAAAAATCGACCTCTTCTGTTGTTTCAATGTTTGAAAAACATGTCGATTTCTTTTGGGATAATATAAAACTAGAGAAACAAGAGACCCTATTTTAGGAACATACTAAATAATATTAAGGAATATCATGGAAACAAAAGTAGATCACTTTGCACATAAATCAAAGACATGGGATATGAACAGTAAACGTGTACAAAATGCTAAAGGAATAGCAGAGTTAATAGTAAATAATATAAATCTTAACAAGTCTATGGAAATCATGGATTTTGGTGCAGGGACAGGGCTTTTGAGCTATTTTGTTGCGCCCTATGTAGACAAGATAGTTGCTGTAGATAACTCCCCTTCTATGCTTTTAGAATTTGAAAACAAGTGTGATGCGTTTTCATGTCACACTGAAGTGATAGAGAAAGACCTTAGTACAGATACACTTGATAGAAAGTTTGATGGGGTCATCTCTTCCATGACCATTCACCATTTAGAAGATATACCTACCCTATTTTCGAAACTCTATGATATGCTTGAGGATAGTGGATTTATAGCTATCGCTGATCTAGACAGTGAAGATGGTACTTTTCATAGCGACAATACAGGGGTATTTCATTACGGTTTTGATCGTCATATGCTTGCAGAGTATGCACAAGAGGCTGGATTTAAGGATGTAACCTTCAGTTTGGCCAATAAAATATCTAAACCTCATGCAGAATTTACTGTCTTTTTGATGACAGCAATAAAATAATATTAGAGAATATTAATATGAAATATCTATGGTTGAGTATCTTTACACCTGTTTTGATCTGGTCTGCCGTTTTACCTAAAGATCCATTTACATGGTTTTTAGAGGTACTGCCAGTATTTATAGGATTATTTATTTTGCTGCTTACCTATAAAAAATTCCCATTGACCCCCCTACTTTATACACTTATCTTGATACATATGATCATTTTGATGGTAGGTGGTCATTACACCTATGCAGAAGTACCACTCTTTGAATGGTTCAAAGAGATCTTTGACCACAGTAGGAACAATTATGATAAAGTTGGCCATTTTGCACAGGGTTTTATACCTGCGATACTGGCTAGAGAGATATTTATACGTAAAAACATTATTCAGGCTTCGAAAATATGGTTCAATTATATTGTTTTGAGTGTTATTTTGGCATTTTCTGCATTTTATGAACTTGTAGAGTGGTGGGTAGCTCTTGCAATTGGAGAAGATGCAGAGGCTTTTCTTGGTACGCAGGGGTATGTATGGGATACACAATCAGATATGGGCTATGCCCTGTTTGGGGGGATCATGGCACTTTTACTGCTCTCCAAGATTCATGATAAACAGTTAAACAGTAATGAAAAGTGGAAATTGGATTCAGAATTATAATGAAGAAAACTTCATAAATAATTCACACTTCTTTTGTATAATCCTACTACTTAAATATTATTACAAGGAATTAACATGAAAAAAACACTATTGGCATTAGGAACATTGGCACTATTGAGTTCACCATCACTCTTCGCAGTAGAAGCAAAGAAAACCCAAACAAATCTAACAACACAGCTTCAATCACAGCAAAGACTGCATAATGGCACAGGTATGGGTGGTAAAAAACAATATAAACATCAGTACAAACATCAGAATCAATACAAAGGTACTAATGGTAGCGGAAGCGGTCAAGGTAACATGTCTGGAAAAGGCCAAGGTCAAGGTAATATGACTGGAAATGGACAAGGTAAGGGTCAGGGAAATATGTCAGGTAAAGGACAAGGCAATATGTCCGGAAAAGGTCAAGGTAACAGAGGTGGTGGAAACGGTGGTATGAGAGGTGGTAAAGGCGGTGGCGGCGGAAAACGCTAACATTATTAGCACTTCATCTATAAACAAGATGTATAATCAAGGGTATTTAGAACACATACTCTTGATTCCTTATAAATTAAATCTATTTTTTAGCTATTTAACATAAAGATCACAAGAGAGAAGTTAAATATACCCATAAGTATCATAGCTATCACAAATGATTTTTCTTGATTTCTAAAACTGGCTTCTATTATTTTTAGCACTTTTTGTTTCATTCTACTCTCCCCTCTTTTTATCCCTATATAGTACTATAACATTATCGATGTCATATTTTTGTCATATGTTAGGATATTTTTGTTGCAGTTAAAAAAATGTACTGTTTTCCTGTGATAGTGACACGAAACTTATGTTGTTGCAGATATTTTTTACAAAAGATGACATCGTTAAAAAGCAGTGACATCTCACTCATGGCATAGTTGGGTGCTTTGGCTCCATAGATCATCTCTCCCCCTATCCATCTGCAGTTGGGGAAACCTAAAATGATGGCAGCATCTTTTTGCAGATAGTTTTGTACCAGTGACATGAAGAATGGTTTGAAGTTGATACTCGGGCTTTGTAGTGTTCCTATGCTGATGAGCAGATCAAATTTATCAAGGTTTAGAGTTGCGAGTTCGTTGATGTCATGTGTATAAAGTTTGACGTTAATTTCTTGAAATTTCTTTCTTGCATAGGCTATGGCAGATTCTGAGTGGTCGATACCTACAAGATCGATATTGGCATAGGTATCTGTATCTACACTGTTCTTGATCACTTGAAACTCATCTCCTCTGTTGATTCCTAGGTTTAAAATAGAGTTTCTTTGACTCAGTTTTACATTCTGCAGAGCTTGTGTATAGTAGTATAGAAAAGCAGGCTCTTCCATTTTGTTGATTTGGAAAAACTGGGAATCTACGCCATACTTCTCTTCGTTTAGGCTATTAGTATCAAGATGAAAAGATTCATCTGTCTGTAGCTTTTCAAATCTTAATGTGACATAAGGGTATGTTGTCTCTTTTGGTGTAAGCATTTTACACATAAGCAGTTCAGCAAGATCTGCCCATGCTTTGTAGCTTCTATGAATATATTTTGTCTTATCAATTACTATTTGATGACCTGCATATGCATTTTTCAGGTCTGGGTTAAGGACATTAAAGGTGATGGATGGGTCACTCCTAAGACTATTTTGTAGAATGGGTAGTATCTCTTGCATAGTATGATCTGTAAAAGTCATCTAGAACCTTTTATTTTATAGTGACATATTTTAACACACTTATCTATCAAGAGATTATTATAACTTTATATAATTTTTTGATATTATAAATTAAAAAATGATATTGAGGTATTATGAATTTTGTAAAAATAATATTTTTTCTCATACTTTCACAGGCTCTTTTTGCAGGCAAAATAGATGTAAATGCTTCTAAAATTAAAACGGAAATAGATAGAGTACATTTTATAGGAAATGCTGAAATAAAACTAGATGGTAGTTCGATATACGCTGACAGAGTAAGTGTTTATCTTGATCATAAAAATGAAATAAGATCCTTTGAGGCTATAGGAGATGTCCGATTTTTGATACAGGATGAAGCATATTTTTTTAAAGGACGAGCAAATAAGATTTCTTTTGATATATTCACGCAACAATATATAATGAAAGGTTTGGCAGTGATTGAGGATAATAATTTTTTGATGAAACGATATATAGCAGGAGATGAGATCATTCTAGATCTCTTCACAGACAACTTGGAGGTTGTAGGTGGCTCTATGAGTACACAATTTTTTATAAAAGTTCATGATGTTGGTAGCTTTTTCGGTATATAAGAGCACTAATATTATGATATTTCAACTAAACCGCTATACACGTATTCTATAATATCTAGAAAAATTAGAAAGGTATAGATATGAACAAGAATTCTTCAGATAGTATACTACATACTCCCTCCTCTAAACAATTTATCTTTTTAAAATATCTTACTTGGGTATTGGTTGACCTGACTGTGTTGAACTTTTTTGCTGAATATTGGGATAGAGTTAAAATTACCTCTTTTGGTATTTCGTTATTTATCGCCATTACATTACAGATACTTCTTAAAATGACCATTGCACTTGAACATAGGCTCTCAAACTATATGAAGTCCAACGAAAAATTGGATAAAAAGTTATTTCATATCTTCTCTACGTGGTTTGTTCTCTTCTCGTCAAAATTTGTGATGCTTTGGATACTTCAATTCATGTTTGGTGATGCCATCGTCTTTTCAGGTGCCTATCATGGTGTAGTAGCATTCATTGTTGTTGTTATGGCAATACTTGCTGCTGAGTATGCGCTAACTCGTATTTATCGATCATTGGCATAAAAAGTGTTCAAGTTAAAGCCAATATTTGAATTGGTTTTAATGTTTTAGGGGCAATTCCCTGATGCACAATCTCTTCTGTTTTTCATTCTCTGATTTTGATGTGTACGGAACTCTTGTTGGCTTATGACTCCATCATTATCGGTGTCTATATCTGAAAAACTAGGTGCATCGCCCCTATTGATCATTATGCCCTTACTTTGTCCCATACCATTACTTGGACAATTGCCTGCACAGTTTTGCATATTATATTTTTTCATCTGTTCTGTCTGATGTAGATTGAACTCTTCTTTATTTAATGATCCGTCTTTATTTTTATCCATGTCAGTAAATGCAGGAGCTTGACCAGCATTTCTAAGCATTTTACCCTCTTTAGCCTTCTGACTCATATGCTTTAGGCGTGATTCTTCTAATTCACTTTGTGTTATCTTACCGTCACTGTTAAGGTCATATTGTTCAAACGTCGGTCTATTTTTCATACAATTTGACCCTTTACCCATCATCCCTTTGCCTTGACCCATGCCTCTTCTTTGCATATATTTTTGTCGTTCTTCCAAACTCATGTTCTGCAGACGTTTTTGCACCTCTTCACGAAAAGCAGGACGATCATCTACTGGGACACTTCCACGCATATTCATCATCTCCTCAGTACTCATTTGAGAAAAATCAGCAGACCACGCACTAGAAGCGAACAGCCCAATTATTAAAAATCTTTTCATTTTATATTCCTATTTGAAGTTTAAATTATTTTACTTTAATTATGTGTAGTGAATGTGTAGATAGTGATGGGTTTATACTACTTTTTGTTATGATGTTAATTATCTTTAAAGAAGGAATCTCTCGTGTCAAAATATGATCTCATCGTAGTGGGTTCCGGTGCAGCGGGTATGATGGCAGTTATTACTGCTGCACGTGCAGGAAAGTCTGTACTTCTTCTGGAGAAACTCTCAAAAATAGGTGCAAAACTCAAAGCTACAGGTGGTGGACGTTGTAACTTGACCAACACACTTTCAAATGAAGATTTCATGACTCGTTTCGGACGTGATGGGCGTTTTATGACCCCTGCCCTGGATGCTTTGGACCATAAAGCATTGATATCATTTTTTAGAGAGATAGGTGTGGAGAGTCATGCACCCGATGGCTACCGTGTGTTTCCTGTTACCCACAGTTCTTCAACGATCATTGATGCCCTGGCGCAAGAGATGCAAAATCTTGGTGTAGAAGTTTTATGCTCTCAAAAAGTAGTGACTTTAGAGCATGATGGTGAGAAAGTGACAGGTGTCAAAACACTGACAGAAACTTTTAAAGCTGACAATGTGGTTATCGCTTCTGGTGGTATGGGGTACCCTGTACTTGGAGCTGAAGGTGATGGCTACCCTATGGCAGAGTCAGTAGGACATACTGTTACAGATATATTTCCAGCCATGATGCCATTGAAAACCAAAGAAACCTGGGTTGAAAACTGTAGGGCTGACACGATCGCAAAGGTCCATATGCGTGTTGATATGAAAAAATATAAAAAACGCTCTGCCAAAGGTGATCTCATCTTTACCAAGAATGGCATAAGAGGCCCTGTAGTATTGGATTTTTCGAGGGAGATCACCCCACTTTTGAGTAAATTTGAAGAAGTGCCTGTACTTGTTAACCTTACTAAAGGAATGAATGAAGAACAGATACGTGAACATTTTAAACAAGAATTAGTGAAAGATCCTCATCGAAATACATTGCAACTGCTTCTAACCCTACTTCCCGAGTCTGTAAGTTTAGAGCTTTGTAAGTTAGCAGAGGTTGACCCTGCTCTAGCTTTGAGTAAACAATCAGGTACTGCTAGGGATAAGCTTATTAGACTTCTTGCATGGACACCACTTACCATTAACGGACATGACGGATTTAAAATGGCGATGATCACGCGTGGAGGCATACATCTCAAAGAGATAGACCCTTATACGATGCAAAGTAAGAAGCTAAAAGGACTGTATTTTTGCGGCGAAGTGATGAATATAGATGGCCCATGCGGTGGATATAATCTCCAGTGGTCTTTTGCCAGCGGATATTTGGCAGGTATGTTAAAGTAGAAGTAACTTATAATCGGCACATTCTAATAAAAAAGAGGACAACATGAACAAAAAGATCACTTCACAAATCAAAGTTTTGGCTCTATCAGCATTTTTACCCGTATTTGCTTTAGCGCAAATATCACAGTTGGTAGTACCTTCTGCTCAGGAAGAAGTCAAGGTACAGAATGTCGTATTTGACTGTTCCAGTGCTGATGAAAAGTTCATTGCTTCAAGACTATGGCTCATAGATATGAGTATCAAAGAGTATAAAACCCATGGTACCCCTTATAATGTAGTCTTAACGATACACTCTGGCTGTACAGACATTGTTTCAAAAAATGTTGATGCTGATGATAAGATGATGAAGAGTATACACAAAAAATTGGAAATCGTTTCCAAACATGGAAATGTCTCTATAGAAGCGTGTCAGATCGCAGTCGATAGATTTAAGATAAAGCATGATGATCTTCATCCATTTATCTCACTTGTACCAAACTCCATCACTAGAGTTATATCACTTCAAAATGATGGCTATGCTTTTATCCCATTCAGTAAGTAATGGCTAAAAACCTGATGATTAGATTTTTAATAGATTTATTAAGTATAATATAAAATAATTTCATAGGAGAAGGAAGATTTATGGATAATATAACGCAAAGAGAAGAAAAAGTACAGATCGCGATAGATATTGCGATCAAATTGGGTTTATTGGCGATACTGCTTTATGTATCATTGTTAATTGCCAAACCATTCATTGCTATTATTATATGGGGGATTATCATTGCTGTCGCAATCTCTCCCCTTATCAACAGTTTGGAAAAACGTTTTGGAAACCGAAAAAGAGTGATTATCAGTTTTACAGTAGTCGTCATTGCTGCATTGTTAATCCCGACTTACATGCTTTCTGATACTGTGATCAAAGAGTCTCATACACTTACTAGTGTTATGAAAGAAGGAAATGTGACTGTTCCTCCACCAACTGATCAAGTGAAAGAATGGCCTCTTATTGGTGAAAAAGTCTATGAATTTTGGGACTCTGCATCACACAACCTAAAAGAAACTTTAGAACCATTTAAAGAAGACATTAAAAAAATGGCTGGATCGGTATTTTCAGCACTAGGTAGTGGGTTGGCTACGATTTTGATGTTCATCGGTTCGTTTATTATAGCTGCTGGATTTCTAATAGGCAGAGACAAAGCTGAGAAGTTTTATGAAAATCTTTTTCGTCGTGTAGTAGGAGACAAAGGTGAGGAATGGGCAGTCCTCACAACCTTAACTGTTCGTTCTGTTGTTACAGGTGTGATAGGTGTTGCCGTTATACAGGCAGTTTTTGCTTTGATCGGTTTGGTGTTAATGGGTGTTCCGCTAGCTGTTGTTTGGGCATTTATTATAATGTTTTTAACGATCATCCAGGTACCGGCACTCATTGTCATTGGTCCAATCATTGCGTATGTTTTCTCTCAGGGAAGCGGTACTGCTGAAATTGTATTTACTGTTTATATGCTTATTGTGGGAGCAAGTGATGGTGTTTTAAAACCACTGCTTATGGGGAGAGGTGTGGACATCCCAATGCTTGTGATCCTGATAGGTGCTATTGGCGGTATGATATTGATGGGGATGATAGGACTATTTGTAGGAGCTGTGATCTTTGCACTATCATATAAACTTTTTGGACTTTGGATTGCAGAAGTGGAAGAAGTAAAAGAGGAAGAAGTATAGCAGTACTGACCTGACTTCAAAAGCTTTCACTGCTTTTGAAGTCTCATAAATCGTAATAATGGAAAATATATGAAACAACTTACACAAAAAAATAATTTTGTCTATCTTTTTTTCTCACTTCTTATTTTTCTTTTTTCTGCTGCGATCATGTCAGAATTTCCAGGCACTCTAGGACAGGACATATTTTCTTTTGTGACGTTACTCATGCTTATACTCAGCATTAAGAGTCTGAAAACAGAAAAAACATGGATTTGGGCAGTCTACGCTTTGGTTGTCTCATTTGTGATCTTGACTGCATTGGGAAAAATGTTTGATCATCAAATGAATGTCTATCTCACTTTGATCATTCTACTAATGTTCTTTATTGGTTCATTTTCAACAGCAGCGAAACAAGTACTTCTTGTTGGTGATATCGATGGGAACAAGATCATAGGTTCATTAAGCCTCTATATCCTTCTAGGTCTTATATGGGCGGTGATCTACTTGTTGCTTCTGGCTATGGACCCTACGGCTTTTTCAGGTATTGAAACAACAAACTGGCAACAGAGTTTTGCTCGTGTTGCCTATTATAGTTTTGTCACATTGACTACATTGGGGTATGGAGATATCTTACCTACGAATCATGTGGCAGAGTTCTTTGTCTATCTTGAAGCGATCATAGGGGTCTTCTATATGGCGATCATCGTTTCCAGTTTGATCTCTTTGCGTTTATCTGCATTAGAAAAAGAAAGAAAGGACAAGTAATTGTCATCTAGTACTCAAAGTGTGAAGAAACGTTCTTTACCGCAAATACTTGATGTAATCTTTAATCTCTCCCTTTCAGATAAACTCAAATTTGCTATCAAAGCAGCTTTGAGTATGGCACTTGCCTATCTTATACCTCTCTCCCAAGGCTGGTCACAACCTTCCACTGCAGCTACTACCGTTATGCTGATCGCTGCAATGGGCTCGGTGGGTGATTCTGTGATGAAAGGTGCGATGCGTGTTATCGGTACTGTTATTGGTGCAGCAGTTGGTATGACGCTTATTGGGCTATTCCCTCAAGATCGTGAAGTCTATCTGCTTGTAGCTTCTGTAATAGCAACTTTATTTCTTTATCTGGCACGTGCGTATAAAGGTGATATGACGGTATTTTTGTTAAGTGCTGTAACATTGCTCATGATGTTTCAAAATGGTGAAGTGGATGATGTCTTTATCTATGGGATCGATAAAACGTATATGACCATTATAGGGATCATCATCTATACTTTGGTAGGTGTGTTTCTTTGGCCTGTTAATCTTAAAGATACTAGTGTGGAAAATGCATCGACACTCTCAACACTTCAAAGTGAAATGTATCTATTAAGAGATAGCAAAAAAGAAGAACGAAAAGCATTGCATCAAAAAATGATATCTCAAGAACAGCTTTTGGGAACCTCTATTGTTGCTTCAGACAGCTCCTCTATGGAGATGAATTTTTCTAAAACACAATGGTATGATATTGTAAACAGTTATAAAAAAATAAGTGAGTTACTCACTTTGCTCTCTCATCATGATAAAGCTTCTTATGCTGATAATTTCTCACTCTATGTCACAAACTATGAAACGATAGATACACAGATCACAGAGCTTTTGGCTGCTGTTCCTTTGTCATGGAAAGAACAAAAAAAGATTACTATACCTGACGCATTAGAGTATCAATATGACATAGAGCAGATCAAAACACTTTCGCAACTTGAACGTGCAGAGTTGAGTACTACCATAAGCGATATGCTAAAACTACATAGCCAACTGCGTAAATTGGCAGAAAAACTCAATAGTCTGATCTCCCCTATGCCAACATTCTTTACCCTTGATGATATTCCTAAACCTTCTGATTTTCTTTGGTTTGACATCGAGGATATCAAGGGTACATTTATTTCATTCATTATTTTTTGGGTTGCTACCCTACTTTGGATATTTGTAAATCCTCCTGGAGGATTTATGATCGTAGTGTTGGCAACTGCGTTAAGTGTTTTAACAACATTTTCTCCGTTAAAGCCCTCTTTGTTGATCATCATTTTTTCTTTCTCTTTTATCTTTGCTGCTGCGATGTATATTTTTGTACTGCCTAATTTGTATTATGGATGGGAGCTGGGACTTTTTATCTTTGTGTATGCATTTATAGGATTTTATTTTATCAATCCAATGTTATCGATATTCTTTATTTTAGGAACAGTTACATTGGGGATCAACAATACAATGAGTTATAATTTTGATGTTTTTCTGATGATACTCTTTATGTTTTATTCTTTTTTATTTATGCTGTTACTCTTTTACTATATCCCCTTCTCTACTAAACCTGAACATCTTTTTTTAGTGATGAAAAAAAGATTTTTTAGTCTTTCCCGTATACTTCTACAAAGAAGTAATAATTTGAGCAAACATAAGGGTTCATTTTTGGGGACCATGAGAGCAAAATACAGTAAGTTACATCTTATGGGTACAGTAAAAAAGATGCAGCTTTGGGCAGATAAAATAGATGAAAAGTATTTTGACAGTGTTGATAAAGAGCTGCTCTTAGGATTTAGCAAAGAGTGTGAGACCTTTGTATATCTTTTAGAGATGATGTATCATAGAGAAATAGAAATGATACATAATCCTTTGCTCAGAGAGTTTAAAGAGAAGTTGTTAACTGAGTCTACACTGGCAGATCTTGTAGGTGCATATGAGCAAGGAAAAGATGTTAAAGAAGTTGATCCATTATGGAGAGATGAGGAGAAGATCATTATTAAAATAGAAGAGAAATTGACTCAATTTCTACAAGAGGTGAAATATAATGAGCATAATGAAAAAGATATTATAGAATTTTATGAGAGTATCTCTCTACGTAGAAATGTATGGTATTCTCTTTTTGCGTGTCAAAAGATAATGGAAGAGATTGATTTTAAAGCATTGGAGACGAGTAGATTTTAATGAAAATAAATGAAGAGAAAAGAGTAAAAATGAAAAACACATTACCAAAGATCGGGCTTTCTGTACTCACTGTAGTGATAATGAGCGGGTGTACAAAACTTGGGCCTGATTTTTTGGGTGTAGAGTCTCCGCCTGTGCCTGACAAATGGCAGCATAAAGATAAACGCAATGATGAAAAAATAGCACAATGGTGGAAGAGCTTTAATGACCCTGTTCTAAACACTTTAGTGGAAAAAGCCTATGCTCAAAACCTTAGTATTAAGAGTGCGGGATTACGCATTTTGCAAGCACGTGCAGCGTTAGGTATATCTGAAGGACTCGCATTTCCTCAGGTTCAAACACTTTCAGGAGATGCTGCTGCAGTACGCAGTAATGGTAACAACTTTGAATCTGCAGGTATAAGCTTTGATATGGGATGGGAGATGGATATTTGGGGTAAATATACCAGAAACATTGAGTCTTCAGAAGCAAACCTGTATGCTAGTTTTGCATCCTATAATGACATTATGGTTTCTGTTATTTCAGAAGTGGCACGTAATTATATCAACTACCGTACTGCAGAGGAACGTATAGCCTATGCAAGAAGAAATGTCCAGATCCAGGAACGTGTTACGCAAATGACCGAAGTGCAGTTCAACTCAGGAAATGTTTCAGAACTCGATATGCAGCAGTCTCGTTCACAGCTTTATAATACACGTGCGGCTATCCCGACTATCGCGATCACAAAAGTGAATGCATTAAATGCAATGGCTTTATTATTGGGTACAGATGCATCAGTTGTCAAAAAAATACTTGAATCAGGAAGTAAAAAATATCGTGATGCTACTTCCAAATACTTAAGTCAGGAAAAAAGAGGTGTTATTCAGATCAGACAAGATAGTAGCGATCTTTTAAATGTTGAGATCATTCCAATGACCCATTTAAATCCTTACAATAAGATAGATGCAGATTTGCTTACAAGAAGACCAGATATTAAAGTGGCCGAATATCGTGTACAATCCAACAGTGCACTAATAGGTTCAAAAATGGCTGAACTTTACCCGAGCTTTTCACTTTTTGGAAATATAGGTCTTAATAGCAATAATGCCAGTGGCTCATGGGTTTCAGGATCTGATGCACTTGGTGTTGCCATAGGACCGGCATTTTCATGGAATATCTTCCAATACGGTCGCATCAAAAATCAGATCCGACTACAAGATGCAGTGTTTGAAGAGAGTCTGGTTAACTATAATAACAGTGTACTCACTGCTGTTTCTGAAGTTTCCAATGCGCTTGAGAGTTATACTTGGGTACAAAAACAGCAAAAAGAGATTAAAAGTGCAGTAGATGCAACAGTCCGTGCATTTAATATTTCTGTGATTCAGTACAATGATGGATTGGTAAGTTATCAGCGTTTGCTTAATACTGTCGAGAAGTTAACAAGTACACAAGATAGATATGCTTCTATCAAGGGTAATTTGTCTCTTCAAACCATCGCATTCTATAAAGCATTAGGTGGCGGATGGCAGATAAGTAAGGGTAAATCTTACCTTTCAGCAGATACGGCTGAAAAGATGAAGCAACGTGTGGATTGGGACAGATATCTTGATGAGAACATGACACGTCTACCGGAAGGAATGAGATAATGACAAACCCTTTTCCACATGAACTTTCTATCGGTGATGTCTATTACTCACCATTGATACTGGTAGCTTTGCTAGCTTTTTTAGCAGCACTTGTTACTGTGATGGTGCTGAATAAACTGAAACTCACACGTTATCTCTATGCACCCTCTTATGTATTTATCGCGATCATGGCACTCTATGTCGTTTTAATAGATACATTTTGGATTAAATTTTAAAGGTTAATTATGAAGAAAATTATAAAGATATTACTGACACTTGCGATATTAGGTGCAGCTGCATTTTTTGCATACAACAAATATAGAGACTATATAGATAATCCATGGACACGTGACGGACAGGTACGTACACAGGTGATCCAGGTTACACCACGTGTGAACGGTATGGTAACTAAGATACATGTAGTAGACAATCAAAAAGTTAAAACAGGAGACCTTCTTTTTGAGATAGACCCTTCACAATATCAAGTGAAACTCAATCAGGCAGAGGCTAGACTACAACGTACTCTTGAAGCTGCTAAGGGAACAAAGATAGAGTATGAACGTGTTAAAAACATTTATGCTAAAGATAAAGGTGCAGTATCACAGAAAGATCTTGTTCGTAATGAAACCAACTATTTTAAATCATTGGCAGATATTGACTCATCTACAGAAGCAGTTAACACGGCAAAACTCAATCTCTCTTATACAAAAGTGTATGCAGAAGTGGATGGATATGTCTCAAACATAAATTTCCAGATAGGTTCACAGGCATCCGCTAACAAAGCCATTTTGGCACTGGTAGATGAAAATTCTTACTGGGTATTTGGTTTCTTTAGAGAAGATGCCATTCCTGATGTTAAAGTAGGAGATGAAGCACGAGTCACACTTCTGGCGTATCCAGACACACCGCTTAATGGTAAAGTGGAATCCATAGCATGGGGGATCGCTCACTCTGACGGTAATCCTGGAAATAACCTTCTTCCAAGTGTAAAACCTGTATTTCAGTGGATCCGTCTGGCACAAAGAATACC
>CAWCLM010000014.1:0-29038 GCA_963796395.1 Sulfurovaceae bacterium
ATCAGCCGCATGGTTGACATGGTGATGATACGTACTTTTGAACAGTCAAAACTTGAAGAGTTCGCGCACTACTCTAAAGTCCCTGTCATCAATGGTCTTACTGACTCGTACCACCCTGTACAACTCATGACCGACTACCTTACCATGATAGAAAACGGCAAAGACAAAGACCCGGTAGTAGCCTATGTAGGTGATGGAAACAACATGACACATTCATGGCTTATGCTTGCAGCGAAACTCGGATTTGAACTGAGAGTCGCTACACCTGAAGGATATGAATGTGATGAAGCTATCGTAAAAGATGCACTTGAAATAGCCAAGCAGAGCGGTGCAAAGATCACTTTTGGTAACGATCCTAAAGAGGCCGTTAAAGGATGTGATGTCGTAACAACTGACACTTGGGTTTCTATGGGACAGGAAGATGAAAAAGAGATCCGTATGAAAGCCTTTGAGGGATACATGGTGGATGAGGCAATGATGTCTTTGGCAAAGCCAGATGCTATCTTCTTACACTGCTTACCTGCCTATAGAGGGTATGAGGTCAGTGAAGAAGTATTTGAACAACATGCAGATGTGATTTTCAGCGAAGCAGAAAACAGACTGCATGCCCAAAAAGGCATCATGGTCTGGCTAGACAGCCAAAGAGACAAATAACGCTATTCTCTTCCCTATAAAATAATGTCGTTCCGAACGCCCGTGTAAGCGAAGCGATTCGAGAGGAACGACGCTTTTTGCCTACTTTTTCTAAAAAAGTAGAGAAGAATAACAAAGATACAGAAGAAATCCATTCTTCAAAAGGAACAAACATTGAGTAACATAGATTTCGAAAAATTCAGTAAATATTCCAAACCGGGACCAAGATACACATCTTACCCGACAGCCCTGGAATTCAATGATGATTTCAAATATGATGACTATATACATTACTTGGAAAACTCGAAAGAGAAACTCTCACTCTATGTGCACCTCCCCTTCTGTAGATCCGCATGTTACTTCTGCGGGTGTAATGTTGTTTTTACCTCTAAAGAGGCAAAGCTCTCAAGATACATAGAATACTTGAAAAAAGAGATCGATATCTTGGCCCAACACATCGATACATCTCGTGAAGTCATACAGTTTCACTTTGGTGGAGGTACACCGACATATTACAAAGCCTTTGAGCTTGATGAGATCGTTACCTACATCAAATCAAAATTTCCAAACTGGAGTGATGAAGCTGAGATAAGTTGTGAGATAGACCCTCGCTTCTTTAACGAAGATCAAATGAAGGTTTTCCAGAAACATGGCTTTAACCGTATCAGTTTCGGTGTACAGGACCTGGATGAGGAAGTACAAAAAGAGATCCACCGGGTGCAACCTTTGGAACTCACGCAAAAAGCTGTAGATCTGGCTAGAAAGTATGGGATAAACTCTATCAACACTGATTTCATCTATGGATTACCCTATCAAACACTGGAAACTTTTAAGAGCACACTTGAACTCTCAACGCAACTCAATCCTGACAGGGTAGCGGTCTTTAACTATGCCCATGTACCTTGGCTCATGAAAACACAACGTAAGTTTGATGAAACTACCCTACCCACACCGGATGTAAAACTGCAGATCTTCCAATACACCATTGACTTTTTTGAAGGTAATGGATATAAAATGGTAGGAATGGACCACTTTGCAAAACCTGAAGATGAACTTTTTGCTGCTATAGAGAAAGGTGAACTTCACCGTAACTTCCAAGGGTACACCACCAAAGGCGGTGCGAATCTTGTAGGTATCGGTCTTACCAGTATTGGTGAGGGTGAGCGTTATTATGCGCAGAATACCAAAGATATGAAGGTGTATGAAGCAGCGCTTGATGCAGGGAAACTGCCTTTTGAAAGAGGGGTGAATCTGAGTGATGATGACTTCCTTCGTAAAGCAGTCATCATGGAGCTTATGGCAAATTTTTCTATAGATATGAAAAGAGTGGAAGCGGAGCATCATATAGACTTTAAAACATACTTTGCAGACGCATTAGAAGCATTGCAAGAGTTTGTAGATGCTGACCTGGTCACCATCACTGAAGATAAGATAAGCGTAAGTACCACAGGTACACTGCTCATACGAAATATAGCCATGCCATTTGATGCCTATATGAAAAAGTACGCACAAAGCAAAAAAAGCTTTTCAAAAACAGTTTAAGAGGAAATACAAAAAACAATGAGTAAAAAACTAGAAGACATTTTTAATTTTTCTAAAACAAGTGATGACTGTATCAAATGCGGTAAATGTATCCCTGTTTGTACCATCCACCAGGTAAATCCAGATGAGACAACCTCTCCTCGTGGATTCATCGATCTTTTAGGTGCCTATCAGCAAGGACATTTGGAATTAGACAAAAATGCAAAGAACATCTTTGAAAGTTGTTTTTTATGTACCAACTGCGTGGATGTCTGTCCTAACTCATTGGCAACCGATATGGTGATAGAAGAGGTGCGTGCAGATATCGCAGAAAAGTTTGGTATCGCATGGTTCAAACGCGGATTCTTCTTCCTACTGCGTAACCGAAAGATCATGGACTTTGTGATGAAGTTCGGATATATGTTCAAAACCTGTGCCTTGGCGCAAGATGACAAAGACAGAGGACTAAGAGCAAGGTTCTCTCTGCCTATGGTTAAAAAAGGAAGATTGCTTCCGTCTATGGCCAAAACCAGCTTTTTAAACAGTTATCCTGAAGAGATACCGGCAAGCTCACAAGAGAAGAAAAATCCTCGTGTGGCACTCTTCATTGGCTGTTTGGCCAACTATAACTATACCAATATCGGTGACTCACTTGTCGATATACTGGCTAAATTGAACATCGATGTCTTTATCCCGAAAAAACAGCTTTGCTGTGGTGCACCAGCCTACTTTACAGGAGATATGAGCTCTGTAGAGTATATGACGAAGAAAAATATAGAGTATTTTGAAAGTTTCATGGATGAGTGCGATGCAATGCTCATTCCCGAAGCAACCTGTTCAGCGATGATCAAACATGACTGGCAAGTCTTTTTTGAAAATCATGATATGCCTGAATGGAAAGAGCGTGCACAGAAAGTAGCCCATAAGATCCATATGGCAACAGCTTGGTTACATGATAACACTGAACTGGAAACCATGCTTCAGGAAAAAGGTAAAAAGTTTGATGATGCAGTGACCTATCATGATCCTTGCCATGCCAGAAAAGTACAAGGCATCTACCAGGAACCAAGAAACCTCTTAGCACCTAACTACCCTATGGTAGAGATGAGTGAGCCTAACCGTTGTTGTGGTTTTGGTGGCGTGACCATGCAAACAGAGAAGTTTCACTTTGCAGAGGCGGCAGGAAAGCCTAAAGCAGCCATGATCAAGGCAACCAAAGCAGAGTATGTGAGTGCTGAGTGTTCTGCTTGTAGAGTACAGCTGAGTGAAGCTTTAAACAATGCAGAGGTGGAGACTATCTTTAAAAATCCTCTAGAGCTTATCGCTGAAGCACTTAAAGATTAAATCTTCTGAATCACCTAACCAAAACGGCAGGCATCTCCTGCCTTTATAATGAAGATATTCTTTCCCTCTTCATATCTATAGTCCAATCCGCAACCCAATTTTTCCAAAATACTATGTACGATATAAAGCCCGAGTCCAAAACCAGAACTTCTTTTCTCTTCTTGTGAAAAAGGCTCAACATAGTAAGACAATGGATGTTGCAACTTTTCACCCTTGGAACTGATCTCCATACTGTCACCTACTGATCTAAGTGCCACATGTTTATCTTTACTGTATTTTATACCATTATCCAGTAAATTTTTAATGGCTAACGAGAGCAGTTTTACATCTGTGGCTAATGCAATATTATTGACATCTATGGTAATGTAATCTTTACTGACCATTAAGAGTTCTTGACTTCTTCGTATCACCTCATCAAGCATCACATACTCAAAGGTAGGCTCGAAACTCCTGGTTGTCACTCTCTCGATCTCTGCAAGTTCTGAGATAAGTTCATTCATCCGTTCAAAGGCACGTACCAGTATCTTTTTGCTTTGCTCATCTTCCATCATTTCAACAATAATACGCCCTTTGGTAATAGGTGTTTTAAGCTCATGCATCAAGTTACGCATAAAAAGGTTTTTAGATTTGCTCAAGTTATTGATATGCACAATAGCATCATCAAAACTTTTGGCGATCTTACCTATCTCGTCATCATACAGATAGGTGATACGTGTCTGCATATCACCCTGGGCAAACCGTTGAATCTGTTTATGTAATTTTTTAAGTGGATAGAGTTTTCTTAAAACAGCCAAATAGAGTACAAATAGTACCCCGATGAGAAAGATACCTAATGCTAAAGCTATCTCAAAATAATACTTTTCAGGCCTATCATCCTGCAGTAAAAGGTTGTGTTCCATACGCTGTACATAGATATAGTGTTCATCTTCTATTTCAAACACTCTTACCTGTCCCAGTGCAGAACCCCCTGTAAATACCGTTTTACCTTCTCCCTCGATCTGTTTTTTTATGCCTATGCTTTTCTTTGGTGAAACTGCTTTTACACGTAGATCTTTATAGAGCTCATCTAAGGCTTCTTTTCCTGGATTAAGCTGTAGTTTTGAGAGAAATGTAATAGAGATGAGTTGATAGCGTTTATACTCGTCGATCTTGCGTCGGTCTTTGTCCCAGGAGAGAAAAAGCATAAATGTAGTGATCAAGATCAAGATCGCTACAGAAAAAAGGATATGTATAAACGTCGTTACAGATAAGTTTCTCATTATACTCTATCTGTTAAAAGGTATCCCACACCACGAATTGGTTTGATATACACATTATCAGGGTCTATCTTCGCGATCTTCTGTCGTATACGTGAAATGATAACATCGATATTTTTTATAGAACTGTCATCATCAATATGTTCACTTTCATACAAAAGCTGCTCTCTTGAAACAGAACCGTTTTTATGCTGTAAAAGCATCCCAAGGATGTCATACTCTGCTGCAGTAAGTTCTAATGACTTGCCTTTAAACCTGATCTCTCTGGCACTGGGATCTGCAACGAAAAGTGCTTCTTTTTCCGGTGCTTTTTCATCCACACTGTGTGTGCGTCTTAAGATCGTTTTGATACGCGTTACAAGTTCTCTAGGATCATAAGGTTTTGGCATATAATCATCTGCACCACGTTCCATACCGATCACTTTATCAGTAATGTCATCTCTTGCCGATGAGATGATGATAGGGATATTGCTTATCTCCCGTATCTTTGGAATAACCTCCAACCCATCCATACCTGGCAATGTAAGATCTAAAATAATAAGATCAAATTCATGCTGTGTTAAGAGTGAAAGTCCTATATAAGGATCCTCCGCGCCTATCACCTCCATATCATACTTTGTGAGGTAATTCGTTAAGATGAGTGCTAATTCCGGATCATCTTCTATAATGAGTATTTTTATAATGATGTTTTCCTTATCTAACTTCAGTAGTCATTTTACTTTGTTCTTTATGATTATAATCTATATATACTTTAGTAATCGCTATCAAGAATGATGTGATCGCAGGCCCCAGGATAGTTCCCCAGAATCCATATGTGCTCATCCCTGCTATAATAGAGAAGAATATAACGATCTCATTGATCTCAATAGTACTCTTGAGCAGATCCTCTTTAATAATCTTAATGATCACTGGTTTAACGAATGTATCAGCGATGATAGAGATCACGATAATTGAGTATGTTGCAATAAAAATAGCTGTATTGGCATCCGAATGGCTCCAAGAGTAAAGTGCTACAGGTACCCAAACCACTGCGCCGCCAATGATGGGTATCAGTGATGCAAACCCATAGATCACACCAAAAAGCAGTCCGTTAAACCCAAAATAACTTACCATGATCCCAAAAAGGAATCCTTCAAAAATAGCAGTGACGACGATAGAGTAAAAAACCACTTCCATTGTAGAAGAGACTTCATGGATCATCTTGGAACTTCTTGCACTGCTCACAGGCATCAATGCGCGTATCAGATCAAAAAATCCTTCCCCATAGAAGTTGAAGATGAAATAAAAGATCAGTACAAGCACCATATTTTTCACAAAGCCCAGTCCTGCGCTTCCTGCTGTTGTCACATAGGAGGTTGATTCCTGTATATACTCTGCGATCTTTTCATCACTCAGACCTATCTGGCTCCACTCTTTGACATACGGTATCTTCTGCATGAACTCTTTCACAACAGAGGTAACTTCATTGATCGTTTTTACATCCAGCTCAGCGATATACCCTACGCCTATGGTTGCCATATAGACAATAGGTGCAAAAAGTATCATTATCAGAAGCACTAAAGTAAAAATAGCACTTACCTTTCTGGAATCAAAATATCTGTTCAATTTTTTTGTCAAGTTATACGTTGCCATAGTCAACAACATTGCCACAACGATAGAAAGAAGAAATGGTCTATAGATGCTATACGCCCCAACGAGCGAAAGCATAAAAAGCATGGTGATCATGATACTTTTATTCGTTATCAAAAAGTCCGTCCTTCAACCCGCCAAGCTTAAAGTGTTCATAGCTTTTTTGTGTAGCGATACGACCACGTGCCGTTCTTTCAATATAGCCGTTGGCTATAAGATACGGCTCCAAGACATCTTCGATCGTACCTTCATCTTCACTCAGTGCTGCCCCTATGGTACTCAAGCCCATAGGTTTGTTTTTTGCAGAAACAAGCAGCTCCAAAAGCTGTATATCCTGTTCATCAAACCCTAAGTGATTGACACCCAGTTCATCCAAAGCATATTGCGCTCTTTTAAAAGTCACTTCTTCTTCATTGGCCACTTCGGAGAAGTCTCTTACACGTTTAAGCAAACGAAGGGCAATACGCGGTGTACCCCTGCTTCTGCGTGCTATTTCAGTCGCCGCATTATGCTGTGTCGGTTTTTCCAGTTTTTGGGATGCTTGAGAAACAATTTTTGCCAATTCATCAGGCGTATAGAACTGCATACGAAAATGCATGCCAAAACGTTCTCTTAGAGGGTTGGAAAGCATTCCGGCTCTTGTTGTTGCCCCGATGAGCGTGAAACGCGGCAAGTCTATCTTGACCGTTTGTGCGGCAGGACCAGAACCGATAATGATATCTAAACGAAAATCCTCCATGGCCGGATAGAGTATCTCCTCTATGGCTGAAGACATACGGTGTATCTCATCTATAAAAAGAATATCACCCTCTTCGATATTGGTCAGGAGCGCTGCCAAGTCTCCTGCTTTTTCTATCATCGGTGCAGCTGTGGTTTTAATATTGGCTCCCATTTCCGAAGAGATAATGTTCGCTATGGTCGTTTTACCTAAACCAGGAGGTCCAAAAAAGAGGATGTGATCCAATGCTTCTTCTCTTTTTTTACTCGCTTCTATAAAAACTTTTAAATTTTTTTTGATCTTCTCCTGACCAATATACTCATCCCAAGAACTGGGACGAAGCGTCGACTCATAAGAAACTTCATCATCAAAACGCTCTATTTCAACCATCCGTTCCATTAATAGGTATACTCCGAGCTTGGAAATGCTCTGGATTTGACATCATTACGATAGTTTTCAAGTCCCTCACGTATCTTTGCTGCCCCATCAAAATACTGTTTGACGAACTTGGGCTTAAATGCTTCAAAGAACCCGAACATATCACTCCAGACAAGTACCTGTCCATCTGTCACATTCCCAGCACCTATACCGATGGTTGGTACAGAAACAGCTTCTGTGATCGCCTTAGCAGCTTCTTCTTTAACCCCTTCAACCACAATGGCAAATACACCTGCTGCTTCAAGTGCTTTTGCATCTTCAACCAGTGCATCTATGTCAGCCTGGTCTTTCCCTCGTATTTTATAACCACCGTCACTGCGTAAAAACTGTGGCATCAGCCCTATGTGTCCAAGAACTGCGATAGAGTTTTGTGTAAGCGCTTCAACAATGTGCGCTCTCTCTTTACCGCCTTCTATCTTTACTGCCTGTGCATTGGTCTCTTGGTATGCTCTCGTTGCATTTTTGACTGCCACTTCAGGTGATGTGTAGGTACCAAAAGGCATGTCTAGTACGATGACAGGCAATGTTGCACCATTACACACCGCTTGGGTATGGTAGATCATCTGATCCATGGTTGCAGAAAGTGTGTCTTCTTTTCCTAAAAAACTCATATTTAAACTGTCACCGACAAGTATCATCTCTACTTCACCGTCAAAAAGCTGTGCAAACAACGCATCATACGCTGTCACCATGGTAATAGGTTCAACACCTTTCATCTTTCCAATGGTCGTTAAAGTTACTTTTTCTTCTATTTTTGGGGTATGAATACTCATAGTCTTCCTACATACATCATATAATTTTTACTCATTTTATCTAAAAAATGTATAATAACAAAAATATATTACATATTGACATAAAAGAGCCCATATTGATAAAAATTAAAATTGAATGCAGGGAGACATTAAATGCCGAATCATAAAAATTTAGTTGCATATATTACTACCGGTTTTCCTTCATTGGAATTTACAGTTGATGCCGCTTTAGCTTTGGCTGAAGCAGGTGTAGATACACTTGAATTGGGTATGCCTTTTTCTGACCCTGTCGCAGATGGTCCTGTCATCGAAAAAGCAAACCTCAAAGCCCTCGAAAATGGTTTTAAACTTGACCATCTTTTTGAAGCTTCTGCAAAGATCGCTCCCCATATAGATACGTTATGGATGGGATACTTCAACCCTTTTTATCACAGAGGCATAGATACCTTCATCACTGAGGCCAATAAAGCAGGGGTCAACGGTTTCATTATTCCCGACCTGCCATTGGAAGAGGCTAATCCATATAAACCGACTATAGAAGCAGCTGGACTGAGCCTCATAGACTTCATCGCACCTACCGATACAAAAGCACGTATAGAACAGATCGTTACGGATGCAAAAAAGTTTATCTATCTTGTAGCCTATACCGGTATCACAGGTTCTGGAGAAAGTGAAGACCTTCAGCCTATTATCACCGATATCAAAGCGTTTACAGACACCCCTGTCTATGTAGGTTTTGGTGTGGATCAAAATACTGCCAAAGAGAAAGCCAAAGGTGTTGATGGTGTTATCGTTGGTTCTGCTTTTGTCAAAATACTTTCAGATGAAAGTTTAAGTGATACACAGAAGATCACTAAGATCTCTGCACTTGCCAAAGAGATCAAAGAGAAGATCAACAGCTGATCTTCTCTTTCTTTACCTCTGCACATCCCCTCTAATTCATCATAAAATCCTATTAAAGAAGTTAGAGTATAATACTCCTAATTATACAAAGGTTTATACCATATGGAACATTTTATCTGGAACATCAATCCCAATATCTTAGAATTAGGTCCCTTACAGCTACGTTGGTATGGCGTACTTTTCGTGGGCTCATTTTTTCTAGGGCTTTTGATCTTGACCAAGATATACAAACGTGAAGGAAAGGATCCTGCTGAACTTGATGCTATGCTCATCTATGCTATGGTAGGTACAGTACTGGGGTCCCGTTTGGTACATTGTCTCTTTTATGAACCTGAATTTTATCTTTCTCATCCCATTGAGATACTTAAAGTCTGGAAAGGCGGTCTTGCCAGTCATGGTGGTCTTGCGGGTGTACTTATAGCATTCTATCTCTTCTCAAAACGCTACAATACACCATATATGTGGGTACTTTCACGTACAGCTATCGCTGGTACGGTCATCGCCGCTTCTGTACGTATCGGTAACTTTTTCAATTCTGAGATCCTTGGACTTCCAAGTGACAAAC
Organism: Sulfurovaceae bacterium; assembly: GCA_963796395.1. GTDB lineage: Bacteria > Campylobacterota > Campylobacteria > Campylobacterales > Sulfurovaceae > Sulfurovum. Next base: position 9,760 of record CAWCLM010000014.1, read on the forward strand.
CTTGGGCGATCATCTTTGCAAAAGTAGATATGGTACCCAGACACCCTGTTCAACTCTATGAAGCCTTTTCGTACCTCCTCATGTTCGTACTTTTGGTTGCTATCTACCGTAAAGTCACCCCTGCATTTGCGACAAAGATCATACCTGGTCTGTTTTTAGTGACCATGTTTTCCACACGTTTCTTTTTAGAATATACCAAAACAAGACAGGCGACATACACAACAGATCTTCCTTTCACTACTGGACAAATGTTAAGTATACCTTATATAATTGTAGGTATATTATGGATAATATGGGCATTTAAGAGTGCCTCTAAGGACATCAAATATGACAAAGATTCACATAGATAAATACGCACTAGGCATTGACATTGGTTCAACGACCGTTAAGTACGTACTGTGTGACGAGTACTTTAACATACTCCAAAAAGCCTATACCCCTCATGACACCAAACAGGCGCCAACACTCTTAAGACTTCTTCAAGAACTTTCTCAAACACATCCTGATCAGTATAACAAAATAGACAAAGTCTACATTACAGGTTCTGGAGCGACCCGTATAGCGCCGACGATCAATGCGCGTTTTGTCCAAGAGGTAAATGCAGTGGTCCTTGCTGTGGAACATTTGCATCCTGATGTAAGAGCCGTAGTGGAACTCGGTGGACAGGATGCGAAGATCATGCACTTTAAGGTCAGTGAGGATGGTAAAAAGTCTGTACTGACCTCTATGAATGACAAGTGTGCTTCAGGAACAGGGGCTACCATCGAAAAATGTACGATGAAAGTAGGTATGGAGAGTGAGGATGTGCAAAAACTCTCCTTTGAAACAGACAAACTACACCATGTCGCAGCAAAATGCGGGGTCTTTGCAGAGACAGATATCGTAAACCTCGTCAAAACTTCTGTACCTTCTCATGAGATCATGAACTCACTTGCCGATGCCATCGTCATGCAAAACCTTACTGTATTGACACGAGGTAACACCCTTATGCCTAAAGTATTACTTCTTGGAGGACCTAACACCTATCTGCCATTTCTGCAAGAGTGCTGGCGGATGCGTATCAGCGAACTTTGGGATGAGAGAGGTGTGGCATACAGTAAAGAAAACATAGATGAACTCATCATCGTACCTGAAAATGCTCAGTACTACGCTGCTTTAGGAGCGGTCATATTTGGTGAAGGTGAAGCGAACCATGACAGATCTTTCACAGGGCTTATACAACTCAAAACACTGGTTGACACAGGTGGTATGACACAAAATGACAACAATGATGCCCCTCTGGTTTCCAGTCCAGAAGAGTTACAGGCTTTTAAAGATGCCTATACTATTAAAGATTTTACACCGCCTGTACTCAAAGAGAAAACCACTTGTTTTTTAGGTATTGACGGTGGCTCTACCTCTTCAAAAGCGGTCTTGTGTAATGAAAATGGAGAACTGCTTTTAAAGGTCTATCAACTCTCTAAAGGTAATCCCATCATTGATACACTGGAATTGTTGCAAAAAATAGAAGCGCAAGACCCAAATCGTTTCTATGACATTCAAGGCTTAGGTGTGACAGGTTATGCTGCGGATGTACTTGAAGGGGCACTGAAAGCAGATGCGAATATCATCGAAACCATCGCACATATGAAAAGTGCCCAAAAAATGTTTGGAGAGAGCATCAATGTTATCTGTGACATTGGAGGGCAGGATATTAAAGTCCTGTTTATGGAGAACGGCATGATGAAGAACTTCCGTCTCTCCAACCAGTGTTCTGCGGGTAACGGTACCCTGCTTCAAAGCATGGCAAAACAATTTGGTGTTCCTGTAGAAAGTTACGCAGATACAGCCTTTGCCGCCAAACAGGCGCCTATGTTCAACTATGGATGTGCTGTCTTTCTTGACACAGATAGGGTCAACTTCCAAAAAGAGGGATATACCAAAGAAGAACTCTTTGCAGGCATTGCAAAAGTCTTACCTAAAAATGTATGGCAGTATGTCGTACAGGCCCCTAATTTGGCTGCATTTGGAGATCACTTTGTACTGCAGGGCGGTACCCAATACAATCAAGCAGCCCTCAAGTCACAAGTGGATTACATCAAGGATAAAGTACCGCATGCAAAAGTAGATGTGCATCCTCATCCAGGAGAAGCAGGTGCCTATGGTGCAGCACTGGAAGCGAGAGATACAGTAAAAGAAAAAGGGTATGCAACCTTCGTCGGTATGCAAGAGGCATTGCAGATGACCTACACTTCCAAAACCGATGAGAGTACACGCTGTCACTTTTGCAGCATCAACTGTTCACGTACCTTCATTGACACACAAACACCTTCCTCTGATACTGTACGTTACATCGCTGGATTCTCGTGTGAAGAGGGAACCGTTGAATCTCACGAAGCGCTTAAGAAACTCAAAGAGAGTAGAAAAGATCTACAACAGAGCACACCCAACCTTGTAAAAAAAGAGTCTATCTCTCTTTTTGCTCCGACCTATAACCTTGAAAAGAAACCAACATCAACAACTCAGATCAAAGAACAACAAGTTAAAGTGACATTGGGTGGCTGGGGACCTACACTGAGAAAAGAAGTAAAACGAAACTTTGTATTAAGCAGTGAAGAGAGTAAAAAACACAGAAAGAACCTGAAGATAGCCATACCTAAAGTACTCAATATTTACTCTCTGGCTCCATTTTTACGTACTTACCTGGAAGCACTGGATATTGATCCTTTACACATACAGTTTTCAGGTTTTTCAAATGAAGACATGTTCTTGGAAGGTGCAAAATACGGTTCTGTTGACTCCTGTTACCCGGCCAAAGTGGCACAGTCTCATGTCTACGCTCTGATGTATGATAAAAAATTTGCAAAAAAACAGTTTGATCATATGTGGTTCCCTGCCGTGACACAATTGCCTGGCTATGTTAAACATACGATGGGACAAACCTCGTGTCCCATCATTGCAGGTACGCCAAAAGTAGTCTATTCTGCTTTTACAAAAGAGAAGGATCTCTTTGAAGAAAAAGGTATAGACTATGTAGAAGATGCGCTTAATTTTGACAACCGTGATTTACTTAAAAAACAACTTTTTGCTACTTGGGGAACCAAACTGCGTATCACAGAAGATGAAAACGACTGGGCAGTTGAGCAGGCCTGGAAAGCTTTAGATAAAAATGATGAAGATATCATGAAAGAGGGACGTGCCATTCTTGATGAAGCTGTAGCCAATGATGAGATAGTCATCCTACTGTTGGGACGTCCTTACCATTCTGATCCTGGACTCAACCACGAAGTACTCGATGAGTTTCAGTCTTTAGGGTTTAAAACACTCTCCATGCGCGCCATTCCTAAAGATGAAACGTATCTGATGGAGTATTTTAAAGATGATGTCAGTCATGGACATATTGAATCACCTTATGATATTCGTGATGTGTGGGCAGAGAACTTTTCTACCAACTCTGCACAAAAAGTCTGGGCAGCCAAGTTTGCAGCACGCCACCCCAACATTGCAGTTCTTGATCTTTCAAGTTTCAAATGCGGACATGATGCGCCTACCTATGCCATTATCGACAAAATTCTTGGTGCAAGCCGTACGCCTCACTTAACCCTGCATGACATTGATGCGAACAAGCCGGGAGGCTCCATCAAAATAAGGGTCAAAACCTTTGCCTATACACTGGAGCAGTATCAAAAAAGATTGATAAACAAAGAAACCGATGAAGTAAAACCTAATAATGAACAAGCAAAAGAGGAAGTATTAGTATGAATGCCAAATGCAGTAGTATCAAATCCCAAGAGCGTAATGGAAATCTTGATTTCATAAACAGTTCCGAGACACAATGGCGGGATGTACCGCACAAACCTATAGAGTATGCCCCTAAGGAAGAGACTATCATGCTTTCGGGAGGACTCACTATTCTACAGGACCAACTTATACAAGCTGCCTTACAGTCTATGGGTGAAAACTACATTTCCATGCCAAACCCTGATTTTGAATCATTTCAAAAAGGTAAAGCCTACGGGAACCGAGGCCAGTGTAATCCTACTTACTTCACAGTGGGTAACCTTGTCAAATATCTTCAGAATCTTCGTGATGAAAAAGGCTTGAGCAGTGAAGAGATCGTACGAAAGTACGTCTATATCACAGCTGGAGGTTGTGGTCCTTGCCGTTTCGGTATGTACATCACCGAATACAAAAAAGCCTTGAGGGATGCCGGTTTTGATGGATTCAGGATTACCTCTTTTGAACATGACAAAGGTATCTTTCAGGGAGACGACATTGATGATGGGATCTTGAACTTCACGCCTAAGTTTTTTGTCACACTCATTAAATCTGTGATCATCGGTGATATCATCAATATACTGGGCTACAAAATGCGTCCTTATGAAGTAGAAGCAGGAAGTGTTGATTCGGCTATAGAGAGATGTAGAGATCTGGTCATTGAAGCATTTTTAGAAAAGAAGAATCTGACAAAAACCATGTGGAGATGTCGCAAGGTCTTAGAAAAAGTTGAACTTGATCGTCTACAGCCTAAAGCCAAAGTGATGGTCATGGGTGAGTTCTGGGCAGCCATGACAGAAGGTGACGGTAACTATCATCTACATAGATTTTTGGAGTCAGAGGGTGCAGAGTGCATCCCCCAACCTATTCTGAATCGGCTTATGTTAAGTCTTTGGGAAGCAGAACGTGATGTACTGAAGAATGAATCCCTACAAGTAGAAGGTGCAAAAAAAATAGACTTCTCTTCTGTCAAAACAAGACTACTTCTCAAGATAGGTAAAATAGCCATCAAAACACACTTCAACCTCTATGCCAAAGCCATAGGTCTACATGACTACGAGATACCTGATATGGACAAACTGGCAAATTTCAGTAAAGAATACTATACACTCGATTGTGAAGGGGGAGAAGGACATTTGGAAGTTGCACATCTTATTGAAAGTGTCAAAGAGAATATCGCTCACCTTGTCATCTCAGTGAAACCTTTTGGATGTATGCCCTCTTCTTCAGTCTCTGATGGTGTGCAGTCACTTATCACAAGCCGTTTCCCTGAGGCCAATTTCCTTGCTATTGAAACATCAGGTGAAGGGGCAGCAAACTTTTACTCTCGTGTACAAATGGCGCTTTTCAAAGCCAAACAATCCGCAAAAGAAGAGTTTGAATCACTAGAAAAACCTGAACACATACCTGAAAAAGTACACAATTATCTCTATCAGCCACACAGTCAAAAAGCTGGGACTGCTGCACAACTGATCGATAGTTTAAAGCAGTAAATACTTGATTGTACGTAGCTCTATTGTTAGCCTATTGACAAAGTAACTTAAATGTGTTAATATCCACCATCTTTCAGATATGGGGATGACTTGGTTTCGACTGGAGTAGTCGGGGCTATGTGCATGTCGGACTGGGCAATTCCGTTACGCGGCCCACACGCATTTAAACGCAAACAATACAGATTATCGTCCAGCTTACGCAGTAGCGTAAGTCATTAACCCCGCTAACGCGGAGGACTGCTTCGCCGGTGAGTGTCATCTTAACCGGATCTTGAAGTATAACATCTGATGACTATGCTCCCTGGAAGCTATGCCAGGGTGTGAGAATTTTAGCTCGTCTTGTAAAGTTTTGAGTGTCGTACAAAGCAGGATTAAAATTAACAACACTGACTAAGCATGTAGAGTCATGGTTCTATCTATTTTAGGACAGGGGTTCAATTCCCCTCATCTCCACCAAAATAACTATCAAAAACAGTATCAATACTATCAGTTTCATACTTTAAGCAGTAGAAGTATACAATCAACTTTCATACATATTTTTACGTTCAAAATGAACTATAGTTAAAATTCTAAAAAAGAAGAACAGTGAAAACCTCAAAACAAAATGATACTAAGGTCACCAAAGATGTACTTTTACATAGTATATTTCAAGAAATTGCTGATGAGAACAGAGAGACTTCTCAAAGTACTGCTATGGATGATCTTATTCCCAAGCCTGAAAAAACATCATCTAAAAAAGGTGCTTTTTTAAACTGGATATTTATCGTTATTGTTGTGACTGGTATTGGCTATCTATGGTTTTATACAGTAACTGAAGTGACACAGGATAAAGAAGTTCAAATTAAAAGTGATAGCCATACTGCGCCTACAACCGATCAAATAGTACAAATAAAAGAAGAACCCGAACTTCCGGATGTTTTAAAAGAAAAACCTAAAAAACTTCTCGTTATTGAAGTAACAGACCCCAACCAACCTATAGAAAAATCCCCTCTACAAGAAGAAGGTCCAAAAACGGAAAGGGAAAAAGCCAAAGAGGCACTTTTGTTGCAGATGCAATAATCACATTTCATCGATCTGAAAAAACACTTATTTTAATGCATATGAATTTTCAGAGGGGCAGATACAATACACTTCATAAATTGACAAAGTATTCTGGTGAATTTCAACCTCTAACCCTATGATCTCTGCAATTTTTTTAATAGCTTCAGCTACATCATTTTCCATTGTAGTGATCTCTATCAAGAGGTCACCTTTGTATCCTCTGTAGCTTCGAATATCTATAATGTCATACTCAAGTGCATGCTTGATCACCTTTTTTCGCTTATCACTCATGCTATTGTCTGACGAAGTGAGGTGAGAAACAGCTTTTCCATGTGACCAAATGTCGTCTTTAATTTCATTTTCATCTGAGGATTTATCATTCATCATCTATCCTTCATAGTAAATTGTATATCTAGATTATAGCATATAAGTTAAATAGATAGTCACTAAGAAGTTTTAATTATAATTTACTTCTTTTAGATAATTTCCTTTGGGATATCAGCAGAGAGTGCTGTAGTAATTTCATAGGAAATTGTTCCCAATTGCTTTGCAGCTACTTGTGCATTGCGCATCACACAAACTACTTCTTTTTCGGATTCAAGAGAAATAAAATCCATAGAGACACGTCCCAATACAGGCAACCCTTCAGCTGTAATGTACGGTTTTTGCGCATCTCCTCTACACCATCCATCTCCATACCCAAGATCATAGGTAGATACACTCATTTCATTTGCTGCGATGAAGTCTCCACCATATCCTATACGTTCTCCAGTTTTGACTTCCCTAGTTGAAACCTTCTTCGCATGCAATGTCATTACAGGGTGTAGTGTAACTTCATCAAAAGAGTCTGGTAATTCATTATATCCGTAGGCACCAATACCCACACGAACAAGATCCTCATCAAAATGTTTCGTACGAAGAATGGCAGCACTGTTATGCGAATGTACCCTTACCTCTGTAAAACCTGCTTTTTTAACTTTCTTTTTCACTATTTCAAACTGTTTTTGCTGCCAGAAGAGTTCAGAACCCAGTTCATCTGCACTACGATAATGTGTCATCACACCTGTAAGATCTAGATGATTTTCTTTTATCAGATCAAGTGCTTCATCTATCTCATCCAAAGCAATACCATTTCGATGCATGCCAGTATCTACTTTGAGTTCTACTTTTGCACCTTGCTGTGCTTTTTTGATATCTTCTAAGGTATTAATAGCAAAAGCGTATTTCACGTCTTTTATGATGCTGTCACCAAGTATGAGTACCGTATCAAAAAGTGTTTTGATCAACTCAGCTTCTGCTGTTTTTCGTACGACTGCGTGTTTGATACCAAACTCTGATGCAAGTTTTCCCATGAGCTCTAATCCGTGGCCATAGGCATTGTCTTTCAAGACAATAGCGATCTTCTCAACTGAGCCGGTTTTTAGTGCAATTTGGTTAAGATTATGATAGAAATTTTGTTTATTGATTCTAATAAATGCCATAAAGAGATTATACCAAAATAGATAATAAAAAGGAGGGTAAGATGGTTACGATGCCAGCAGAGTGGGAAAAACAACGTTTCGTACTCCTCTCTTTCCCTCATGAAGAGACTGATTGGCATAATCGAGACAACCCAGCAGAACTCGAGTCAAATCTCTCTTCCTTTATCCGTATTGCACAGGCCATAGCTTATGGTCAGGCCGTATATATCATCTGTAAAGATAAGGAAAAGATCTCAAACATGTTTTGCTCTACTCGTAACATGACTTTCATAGAAATACCTACCAATGATACTTGGATACGTGACTATGGCTATATCAGTTTAAGGGAAGATAATGAAATAAAACTTCTTGACTTTACGTTTGATGGGTGGGGTGGTAAGTTTGAAGCTACACTTGACAATGCTGTCAACAAAACATTACACAAGAAAGGTTACCTTGGTATTACACCTCTTGAGGAAATTGACTTTGTCCTGGAAGGCGGCTCAATAGAGAGTGATGGCCAAGGTACCATACTCACTACCTCCACATGCCTCTGTAACCCCAATAGAAATGGTGGTCTGAGTAAAGAAGCGGTTGAAGAGAAGCTACAAACCTATTTAGGTGCTCAGAGGGTTTTATGGTTAGACCATGGGTATCTAGCAGGAGACGATACAGACAGTCACATTGATACTTTGGCACGGTTTGTCAATAAAACAACGATCATGTATGTCAAATGTGAGGATGAAAACGATGAACATTTTGAAGCACTGCAGAAGATGGAAGCACAACTGAAAAGTTTTACTACGATTCAGGGGAATCCCTATACTCTCATTCCTCTTCCTATGTGTGAAGCGAAATATAATGATACTGGAGAAAGGCTACCAGCGACCTATGCCAATTTCCTTATTGCCAATGATGCCCTTATCTACCCTACCTATAGTGATAAAAATGACACGAAAGTGGGAGAGCTATTTAAAAAAATGTTTCCAGGTAAAGAAATTATTCCCATCAACTGTTTAAAACTGATAGAACAAGGGGGAAGCCTACACTGCTCTACGATGCAAATTGCTTACTGATGTGCAGCAAAAGTTTGTGTCCAGTAATAGATTGAATGCGTACCTTCTTTTTTTACACTTGCAGCACCGACATCTGTAAAATCAGGATTCATGATATTGGCACAATGCTGATCTGAACTAAGCCATTGTACCATCACTTGATCTATTGTTGAAGATCCCATTGCAATATTTTCCGCAATGTTTTTCCATTTTTTATACCCATTATTCTCTATACGCTCCTTGAAACTACTACCTTTTCCTAACTTTTGTACATTCGCTGTCCAATCAAAAGTTCCAAAGGAGCCTATATGACTAAAATGCTTACTCCGTGCCATATCATGACTGTGTTCATAAGATGCTTTATATAGTGCCTCACTCCATTTCAAAGGAGCAGCAGAAGCGAAATTACCTGCACTTCCACAACTTCTTTCCTGACTACGTGCTTTGTTGATCGCATTTAAATAGATCTGTTTTGTATTGCTGTTAAGTACAGGGGCATGATAGGGTTTTGAAGCTATGCTGCTTTCTCTATAGACTTCATGAGAACCACAACCACTGAAAAAGATGCTAGACAAAAGAAGTATCATATATCTTTTTTTAAAATCCATACATACCCTTTGTGTCATTTGTTTTTTGATTATAGTGTTTTATGCTAAAATCATACTATGAAAACAGCACTTATTCAACAATCATATCATCATGATAAAGAACAAACCCTTCAAGTCACAGTAGATCAGATAAAAGAAGCTGCACAAAATGGTGCACAACTTGTTGTCTTGCAGGAACTGCACCAAACAGAGTACTTTTGTCAAAGTGAAGATACGAAGTTTTTTGCTTATGCGAATGATTTTGAAAAAGACATAGTGTTTTGGTCACAGGTCGCAAAAGAGAATGAAGTTGTTTTGGTCACTTCACTTTTTGAAAAGCGTACTGCAGGCCTTTACCACAATACAGCAGTCGTTTTTGAAAAAGATGGGTCTGTCGCAGGAATGTACAGAAAAATGCACATACCTGATGACCCCGGGTTTTATGAGAAGTTCTACTTTACCCCGGGAGATCTTGGTTTTGAGCCCATAGAAACTTCTGTAGGGAAACTTGGTGTACTGATCTGCTGGGACCAATGGTACCCTGAAGCTGCCCGGGCTATGACACTTAAAGGTGCTGAACTTCTTATCTATCCTACTGCCATAGGCTGGTTCGATGAAGACAGTGAAGAAGAAAAAGCCAGACAACTAGAGAGCTGGGTCACCATACAACGATCCCATGCCATAGCCAATGGTATACCTGTACTCAGTTGTAACCGTGTAGGTTTTGAAGCTGACAGTTCAGGTGTGATGGCTGGTACACGTTTTTGGGGGAACTCTTTTATTTGCGGTGCGCAAGGAGAAATATTAGCACATGCAGATGAAAAGAGTGAAACCATACTCTATGCAGATATAGAGCATGAGCGTACGAAAGAAGTACGTGATATTTGGCCATTTTTACGTGACAGGCGTATAGAAGCGTATCAGTGCCTTCTCAAAAGATACTGTGATTAACTCATCTTGTTTTCAAGCCACCACATAAAGGCAAACATCAGTCCAGGTGTTTTTGCTATGTTTTCATCATAGATCAGATCCTTGGCTTGATCTACACCTAGATAGACAACTTCTATCTGTTCATGGTCAACACCACCACCTTCACTGACTTTCATACTCTCGTTAACCTCAACAAAATAAAGTGTCTGCTTACTTCCCGCAAATCCTACGGATGTATGAAAAGAGGTAATTCTCTCTATGCTTTGAAGAGGGACCGCATAGCCACACTCCTCTTCTATCTCCTCTTGTGCTATTTGGGCTAACGTGAGGTCTTTATCTACGATCCCGGCACAAAGTTCAATCGTCATACCTTTATCATTGTTTAGGTAGACAGCAGGACGGAACTGTTTTACCAAGATAAATGACTCTTTTTCTTTATGATAGATCAGTATAGCTACACTGTCATGTGCTTGAACCACTTCCCATGATTTTTTGATACCCTCTTGTTCATAAGTTGCTAATGATGTAGCGATGAAATTCGCATTCTCTAAAGGTTGAAGTTTAAAGTGTTTGATCTGATCTGCCATCTTTGACTCTCATACTTGTTTGTTTATACCCTTCCCATTTAAACGGGGTATTCTCTTTGCTTACATAAGATAGAAGTTTTGCCTTATTCTCTTTTGCATTTTTGATCACGACTTCTTTATATTTTGTTCTCTTCACATCTTTATATTTGGTAAATGTTTTGGAAACAGTATCTTTGATCGACTTCTTACGTAAAACTCTCATAGGATTGACCCATTTTCCGTATCTCATAAGCCCAAAGTGTAGATGTGGTCCTGTACTCCGTCCTGTACTCCCAACATATCCTATGATCTGACCTTTCTTTACACGTTGCCCTTTTTTTACACGTATCCGACTCTGATGTGCATAGAGTGATTCATACCCGCTTCCATGTTTAATTTTAACCACTTTCCCATACCCGCCCATTCGACCGGCAAAACTTACCCTCCCGGAATTTACTGCAAGAAGCGGCGTTCCTCTTCTTGCTCCAAAGTCTGTACCATGGTGCGGACGATAACGTTTTAAGATAGGGTGATACCTTCTGTGGGAAAAATGCGAAGTAATACGAACATGACGTATAGGCATACCAAAACGCGAAGTGGTACTTTTTACAGGTACCCTTCTTGTATACGTTACTTTTTTCTTTCCTGTTACCGTATATGCTTGAGACTTTTTAGTACTTTTGTAGCCATATCCATCTTCATCGGCATAGATAAACTTTTGTTTTTTCCCAGATTCGATCATTGCTATTTTAATAGATGGATGTGTGTATGGTTGTCCCATTCGGGTTCTTTGAGTATAGAGGAAAGAGACCTTGTCACCTTTTTGGAACTTTCTTGCATCGACAGCTCCTTTAAAAAGTTGACCCATTTTATCTGCCAATGCAGGGTGTTGCAGTGCATTGGTAATATCTGTATGAAGGTTTTTCTCTATGCTAACGGTAGCACTGTACTCTTCTTCTTTGTACTCTATAGGAATAATGTCAAAATGATACTCATGGCTGTCACACTCTTTTGCCAGTCTTATCTGCATCTCTTCCCCTATAGGGATCAATGCTTGTTGAAGTGTGTCATCTTTATCTTTTAATTCATAAAAGAGTTGATCACCTTCGATCTCAGAGAGGAACTTTATATCCGTTTTTGAAATATCATTTAACAGATCTGACGGAATGTCTCTAGAGCTTAAGTAATCAGAAAAAGTCTGACCTTTTTTCCAACGTTCATGTGTTACTTTTGCTCCAAATAAAGAACTTGATATCAAGATCCATATTACGATATTTTTAAGACTTCCCATCCTGTATCATTATCCCTACTGCTTAATTGGTCATAATTATAACTTAAATAGGTTAATCTGTCCGCTACTTTAGTGAATCAATAAACTTTTACTATATTGTTTGTATAATCAATACAATTATTTAAACACTAAAAGGATCGCTATGCGAAAAATAGCTCTTATTGCTCTACTCTCTTTACCACTTTTTGCAGGTTTCTTCCCTCAAACAGTACACACATCTATCAAATCTGTAAAAGAAAACACAATTATACTTAACAAAAAATTTCCTGTGAATGGTATGAGTGGTGTTGTGATACATAACTACGGTAATGGCCTGACAGCGATCACAACTCGGATCGCCCAAACTTCATCAGGCGGATCAACTTCACTGGTAAGTACAGATATCCTACATCATGAAGAACTCCCCACTATTAAAACAGCCATTTCAACTAATGACAAGGTCATCGGTGGGTATCTCTACAACAATGTACTTCTTTTAGCTCCAGATGCTGATACCTATGCAAAGATCACCTCTCAGCATAAGAAAACATGGATCCACCCTGACCTCTTTGCACTCTATCTTTCTGTAGAGGGAGAAGAGAGACCGACAAAAGAAAACCTCTCTCATTTTGCAAAGAAATACCAGGTAGGACTTATCTATATCGTACGTAAAGACTCCGCTGTGCTTTTGGACCCTATCTCCGGAAAAATAATCTCAAAAAAACCCATAAAAAACCTTCCTGCTGAAGGGACATTTCCTTTTTATATGCGCTTTAAACAACTCGATACAGGATGGTTTAGCAGTGAGGTCAAAGGGAACTATTATGACACTATGCAATCATTATAATTAGGATCATACATGTTAGATAAAAAACATATAAAATATTTTGAAACACTTGTAGGTAAAGAGAATGTCTATAGTGATAAGGCACATCTTATCGCTTACTCGTACGATGCTACACGTACGCGTTTTGAACCTGAGGCAGTTGTATTTCCTAGAGATGAAGCAGATGTAAGTGCCATACTTGCATACTGTAATGAACATCATATCGTCATCACCCCAAGAGGAGCAGGTTCCGGATTTACGGGTGGTGCACTACCGACCCAGGGTGGTATCACATTAGGGATGGAAAAACATATGAACAAGATACTTGAGATCGATATGGAAAACATGGTAGCCGTAGTGCAACCAGGTGTTATCAATATGGATCTGCAAAGAGCTGTCGAAGAAGTAGGACTTTTTTATCCGCCTGATCCAGCCAGCGAAGCGTACTCTACACTGGGTGGAAATGTAAGTGAAAACGCGGGTGGTATGCGTGCAGCAAAATACGGTATTACCAAAGACTATGTCATGGCACTTCGTGCCGTGCGTGCAAACGGTGATATCATCCGTGCAGGTAAGCGTACCATTAAAGATGTTGCGGGATACAACACTGCTGGTATACTTATCGCTAGTGAAGGGACACTTGCGGTCATTACCGAAATCACCCTTAAACTCATTCCCAAACCTAAATTCACCAAAGCCTATATGGGTATATTCCCTTCTGTAGATGATGCGATGAATGCTGTATTTAAATCGCTTGCAGCGGGAGCGAACCCTGTGGCTATGGAGTTTATGGATGATCTTGTTGTGCAGGCTTTGAAAGAGAAACTTGGCATCCAGCTTCCTGAAGATGCAGGGGCACTGCTTATCGGTGATGTAGATGGAAATGTTATCGAAGAAGTAGAGTTCCAGCTTGAAACCCTAGAGAGTTCATTTAAAGAGAACGGTGCTCAGGAGTTCATCGTCGCACATGATGCCCAAAAAAGGGATGAACTCTGGTATGCAAGACGTAACGCATCTCCTTCTATCACCATCTTTGGAAGTAAAAAGCTCAACGAAGATATTTCCGTACCTAGAAGTATGCTGCCTGAAGCACTCAACCGTATCTATGCCATAGGTGACAAGTATGGATTTAAAGTGCCATGTTTTGGTCATGCCGGTGACGGAAACATTCACGTCAATGTCATGGTGGATGGTTCTGATGAACAACAGCTTCATGATGGGCATCAAGCCATAGAGGAGATATTTCAGCTCGTTGTAGATATGGGCGGAACACTGAGTGGTGAGCATGGTATCGGGACAAGTAAGGCACCATTTATGAATATTGCCTTTAATGATGTAGAGCTTGACCTGTTTAAAAGTATCAAACACTCTTTTGACCCTAATAATATACTCAACCCGGGGAAAATGGGATTACCGGCATAGTGAAGATGGGCGTCATACAAAAAGGTTTTTATGAAGAAGAATAGTCAATTAAAAGTTATACTGAAAAACTATTTCTTTTTCATCAGAGATTTCGCCTCAGATCTCTTTGATGCGAAACATGGACACTATGCTTCTAGTTTAAGTTGGAGTACCATCTTCTCTATCATCCCTTTTTTGGTTATTCTACTTGCCATCTTTACGAACATGCCTCTCTTTGATAAGCTTTACGCAAGAGTAGAAGAGCTTATTTTTTCAAATCTTATGCCTACTAACTCTAAAATGATGATGGACTATATCAATACCTTTGTTGAGAACTCTGACAAATTAGGGTATTTGGGTATTTTTTATGTCACATTTGCAGCTGTGATGTTCTTTAAAGATTATGACCATATCGTGAATGATATCTTTTCAACACCAAAGCGTAATATCTGGCAAGCTGTGAAGACCTATCTCTTACTCGTAATTATTATACCTGCGATGATGGGTGTCTCTTTTTATCTTACATCATTCGTTCAAGTATATCTTGATAAAAGCAGTATTACTAGCATCATACATCTCTATACATTTTTACCATTTTTCATCACCTGGATGATGTTTTACATCGCCTACCAGTTCTCTGCTAATACACATATAGATGTCTCAGCTGCCATGATAAGCTCTTTCATCGCATCTCTTGTATGGTATCTCTCTAAAAGTGCTTTTATCTTCTATGTTGTCCACAATAAAACCTATGCTACCATCTATGGAAGTATCAGTACCTTACTCTTTTTCTTTTTATGGATCTATATCTCATGGGCGATCTTCATCCATGGTTTAAAGTTTTGTGATCTACTGAACAAAAATGAAGAGATAGATCATATATAGAGAAGCTAACCCAAGTACTAACCAAAAAAGTTTTTTACTCCATATAGCCCCAATGGAAAGTCCTATATAACCAACTGAAGCCCAGATAGGAAGAAGTGCTTCTGTACTGTTTTGAGGCATCTTGAACAAAGCTAACAGAGCGGTATCAAATAAATCTCCTACACCAAACAGATGCAATGCCATTACCAATGGATAAAAAGGGACAAAAAGCAGTGAAAGTAACGGTGATAAGAGTTGATATAGACTGGTTACAGGAAAAACAGTATGTACTATGGGAAGCATAAGCACAAAGATACCCAAAGGGATCAAGATCAATGAGATGATCCATACTTTCACTCCTCTACTATACTGCAATAATAGAAATATATAGAATACGCCTGTCACAGAAAGCCAGAAACTTAGAGAAACCATTAAAGAAGGAAATATAGCAATAAGTGCCAGCATAATGGTGGTTAAAAAAGTAAAACTCAGTAACTCCATACCCAATAATAACACTACCCAGCCTACAAGAACCATAGCATAAGAACGTACTAAAGAGGGAGGAAAATCTACAAACCATACATAGAGCCCTAAAAATACCATAGCCACCACTCCTACATCAAAAAGTGCATGACGGTAAGGAAAAAAGCGTTGCTGTAACGGTTTGTAGAAGAGCAACAATAATCCATACACCAGTCCCCATAAGATCCCTAAATGAAACCCGCTCAATGCTACAAGATGACTCACACCAAGCATACTTATTTTTTCTCTCAGATCCTTATCTAAAGGGGTGGCAAAAAAGATGGCATTGTAAAAGGACTGTAAAGAGGGATCCTTATGCTGCATGGCTACTTTCTCAAGTAGCTTATCTTTCAAGGTTAAAGGAAGAAGCTCTTGCTCTTTGATACGGCTTTTGACATAAAATGTACCCAGATACTCACTAAATGCTATATTCTTATTTGGAAATATCTGTAAACGTAAACGTTTATGGTTAAAATCATCTTTAGCGTAGTTTGTTGTATAAAAGCTCAAACCATCTTCACTACGAAGCTTAAGGACTTGATAATGTCTCTTTCCCTTGGACTTTTCATAAGAGTTCAAAACTTCTGCATAGGTATAATAAAAAGGTTTTGAGATAAAGTTTTGATAGGATTGATACTCAAAAAAGAGCCTAACAAGGATGACAAAGATAAAAAAGAGCATCACCCTAATAAACGTCTTCTTTTCAGGAAACAGTTTTGGCTTTTCTAGTTGCATTATGTTATATCCTCAGATACCCGTCATCCTCGTACTTGTACCCCAAGGGCATTTCCTCTGGGCATACGGGGATCTAAAACTTCAATACTATGACTACTTGTGGATCCACGGGTCAAGCCCGAGGATGACGAAATAATAATATTTCTATTATATAGCCGGTAGTTCTATATTCCCTGAATTCATAGGAATATCAGCATCTTCATACTCTATCTCAAAAGCAGGACCGCTTGGTGCATCAACAAATCGTGTAAAGTTCTTTTGAAAAATGAGGTTCACTGTACCTGTAGGACCATTTCTCTGTTTCCCTATAATGATCTCTGCATCTTCTTCAGGTTTTTTTCTAAACTCAGAAGTATACTCTTTCCCTTCCGCCTTAGCTTTCATCTCTTTCTCTTTCTCTTGTGCTTCACGGTAGACATCATCACGATAGACAAAAAGAATGATATCGGCATCCTGTTCTATGGCTCCTGATTCACGAAGGTCAGAGAGCATTGGACGTTTATTGTCCCTGCTCTCTACACCACGGTTAAGCTGGGAAAGTGCCACGATAGGGATCTGCAGCTCTCTTGCCAGTTGCTTGAGCCCTCTTGAGATCTCAGAAACCTCTTGCTGTCTTCCTTCTCTTCCTTCCCCACTCATCAGTTGCAGGTAGTCAATGATCGCAATAGAGATCTCCGGATGCTGCGCTTTGAGTTTACGAAGTTTACTTCTTACATGGTGGATCGTTGCATACCCGCCATCATCCACAAAAAGTTTTTTAGAAGAAAGATCATGTGTCGCTGCGGAGAGATCACTCCACTGCTCATCTTTAAGATCCCCTACCCTTAGTGCCTGTAGCGGTATAGATGTTTTTGCAGAGAGCAGTCTAAGCATCAACTGTTCCGCCGGCATCTCAAGAGAGAAAAAGGCCACACCCTCATTACGCTCAATGGCTTTGAGTGCCATGTTAAGTACAAAGGCAGTTTTCCCCATCGCTGGCCGCGCGGCGATGATCACCAGGTCCCCTTTACCAAAACCAGATGTTTTATCATTCAGGTTTCTAAATCCCGTATCTGTACCGATGAGTTTGGAGTTTCCAAGTGCTTTGAGACGTTCTATCTCAGCCATCATTGCTAACGTGATCTCTTTGGATTCCCTAAAGTCATCAGAAGTTGAGTTTTGCGTGATTTCATAGAGTTTCTTCTCTACCAGATTCATCACTTCTTCTGCAGGAAGATCATCCTCTATCGTCACTTTTTTGATCTCTGTTGCCAGTGTCGCTAATGCTCTTTTGCTTGACTTTGCTTTGATCTCTTTGAGATAAGCCGATGTATTGGTGATCGGATTTGCTGAAAGCAGGTCAAGCATCGCTACTTCATCAAATTTACCCATGCTCGTAAGTTTTGCTCGTAAAAACTCATCATCCAGAGGTTTCTCTTCTACACTAAGTTCCTCCATCGCTGCAAAAACATGTTGATGAAAGGGCAGGTAAAAATCTTGTGGTTTTAACTTCGCTGCGATCTCTTCATAGATCTCAGGGTCAAAGATAATTGCAGAGAGTACTGCTCTTTCAATGTTTAAGTTGTACATATTTTCCATTATTTATTTTCCTCTGCGAATTTCTCTACTTCTTGCACAAATCTCTCGACCAATTCCCCTTCAGGAAGTCTTGCGACCACTTCACCTTTAAGCATGACCAACCCTGAACCTTTACCATACGCTATGGCAACATCTGCATGTTTGGCTTCCCCAATGGCATTGACCACACAGCCCATGACTGAGACATCCATAGGTGTTTTAATATGTGCTGTACGTTTTTCTACTTCAGCTACTGCGCTTACAAGGTCAGCCTCTATACGCCCACAGGTGGGACAAGAGATAATGTTCAAGTCCCTCTTTGATCCTGCCACTGTCTTTCAGTATGGCCTTTCCTACTTTGATCTCTTCTTCAAGCTCACCTGTGATGGAAACACGTAATGTATCTCCTATTCCATCTAGCAGTAAAGCACCCAAACCGATGGAAGATTTGATCGTTGCATGAAAAATGGTTCCTGCCTCTGTCACACCTAAATGGAATGGATAGTCATTTTTAGGTCTCAACATTCTATAGGCATCGACCGTTCTATCTACATCAGAAGCCTTGAGTGAAACTTTAATATCTGTAAATCCCAGGTCTTCTAAAAATTTAATGTTGTACTCTGCAGAAGCGACCATACCCTCAGCTGTTGCACCATACTTTTGGTCAAACTCTTTTTCCAATGAACCTGCATTGACCCCTATACGAATAGGCAAACTTCTGTCTTGACATGCTTTTACGATCTCTTTGATACGCGACTTTTCACCGATGTTTCCAGGATTAAGACGGATACAATCCACCCATTTTGCTGCTTCAAGTGCCAGCTTATAGTTAAAATGAATATCTGCAATAAGAGGTAAAGAGATCTGCTCTTTAATGGCTTTAAGTGCAAGGCATCCTGCATTTCAGGTACAGCTACACGTACCATGTCAGCCCCTGCAAAATGCAGACGGTTGATCTGTTCAACCGTCGCTGCTATGTTATGGGTATCACTGTAGGTCATAGACTGCACTGAGATAGGTGCATCACCCCCTACCGCTACATCACCCACATAAATTTTTTTTGTTTTCACTCTTTCTTTCACGGTTTGCCTTCAACTTGTCGTCATTCTCGGGCTTGACCCGGGAATCTATAGATTCAATACACATATCAATTTAAATTATTTGACAACTCTAATTGTGGATCCACGTGTCAAGCACGAGGATGACGAGAATATAA
>CAWCLM010000015.1:0-37352 GCA_963796395.1 Sulfurovaceae bacterium
TTGAAGATATTTGGATAATAAAAGGACAAGTGGGCGTAGTCTATCATTAAAAGTTTAATGTTATACTTTGACAAAATAACGCTTAGGAAAACAATAATGCATAGAATACTACTTACTTTGGCTACAGCTATCACACTTATGACTACACTTAGTGCTGCTGATCTTATAGTGGATCAAAATAAACTTCAAGAGATGCAAAACAAAAAATAAAGTACTGCAAGACCCTGTTCTTCATATTTTAGGTGCTATAGATAAGCCTGACTCTTACATTTTAAAAATTGAAGCCAGATCACCTCGTGGTTCACAGCTGATCACCGCATTTTTAGATAAAAAAACATCAGAACTTTACATCGGATCAGGATACGATAAAGAGGGTAGAGCACTCACTTTTCCTAAAGATGCACAGATGATTAAAGAGGGTGTGGCTTTTTCTTACGGAACAGGAAGTAAAGAGATATACATCATTACAGACCCTGAATGCCCATACTGTACTAGGTTTGAAAAAGCAGTGAAGGGAAAATTAAGCGACTATACGGTGCATGTGATCTTTTTCCCTCTTTCGTTTCATAAAAAAGCGCCTGCGATGGTAGATTGGATCATGCAGGGTAAAGATGATGCTCAAAAAAAAGAGAAGTTTGAAGAGATCATGTTAAAAGGTTCTACGCAGTACCAATCACTCATCAAAGATGCTAAAAAACCTTATATCTACTCTGAAGCAGTAAGACCAGCGATGAAAAAAATGGAAAGAGCGGTTCTGGAACTTAATGTAAGAGGTACACCGGCAATCTATGATGCAAACTTTAACCCTCTGTCTCAAGATCAACTTTTAGGAAGCGTTAAAAAATAATGAATTTAGATCAAAAGATCACATTTTCAGAGACAGTCTTCGCTCAGGAAGTAGATGGAGAGATGGTACTTCTGGATATGGAGAGCGAGAACTACTTTGGGCTTGATGAAGTAGGTACAGCAATTTGGCAGGCAATGCAGGAGAAGGAAACACTGCAAGAGGTTTTAGAAGTATTGTTAGAGCTGTACGATGTCGAGGCTGAAGTGTTGGAGAGAGATCTTTCTGACTTTGTGGGAAAGTTACTTGAGAGTGGTTTGATAGAGGTAAAAGAGCGTTGAATCTAGCACAATATTTGGACAAAGAAGGAATACATTTAGAGAGTGAGATCATCGTAAAGTTGGAAAGCTTTGCTTCGCTTTTACATGAGTGGAACCAGATACATAATCTTACAGGTGCGAAGAGCATAGATGCGATCTATGTGAATATCGTGGATTCACTTTACCCTTTGACCTTTATCAAAAAACCAAACACGCTTTTAGATGTTGGAACAGGTGCAGGGTTTCCGGGACTTGTACTTGCCATAGCACTACCTGAAACAAAAGTGGTATTGGCCGAGCCACTTAAAAAACGTGTCTCTTTTTTAAAATATGCAGCCATAGACCTGGAACTATCCAATGTCAATGTTGAGGCCAAAAGAGTGGAGAGTGTAGCGCATGACCCGTTTGATCTCATCTCTTCACGCGCAGTGACAAATACGAAACTGCTTTTAGATCTGACCTCCAAGATCAGTGACGCACAGACGGAATATCTTTTTTATAAAGGGTCCCGTGTATTTGATGAGATCGAAGATGTACAACATCAGTTAAGTTATGATATAGTACAAAAAAATCAAAGAAATTATCTTTATATTAAAGGCTAAGCTTGATCTTAAAACTAATTATTTTTGCTATTGCCGGTGTGCTGATCTACAAATTTTTGGGAGGAAAATTTCCAAAAATAGGCAAAAGCCCACACGAAAAAAAGCTGGATGACGATACACTTGTAGAGTGTGCAAAATGTCATACCTATGTGACTGTGAAAGAGAGTATAATTGTAGGCGGTAAGTACTACTGTTCTCGAGAATGTACGCCATAAAACTAATAAAGGAGAGATCATGATCATTATCGGACACCCATGGATAAAAAGTAATCGTTTTTTTAAAGTTTTTTCTACCAAAGGAATTGAGAAGAGTCAGGCAGATGATCTTGTGCTGCTTGGTCCTTTAGTTGATTCACATGAACTTGCAATGCATTGTCAAGAAAACACTGTGCCTTACGCTGTAGTTGTAAATAATTTGGATGATGCGTTGTTCGCCAATGCTTTAGGTGCAAAATACATGATCTGTGAAGAAGATGATGCATTGATGATCCAGCCTATTGCAAATGAGTATCTCTTTGATACACGTATCTTGGTGCTCATCCATAGTGAAAAAGAGATCAGTAAAATAGCAAGAGGCGGTGTAGATGGTGTGATCTTTGCAGATGCCATTTATGAGAACTAACATACAACGTTACACACTTACCTATACACTGATAGCAGCCAGTAGTGTAGTCTATCTTTTTTCTGCATTTTTCAGTCAAAGTCTTATTGACATGGATATGCAGACCCTTGTAGATATGGGTGCACTCTTTGGGCCATTGACCGTACTTAAAGGTGAATGGTGGAGACTTTTGAGTGCGATGTTCTTACATGGTGGTATGACCCATTTGCTGATGAATATGTTCTCTCTATACCTTGTAGGTCGTGGAGCAGAGATGTATTTTGATACGAAATCCTACTTAAGCATTTATTTCTTCTCAGGGATCATCGGTGGGCTTGTATCACTCTATATGCATCCGGTGAGTGTAGGGGTAGGTGCATCAGGGGCCATCTTTGGTGTGTTTGGTGCATTGGCAGGGTTTTTCCTAGCACACAGAGATAAGATCGCTTCACACTCCAAGGCATTTATGAAAGATTTTTCTGTGATCATTCTGATCAACCTTGTGATAGGTCTGGCCATACCTTCGATCGATGTAAGCGCACATATCGGTGGCCTTGTGGTAGGTCTCATAGGCGGATATATGATCTCAAAAGATCCAAAATGGGTTCTGGCTTTCAATACTTCTATGATACTGATTAGTCTCGCGATAGGTTCATATCTGAGTGATCTATATGCTCAAATACAATTTTAAACTGTTACTGCTTAGTTTATTTCTTGCAGGATGTGCGGTAACAGGACCTCAGGTATCTCAAACAAAGATAGAAGAACTTTCACATCTTTTTCAGTCATTAAAGAGTACTATTCCTCAAAATGAGGCGATGCAGCTTTCCAAAGATATTTTTTACAAAACACAACAACTCACAAAAGAGTTTGAAATGACTTCCCCACCTCAGTTTCATAATTTTTTAGTGACTGTAGGGGCACGTGAAAAAGGACTTTGTTTTCATTGGAGTGATACCTTGTATGTGTATCTGTCAGGGAAACATTATACTTCATTTGAGTTTCATTTAATGGGTGCAAATATAGGGGAGTATTTTTATGAACATAATGCTTTGGTCGTAGTAGCCAAAGGCGGGAAGATCGAAGAGGGTATCATTATAGACCCTTGGAGAGATTCTGGAGAGGTTTATTTCTCTAAAGTAAAGGATGACCCCGCATATGTTTGGGAACATAGACCAGTGAGGGGATGCCTTTAGTTTCTATTCGGCTAGAGGTTCTTTCTCTATCCCGGCTTCTCGCAACTCCGCTTCCTCGGCTGCAAGTGCCTCTCTTTCTAATTCTGAAAGTTCTTCTTTAGGCGCTTCATCTTCCATTTCCTCTTGCGCTTCTTGAATCACTTCTGTTTGTGTGTCATTTTCTTCAGTACTTTCTGTTTCTTCCGTTGCATTCAGCTCTGTGGCTGTGGTCTCTTCCTCGGCTACGGAGGTAGTTTGAAAAAGTAGAAAAAATGAAAATAAAAGCGTTGAAAAAAGTTTAGCCATGGTGAACCTCACTAAAATGGTATAAAATAGTGTACAGAATTTTTAAGAAAATTGCAACATGTAATCTACACTTTTATTTATCTAACGGCAGATAGATCTTGTCTATCAGTTCTTCGTATTCACTTTTGGCATCTGAGTCTATGGTAATGCCGCCACCACTTTTGTAAAAGAGTTTATCATTCTCTTTTTCGATGAAGCGGATCATCACACCTGAACGTAAGGACTCCCCATCAAACACACCAAAGACACCGGTATAAAAGCCTCTATCAAAGTTTTCCACACGGTTGATGATGTTGAGCGTACTCTTTTTAGGGGTTCCTGAAATAGAGCCAGCGGGGAGTATTTGACGCAGCAGTGTTCCTATGTTCTCTTTCCAATCAGAAGGAAGTGTGGCTGTGATCTTGGAACTGACCTGCAGCAATTCTTTCTCTCCAGCTTTGATCTTTTCGACATAACGAAACTTTTCTACTTTAATATCTGAACCGATGATTCCTAGGTCGTTACGCATAAGGTCCACGATCATAACATGTTCAGCCATCTCTTTTTTGTCAGCCAAAATGGACTCTTTTGCATCAGGAAGATGCGCATTTATGGTTCCCTTCATCGGGTATGTGGCGATGGTGTTGTTCTCTATCTCTACAAAACGTTCCGGAGAAAAGCAGATAAATTCATCTTTAAAATAGAGTTTGAACTTAGCTCTGGCATAGGTGAAGATCTCTTGGAGTGTGAAGTTACTCTCTATAGGAGTTTTGAATGTGAGATTAAGAAGATAGGTGTTGCCGGAACGTATCTCTTCAAGTACTTCATCGAGCGCTTTTTTGTAGGTATTGAAATCAACGGGGAATTTGGAGAATGTAAAGGGTTTGGTACATTTTTCTACAGGGTAGTTTCGCCAATCTTCGAGTTTGTAGTAGATATCACCATCGAGATCATTAAGTGGTTGTGCGAAGATCTTTTTAGTATCAAAAGAGATGACAAACAAAAAGGGGGTGCGTTGTTTAGATAGAGTATCGATATGATCAAAACCATTTTCTTTGTTATGCCAAATCATCTCATACCCTAAGTTTTATCTCTACTTTTTTTAGAAAAAAGTAGGCAAAAAGCGTCACTTTGCAAGTGTACTGCATTATTACAGCGTGTGCTTCGCAATATGCACGCTTCCATAACGGTACACTCAGTGCAAAGTGACAAAACAATCTCTATTTTATGAGTCTAGAAGCAGAAGTTTCAAAATAGCCATACGCATGTAAACACCATTCTTAACCTGTTCAAGCACCTTGCATCTGTCATCTTCAAGCATCTCATCTGAAATATCGATGTTTCTCATCACCGGACCAGGGTGAAGCACTAAGATATCTCTGTCGCCTAAACGATCATGGTCGATACAGTAGTGTTTTGCATACTCAGCATAATCATCGAAGATAGGAGAGGCATGACGTTCCAATTGTGCTCTTAAAGACATAATGACATCTACTTTATCTAAAATATCTTCAAGATTTTCATATTGGGGTAGGTCACTCTGAGGCATAAATGGTTTGGGTGCGACCAAAATGACATTCAAGCCCATACGTGTGAGCAGACGAATACCTGAACTGGCAACTCTGGAGCTGACGATATCTCCTACAATGGCGATGGTCTTGCCTTGAATGTCACCATTGAAATGCTCTACCAGCGTAAAGAGGTCAAGGAGTGCCTGTGTAGGATGTGCATAGTTGCCTGCTCCTGCATTGATGACAGAGGTCATTTGCATATCTGCTAACATGCCGGGTGCTTCATTTTCAGCGTGACGGATGATGACACCATCGGGTTCCATAGCACAAAGATTTGCGAAGGTGTCTTCAAGTGACTCACCTTTTTTGGTGGAACTTTTACCCGGGTCAAGGTGTACCACAGCCGCTCCCAGTCTTTTAGCAGCTACTTCAAAAGAGCTGCGTGTACGTGTCGATGCTTCAAAGAATAGGGTGATGAGCAGTTTGTCTCTAAGAAGTTGGGAAGGTCGTTGTGCTTTAAAGGTTTTGGCGTCATGAAGTAGTTGTTGAATTTGTGTGTCTGAAAGGTTGGTGGTGTCTACCAAATGTTGCATAGTTTACCTTGTAGATTAAATTTTGTCATTATAGCTAATAGGTGCTAATAAATCTTTGTAGACCTTTTTGCGTACTCCACCATTTAGGAAATACTGCGTCATAAAAAGGTTGAGTCACTTCTGCAAAACTCTCCTTGTCCTCAAAGAGGTTCACGCACCAATCAAATTCTATATCATATGCTTTAAGGGCTTCCATAGAGAGTAGCGTATCGTTGATACATCCTAATCTGCTGGGTGTGACTAAAAGTACTTTTGCATCAAGTTCTTTAGCCAGATCTATCATCATGTACCCTTTTGTTACAGGCACCATGAGACCGCCTGCACCTTCAACCAGAAGAATGTCACAGCGTTGACTGAGTTCATGGTACTTTTCCATGATCCTCTCTAGTTTAATTTCTTGATTAGTATCTGCACAAAAAGGGGCTGCAGGAAGGGGAAAAGTGTAGGCTGTAATGTCTTCTGGTGTAAGGTTTTGAAAGTTTTTGTTTACCTTTTGACAAACTTTAAGGAGTAAACTGGCATCTTCAGGTAGAGAAATAACACCGGTTTCAATGGGTTTATATACACCTACACTCAAGCCTTTTGCAGCAAAAGCTTCTATGAGCTGGACTGTGGTATGTGTTTTCCCAATGTTTGTACCTGTGGCAGTGATGAAAAGTGATTGCACTTGCATTTCTCCATTTTTTTTGTATAATAGACATGAATAATTTATTAGGATTTTAACATAATATGCCAAAGTTTGAAGAAGAGTTAGAGATAGCCTTAGAGGTACAAGAACCACAAATGTTCAAAGTGCTGCTGC
This sequence comes from Sulfurovaceae bacterium, assembly GCA_963796395.1. Taxonomy (GTDB): domain Bacteria; phylum Campylobacterota; class Campylobacteria; order Campylobacterales; family Sulfurovaceae; genus Sulfurovum. The sequence goes on from CAWCLM010000015.1 coordinate 6,673, forward strand.
ACAATGACGATTATACCAGTATGGATTTTGTTGTGGAAGTACTTATGAGTATTTTCCATAAGACACATATCCAGTCAGAACAGATCATGTTGCAGATACATGAGAAAGGTAAAGCCATATGTGGTGTCTATAGCTTTGAGATAGCGGAAACAAAAGCGCAGCAGGTCAAGCAACGGGCCAAACAAAATGGGTTCCCATTACTCGCAACCATTGAAGAGGATAGTTGATATGATTAGTATTGCACTGAACGATGTATTTAAACGAGCTGTAGGATATGCTAAAGAGAATAGACATGAATACTTGACTGTAGAGCATGTCTTTTTATCTATTTTAAAGAGTGAAGCGGGATCAGAGATATTCTCTATCCTTGGTGCAGACCTTGAAACATTAAAGACAGGTATTACAGAACATATCACTAAGACGATCCCTTCACTGAAAGAAGCGGTTGAGCCATTTGAAACAGTGGCACTCTCCCGTTCGATCAATGACATGATGACACATATCCACAGTTCAGGAAGGACGGAAGCCAGTATAGGTGATATGATCGCAGCGATCTTTATGCAAGAACACTCTTATGCCGTTTACTTGATGAAAAAAGAGGGCATTGCACGTGTGGATATACTCGAAGTGATCTCTCACAGATATGATAAGAAAGTACAAAGTCCGGGCAATGAGAAACAAGAGGACGAGACACTTTTAGACCAGTTTACGATGGAACTTGTCACTTTGGCTGCTACAGGAAAGATAGATCCTGTGGTAGGGCGTATTGATGAGATCGAACGGGTGATGCAAACACTCTGTAGACGTAAGAAGAACAACCCTCTGCTAGTGGGTGAACCGGGTGTGGGTAAAACAGCCATCGCTGAGGGATTGGCACTGAAGATCTCCGAGGGAGATGTTCCTGAGATACTTAAAAACTCAAAAGTGTATGCTTTAGATATGGGTGCATTGGTCGCTGGTACCAAATACAGAGGTGATTTTGAGAAACGTCTCAAAGGGATCATTAAAGAGCTGACTGAAAAAGAGGATGCGATCCTCTTCATCGATGAAATTCATACGATGGTAGGTGCAGGTGCAACAAGCGGTGGAAGTATGGATGCTTCGAATTTACTGAAACCGGCACTTGCACGCGGTGATTTGAAATGTATCGGCGCTACGACCTATACAGAGTTTAGAAACTTTTTTGACAAAGACAAGGCGTTGAGCCGTCGATTTGCAAAAGTGGATGTGGAAGAGCCAAGCATTGAAGATACGATGACCATTTTGCAGGGTATCAAGCATAAATATGAGGACTATCATAACATCACGTTTACTGATGAATCACTGCAGGCAGCCATTGACCTTTCGGTTAAATATCTGCATGATAGATTTTTGCCCGACAAAGCGATGGATATCATCGATGAGGTGGGTGCGCACTTTATGCTTAGAGGAAAAGAGGGTGTCATTGTAAAAACCAAAGACATTGAAGAGAGTGTAGCGAAGATCATGAAACTTCCTTCAACAGTGATAGGTACAGATGATACGAAGAAACTCAAATCTCTAGAGAAAGATCTGGCTTCTCATATCATCGGACAAGATGAAGCGATAAGCGCATTGGCTACAGCTATTAAACGTTCATATGCTGGGCTTAATGCACCCAATAGACCTATAGGAAGCTTTTTATTCGTAGGTCCTACAGGGGTTGGTAAAACAGAACTTGCAACGCAACTTGCCAAAACGATGCATGTCCATTTTGAGAGATTGGATATGAGTGAATATATGGAGGCACATACTGTCAGCCGTTTGGTCGGGGCACCTCCGGGATATGTAGGGTATGAACAGGGTGGATTGTTGACCGAGATGATCAAAAAACATCCGCATACCGTCTTGCTGCTTGATGAGATAGAAAAAGCACATCCGGATATCATGAATATTTTGCTTCAGGTAATGGATGGTGCCAAGTTGACAGATAACAATGGTGTGGTCTCGGATTTTAAAAATGTGATACTCATTATGACCTCGAACATAGGAACAAAAGAAGCCAATGTTATGGGCTTCAATAAAGACACTTCGATAAAAACAGATAAGGCATTGGCCTCTTTCTTTGCACCTGAGTTCAGAAACCGTCTGAGTGCGACGATAGAGTTTAATGCACTCTCATTGGATGTATTGGTTACCATCGTAGATAGAGAGTTAGACAAACTTAATCTCTTGCTTAAGCCTAAAAATGTAAAAGTGACCTTGAATAAAAAAGCGAAAGAGTATTTGGCTAAAGAGGGATATGATGAACGTTATGGTGCCAGACATATTGCACGTGTGATAGATGCAAAGGTCAAAGAAGCATTGACAGACGAGATACTTTTTGGAAAACTAAAAAAAGGCGGTTTGGTCAAAGTGACCTATAAAAGTGATGCATTAGTCTTTGATTTCCAAAGCTAAGCAGCATTTTTTCGTTCGGATAGAAACAGATGGCTTCGATGTTTGAGGAAGAGGAGTATTATATTTTTCCTCTCAGTGATTCATCTTTGGAATTTCCTGACCCGCGTTTGGCAGATGATGAAGGTCTCTTAGCGTATGGAGGGGACCTCTCTTCTGAGCGATTATTGACAGGATATAAAAAAGGGATCTTCCCTTGGTACAGTGAAGGCAATACCATACTTTGGTGGTCTCCAAACCCACGCTTGCTACTCTACCCGGACAAATTCAAAGTACGTAAATCTTTTAGAAGGGTCTTGCGTTCTGGAAAATTCACAGTAACCTTTGATGAAAGATTTTCAGATGTGATCAAGTATTGTGCTACCGTTCCAAGAGAAGGACAACATAGTACTTGGATCGTTAGAGACATGATAGAGGCGTATACACGTTTGCATGAAGAGGGTTTTGCACACAGTGTAGAGGTCTACAAAGAGGGAGAATTGGTTGGCGGTCTCTATGGTATAGCCTATGGAAAAGCTTTTTTTGGAGAGTCAATGTTCTCTTTGGTTTCTGATGCATCTAAAATTGCTTTTAAAGCACTAAGTGACGTTTTAGGCAGGAGAGGTTATGATTTTATAGATTGTCAGATGAAAACCGATCATATGATCGGATTAGGAGCGGAAGTGGTTGATAGGAACCTCTTTCTAGACGCACTCGATGAAGCGATTGAAAAACCTACCGATATCGGTTCATGGCAGCATTTAAAGTGGGAGTATGAAGATGGTAAATAGGGATATAGGATTTTCATTATGGTTGGACTTCGTTGAGAGAGATTTTCTTAAAAATGATTTTTCAGCTTTGATCGAAAAAGGTGTTATTAATGGTGCTACAAGTAATCCGTCTATTTTTGCATCTGCGATCACAACATCTCCGGCATATAAAGAACAGTTAGCTTCTCTCGCTGGTAAAAGTCCAAAAGAAAAGTATGAAGCACTGGCGATAGAAGATATCCGTACGGCTGCACAAGCTTTAAGACCTTTATATGATGAAGGAAATGACGGGTATATCTCTATAGAAGTTGACCCTTTCCTCTCTAATGATACTGCTGCAACCGTAGCCGAGGGTAAAAGACTTTTTGCTGCCATCGGTGAACCTAATGTCATGGTTAAAGTACCTGCAACAGAAGCGGGGTATGATGCTATGACTGAACTGCTCAGTACAGGGATCTCTGTCAATGCTACACTTATCTTTTCACCAAAGCAGACACAAAGGTCTCTTAAAGCCATGAAAAAAGGCTTGGACTGTTTTGAAAAAGATGGTGGACTGAGAGCAGAAGCAGTCATCTCTGTTTTCGTCAGCCGTTTTGACAGAATGCTTGATGCTGATCTGGAACAAGAGGGTATAGAGGTGGCAAAAACTGGTATCTATAATGCGGCAAAGATCTATAATATCATCGAAGCGAACCATACACCCAGTGTCCGTACACTTTTTGCAAGTACAGGGGTAAAAGGTGATGACCTTCCATCAGATTACTATATGCGGGAGTTACTTGCACCTCACTCGGTCAATACTGCACCTCTTGCAACGATAGAATCATTTATTTCAGAAACAGTACCAGCACCGAAACTGCCTCTGGAAGAGAGTGATATCAACGGATACTTTACTAAATTGGCCGATAATGGATTTGATATGGATGCGGTCTATAACCAACTCTTAAATGAGGGTCTTGAAGCATTTGAAAAAGCATTCCAAGAGATGCTTGATACTTTAAACTAAATAATATACCAAAGGGTTCACCATGGAAGAAACGCTCAAACTATATCTCAGAACAATGATCAGTAATAGTGGGAGTGATCTCCATCTTAAATCAGGTTCCCAAGTCAGAGTACGTATACATGGTGTCTTAAAAGTGTTGGGTCAAGACAGTTTGACTGCAGAGATGATGGACAAACTGGCCCAAGAGATCACATCCGAAGCACAATATAAACAGTTACAAGAAGACAGAAACCTGGACTTCTCTTATGTCTTGGGTGATGAAAATAGATTTCGTGTGAATTTCTTTTTCCAAATGGATGGTTTGAGTGCTGTTTTCCGTATTATTCCAGTGAAGATCTTGTCATTGGATGAACTTAATTTACCACCGGTGATCAAAACATTTACAGAGATACAAAGAGGGCTTGTACTTGTGACAGGAGTCACTGGTTCTGGTAAGTCTACAACCTTGGCAGCGATTCTTGATAAGATCAATAGAGAAACAAAAAAGCACATTATCACAGTAGAAGATCCGATAGAATTCGTACATCAGGATAGAGGCTGTCTGATCAATCAAAGGGCCATAGGACAGGATGCACACTCTTTCTCCGATGCGCTGAGAGCAGCACTCAGGGAAGACCCGGATATTATACTTGTCGGGGAGATGAGGGACCTTGAGACGATCGATATTGCTCTACATGCAGCCAATACGGGACACCTTGTATTTTCAACGCTGCACACATTGGACGCAAAAGAGACGATAGACAGAATTGTCGGTATGTTCAGCAATGAAGAGCAGAACCGTATCCGTATGTCCTTAGCTTCTGTACTTGAAGGGGTTATTTCCCAAAGGCTTATTCCTACCAAACGCGGCGGAAGGGTTGCGGGGATCGAGATCCTTAAAAAGACAGCGAGGATTGAACAACTGATCGCGGAAAACAGAGACAATGAGATCCCGGATGCACTTTTTGAAGGTAAAGAGATCTACGGGACCCAGACCTTTGATCAGGCACTTTTGGATATTTTGAAAAGAGGTGAGATCACAGAAGAGACGGCCCTTGAATATGCAACAAATCCTGCAGATATGAAGTTGAAAATGCAAGGGGTCGGAAAAGGTGCGATCGTTGATGAATTTGCAGATGAAAAAGAAGTAGATGTCTTTGGGTTTAAAGAGGATGAAGAATAGTTTAATACAAACTGGGTATAATTCGCGTCTATTTTACTAAATGAAGTAAAAGAATATACACAAGTAACAAAGGACAAATATGTTAGAAGGTATCGTTAGAGAGAGTATCGGTAAGCGCAATGCAAAGCAGCTTAAAAGAGATGGTTATCTAATCGCAAACATTTATGCAAATGGTGTTGAAAATGTCAACGCTGCATTTAAACGTGGTGAATTTGTAAGAACAGTAAGAAACAAAGAGACACTTGCATTCCCAGTTAAAGTTGGCGATAAAGAGATCAATGTATTTATTCAAGAGTATCAACTACACCCAGTAAACGGTGATGTAACTCACGTAGATCTAAGAGTGGCAGTGCCAGGTCAAGTAACAAACTTCCTTGTACCAGTAATTACTCACGGAACACCAGTTGGACTTAAGAACAAAGGTGTACTTGTTATGTCTAAAAAGAGATTGAAAGTAAGAGGTGCTATCGAAGATATGCCTGCAAAATTCGATCTTGATGTTGAGCCATTGAACAGAGATGACTCTATCCTTGTTAGAGATGTTGAAGTACCAGCAAACTGTAAAATGATGGATAGACCAGATGTTGCAATCTGTGGTGTGATCAAAGCTAAGTAATCTAAGCATGAAAGCACAGTCGTGATACTTTTCGTAGGTCTAGGCAATCCAGGATCACAATACGAAAATACACGACACAATATCGGCTTTAAAGTCATTGACAAACTTGTTGATGACTGTGCCATTAAGGGTCTTCCGGCCCGAGACATTTCCAAAACTTCTTTTCAAGGTAAGCTTTATCGCGCTGCCAATTCACTTTTTTTAAAACCTACTACGTTTATGAACCTTTCGGGTAAATCAGTACAGCCTGTAAAAGATTTTTTTAAAGTAGAACTTGAAGATATCATTGTTATCCATGATGATATTGATCTTCCTTTCGGTGCAGTACGTTTTAAAAGAGGTGGTGGTCACGGTGGACATAATGGTCTGAGATCCCTGGATGCACATATTACAAAAGAGTATCTCCGTGTGAGAGTGGGTGTGGGTAAGCCAGAACGCAAGTCACAGGTATCAGACTATGTGCTGCATGACTTTTCCCAAGATGAAGTACCAATGCTAGAGACGTTAATAGCACATGTGGCAAAATCATGTGAACTCTTACCTACCCAAGAGCTTGATGATGTCAAATCAAAGTATAGTTTGAAATCAATAGAAGGATTGTCACTATGAGTCTGTTCAACCCTTCATTGCACTTTAGATATTTAGCGTTCCTTTATATCAAAAACCTATTGTCGATCTTGTTCGGTTTGGCTTTTGCTTTTGCTTCCATTGATTATTTTCAACATGTACAGCAACTCAATGTAGCGACAAACTATAAGATACTCTATGTTTTTTATATGTGGCAAGAGGCATTGGGACTGCTCTATCCTTTGGCTATTGTTTTTGCACTTATCATGACGAAACTCTCATTGGTCAAAAACAATACGATGGGTGCACTGCATGCGTTTGGATATGATAAAAAAAGACTTTTTGTACCGCTAATGACAATAGGTTCGATCACCTATGCTATTTTTTTGATCTTGCATACCACAGAATTTTCCTATGCAAAGGACAAAGCAGCATTTCTTCTTAAAAATGATCTAGGTGCCTATAAGGTCAATGACCTTTTTTTCAAATACAATGACACATTCGTCTATATCAATAACCTTGACCCGGTAGAAAAAAAGATAGAAGATATCACGATCTTCAAAGTAGAAGATGATAAGGTACACTATACGATCAATGCACCTTATGCAACCTTTGACGGTGAGAGATGGACAGCACATGATGCTACACTGAAAACACATATCTATGAAGAGAATGTGTTAAAAAGATATACAGTAGAAGAGAAAAAACAGATCGTAACACTAGAAGGGTACAAACCTAAGATCATAGAGTCTCTGTATGAAGGGAAAGCATTAAATATTATTGATGCCTATACGACATGGAAATTATTAGCCAAACAAAACCTAAGTTCAAATAAGATCAGATCATCACTGTATGACAAGATCATTGTACCGCTTTTCTCTATTGCGATGTTGCTTATCATATTTTTTAAACTCCCTTTTCATGCCAGGATGATGAATATGGGTGGTGTGATAGCACTCTCATTGGCTGCAACATTTGTAACCTGGGGTATACTGTTTGGCTTGAGTCAGATGGGAGCCAATGGTATTTTACTTCCTGAATTGACAGCGATATTACCCGTAGCCATTTTGTGGGCTTATGCCATTTACGTCTACATTACAGATGAAAGAAGCCTTGCTTAGTCGCCCTTGGGCACGCTAAATGTACCTTTTAATCAACTTTTAGATAAAATCACCTTAAAATAGACTCAACACCATTGAGCACATAGGAAAATATAGATGGATATTGATTATAAAGCATTGGCAAACAAATATGGTACGCCTTTGTACATTTATGATTTTGATTATATTGAAAATAGATACACTTCGTTAAAAGATGCTTTTTCGGGTAAAAAATCTATGATCAACTACGCAGTAAAGGCAAACTCTAACCTTTCTGTTATTGCGCATTTGGCTAAACTTGGTGCAGGTGCAGACTGTGTAAGTATTGGTGAAGTGAAACGTGCACTCTCTGCAGGTGTAGATAAATATAAGATCATTTTTTCTGGTGTAGGAAAACGTGATGATGAGATACGTGAAGCACTTGAAAAAGATATTTTACTCCTTAACTTAGAGAGTGAAGCAGAGATGAAACGTGTGGAGATGGTAGCAAAAGAACTTGGAAAAGAAGCACGAATCTCTATTCGTGTCAATCCGAACATTGACCCGCAAACCCACCCGTATATTTCAACTGGACTACATGAGAACAAGTTCGGTGTAGAGATAGATATGGCAAAACGCATGTATATTTATGCCAATAAGTCAGAGTTTTTAAATCCTGTGGGCATCCATTTCCATATCGGTTCTCAGTTGACAAAACTTGACCCGATACGTGAAGCATGTGGGATCGTAGCAGACTTGGTGCGTTCACTTAAAGCGATCAAGATCGATATTAAGTTCTTTGATGTGGGTGGTGGTATCGGTGTGGTCTATGACGATGAAGAGACCATTGCACCTGAAGCCTATACACAGGCGATATTTGAGGCGACCAAAGGTCTGGATGTCACACTGCTTTGTGAACCGGGCCGTTATATGGTAGCCAACGCAGGGGCATTTTTTACCAAGGTGCTTTATGAGAAAGTAAATGACGGAAAACGTTTTGTGATTGTAGATGGTGCTATGAATGACCTTTTACGCCCAAGTTTATACAATGCATATCATAAGATCAATGCTGTGCATAAAGAGGGTGAGACAACACCTGCAGATGTTGTAGGTCCAGTGTGTGAAAGCGGTGATTTCTTTGGTAAGGATGTACCTCTTCCGCCACTTGAACACAATGATCTACTCGTAGTGCACTCAGCAGGTGCTTACGGATTTACGATGGCAAGTAACTATAATACCCGTGCAAAAGCAGCTGAAGTTGCACTTCAAGGCGGGAAAGACAGGCTTATACGCAAGCGTGAAACGTATGAGGATCAGGTACGTTTAGAGCTTGAGTATTTAGAAAAGTAATGCACAATAAGGGTAAGCAGATGACTTTGGATGAGCTAAGAGTAAAAATTGATGACATTGATAATACATTGTTAAAACTCTATAATGAGCGTATGGAATTGGTACACCAGGTAGGTGAACTCAAAAATACGACGGGTGCACCTATCTATCGTCCTGAACGTGAACAGGCTATCCTTAATCGTCTGAAAGCTCAAAATGACGGAAAACTGACAGATGCTGCAATAGAAGCACTTTTTTTAGAGATGTTCGCAGTAGCAAGAAACCTTGAACTTCCAGAAGGTGTTGCTTACTTGGGGCCTGAAGCGAGTTTTACTCATCAGGCAGCAGAGAGTAAATTTGGTGCCATGAGTGCCTATTTGCCTATGAGGTCTATACCGGGTATTTTTCGTGAGGTGAAAAAAGGGACAGCTAAATTCGGTGTAATTCCTATTGAGAACTCATCCAATGGGATCGTTTCAGATACGATCCATTGTCTAGATGAATATGACCTTAAGATCATTGCTGAGGTAATGATCGATGTGCATTTGGCCTTTGCTACAGCCAATGATGATATGCAAAAGATCACAAAGATCTACTCTAAAGATATCGCTTTTGGACAGTGTCGTAACTTTTTACAAGATCTAGGCTTGGATGAGGTAGAACTTATCCCTGTTGAGTCTACAGCAAAAGCTGCAAAGCTTGCCGTGAAAGATGAAAATAGCGCTGCTTTGTGTCCGGCAGTAGCAGCAAAGATAAATAATTTGCCTATACGTTTCAATAACGTAGAAGATGATAGTAACAATAAAACGCGGTTTTTCATCATCTCTGATTTTGAGAATGCACCTTCAGGTAATGATAAGACCTCATTACTTGTGAGACTTCTAGACAGACCGGGTGCATTGGTGAAGTTCCTTAACCATTTCGAAGAAGCCAATGTGAATTTAACAAAGATCAAGTCTCATATTGTGGAGGGTGAATCGATCTTTTTTATAGAGTTTAACGGGCATAAAGATGATGAACATATTAAGCGAATCTTGGAAAAATATCAAGATGAGATCAAAGTTCTAGGCTCTTATGTAAAAGAGATCGATGATATTTAATATTAGTGTGAAGTAGCAAGGGAGAAAAACATTTATGAAATTTAATAAAGTATTACAGAACATACAAACCTATGAAGCAGGGAAACCAATAGAGTTGGTTGTGCGTGAATATGGTATTGCTCCTGGAGATGTGGTAAAGCTTGCTTCAAATGAAAACCCTATAGGTACCAACCCGGCTATATCTAAAGTGATCAGGTCGAATGCAGATATTGCACATTTGTATCCTGATGACAGTATGTTCGAACTTAAAGAAGCACTTGCCGCAAAGTATGACGTGAAAGATGACAATATCATCATTGGAGCGGGTTCTGACCAGGTGTTAGAGTTTGTATCTCGTGCAGTATTGGATGAGGAGTCATCAGTACTCATGTCTGGTGTAACTTTTGCCATGTATGAGATCTATGCAAAGCAGATGGGTGCAAAGATCATCCGTACAGCAAGTTATGAGCATAAGTATGATGAGTTTATGGAAGCATACCGTATGCACAAACCAAAGATCATCTATTTGTGTACACCGAACAATCCTACAGGGGATGCAACGAGCAAAGAAGAGGTATTGAAGATCATCGATAGCGTTGAGAATGATACTATGGTAGTTGTAGACGGTGCCTATATGGAGTATGCTGCAGCAAAAGATGCGAAATATGCCATCACGCCAAATGACCTGTTGGGTTATGAAAATGTGATCTATCTGGGTACATTTTCAAAAGCACATGGTTTGGGCGGTATGAGAGTAGGATATGGTATCGCACAGGCTGGACTCATAAAAGAACTTTACAAGATGAGACCGCCTTTTAATATTACAACACTCTCTTTATTGGTAGCGATAGAGGCTTGTAAAGATAATAGTTTTGTAGAAAAATCGATAGCGCTTCATCAAGATCAGATCAAACGTTATGAAGCATTTGCAGATGAGCAGGGATTTAAATATATAGAGAGTTATACGAACTTCATTACCTATCTTTTTGATGAAAATAGGGATTCTACCAAGATAGCAGATGCACTGCTTAAACGAGGTGTTATCATAAGAAACCTGGCTTCATATGGAATGAATGCCATTCGTATCACGATAGGTACAGAAAAACAAAATGATGTTTTCTTTAAACATTTTTTAGAAGTGACAGCTTGAAAAAAGTTGAAGTGGTCAAAGCAAATGAAGTAGAGGTAAAACCTTTTCTTTTGGATGATTTTACCCAAGATGAAGTCAAGCAGAGTATGATAAAAAAAGTAACAAAAAAAGAATTAAAAAATTTGGCAGATGATTTAGGTTTAGCGTATGATGATGCAAAGATCGTTTTTGCAAAAAAACTTCTAAGCGCCTATTTACTGGGGAAATAAAAAGATGACAGATACAAAAGCACTTTCTATAGCAGAACTCAATACTTTGGCTGAGGATATCAGACAAAAGATATTGGATACGGTCAGTAAAAATGGTGGGCACCTGAGTTCTACTATGGGTGCAACAGATCTTATCGTGGCGATGCATAAGGTCTTTGATGTAGAAAAGGACCCTTTTATCTTTGATGTAAGTCATCAAGCCTATGCACATAAACTTTTGACAGACAGATGGGACAGATTTGACACCTTACGTCAGTTTGGAGGCATATGCGGATATACTAAACCCAAAGAGTCTGACTATGATTATTATGTGGCTGGACATAGTTCGACTTCTATCTCGTTAGCGGTAGGTGCGGCAAAAGCCATAGCACTTAAGGGAGAGGATCGAGTACCTATTGCATTTATTGGAGATGGAAGTATGTCTGCGGGGATGGTCTATGAAGCGATGAATGAACTGGGTGACAGAAAATACCCTGTCGTGATCATACTGAATGACAATGAAATGAGTATCGCCAAACCTATCGGTGCGATCAGTAAACTGCTTTCTCAAACAATGGCTGGTTCATTTTATCAGAAATTCAAGGGGAAAGTAGAAAAGGTACTTGATCATTTGCCTGAGGGTGCAACCTATATGGCAAAGCGCTTTGAGGAGTCTTTTAAGCTCATCACACCGGGTATCTTGTTTGAAGAGATGGGTATTGAGTACATTGGACCTGTAGATGGACATGACATTGAGTCTCTCATAGAGACCATGGAAGTGGCAAAAGCATTAGGGAAACCTGTATTGATACATGCCCAGACCACTAAAGGAAAAGGGTATGAGATCGCTGAAGGGACCAAAGAGCACTGGCATGGTGTAAGTGCTTTTGACCTGAAAACAGGTGAAGCACCTAAAAAAGCCGGTTCAGCGAAGGCAGCAACCGCTATTTTTTCTGATACTATTGTGCAGCTTGCCGATGAAGATGAAAAGGTGGTAGGGGTAACAGCTGCCATGCCAAGTGGTACAGGATTGAGTGCTGCTATCGAAAAGTATCCTGAACGGTTTTGGGATGTTGCGATAGCAGAACAACATGCGGTCACCTCTATGGGTCCATTGGCTAAAGAAGGTTTTAAACCGTTTTGTACGATCTACTCCACATTTTTACAACGCGGGTTTGATCAAGTTATCCATGATATAGCACTTATGGATCTGGGTGTAGCCTTTGCATTGGACAGAGCAGGTATCGTAGGAGAAGATGGAGAGACGCATCAAGGTGCTTTTGATATCTCTTATTTACGAGGCATACCAAATATGACACTGCTGGCACCTTACAATGAAACAACGATGAAGCATTGTATGGCATTTGCCAAAGAGTATGATCATCCTTGTGCTTTTAGATACCCTAGAGGAGCCTTCTTGGCAGAAGATACTGATAGTCCAATGTATGAGTTGGGAAAGTCTGTTTTACTTCAAGAGGGTGAAGAGATACTCTTTATCGGGTATGGTAATGGTGTTGGACGTGCACAGAAAGTGGCTGAACTTATAGAGGAAGATCCTGCAGTATTGGATCTTCGTTTTGTAAAACCATTGGATGAAGAGATGTTGCTGACCTTAAGTGCAAAATATAAAAAATGGTTCGTTTTTTCAGACTCTGCGACTAAAGGCGGTGTAGGGTCTGCACTTTTAGAACTCCTTAGTGAGAAGAAGATCCAGGACGTAGCAGTGACAACATTTGAATATGATGATGCTTTTATTACGCATGGAAATACCAAGTTGGTAGAAGAGTCATTAGGTATCTTGCCAGAGCAATTGGCCAAGAGAATCGTGTAGAGGAAAGAGCTTTGCACGATATCTGTATTTGATAAAGTCTCTTGTTAGAGATTTTATCAAGTTCAGTGACAGTGAACAAAATTTATTAATTCATAATGTAAACCTGAGCCAGAGGCGAAGCTTTAGTGAGATGAATTGAAAGATTAGCTTTGCTAATTTTCAAGAAGAAGGAGTATGAATGAACGAATACATTTTTACAAGTGAATCGGTAACCGAGGGTCATCCAGATAAAATGGCTGACCAGATCTCAGATGCTATACTCGATTATATCATCGAAAGAGATCCACATGCCAGAGTGGCCTGTGAAACGTTACTGAGTAATGGTTTTTGTGTTATTGCAGGAGAACTAAAGACAACCACTTATGCACCGATGCAAGAGATTGCAAGAGAGGTCGTAAGAGAGATAGGATACACAGATGCAAGTTATGGGTTTGACTATAGGTCTGCCGGTGTACTTAACGGTGTAGGTGAACAGAGCCCAGATATCAACCAAGGTGTTGATCAGGCTTCAGGTGAGATCGGTGCGGGTGATCAGGGACTCATGTTCGGGTATGCTTGTAATGAGACCAAAGAACTTATGCCTTTGCCTATCTCGCTAGCGCATAAGATCACAGCGAAACTTGCAGAGGTTCGTAAGAACGGTACTGTACCGTTCTTACGTCCAGATGGTAAAGCACAGGTTTCAGTGAAGTATGTGGATGGGAAACCGGTTGCGATAGATACGATCGTTGTCTCTACACAACATCATCCTGAAGTGACATTGGAGCAGGTACAAAAAGCGGTACTTGAAGAGGTGATCAAAGCAGTGATACCTGCTGAGTTAATGTCTGATGATATTATCTATCATATCAATCCTACTGGACGTTTTGTCATTGGTGGACCTCAAGGCGATGCCGGACTGACAGGAAGAAAGATCATTGTAGATACCTATGGTGGTTACTGCCCTCACGGCGGGGGCGCATTTTCGGGTAAAGATCCTACAAAAGTAGACCGTTCTGCTGCGTATGCTGCAAGATATGTAGCAAAAAACCTTGTAGCTGCAGGTGCATGTGAGAAAGTGACGCTGCAAATAGCCTATGCGATAGGTGTTGCCAAACCGGTTTCTATCTATGTAGATACACATGGTACAGCAAAGGTAGAAGAAGCGCAGATCACAGCATGTGTCGAAACACTGTTCGATCTTACACCGAAAGGAATCATGGATGAACTTGACCTGTTGAGACCTATTTATAGAAAAACCGCAGCATATGGTCATTTTGGGAGAGAAGAGAAAGACTTTTCTTGGGAACAGACCAGCAGAGTTGGTGACATAAAAGCCTATTTAAAACTCTAACATAATAGTCATTATCAATACGATAATTATGAGGTGGTTGAAAATGAGGCATTTGCGAATTTTTGTAGATTATACAAAGAGTTTAAAGTATTTTTAAAAATCTTTAGCTATAGTTTTTCTACTATATTAACACAAAGGAATAAAAATGGCAGTAATTATTGGTGATACTTGTATTAACTGTGCAGCTTGTATTGACGAATGTCCAGTAGAAGCAATTGTAGATGAGGATGATAATCCAACGGGTGAGGAATACTACTATGTATATCCTGATAAATGTGTTGAATGTGTAGATCACTTCGACTCTCCAGCATGTGCTGAAGCATGTCCAACTGAAGGTTGTATTACTTGGGATATGCCATTCACTGCTGAGCATAAAGATCACTTCAATGGTGGAAACTACATTGATGGTCTAGATTACGTTATGAATGATGCAGATGCTATCATGCCAATGAGAGATGATATTTCATTGGAAGATAGAGCAGCTAATAAACCAGTAGTTGAAGACTAGTCTTCAACTCTTTTAGGGACTACCACTCGGTAGTCCTTATTTAAACGCGTAACCCTTTCAAAACTTAATCTTATTTTAATACTTTTTTAGATAGAATTCCGCCCGAATACTCTCCACATAATTTAATTTGGAAGTAAATTATCGCTTAGGAATATAAGATGGAACAAACATTATCAATCATCAAACCAGATGCAGTAGCTAAAAACGTTGTAGGACAAATTCTTGCAAGATTTGAAACAGCAGGACTTAGAATTGCAGCAACGAAAAAAACAAGACTTTCTCGTGTAGATGCAGAAGCATTTTATGCTATCCATGCTGAAAGACCTTTCTTTAAAGACCTTGTAGACTTCATGATCTCAGGACCTGTTGTTGTAACAGTACTTGAAGGTGAAAATGCGATGGCTAAGAACAGAGAGCTTATGGGCGCGACGAATCCTGCAGAAGCTGAGCCTGGTACGATCAGAGCAGACTTTGCTGACAGTATTGATGCAAATGCGGTACACGGATCTGACTCTCTTGAAAATGCTAATATTGAAATTAACTTCTTTTTTGCACAGAGAGAAATTCACTAAGCTTAGACTGTGAAAATAGTTTTTGACAAAATTGGCTCTACAGCTAAACCCATTGAACTAAGTTTAGAGGGTGTAAAGCTTGAGGGCACTTTAAAGAAAAGCGGTTCTCATCAAGTTACTTTAGATGCACAAATGAGTGGGTGTATTGAGTTGGACTGTGATAGATGTGGAGACACATATAACTATGACGTGGACAATAAACTACAACTCAAACTGAGTGATTTAGTATCTGAAGATAAAGATGATTTAGATATAATTGAGTTTTTAGATGGCGAAATTGATCTTTCGTACATACTACAGAGCGAAATTAATACATTTAAAAATGCTTATAATTATTGTGACAAGTGTGACAATAATGATGAAGATTTTGAAGTAGAATATTAAAAATATTGTAATAAAGGACATAAAATGGCAGTACCTAAAAGACGTGTGAGTCACACAAGAGCAGCGAAAAGAAGAACACATTACAAATTGACATTACCAATGCCAGTTAAAGATGCAGACGGAACATGGAGAATGCCTCACCACATGAACATGACTACTGGTGAGTACAAAACAACTAAAGCGTAATCTTGATGATTAAAATTGCGATTGACGCTATGGGCGGGGACTTTGGTCCTGAGCCTATTATAGACGGTGTGGTTCAAGCACTCGAAACTGAAAAATTCCTCCCTATTTTGGTAGGCGACTCAATAGAGATTCGTTCTTTCCTTCCCCCATATTACGCAGATAAAGTTGAAATTGTTGAAGCCTCGGATGTGATATCTATGAGTGATCAGGCAACAGATGCACTAAAACGTAAAGATTCTTCTATTTTTAAAGCAGTAGAATTGGTACGCAACAAAGAAGCTGCCGCTGTAGTTTCAGCTGGACATAGCGGTGCAACCATGACACTGGCTACATTACGTATAGGGCGTTTGCCGCATATCTCCAAACCGGCATTGGCAACATTGATGCCAAGTGTAACAAATACTAAAACTTTGGTACTTGATGTTGGAGCGGTAACGGACTGCACCCCTCAAAACCTCTATGAATTTGGTGCAATGGGTGAATCTTATGCGCAGCAGGTTCTAGGTATAGCTTCTCCTAAAATAGGACTTTTATCTAATGGGTCTGAAGATTCCAAGGGAAATACTTTGACCAAAGCGGCCTTTAAATTACTCAAAGGCTTAGATGGTTTTGTGGGTAATGTTGAAGGCAGAGATATCTTCAACGGTAATGTTAATGTCGTGGTTTGTGACGGATTTACAGGTAACATTTTACTTAAAACGAGTGAAGGTGTGGTCTCTACAATCTTTACCATGATGAGAGCACATATTCGTAAATCACTGCCGGCAAAGATCGGTGCACTGATGATGAAGAAAAAAGTATTTGGCCATATGAAAAAGCAGGTTGACTATGCAGAGTATGGCGGAGCGCCACTTTTAGGCATCAATGGATGTGCCATTGTCAGCCATGGTAGTTCTAACGCAAAAGCGATCAAAAATGCCATTTTTCAAGCTATCAGATATACAGAGTCTGATGTAAACAATACGATAGAAGATCTACTTACAAACGATAAATAAGCCCTGCTACCATGCTCTTTATGGTAATAGGCACAGACTTTAAATAATCAAGAAACTTCTTCCTCCATTTTAGAATGCTCCTTAGAAAATTATGGTAAAATAGACTTATAATTTATGGCTTAAGGATAACCATGTCACAAACGGAACCAGTGTATGCTTCATTTAAATCCATAGGTGCGTATGTCCCTGAAAAGATTTTATCTAATGCCGATCTTGAAAAGATGGTTGACACTACTGATGAATGGATCATAAAGCGTACAGGTATCAAAGAGCGTCGTATCGCTGCTGAAAATGAGTATACAAGTGACATGGCTGCGAAAGCATGTGAACTTGCTATAGCGCGTTCAGGTGTCCCAAAAGAGGAGATCGATCTTGTTATTTGTGCAACTGTAACCCCAGATTACTTTAATATGCCTTCTACAGCATGTATCATTTCAGACAAGATCGGCATCAGAGATGTTCAGGCATTTGATATCTCTGCAGCATGTAGCGGATTTGTTTACCTCCTTTCGGTAGCTAAAGCATTTGTAGAATCAGGTATGAAGAAAAATGTACTCATCGTAGGTGCAGAGAAATTCTCTTCAATTGTGGATTATACAGATAGAGGTACATGTATTTTATTTGGAGATGGCGCCGGTGCTGCGATGATCTGTGCTACTTCAAATAAAGAAGAGCGCTTTATTGATATCCATGCAAGTGCAGATGGTTCTTATGCAGACTTCTTGGTGACACCTGCACCAGGTGCCATTCATCCTGCAAATCAGCAAGTGATCGATGAAGGACTTAATTTTGTACAGATGAAAGGGAATGAGACCTTTAAGCTGGCAGTAAAGACTTTGACAAAAGATGTAAAAGAGATATTGGCAAAGAATGAGATAGAGTCTGACAGCATACCGCACTTCATTCCTCACCAGGCTAATTATCGTATCATCAAAGCTGTGGGTGATGCTTTGAAAATGAAAGAGGAGCAGGTTGTACTTACTGTCGGTAAATATGGAAATACTTCAGCTGCTTCTATCCCTATGGCGATCAATGATATTTGGGAATCTGGAAGATTACAGACAGGGGAACTCATGCTGCTTGATACTTTTGGTGGCGGATTGACTTGGGCTAGTGCATTACTCCCTTTTTCGGGAAAAGCAAATACTAAATAGGTTATACATTTGAAAATAGGGTTTATCGGTGATATTGTAGGTAAACCTGGACGATTGATCATCAAACGTCATTTAAAGCGTCTGAGACAAGAACACTTTATAGACTTCATGATCGCCAATTATGAAAATGCAAGTCATGGGTTTGGACTCACAGAGAAAAATTGTATAGAACTGCTTGGTTACAACATCGATATGATGAGTGGAGGCAACCACAGTTTCGACAAAAAAGAGATACTTAACCTTTTTGATACCTATCCTCTCATTCGTCCTATGAACTATCCTAAAGAGACGCCAGGTAAAGGGATCTTTGAAACGACTATATTAGGACATAAAACAGCGATCTTGAATCTTATGGGACATTATACGATGCCTATGGTTGATAATCCTTTTACTATGATCGTTGAAGAGGTAGCAAGGTTAAAAGATCAAGGGATCAAACATATCATCATCGATATGCATGCTGAAGCAACTTCTGAAAAGCATGCACTTTTACATATGCTTAAAGATGATGTGTCTGCTATACTTGGTACCCATACCCATGTAGCAACAGATGATCTACAGGTAAGAGATGGCTGTTGTTATGTGACAGATATTGGGCTTACAGGTTGTTTTGACGGGGTGATAGGTATGGACAGTGCAGTGCCTATGAAACGTTTTCTTACAGGCTTGGGAGGACATTTTGATGTACCTGATGAGTGTAAGTCGATCTTACAAATGGTCGTGTTCGAACTTGATGAAGATGGACGTTGTGTGGGCGCTGAGAAGATAAAGATCTATGGTGAGAAACCTAAGATCGTAACTCAGGCTTGGGTAGATTAATTTGGCTTCATTTTTTAAATTTCCGTATCATCTAAACTGAGGTGTTGTTTCTCCCTTCTACCCCAAGGGCACTTCCTCACTTCGTTTACGGCGTTTTTTTAGAAAAAACGAAGCAAAAAATCGTCGTTATTCTCGAATCGCTATACTTTCAAGGGCGTTCATAACGACAGGCACACTTTGTGTGATTTAAAGAGGGTAATTACGTATTTCTTTTAATTCTTACTTTCTTTGGGTCAAAGAGGGCGATGGCTTCTTTGATCATAGGCTCTTCAAGCAGTGTAGAAGGATCTTTTTCTTTCGCTGCTTCAGTTTCTCCTGCTTCTGGAGCGATACATGAACTTTTCATTTCTATATCTTCTATCATTGAAGCAGAGTCTGCATCTTCATGTACAGGAGATTCTTTTTTGGCAGGTACTTCTTTTTCTACGCTTGGTGTATCAACTTTTTTTTTAGGCATATTGACGATCTTGGTCTCAAAACCAAAAATGTCTTTGACGAACATATTGATAAGTCCCCAATGGGTGATAAGCATTTTCTTATCTTCACCTTCTGCCATAGAACCCCATGTGAGTTTGTTATCGGCAAAGTCTTCAAAAGAGATATTACGCTCAAAACAGGCACCTAGATCATAGTCTCTATCGTAGAGTTTTTTGACAAGGCTATCAAATGTTTTTTGATGTGGGTTTATGGTTGGCGGAGAAGGTTTTGTAACTACCGGTTCTATGGGTTCTGTCGGTTTAGTATCAACAACAGGAGCTTGTTCTTCCTGTATAGTAGGTGTAGGCTCATTTTCTACGACAGGTTCTTCAGTTACGGGAGGTGAAACCTCTGCTGCTTCTTGTACAACAGGTTCTTCTTTGGGCACTTCAGTAGGAAGTGTCGCTACTATCTCATCTTCGGTGATGGTGATGACCTCTGGGGGAACAGAGATATCCGGAGAAGGTGTGGTTACCATGATCTCAGAGACTTCAACACCTTTAAGCTCCTGTTCGAGACCACGTATCATGGTATCTATATCTTTTATCTCTAAAGACTCCATCATTTTGAAGAGTGCCAATGAGAGTACAAACTCACTGTCACTACCAAGAGAGAGTAAGCTTTTAGACTCTGCGATCACTCTAAAGAAACGCTCTATGATCATCGGACTGAAGTTACTTTTTCCGTTGAGAAGCAGCTCTTTAAGATAAAGTGTCAATTCATCCAGTATCATCTCCGCCTCATAGTCTGCTGCCATTTTGATGAAATCTAACACTTTTGTTGTCTCTTTGGCCATAATGTCATTGAGCAATGCTTCCAAATGACTCGGTTCTATGATACCAAGCATCCCAGTGACGGTATTCAGATCGACAAAGTTTTTGGAGTAGACAATAGCTTGATCCATCAAAGTGAGAGAGTCTCTCAAACTTCCTGCACCGGAGCGTGCAAGAATATCCAAAGCATCTCTTTCATACTCAATGTTTTCAAGATCCAAGATGTGTTCCAAGTGTTTGAGTACAAGGTTTTGAGGGATCTTCTTAAATCTAAAATGCTGTGTACGTGAAAGGATGGTTGCAGGCAGTTTTAACGGGTCTGTTGTTGCCAGGATGAAATTTACAAAATCAGGCGGCTCTTCAAGTGTCTTAAGCAGCGCATTAAAAGCCTGGTTGGTCAGCATATGTACCTCATCGATGATGAAGATCTTATAGCGTGCAGAACTTGGTTTGTATTTGGTATGCTCTATGAGGTCTTTAATGTCATCGATACCACGGTTGGAAGCAGCATCCATTTCGATGATATCCATATGGCTGCTTTCGCTTGCCATGACACAATGTGCACAGGTACCGCAAGGATGCGAAGTGGCACCTGTTTCACAGAGTAATGCTTTAGCAAAGATACGCGCGGTAGAGGTTTTACCACTTCCTCGAAGCCCCGAAAAAAGGTAGGCATGAGAGAGTCTGTTGCCTTCAAGTGCAAGTGAGAGTGTTTGTGAGACGGACTCCTGTCCTATAAGATCATCAAAGGTGGCAGGACGGTATTTTCTTGCGAGGGCTAAAGACAAACAAACTCCTTAAATTTATTGTTACTATTGTAGTTAAATTTTACTTTTGAGTTGGTATAATGGAAGTAATTTTAAATAGAATCTTCAAGGGAATAATATGAAATGGAAAGGCGGAAGGAAAAGCACCAATGTAGATGACAGAAGAGCATCATCTGGAGGTAGACGTGGTATGCCTTCCATGCAGACCATGATGATCATCTGGCCTTTGATCAAACCTTTATTTAAAACTAAATTTGGTTGGGCGATCATAGCATTGGGTGTTGTGGCGTATATGAGCGGCTTTAATCCGCTTTCTCTTATTGGGGTAGGGACTCCTGCCACAGCGCCGGTCAATCAAGCCCAGGATGATCAGAATGCAGCATTTATCTCTACGGTACTAGCCAGTACGGAAGATGTTTGGAAAAAAGAGTTACGCGGTTACAGAGAACCTGTGATGGTACTCTATCGTGGTGGTACACAGAGTGGATGTGGATTTGCAAACTCTGCTGTGGGACCTTTTTACTGCCCAGCTGATCAGAAAGTCTATCTTGATCTGAGTTTTTTTGATGAACTCTCAAAAACGCATCATGCACCTGGTGACTTTGCTCAGGCATATGTACTTGCCCATGAAGTAGGACATCACATTCAGAACCTGCAAGGCACACTTTCCAAGGTGCAGCAGGCAAAACAGCAGTGGGGTAACTGCAAAAAAATCCAATGCACTACAGGTACGAGTAGAGTTGCAAGCGGACTGTTATGCCGGAGCATGGGCATACCATGCACATAAACGTTTTAATATTCTAGAAGAGGGTGATGTGGAAGAAGCGCTTAGGGCAGCCAGTGCCATTGGTGATGATACTTTGCAGCGAAAATCTACAGGTACGGTCAGACCGGATGCCTTTACTCACGGGACTTCACAGCAGCGTGTAGAGTGGTTCAGACGTGGGCTTCGTACAGGTGATGTGAGAGAGTGTAATACGTTTAAATAGGTAAAATTTATCTATTTTTTGTCATCCTCGGGCTTGACCCGTGGATCCATGGATTCATTGTTAGTATAAGTTGGTAGATTCCCGGGTCAAGTCCGAAATGACGGACAGAAGGGATGTATATTAGATACAACTACCCCTAACCCCATATTAGATATAATCCCCCTAATTAAATAATCACAACAACAAGCGAGACAATATGAGTTACAATCCAAGTGAGATTGAAGCCAAGTGGCAAAACAGATGGGATGAAGAACAGGCATTTGAGCCTGATGATGGCTTAAACAGAAAGAAAAAATATATTTTAAGTATGTTCCCTTTCCCAAGTGGACGTTTACATATGGGACACGTACGTAACTACGCCATAGGTGATGCCTTTGCACGTTACTATAGAAAACAGGATTTCAATGTACTTCATCCGATCGGTTGGGATGCTTTTGGTATGCCTGCAGAGAATGCTGCCATCAAACACGGACGTCATCCTAAAGATTGGACCTATTCGAACATAGATTATATGAGAAAAGAGCTCAATACACTGGGTCTTTCTTTTTCCAAAACACGTGAGTTTGCTACCTGTGATGAACTCTACACGAAATGGGAACAAGAGTTTATCATCAAGATGTTTGAAGAGAAACTTCTTTACCGTGAGTCTACGACGGTGAACTGGTGTGAAGATTGTCATACGGTTCTAGCAAATGAGCAGGTTGAAGAGGGGTGCTGTTGGCGATGTGACAATCCTGTAGAGCTCAAAGAGATGCCTGGGTATTACCTGGACATCATCAAGTATGCAGATGATTTGTTAGGTGATCTAAAACAGCTTGAGGGTAAATGGCCAAATCAAGTACTTACCATGCAAAGCAACTGGATAGGAAAATCTCAGGGTCTTGAGTTTGAATTTGAACTAAGTGAAGCGAGTAAAGATAAACTAGGTGGAAACTTTGATAAATATACAGTCTTTACTACACGTCCAGATACGATCTATGGAGTGACATACTCTGCACTTGCTGCAGAACACCCTATTACGAAATATCTGATAGACAATGGTCAGCTTGATGATGATATAGCCCAAAAGATCACGCACATAGCCAATATGACAGAACGTGAAAGAGCACAGGCAGACAAAGAGGGATATCCTCTTGGAATCTCTGTGATCCATCCGCTTACAGGAGAAGAGATCCCTGTATGGACAGCGAATTTTGTCTTGGCTTCTTATGGTGGGGGTGCAGTTATGGCCGTTCCTGCACATGACGAGAGGGACTTTGAATTTGCTTCTAAGTATGAGCTTCCAATCAAAAGAGTGATCAGTGGCGGTGAAGAACTTCCTTACACACTAGAAGGAGCGCTTGTTGATTCAGCAGCGTTTACAGGGTTGGGTAATTACGAAGCCAAGGCTAAGATCATCGCTATGTTCGAAGAGGCAGGATTTGGTAAGGGTACGACAAACTTCAAGCTTAGAAACTGGGGTGTAAGCCGTCAGCGTTACTGGGGTGCACCTATACCATTTGTACACTGTAAGCATTGTGGACTTGTACCTGAAAAGATAGAAAACCTTCCTATCGCTCTACCTGAAGATGTAGAGATCACCGGTGAAGGCAATCCACTGGAAAATCATCCTACATGGAAGCACTGCAGTTGTCCTAAATGTGGTGAAGAGGCTATTCGTGAGACAGATACACTTGATACGTTTGTGCAGTCAAGCTGGTATCAGTTCCGTTATGCAACCAATCCTAAAAAATGGAATGAAGTCGGTATCGATAAAGAAGAAGCCAATTACTGGTTGGGTGTAGACCAGTATATCGGTGGGATCGAGCATGCCATCTTGCACTTGCTCTATGCACGTTTCTTTACAAAAGTACTTCGAGATCTTGGTTACCATGATATAGATGAGCCATTTGAGAATCTGTTAACACAGGGTATGGTACTGATGGATGGTGCCAAAATGAGTAAGTCTAAAGGAAACACTGTCGATCCAGATGCTCTGGTAGAGAAGTATGGTGCAGATACTGCAAGACTCTTTACCCTTTTTGCTGCACCGCCTGCAAAAGAACTTGAGTGGAATGACTCAGCGGTGGAAGGTGCATTTAGATTCATCAAAAAGCTCTATGACAGAAAAGCGAAAGTAACAGAAACCACTTTGCCTGACATTGATCAGGGAAGCTTGAGTAAAGCGTCTAAACTAGCACGTGTAAAGGTGTATGAAGCACTGCAAAAATCATCAGATGTCTATGAGAAGACTTTTGCTTTCAATACGCTCATTGCTGCGTGTATGGAAGCGTTGAATGCCTTAGATAAACAAGATAATGCTTCTGTATGGACCGAAGGGATGTATATTATGCTGAATCTTCTTGAACCTATCATCCCTCATGTAACAACGGAATTGAGTGAGGAATTGTTCGAGCGTAAGAATTTACAAGCCATTCTTGAAGTAAAAGATGAGGTTTTTGTTCAGGAGAGTGTGTTGTATGTCGTAATGATAGGCGGTAAAAAGCGTACGGAGATCGAAGTTGCTCCTTCTGCTACGCAAGATGAGATCTTGGCTGCTGCAAAAGAGGCTGGAGCAAAATGGCTTGAGGGTATGAGTATCGTTAAAGAGATCGTGGTACCGAATAAATTGGTGAATTTGGCTGTAAAACCAAGCTAAACGAGAAGAGGAGAGGAAAATATGAAGAATGTTTTGAAGTTTTGGATGACCGTGAGTGTAGTGTTTTTTATGAGTGCTTGCGGATACAAACCCTCTTCTCATATGATCAAAAATGTTTTTTCCGATACGGTGTATGTGGAGGTCATAGTCGATAGAGCAGAACCTGAAAATGCGCCTTATGTTAAAGATGAGATGAACCGTTTGATCTACACAAGGTTTAAAGGGCGTGTTGTATCCAAAGAAGAAGCACAAAGCCAAATTCGTATTTCGTATGCGGGAAGTACCTTTACGCCACTTGCCTATGAAGACGGGTACGTGACACGTTATCGTGCAAATATCAGAGTAAAGTTTGATATGGTGAACAAGCAAGGTAGGGAAACGAAAACGATCACTAGTATTGTTGAATCCGATATTCAAGCAAGTTCATTGACTTCTTCTGCGCTTAGAACAGAGGCTATTCGTACTGGATTGGAAAAAGCGTTGGATGAATTCTTGGCCTATGTCAGTGCTAAAGGAATGTTAAAAGAAACAAAATGATGCAATCCTTTGATACGTTTCTTGAAAATAAACCTCTTTACTACAAAGAGATAGACCATGAGCGTGTGCATATCGCTTATGGTCTATTGAAACCCCATATCAGACAACCTAGAACAGTGCATGTCGTAGGAACGAATGGAAAAGGTTCGACGGGCCGTATGATCGCACATTTGGCACATCAAAGTGGTTTGTCTGTGGGTCACTTCTCTTCACCGCATATTTTAAAGTTCAATGAACGTATCTGGCTCAATGGCTCTGACAGTTCAGACGAGATTCTTGAAGAAGCACATCAGAGACTTTTTACGATCTTGGGTGAGGAGATGAGTGAAGCGTTGAGTTACTTTGAGTATACGACACTTTTAGCTTTTGTGGTTTTTGAAAATTGCGATCTTATGGTCTTGGAGGCAGGATTGGGTGGAGAGTTCGATGCGACAAATGTTTGTGATAAAGTACTCTCTGTCATCACACCTATAGGGGTAGACCATCAGGCATTTTTGGGTGAAAGTATAGAAGAGATCGCAGGTACGAAGATACGAAGTATCGATAAAGAAGTGTTGTTGGCTCCTCAGGTGTATGATGAGGTGGTTGAAATTGCGAAAAAGATAGCAGAGGCGAAAGGTGCAAAACTTCATACATCTGTAGTATCAAGTCAAAAGAAGATAGAGTTGGAAGAGATAGCAAAAGGGAGATCCTGGGGAGAGTATCTGATAGAGAACGCTTCTGTTGCACTGCAAGCCTTAGATATTTTGGATATTCCTTACAATGTAGATGATTTAAATGCACTGGAACTCTTTGGACGTTTCTATCCACTAACCGAAAACATACGTATTGATGTGGGACATAACCCTTTGGCTGCAAAAGCCATAGAGAAAGCGCTAGATAAAAAGGTGGTGTTGATCTATAACAGTTTGGATGATAAGGATTATGAGGCAGTGTTGAATATACTCAAAACCTAAGGTCAAACATGTGGAGATCATTCCCATTCATTCACAAAGAGCGACGACTTTAAGCCAGATAGAAAAGGCAGTGAAAAAAGTAGGTATCCCATACAACTACTTTCAAGGCAAGATAGACAAAGATGAACACTACCTGGTATTTGGTTCATTCTATGTCGTAGAAGAATTTTTAAATAAGATGCAAAAGAAGAGTGATGTACCAAAGTAATATATATGAATACCTGGAAGCGTTAAAAGAGGAAAAGCTGCTTATCTGTAAAGATGACAAAGAAGCGATTCAGATACGAGACATAGCAGTTTTACTGGGGTTTGACACTTTTGTTTTGCCAGATCTACGCGTAAGTGTAGGTGAAGACCTGCGTGCCTATGGTGAAGATGTGCAGCACTTGTTCATTCAGTTGGCTTCTTTCTATACAAGTACAAAGAAAAAAGTACTGATCTCTCCACTTAGAACCCTGTTGATCCCTTTCCCCAAAGCAGATCTGTTTGATACACATACGATAGAGTTTGGAGATACACTGGATCTGCAGGGACTGAAAGATACTTTTTATCAGTGGGGGTATCATTTTACAGATATTACGGCCAGTCATGGAGAGGTCTCTTTTCGTGGAGACATCATAGACATATTTCCTATAGATGCAGATCAGCCTTACCGAATCTCTTTGTTCGATGAAGAGGTAGAGACGATACAGCATTATGATCAAGGGACACAGAAACGGCTTAGTGATGAGCTGGAATCTTTGACATTTACGCCTGCTTTTTTGGCACTGAATAAAAGTCAGCATGAACTGCTTAGAAAGAGAACAGAGAGAAGTACCTACGATACCTTTGTCAAAGACATAGATTCTCTTGGATTATGGCATTTGGATGATCTTGGAGAGAGTGCCTTAACGCTTTTTGATGGGGTTTTGGCATCCAATCTGGATGATGAACTCAAAGAAGTCTATGAACTGGACGAACCACTTGTGCCTAGAAAGTCATTTTTACTGCCAGTCATCCCTGAGGGGAGTAAATATCGTGACCTTGAAGCAGTAGATCCCAATAAATTGCTAGCATCACACAAAGATAAAAAGATCACGATCATTGCTAAAAATGAGAGCATAGTCCGTGGTTCTCACCTGGAATCTTTTGAAGATATAGAATTTGTCTATCAAGAGGGGATCGTCAATCTTTTAGGTGCAGAGAGACTTATCCTTTCACTCAACAAGCCTATCAAACGCAAAAAGGTCAAAAAAGCCACTATCATATTGGATGAGCTTAAACCTGGTGATTACGTGGTGCATGAAAATTATGGTGTGGGTATCTTTAAAGGGATCGAAAAACGCGATGTACTCGGGGCTACCAGTGAATTTGTCGTCATGTATTATCAAAATGAAGATTCATTGCTTATTCCTGTTTCAAACCTGGAAGTCATAGACCGTTATGTAGCAGAAGGCGGGGCTTTACCTGTACTTGATAGACTTGGTAAAGCAAGCTTCAAAAAGCTTAAGGCCAAGGTCAAAGAGAAGCTTTTTGCTATCGCTTCACAGATCATCAATCTTTCGGCTCAACGTCACTTGAAAAAGGGTATCAAACTTAAAATAGATATGGAAGAGCATGCCATCTTTATGTCTCAAGCTGGTTTTGTACACACAGAAGATCAGGAACGTGCCATCAATGACATGCTGGTTGATATGAGCTCTGGAAGGATGATGGACAGACTACTCTCTGCAGATGTAGGGTTTGGTAAAACAGAAGTGGCGATGAACGGAATGTTCGTAGCGGTGAAGAACGGGTATCAGGCGATGATGATAGCCCCTACGACACTTCTAAGCTCGCAACACTATAAAAGCCTTAAAGAGCGTTTTTACGGTCACGATATCAAAGTGGCAAAACTGGACAGGTTTTCAACGACCAAAGAGAAGAATGCAACACTTAAAGGTCTACAAGAGGGAACGATAGATGTGGTAGTGGGTACCCATGCTTTATTGAAAGCCAAATTTAAAAATCTGGCACTTGTGATCATCGATGAAGAGCATAAGTTTGGTGTAAAACAAAAAGAAGCGCTCAAAGAGATATCAATCGATGTGCATCTTTTAAGCATGTCTGCTACACCGATCCCAAGATCACTGAACCTTGCGATGTCCGATGTGAAGTCTTTTTCTGAGATCCTCACGCCTCCTACAGAGCGTCAAGGGGTACGTACGTTTGTAAAGAGCTATGATGATAAAGTGATCAAAGAGGCCATTCTCCGTGAGATGCGTCGCGGGGGACAGATCTTTTATGTCTTTAACTCCATTGCAGGCATAGAGGAGAAGAAAAAACAGTTGCTTGAGATACTCCCTAAACTTCGTATCGCTGTACTTCACTCCAAAATATCAGCCAAAGAGACGGAAGATGAAATGATGCTTTTTGGAGATGGTGAGTATGATGTACTGCTCTCGACATCTATTGTAGAGTCAGGTATCCATATGCCTCATGCCAATACGATGATCGTCGATGAAGCAGATAATTTTGGTATCGCAGATCTGCATCAGCTTCGGGGACGTGTAGGACGAGGGAGCAAAGAGGGGTATTGCTACTTCATGGTCACAGATAAAGAGCGTTTGACAGATAACGCAAAACGTCGTTTGCTTGCGCTTGAATCACATTCAGACCTCGGAAGCGGTGCGGTCCTTGCTTTCCATGATCTTGAGATACGGGGTGGAGGGAATATCATCGGTGAAGCACAGTCTGGTCACATCAAACAGATAGGGTATTCACTCTACTTGCGTATGCTTGAAGATGCCATTAAAGAACTCTCCGGACAAGATAAAGAAGTGGCACAGAATATCGATATGAAACTCTCTGTTGATGCCTACTTGAATGAAGAACTCATAGAAGAGGACAGGCTGCGTCTGGAACTCTACAGACGTCTTTCATTGTGTGAAACGACAGGGGAGGTCTATGAGATAGAGTCAGAGATCGCGGACCGTTTTGGAAAACTTGATGTCATCACCAGACAATTTATCGATGTGATCGTGATGAAGGTGATGGCAAGAGAAAAGGGTATCTCCAAGGTCTCTTCGTATGGAGAAAATGTCTTTATAGAATTCATTGAAGAAGGTAAAGAGAGAGTGGTACTTAAATCACGCAGTAAAGATGATGACGATATCATTGCTACGGCGATGGGGTATTTAAAAGGATAGTTTTATCAGCATGTACTAATCTTGCTCATAATATACTTGAGCATATAGTTTATAAAGGGAAGTATATATGCACTTTTTCGAATCAGAAGTATTAAAAGGTAAATATTTCCCTCCCAAAAGTCGTGATAGACTAAGAGCAACCATGGTGAACCTGTTCATCTTGGCGGGTGCGTTTGTGATGCTTCTGTATGCGTATGAAAACTTGACTCAGGGCTACTACATCATGATGTTCATTGAACTCTTCATTATTTCTATTCTGATGGTAGCCTATCTTATATTTCCTCACTATATCAATATCAATCATACTTCCTATATGATACTTGGTGCACTTACTTTTTTGCTTTCCATGTCATTGATCGTGCCAGATCAAGACCCTGAACTTTCACTTTTCTGGTTGGCTGCTTTGCCTATCTTTGTTTTCTTTTTTTTAGGGGTTGAAAAGGGTATCAGATGGAGTACGAACATGTTTGTCGTTCTACTCTTTATCCCTTTGGTCTCTTATGTGTCGGGAGTGCAATTTGTCTATGAATGGGAACTACTCTCACAGATCGTTTTGGGGTATTTGGTAGTGTCATATATGCTCTATATCATCGAGAGTGAACGGAGCTCTTATGAAGAGAGGCTGAACATTGCACTTGAAGAGAATAAAATTCTTTTTAAAGAGGTGCACCACCGGACCAAAAACAATATGCAGGTTGTGATGAGCCTGCTTGAGAGCCAATCTTTTAAGATCGATGACCCTAAATACAAAAAGATCTTTGAGACACATGTGGACCGGTTAAAAGCGATGAGCCTTATGCATAAGAACCTCTATAGCAATCACTCCTATGAAGAGGTGGATATACAAGAGTACCTAGAGGAGATCGCACAGAGCCTGCAAACCTATACAGAGTACAATATCCGTACCGATATCGACCCGATCATCGTAGATATGAGAGCCGCCATGAACATAGGCCTTATCTTTAATGAGGCAGTAACCAACTCCATTGAACATGCCTTTGATGGCGATGAGGGAAATATCGATATCTCATTTAAGCAGTTAGGTCAACGCTATAGACTTTTGATCCAAGACAATGGTAAGGGCTTTGATACATCACAGACATACAAATCTTTGGGGGTCTCCCTTATTAAAGATTTGAGTGTTACTTTACCAAACAGTACGATCGATATCAACGGTGAAAAAGGTACAATGATAGATATTTATTTTGATAAAGAGGAGCATATCTGATGGGTTTACCTCAAAATGTTGTAATC
>CAWCLM010000016.1:0-40465 GCA_963796395.1 Sulfurovaceae bacterium
ACATCATACGTTATTACTGGTGTAGATGCAACAGTAAGCTTTGATACTCAGACTATTACAGATGGAGTTACTGAAGGTAATGTAACAAATGCTGCTATTGAAGATTCTGGACCATCGAATATGTTTACTCGTATTTATGGACATGAAACAGGTAAAAAATATGATCATGATGGTAGATAAGTCAAATAGATACTATCTTTGTAGTACGTCCAGGATTTGATTCAAATATGGTTGACAAAGATAATCGTTTAAGTCCTAATGAAACAGAGACATATACATTACATACGATATCACTGGTAAAACAGGTGTAACCGTAACATATAAAGTATACTATATGCAAAAAGGTGCTAATGGTAAATTTATCGCTGGTCCAGATGGTTGGTTAAACCAAGCTGATAGTGATGAGAAAAAACTATTAGTTACTGAAGTAGCTAGCTCATACTGAAGCAGTTAATTAAACTTCTTTATTCCACCCTTTTTGGGTGGAATAATATAAAAATCAATTCTTATATACTTTAATCATCCACTTCACATTCAATCTTTTAAGTTTCAAGATATCTTTTATAATAACAAGAAATGTACACATCTATATAGATTTTGTAGCAATAAAATACAACACAATATAAAGTCAGTATTTTGAAGAGAGTAAAATTATTTTAATGTTTTAAAGGTGAGAATTAAGGGGTATTGAATAAAAAGAAAAAGTCTTGATTATCTTCTATTTTGAAAAAGCATTATAACAAGCCAGATCACTCCGACTGTTATAAAGACATAGGCGCCAATGGACCAAAGTTCAAAATGAAAGATGCCTTCTTTCAAAGAGAAAAAACGGTCTATTGGTACTCCGCCATACAATAAAATACAAGCTACTACAATAAAGCCAATGACATACGGAAGAGTTAAAAGACCAAAGAGTAAAGAAACTTCCCCGTGTTCATCGAATATATTTTTAATGGTATTTTTTATATTTGCTTGATCCCATTTGAACTTTTTCTGAAAGACTATTTTATTATTTTCGATAGAAGGATGGATAATATGTTTATTCTCCATATTCTCAGCATCTGTTTCTGGGTGATCGACCTTTTTAAGGCCCTCTTCCCAATCTAAATTTTCTTCAGGTAAATCTTCTTTTCTTTGATACATTGCTATCCTCTAGTTTAATAATGAATTATTTTGAACCCAATACTATAGGTCTACCTAAATATATGTATTGACTATTTAATACCCAAACATATATACTTGACACAACAAAAATGATTTAAATAAAATATATGGATTCACAAGTTAAAAAGAAGAGGAGTAATACATAAGGTATGTATAGTAGCAACCTGGCGATCTTACTTATAAGACCCATGGCTTTCCGTCCCTGCTTCACAACAAGTTTGGCACAATCAACAATATTTAAAAATAACTTTTTGTAATTTATTATATTGATATAAAGTTAAATCAATCTTACATAAATGTGACATAAATTTCTTTTTTCTTGAAAATATATTGTATAATATCAAAAGAAGGAAGCCTTATGATAGAGATGTTGAAAAACTTATTTGGTAAAAAGCAGGAAGCGTATGTTCCAGACCCGCCAGGAAGAACATTTAACAGAGTTTTAACTGGAAGATACTTTGGCTGTGAAGACGTTAATGCTGACGCAGCTGCTATCGCCGAAGCGAAGCGAGAAAAAATAGACCAAATAAAGGAACATGAGCTTGATCCGATGTTCGTAAGGTTTACCTATAAAAATACAAACACCGATGAGAATGAAGAAGAGAGTCACCCTATTTCTGCCCATGTTGCATTTCAAAAAGAAGTATTTGCGGAAAAATGGAATATGGTCCATGTCACTGAGATTTCATTCACTGTTTACTATGCTGATTTTGAAGAGTTTGAAAAAATGGCAGGTGTCAGTCTTACTAAAGACTTCAGAAATCTCACTTCTACTAAGTTCGCTGGAAAAGACCGAAGAAAAGAAAAGAGAGTAAGTTAATAAATCTCTATAGATCATAAAAAAGGCAACATGAAAAGAAAAAGATTTTTTTGCAAAGAATGCAAACAACCCATAAACACCAAAAGTGACCTGGCTGTTGTAGGTAATTCCTTTCTTACCTATCATAATGAATGCTTTGAGCGTATTAAACATAAAAATGTTTATGCATTCTATTCGGGATATAAGACTAATGGGTGGTTTCCCTGGATAATGCTTGTTATCTTGAACTTCATGTTATGGGGAACATATTATTTTTTCAATGCACCCTTTGAGGAAGTATTTATTTTCAGTATGTTTATCTTAGCCATGACACTTTTCTTTCGAGGATTATCTTATATTTTATATGAACGTTTCTACAATTAATATATTTTTAGAGTAAACTTGATCCCAAGCCTACCTCTATCAGCCACTGAACTAACACCGATACTTTCTAATGAAAATGATCTACTTACATAGTGAACTACACGTTAAAACAATATATTTCATTGTATTGTTTTTTCGTAAACATTAACCCGATTACGTCCACTCTCTTTTGCTTGATATAAAGCTGTATCAGCATTTGAAACCATAGTAGAAACATCTTTCGATTCTTCACTATACACACTCACTCCTATACTTATAGTAATAGGAACGTATCTTCCATCTTCAATTAAAAAAGGTTCTTTCTCGATGAGTAGACGTAATTCTTCTGCAATAGCTTCGGCTTCTGAAATATTCGTTTCCAGTAGAATAATTGCAATTTCTTCACCACCGTATCGACATACACAATCTGTAGTTCTGGCACGTTTCTTTAAGCGTTGGCTTAGTGAACGTAAAATTGTATCTCCTGCTCTATGCCCATATCTGTCATTCACTATTTTAAAGTGGTCAATGTCTATTAAAAGTAATGCAACAGAGTTATGATAGCGATCATCTCTGGCAATCTCTTTTTCCAGTGATGTATAAAAATATTTGTGATTATATAATCCGGTCAATCCATCATGGACCGCCATCTCTTCCAACGCTTCTTCAACCAATTTTCGTTTATGCGTCATATCATTAAAAGCATCGACTACTACTCCAATTTCATCATTTGATACATTTTCAATGCTAAAGGACATATTCCCTGTAGAAATCTTTTTAATGCCGTCTATAAGTAGCTCTAGAGGATGTAAAAGCTTTAAAGAGAAGATGATGATAAATATAGAGATGATGAACACAGTAAATATAATAACGAACAATAGATATAGAAATGTTTGATTCATAGTTACCATTTTTTCATCAACTGCATTACTGTAGTCAGAAGTGATATAAGCAACTATCTTATTGTCTTTCATAATTGGTTTGATCAGAAGAGTATTTTTTTTATCAATCACCGCATGATCATTACTGTTCTTCAATATTTTTTGAATGTATCTATCTATATCTTCTTTTTTATATTTCTTTTCAAAATCTAGATTATTAACTTCCTCAAAATTCTTTGCCAATACATTTATCTCTGTATCAAAAATAGTGATCTCTGGTAAACCAATATGATCATTATTTATGTATTGTTCCAATTCCCAAGTATTATCTGTTAATTCCTTTACATCACTGACAATATAATTCATGATTTTATTTTGAAGATCAATCACATCATTTTCAAGCACTTTATGCAGATACATATAGTAAAAAACCATCATAAAAAATAAAGGAATCATTGTAATGGGCAATATAAATGTTAATAGTTTTTTTCGAAGTGTAGTTTTCATACGCTTACTTCCTATTTTCAAGTAATTGAATGGAAACTGAATGGATCAATAACCCTGTTACGATCACCATAATGATGCCAGATAATACATAGAACTCTGAGCACTCCAAAATATGACAATCTTTGCATCTGAATATATGTAAAAACTGAGGTACGAAACTCAAAGATGCTAACAGTGCCATGAGCATATAAGTACGAGAAGCTTGATAGATACTTCTAAAGTAGATAAATGCCAAAAGTATGATAATTAAGGGCAAAAGAAAAATAAATGCCTGGAGATTGGTAGTGCTATGATACGCAATATGATGATGTATCTCTAAATATCTTAAACTGATAAACAGTGTTATGCCTAACAAAATTGTTGCTATGATAAGACCATATGAAAATTTTTGTAATAACTGTGCTTTTTTCACTATATCTAGTCTACGACTGAATATAATTATGCTTAGAACAAAAATAACAAAGACAATGATCATAAGATATATAGCGTAACTATGGCTTGCTGCACAATACCCCAAATCACTGCAAACTTTACAGTAAGAGGCATGATAGCCTATAATAGCATATGCAATTGCTGTTAAGAGAAAACTAATAGGAATATATCTTAAAGATGGGATTTTGGACGTTTTATAGATAGTAAATGTCGTGATGGCCATGATAGTAGAAAAGAGTATTCCAGCGATTGAGATCCATGATTGAAAATAGAAGTGTTGTTCCTGAAATTTAAA
This sequence comes from Sulfurovaceae bacterium, assembly GCA_963796395.1. Lineage (GTDB taxonomy): Bacteria > Campylobacterota > Campylobacteria > Campylobacterales > Sulfurovaceae > Sulfurovum. The sequence goes on from CAWCLM010000016.1 coordinate 4,442, forward strand.
AAAGTTAAAACCATCTACATTCCAATCTACAAGTACAAAAATGACCGAAATTAAAAAAAGTATTCCAAAAATATTCCAAAAATTTTTCATGACAGCACCCTAAACTAACTAAGAATTCATACATAAAACCTATAAACTTTAACATAAATATAAAAATAATCACTTAAAAGAGTCAGACGAAACTATAAGGGGAAAATTTTAAGACTACGTATTTAATCAAAGGAATTTTAGTTTGAAAATTATTCTCTAGTAGCTACTAGAGAATGCTTAGTGAGCTAAATACACAAGGTTAGAAGTTAGACAATAAGACGGTATATAAGCTAAGTTACTTACTCATTTTAAACTTAGGTACATTTAAAAAGTCAAACCTATCATTGATCAGATTCACATCATTATCAATGGACTCACCTATAAATATCATAATAGATCGCTCTGCATATGAATCTAACTCTTCAAATGATACATTTCCAAATGAGTAGTTGATCACAATAGGATTTGGGACATCCTTTACTCTTACGACACCTTTTACTCTGTAAATACTTTTCGGAAGCGTTTTTAACACTTCATCCACATCTGAAAATTCGATATCATCTTTGAGGTAAGCAACTTTTTGAGTGATAGAGTCTTTTGACGTGTGATCAAGATGTTCATACTCTTTTGCCAATCCTACAATCTCATCAACCTTATAGACACCCTCAAATACTTCTTTATTTACGATACCTTGCTCAGCACTGCTAATGACATAGTTATTAAATATCTTTTCACCTGTAAGTGTATTTTTAATATTGTATTGTTCTTTGATCTGGATAACATCTTTTTTCACAGCTTCCAATTCATCATCATCCACGAGATCAGTTTTGTTTAGTACGATGATGTTAGAACCACCAATTTGATATTTTGCCGTTGAATTATCTTTATATGAATCTAGGTTTTTAGAATCTACAACACAAATCACACCCTCAACAGAGATACCAAGGTTTTGTAGAGATAAGAAAATAGGAAAAGGCTCAGATGCACCTGAAGTCTCTACAAATATAATTTCAGGATTATACTTATTCATAATCTCAATCACACCACTTTCAAACTCTTGGGCCAATTGACAACAGATACATCCTTCTGAAATTTCAAGAACTTCACTGTATACATTGCTGAGTATATTACCATCTACGCCAATATCACCGAATTCGTTAACTATAATCGCAACTTTTTTATCAGAAAAATGTTCTTTGACCGTATTGGTGAGCATAGTGGTTTTACCTACACCTAAAAATCCTGTAATAATAAATGATTGTATCATGTCTGTACCTTAAAAATTTGAGTGGAGTTTCATTATAGATTTATTTAATAATCTTTTATACTAACTGTAAAGGGTTATAAAATAAATATGTGAAGTGAGTTGTGCAGTGTCAAGTTAACAACCGTACCATAGGTACAGTTGTTATATTAAGAATTACTTCTCTGGATTGTCAAGAATTTGTGCTAAACCAACTTCTTTTGCCCATGCTGCAGTTAAGTCAAATGCTGCAGATGCAGTGTCAAGGTTTTTCTGGATAAGCTCTTGTTTTTTCTTAAACTTTTTCTCAATTACTGAGTCAAGTGTAGCTGTACCACCCGAAGCTGTATATTTCTTAAGGAATCTGTCTTTAATACCTTCTTCAATAGCCGGCTTGCTTACAGTACCAAGTGCTCCAAAAAGTGCACCCAACATTGCCATGTTTGTAGCAAGCTCAGTTCCTGCTTGATCGATAGCGAACTGAGTAAAGTCTTTTGTAAGAACTTTTACATTTAAGTCCTCTAAAGTTTTTCTATCTTCAGGAGTTAAAAGATCATGGTCAGAGTTAATAATAACTAGACCATTTTCTTTAATACCAGCATAAAATGGCATTGTGTATGATTTACCCATAGTAATAACTTGTGGGTGAAAGATCATAATGATATCAGGATAAATTACTTCACCTCTATCATAAATAGGCACAGTACCCATTCTTACATAACTCTCAGATGGAGCCATACGTTTCTCAGCACCAAAGAATGGATTAGATACCGCGTAATAACCTTCTGTGTCAGCCGCTGTTGCTGCAATGTGTGCAGCAGTAACTGCACCCTGACCACCTAGACCAGGAAGTCTAACTTTAATTGAATCTTTTGCCATTATAAACGCCCCTCCTCTTTAGCTTTTGCTATACACGCTTTTGCTTCTTCTGAAATGTGAGTGTAAGATGCAAATCTATCTTTATCTTGATCTTTCATTTCTCCAAGTCCTTCATTTGCACTTAACCCGATCTCAAGAATACAAGGTGTGTAAATGTTAAGGAATGTCGGTCCGACTTCTCTAGCAACTGTAATTGCTTCTCTTACTGCTTTAGCAACAGCTTTTGGTGCAGAACCTGTCATGTTTCTAACATAGTGACAACCAGAAGTTGTAGCAAGTTCCCACATAGGTACTTTTTCAAACTTTTTACCTGTTGGAGCCATTTTAAATACTTGACCTTTAGCAGTAGCACCAGATTCTTGTCCACCTGTGTTTGCATAAACTTCGTTATCGAAACAGATAGTTGTGATCTTTTCTTGTCTAAAGAATGATTGAAGTGTATAGTCAAGACCGATATCAACAGTCGCACCATCACCTGCTAGAACAACAACATCTTTTTCTATATCAGGGAATCTCCAGTCCAATACTCTTTTGATACCTGATGCAACAGCATTTTGGTTACCAAAAAGTGAGTGCACAGTATGAAGTGCAATGTGTGGGAACATTAGAGATGTACACCCTGTTGAGTTAACAATAATAGTCTCTTCAGGTTTAGGTAGTGCAGAAAGTACATATCTTAATGTAGCCGCTTCTGGACAACCTGCACATAATGAGTGCTCTTCAAGTAACTCTTTTGTTTCTGGAAGTTCTTTAATACCACGTGGTTTCTCTTGGTTTACAGCCCATGTAGCATTCTCTTCGAGATCAATAATCTCTTTAGGCATAATGTCTCTAAATTCAGGATTTATTTTATATATATCTAGTGCCATATTATGCTCCTTTTCCTGCGTTTACTACTTCCATAACTTCTTGGATAATAGCTTCAGCAGGCAAACTCATACCACCTGCAACTTTTGGTCCTGCATGAATATTTACATCAACTTTACCATAAAGTTTTGATTTAACTTCATTTGCCAACCAACCAACAACATTGAATTCTGGAACGAATACATGCTTGATACCGTCTAACTCTTTAATGAGCTCTTCTTCAGGGAATGGTCTAATCGTTCTTAGTTTGATAACTTTAGATTTGATTCCTAGTTTTGCTAACTCTCTTTGTCCCTCTTTTGCTTGGTTAGAAGCAGTACCACAAGCGACAAACGCTATTTCAGCATCTTCATTACCAGTTGTGTGGACCAAACCATTTAATAGTTTTCTAGCATATGGCTTAGATCTTTCAACAGCAGATCTGATCTCCCACTGCCAAGATGCATGCGTAGCATAAGAGATATAGTTTGACTTCATTACAAATGGATCTCTTAAGAAACGTCCCGGAGGTGTCTCTGAATCTATTGGAGGTAGTGGAGCTGCATATGGGTTATATGGGTGAATTGCTATATCATCATCAGGTAATTCAACTGCTTCACGAGTATGAGAAACAAAGAAACCATCAACAGCAGTAATAATTGGAACATGCACATCCGGCTGCTCAGCAACTGTAAATGCAGCTAAAGACATATCAAATAGTTCTTGTACGTTTTCTGCATACCAGATCATACATCCAGTTTCTAGTAGGTATTGAACCTCTAAGTTATCTGGTTGAATTGATAATGGTGAGTTGATACCACGAGCCATCAAACAAAGTTGCATAGGTGCTCTTGTTCCAGACCACATAGCAAAGTTTTCCATTGCACGAAGTGTACCTGGACCCGAAGTAGTTGTAACTGTTCTAGCACCAGCCATTGAACAACCAGCAACCTCAGACATTACACCAAATTCATTCTCACCTCTAAAGTATGTACCTACATAACCTTCTGCCCAAAGCTCACCGATAAGGTGTGCGGCTTCAGATTGTGGTGTAATAGGGTACGATACAGATGCATCTACTGTTGCACGTTTAACAGCTTCTTTTAAAACTTCTGAACCAGTCATAAAGTGTTTAGTTCTAGGAGCTTCAAAAAGCATATGTTCAATAGAAACTAGCTTCTGTCCAGACCAGTTGTGTGTTTTAGTCATATCAGTAATTTTACTCATTCTTCTCTCCTACTTTCCTAGCTCAGCTTTTACTTCTCTAGCGATCTTGTTAAACTTTTCAAGCTCTGAAGAGTGCTGATCTCTTAATGTTGCCATTGCATCCTCATGCCCTGACAAACCACAGATTGCGATAGTATAACAATCAGTCTCTGATCTTACGATCTTCAATGCAACGTTTGCATAGTGACAGTGAACACCGATAAAGATCGCTGCTTTGATATCATTATGCCAAATTGTTAAGTTTGGGTGGTTTGGATTGATCTCAACTTCTGGATCGATCTTTGGATATTTTGGACGGTAATCGTACATTGGAATCATCTTTGCATTAAGAATTTCTGACATCTCTTTGATGAGTGTCGCTTTCTTTTTTGCTTCTTCATTGTATGCATACAATACTTGTGGACCAGGGAAAATTGTTGCATTTTCACTTGTCAACATCTTTTTTGCAACTTCTCTCATTGCAACTTCTTCATCAACCACATCTTCCAACAAAAGAGCTTTACCCTCTGGTGGTGTGATCACACCTTCATACGTAGCCGCAGGATACGGTGAATAATACGCAGGACCTTGGTTTGCCATAACTTCTCCTATAAAATTAATTTTGAATTAAATCTAAATTTTAGATTTAACCTTCTTGACCAGCCATTTCCATCGTAATACAATTACGATCAAGCATATCAGAACAAACGTACACACACAGTGCACACCCTTTACATCTGTCTTCATCTACCCAAGACGTGTTCCCCTCTTTATCGAACATAAGCGTGTTTGCTTCTGGACAATATAGTGTACATGTGTTACATTTATATTCAGCACATTTGTCTGCATCTACTTTTGCTACATAATACATTCTTACTCCTTTACTCCAATGAAAATTTAAACATATATATATTAACTATAACAATTAGATTTAATCATTATAACCAATAGATTAGAAATGGAGCCTCAAATTAACTTTACACAAAAAGACCTTAATAACAGACTAACGGTTATTAATATCCATAGTAAATTGTTTTCAACCACATTAATATGTTTTCAAATGGGAGTTTACTGAAAAAACCTTTGACTTTTCTTATAATTTACATAAATTACTTGTAATATAAAAAGCAGTATTTTATAATTATTATATGACCTTATAGATGATGAGTATTAATGAGACTATTTCTCTATATTCACTCTTTAAAAAGATTATTGTTCTAATACATTATATATACAGAAATATCTAGCATGCATATGTGTATGTTTTTCTATATCAAAGTAATTTTTTATTGTTCATTCTTCTAATATTGCATTGATTTATTACTCATTTTATACAATCGTATAATATATAGTAATAGTACTCATATCAAATGTGAAGTAGTAACACAAAGAGCTGCTAAATTGATATTTTAGCACGAATCATAGTCAATATTATAAAAAAATAATCTATAATAAAAGGTTTTGAAGATCATTTTAATCATCTTCTCTGCTCAAATACACTATGGTTTGGATCATATAACTATAATGGATATTGAGTTCAAGAGAAAGTAAATAGAAGTTTTTACAAATCATAGTTTAGTAGATTACAGGAGTTTTATGTGGAAAAACTAGTGTTATTCATTCCGTTTATACCAATCATGATTGCAATATTGATAGGTTTTTTAAATAAAAAAGAGCTCATGCCTAAAGTGGCTATCATTTTTTCATCTATTGTTGCGCTTTTAGGTCTATATGGTACCTATTATGTAATGAGTACCGGTGAAGATATTGATGGTTTTGGTGGGTATCTCATTTTTAATGAACTCTCTGCCATACTGGTACCCTATGTTGCTATACTCGGTCTTGTTATACGAAAGTATTCTACAAAATACATGTGGGATGAGCCTGGATATAAAAGATTCTTCATACTTTTGAATTTCATCTTCTCAGCTATCTACCTTCTTGTGATGAGTAACAACCTCATTATTCTTGCTATTGCATGGCAACTTATGAGTATCAGTCTCTATCTTCTTATCACCTTCAATGTCGAATCGAAATCTGCGATTAAGAATGGTGGGTGGACAATGCTTGTACACAAACTGGCTGACCTGCTCTTTATCATAGCTGTAATTCTCACTTATAAAACATTTGGTAGCTTTGAGTTGGCGGAGTTAAGTGAAAAGTGGTTACTGATGTCACAAAGTGGACCTATAGATAATCCTATGATCTATGCTATAGGTTTCCTCTTCTTATTTGCAGCGATGATGAAATCAGCCATTATACCTTTTCATCTATGGCTACCATATACATCAGAAGCACCTACGCCTGTCTCAGCTCTGATGCATGCTGGAGTTGTGAACGTTGGAGGTATCCTACTCAATAAGATGGCTTTCTTACTACTTTTAACTCCTGCAGTACTCAATGTAGCATTTGTCATGGGGCTCATTACAGCTATTTTTGCATCGATTCTCATGCTTGCCGTCTCTGATATCAAACGATCTCTTGGCTACTCAACAGTTGGACAAATGGGATATATGATCATGGAAGTTGGTCTTGGTGCATTCAGCCTTGCTATCTACCACCTTATGGTACATGGAATCTTTAAAGCTTCACTCTTCTTGGAATCTGGTAGTCTTATCAATTCTGCAAGAAAGGAGCCAAATGTTCCAAGAAGACTTTCACATGAGCTTTTCTGGGAAGAGAAACCACAGTATAACAGTATCAATATGTTCCGTATGATTGCATTCTTTACTGTATTGCCAGTAATCGTTTTCATTGGGGTGAAATTATTATTGGGAGAAGACTTCTTCCACTTTAATGCAGCTACTCTTATACTTGCATTTGCCTGGCTTACCGGTACACAGCTCTTCTTGTCTTTCTTTGAGGTATCAAAGGCAAATTCACCGAAGGTCATTCTTGCGCTTGTCAGCTCCTTTGTCATAGTCTTATTTACGTATGAATTTGTAGGATTAGCCCTTGAACATTTCCTCTATGGTAACTATGGTGCCCTCTTCTATGAGGTTGCTACACTTCATATTTCTACAACAGTAACCCTGTTGATGCTTGTATCCATCATGATCATTGGATGGTACTTTACCTATAAGCAGCACTTTGTTGGTATACCGACAGGTGAACATAAACCGAGCAGGTTTAAATGGCGAATATACAAGATGTTAGCAAAAGAGGGCTATATCTCTGATATGTATATCAAATATTTCAAAGTATTTTAAAGGGGAAATGATATGTTAATGGATCTTATTTTATTATTTTTATTTGCAGGAGTACCCTACTATCTCTTTTTTGAAAAAACAGGTACATTAGGCAAGGAGAAGATTTTCTATCTCTCTGCTATATTGGTGATTGGCGGATTAGTGCTATCTAACATCTCTACATACACTATATCAATGCCGATAGTACTGATTGCACTTGCCGCATCTTTGTTCTCGCTTTACAAAGCGGTCAAAACATACAACATCTATAAGTTGTCATACTACATTCTATTCTTCAATGCACCAATGCTGATCATGTTCGGGGCAAAGGAGAGTACACTGTATGGTATATCGCTGCTACTATCTCTTGTTGGAATCTTCCTGATGGGGAAATATTATGAACGTAACTATGGCAGTGCGAACTATCGTTCTGTCACCGGTATCACGGCTGTAACCCCCTATGCAGGGTTGATGATGACCATCTACTTAACCGCCTTGGCACTCTACCCTCCTTTCCCGAACTCTTTGATGTTCCTCAATGGTATACTCGTTTCCGAATTGAATACGCTGTGGTACATAGCCGTAGGGATCATCTTTTTTGGGAACTTTTTGATCGCGGTAAGAGTGATGGCAAAGACCGTATTTGGAAAACCCAATACCAATATACACTATATCGACCTCATGCCAAAAGAGCGTCTGATCCATCTTATGCTTTTTATCATATTACTTATGCTTAGTGCAGTAGGAGTGAAGGAGTTATTATTATGAGTATAGCAGAAAAACTGAATGCGGTGAAAGATACCGTAAGACACTATTGGCCTATAGGTGCATTTATAAGTCATAATCCTCTTAAAGGTTTTGAACATCTCAATTTCAAAGAGGGACTCGCCAAAGCACAAAGTATCTTTGGTGGCAAAGTCTATATGGAGCCTGAGTATTATATCGATCTTTTTAATAAGGGAAAGGTCAAGCCTGAACAACTTGAGAAGAACCTCCTTAGATCGTTAGAAGAGGCAAAGCTTGAAGGTCACATAGAAGACGCTAAAAGTTTCATGTTAAACGTTAGTCCTATTTGGAATGGTCTGAGAAGTTATCAAGAGTTGAAAGTGCATAAAATAGATGAAGAGTTGCACACACATCTTGAAGAGAACTCAATATACAAAGACAATGAAGCATGGGTAAAATCTCTTACAAAGCATATGACATTGTATGAGATTCATGATGCACTATTTGGTACCAGAGAAAAGGAGCTTATTGAAAAAGATGTCATTGAGTTTGTTGCACGTTTTCTAGATCAACAGCAAACAACACTTAGTATGGAAGATAGAGACCTTGGAATGTTCAAAGCATTTCAACTCTATGAAAATATTGATTATGTGATCGATGTAGAGGACTTTGTACAAGAAGCGCTTTATCACCTGAAAGTAGAAAATGTAGAAGAGTATTTTCTTACACACATACTGAAATTACGAGGATGGGCAGGATATATCAAATACCGTTCAGAGAACAGTGATTACTTCCCACAACAAGAGCACCCATCAACACTGATGGACTATATGGCTATCAGACTGCACTTTGAAGTGAAATATATGCAAAAAGAGAAGATCAATAACTTTGAAAAACTCAATGCATATATCAAAGAGAATACACCTTATGCGATCTTAAAACTTTTACAGGCAAACGGTAAGCTCACCGGTACCTATAACGATGCAATGGAGGAACACAAGGAGTATGAAGAGATCTTGAATGCATATGTAAAAGATGAGATCAACCTAAATTCTCTTCAAGTACAATTGGCGAAAAAGATGCTGCCTGAACTGGGTATGTCTCTCATTGAGTTTTCAGACTTTGCAAAATTTCTGAAGCAGGAGGAAGGATTTCTCTGGCTCAAATCCCTCGAAGACAGCTATATAATGGAGCATGTTGATGCATTTACTACACCACATAAGTATGATCAAAAGCCTCTTGCATCCATCCTATTCTGCCTAGATGTAAGGTCTGAAGTGATGCGAAGAAATGTTGAAGCTGTCGGTCCATACAACACCTACGGTGTGGGAGGATTCCTTGGGATGCCTATCTCTTTTGTACCATTTGACAAGGCACATAACCTGGCGCTCTCCCCTGCCTTCGTAAAACCACAGAACATTGTCTTTGAAATACCGGTGGAAGCGCATGAAGAGTACAATACAAAAAAAGGTATCAACAAGACGACCAAGAAAGTGCTCAGTGATCTTAAGAACAATCCATATACCCCTTATATCATGGTCGAATCTATAGGATGGCTCTTTGGCATCAAACTTTTTGGAAAGACATTCTTCCCGGATGCTACCAATAAACTTTTCAAAGGCATGAAACCCAAAAAGCCAAAGACCACTTTTACTCTGAATAAGCTAACTATTAAAGAGATTGAAAAGTACATCAGAAGACTGCATACCAATATCATCAATGAAGTGTTGACCACACAATCAGACACCAAACTTACTAAAGATGAACTCTTTATACTGTGGGAACACCTGGTCTTCAATAAAGACCTCTGTATCAAGATATCCCCTTACATTATCGACAAACTCAAACATGCCTATAACATCACTCCTGAAGACTATAATCTTCAAAAAGATAAGCTATCACAGGTTGGATTTACCATAGATGAGCAGGTGGAATATCTGGAAAATATGCTAAAGATGATAGGGCTTGTAGCAAACTTTCCTAGGTTTGTCATTATTTCGGGACATGGAAGTGTCTCAGATAACAACCCGTTCGAATCTGCCTTGGACTGCGGAGCATGTGGTGGAAGCATCTCATTACCTAATGCCAGAGCACTCTGCATGATAGGAAATAAGCACGAAATACGTGAAAAACTGAGAGAAAAAGGTATCGATATTCCTCATGAGGTAAAATTCCTACCGGCACTCCATACGACGACCACAGATGAGATAACCTTCTACGATACAGAGAGTCTGACAACAAATGAGTTGGCCAACTTCAGAAAAATGGTACATGATTTCAAGAAAGCTGCCAAGGCATCAAGAGAAGAGAGAGTGACTGTTTTACCAAATGCAGATCAGCAAGAGGACCTCTTTATCAAAACAATGGACTGGTCTGAACCTAGACCGGAATGGGGTCTTTCCAAGAATATGGGAGCATTTGCAGGTCCTAGGGATTCTATCAAGCATACAAAACTTGATAACAGGATCTTTATGCACTCTTACGATGCGAGTTTAGATAATGAAAACGCTGATATACTCACACGTATCTTTAATGGTCCTTTGGTTGTTGGTGAATGGATCAACCTTGAGCACTACTTCTCTACAGTAGATAATGCGATCTACGGAGCAGGCTCTAAAGTATATCATAATGTTGTTTCTAAAATTGGTGTCTATAATGGAAATTATAGTGATTTAAAAATTGGTCTTCCTACGCAAAGTGTTCTCCAGGAAGGTAAAGCATATCATGAACCTGTTCGCCTCCTTACCTATATGGAAGCGCCGCTGGAAATAGTTGGAAAAGCCGTTGAAAACTCAATTGCGAAAGAATTTATCTTAAATGAATGGATTCGACCAGTCATTATAGATAAAGCAGCTAAAAAAGTTTACTCCTATGAGTCAGGGGAATTTATCGTGATAAAAGAGCTTACTTAGTTCTTTTATTATATCTTAAAGCTTTAAATGATATAACCCCTATAATTAATATAATAAAGGAAATATTTTGTATACAATTGAAATTGAAAAAGTGTGTAGCTGCGTTAAAAAAAGTGGACTTGAAAAGAATAGGACGTTTGACACAAGAGAAGATATGTATAATCAAGCACGTGTTTTAGAGTGCCGTATGAATCAAGAGTTTTGTATGACACACTTTTTTGAAGCTGTAGATTACGGTGATAAAATCGTCATTCATAGTACTGTAAGACCTTCAGATGATGAAGAAGATGAAGATATTGAAGATGCAAGAGACCTTGTAAATAAAAGCAATGTAAAGATTGGTTTTGATGCTACTAAATCTACTCCCGGTGGTGATGGCGGTAACTAAGGTTGACATGCAAAAATCGTGATTCTTCCAAATTAGGGTAGATATTGATCTACCCTTGAACTCATATTCACTACTAATATCCTCTAAAAAACATACTTACACCGACACTATTAAAAAAACCTCACATATAAAAAACTTTTGTAAAAGAATTCTTATATATAAGAGTATTTTTATCTTATTTGAAGTTTTTATAACTATACTCCGATAAAATAATATAAAAAAGGAAACAACTTATGTATACAGTACAAATGGAACACGAATGCGGATGTTTTAAAAAAAGTGAATATTCAAATAATAAATCATTTGATACCCAGCGGGATGCTTATAACTATGCAAATATAGTCACAGAGCTTATGAATGAAGAGTTTTGTACAAAACACCTGTTTGTGGCTCAAAGAGCAGGCAATAATGAGTTTATGATCAGAGTAGTTGAAAATCCTAACGCAGGTAGTTCTTGTAGTACAAGTAGTGGTGCAAGCAGTTGTGACACAGGTAGTTGTGGCTGTTAATAAGATCCTCACTCATTTTTGATTCAGATAGCTGCCCTGCTCTCTGAATCGATCAATATTTATAGGATACTTAGTCAAAAGGTCCGAAAGAAAAGATCATAGATATTGAATTATTTTTCTTCAATATTGATATCTGAAGCTACAATATACAATGGTGCATTATGTACATGTAACATAGCAGTGCCACTTCCCAGTGCAAATCCATACAGACCATGCTCTTTAACGATGCTAATACCACTCATCATATCGAGAAAGGGAAGTACACTATTTTGTAGTATTCTTGACTCTTTGATATCTATAAACTCTAAATTAACAGTATTAATATCTTCACCATCATCATCTTGTACTACAATTGTTACAGTTTTTGAAGTGTCTGAACCTGTTTGTATAGACCGAATCTGAGCATCTTTAAAGTGATCATACTTCTCTAATAAATCATTTATCTGTTCCATGTGTGTTGCCTTTGTTTAATTATGATGACATCTTAGCGTAAGAAGACTTACTTTAGACCTTTTTTAGACACTTTGCTTCCCCCTACTTTACCTCATAGGTTTTTTCGATTTTGATATGCTTCATACTTAAGATTTAAGATATAAAAGCTACAATTCAACCCATTGGTACATTGAAAAAAGATTAAAAATATAAAGGTAATACATATGATAAATATAGAAGCATTACAATTAGTACAAGATGAAAATACATCTGCGGAGGTTTTAGATACATTAAGTGCGGATGAGAATCCATTCGTACGTGTACGGGTTGCTGCACATATGAATACATCAGCAGAAACACTGGTTAAATTAAGTAAAGATGAGACTCCTATAGTGAGACAGTTTGTTGCAGAACATCTAAACACACCAGTGGATACCCTACTTGAATTAAGTAAAGACAGTGATCTTTCATATTGGGTTGCTGGAAACCCGAATACACCAGTAGAGCTATTAAATAAATTCAGTAAAGAGGAACATGAGAATATTCGATCATCTGTTGCTGTGAACCCAAGCACACCTTCAGCAACATTATCGATACTCTGTTGTGATCAAAATGAAGATGTTCGTGCAGCCGTTGCAAAAAATTTAAAGACACCGGTTGCAGTTTTAGATAAATTGAGTAAAGATGAAGCAGAAACTGTACGAGAAGCTGTTGAAAATAATCCAATCTACACAAGCTGAAACAGTAGAATAAATTAAGAAGTTAAAAAGAGGAAACAGACTCTAGTCCCAATCCTCATCATCTTCATCATTAATTCCAAGGTTATCCATAAACTGCTCTGCGAGAATGTTGGCTTTTTTATAAAACTTATCAGCAATCTCAGGAACAAAGAGCCGATAGACCGTCCCATGAAAAAGTTTTAGCCAACGCTCAAAATGTTCCTCAGTAAGCGGTCCTAAAAATGCATGCGGAGGGAAAGGGTGCCCCTGATAAGGTGACTCCCCTGTCATCATCTGCATCCAAAAATTATATAATGTATTTAGATGTTCATACCATTTGCCGTTATTTAAATCATCTCCCAATGCTTTGACAAAAATAGGACTTAATATATCATCTTTAAGTACGATCGTATAAAATTCACGCACCATCTCTTCTATCTTGCCTCTATCTACTGTATCATAAGGCTATCGTATCTCCTAATATTAATGATAGAGTATAGCTAAACTATACTACTACTTTAATGATGGATATGAAGTTGTCAGCTCCATGATCCATAGATCAAAAGGATCACTTATGCTTTATGAAATCCAAGTATATGCCCAAAAAGTTTATCTTCTGTGAGTCCCATTTTCGCTGATGTCATTAAGTTGTTATCTTGGTAGTATTTTACCAATGCTTGTGGATCTTGACCCATCATTGTAGCCTGGTAGGCTAATGCAGCAAGTACTTCTTGTTCATGTATATCAATACCCTCTTTTTTAGCTAAGGCTTCAACAATAAGCGCTATCTTGATACTTTTTCTAGCATCATCACGTACAGACTCTCTAAGCTCCTTAAATTTAGCCTTATCTTCCATATAAGATTTATGTTGCTCTTCACTGAATCCTCTAGTCTTTTCACGAACCTTAGCATCTATCTCTTGTTCTACTATATTGTTTGGCAATGTGAAGTCATATTTTTCAAGTAATGCTTGTACAATTTTTGGCTTCAAATCACTCATATAAATTTGTGACAGTTCTTCAGCAGTTACTTGTTCAGCAAATTGTTTCTTTAGCGTCTCGAGTGTTGCGTCTGGTTTTTGAAGTACTTTTTGTGCAAAAGCATCATCTATAGTCTCTGGTTTTTGTTCTTGAATTTCATGAAGTTTTACTACAAACTTAGCTTCTTTTCCAGCCAAGTCTTCTGCTGAGTAATCTTTTGGAAAACTTACAATAACATCTCTTTCTTCACCATACTCCATCCCAACAAGCTGCTCTTCAAATCCAGGGATAAATTGATTAGAACCAACTTTTATATTGAACTTCTCAGCACTACCGCCTTCAAAAAGTTTATCATCTATATAACCTTTAAAATCAATAACAGCAACGTCACCATTCTCAATAGCTTTAGCTTTTTCAAGTTTAGTAAATGGCGCTTGTTTTTGAGCGAACTCCTGAAGTTTAGCTTCTACAGCCTCAGGACTTGCAGTTGGTCTTGTATAATCAGGTGCAATCTCTTTATAATCTATATTTACATCGATCTCAGGGCTCACAGCTATCTCAACTTCAAAGTAAATAGAATCCTCTTCTTGCTCATATTTTTTAAGTCCGGGTTGACCCAGAATGTTTTCAACATCCAAATTACCTTCTTTGATCCCAGCATTGATAAAATCCTGAAATACTTGTCCTGCTGCGTCTTGCTCAATATTTCCATCTGGGGACTCATCATTTTTTTCTACTTTTTCCGCTTCTTCTTTAAGTTGAGCAACCTTATCTTCAATCACACTATTGGCAACTGTACCTCTTATAATGAAGTTTATATCATCTACTTTTTCTACTGTAACTTTCACTACAATCCTTTTCGTTTTAATTGCGTAATTTTAGCATTATTGTCTATGATTAACTTTAAGTCAAGCATAGTAGAGTTAAGAGTATTAGGTTAGAAAATAGTTTTCATTTTAGAAGTGAAATAATTTTGATTTAGGAGTTAAAATTTGTTATATAAGAGTTTAGATTGATTGTACTTAAAAATAAGAGAGATTATTTAGCTTAGTCACCCAAGAGGGTGACTAAAGGAGTGAAGAACTTAGCCTTCCTGACCAGCCATTTCCATCGTAATACAATTACGATCTAGCATATCAGAACAAACGTATACACAAAGTGCACACCCTTTACATCTATCTTCATCTACCCAAGACGTGTTCCCCTCTTTATCGAACATAAGCGTGTTTGCTTCTGGACAATATAGAGTACACGTGTTACATTTATATTCAGCACATTTGTCTGCATCTACTTTTGCTACATAATACATTTATTTACCTTCCTTATATGTCAAATCTGACAATTAACTCAGATCCACTGATATCTACAGAGTCCGCCATCTCAAAAGTTTTGTTGATAACGTTCATATTTGCCTGAAGCAATTGCTCTTTTTTCTTAAACTTTTTCTCAATAGCAGAATCCAGCATTGCTGTACCACCAGAAGATACAAATGAAGTTCCTAAGAATCTTTCTCTTACGGCTGCTTCAATATTCTCAGTTGTTACAAGTTTTGTAAGACCAAGAAGCATACCCATCATTGCCATGTTTGTTGCAAGTTCAGTACCAGCAATTTTTAGTGCCAATGCTGTAGCATCAAATTGTACAACTGTTGCATTTAAGTCTTCAAGAACTTTAATATCGTCTTCATTAAGAACATCATGGTCAGTATTGATAATGATCAAACTGTCTGGCTTTAGACCTGTATAAAAAGGCATTGTATATGATTTACCATGTGTAATAACTTGTGAATGGTAGATCATAATGATATCTGGGTAAACAACCTCACCCACTTCAAAAATTGGCTCTGAAGAAGCTCTTACATAAGCTTCAACAGGTGCCATTCTTTTTTCAGAACCAAAGAATGGTACCAAAGATGCATATTTACCTGCATTATCCATAGTAGAACCAAGGATGTGAGCAGTAGTAACAACACCCTGCCCACCTAGTCCTGAGATTCTAATATTATATCGTTCTTTTTTCTTTTGCTCAGCCATATTAAACCACCTCTGCTTTTTTTGCTCTTTTAGCTGCTTTTTCTTCAGCTTCAACACGATCGATCACTTCTTTCGCTGCATCTGTCATATACTCTTCAAACTGGAATCTTGTTTTCTCTTTCTCTTTTGCATCTGCAAATACTTCCTCAGTAGGAATAGAGTATTCGATATTACAAGAAGTATAAGCATGAACGAATGTAGGACCTACTTCTCTGGCTACAAAGATCGCTCTTCTGATAACTTTTGCAGCTTTTTTGATATTTGTTGGTGAAAGTCTAACAATATACACACAACCAGCAGCTTTTGCTAACTCTGTTGCAGGCATTTTCTCACCTTTTTTACCTAGTGGAGCCATTTTTAAGATAGCACCCTTCGGAGACATACCAGACTCTTGACCACCAGTGTTTCCATAAACTTCATTATCAAGCATGATCGTTGTGAATTTTTCACCACGGATCCATGAGTGCATTGTCATAGAGAAACCGATATCCATTGTACCACCGTCACCAGCGATTGTGATAACGTCTTTTTTCTTATCTGGGAAACGTAGTCTAAATGCACGTGTCAAACCAGAAGCCATAGCGTTTTGGTCACCATAGTTACCATAGATAAAAGGAACAGCAGCTTGAGAGATAGCCAAACGACCACATCCAGCTGTACCTAATGTAACAGTCTCTTCAGGTTGTGGTAATGAAGCGAAGATCAATCTGATGAAATACGCCATCCAACAACCAGAACACATTGGGTGTTCTTCCATTAACTCTTTGAATTGACCCATGTTACCTGGACCAGCTTCATCTTGAGTTTTTCCAAATGGACCATAGTCAACTAACTCAACATAATCTTTTGGTAAATATCTTTTAAATCTCTCTGCCGGAGTTATATATTTTAAGCTCATTTTATCCCCTTCTTATAATTTTAGATCGTACTCTAGGCCAAGAGCAGTATGAATTTCTTTCATGATCAATTCCACTGGAAGTGTCATACCACCATATACTCTTGGACCCTCTACAACAATTCCACCATTTGGAATAGCTGCTTTAACTTCTTTACATAGCCAACCAATGATGTTATGCTCAGGAACGATTACTGCTTTTGCATTCTTTAATGCATCTCTGATCTCGTTAGTTGGGAATGGTCTGATTGCTTTTACTTTAATGAAACCAACACTTAACCCATCTTCTTGAGCATATCTGTGTGCTTCTCTACATTGTGCTGCTGCACAACCAGAACCAAGAACAAATACATCAGCCTCAGGGTTTTGAACTTCGATTGGTCCACCAAGGTACTCATAGATATATTTCATCGCACGCTTGTTTGAATCCCATATCTCTTGTTGCCATACTGAGTGAATCAGGTAAGACATAAAGTTTGACTTTTGAACCGGAGCATCACGCTGGATTCTAGCTGGTGGAGTTTCATTATCCATAGCTGGAACTGGAGCTGCGATTGAATCAAAGTCAGGAAGACATAGATCGTCTGCCATCATGTCAACATAACCCTTAGCGTGTGTTACGAAGAAACCTTCTGTTGCAACTGCTACTGGAATATAAACATCAACTTTTTCTGTAATAGCAAATGCTGCTAATGTATAGTCAAATGTATCTTGCTGATTTTCAGCATGAAGCATTACTGCACCACAGTGCATCATATATGCCATTTCTATATTATCTGGCTGAATTGATAACGGTGCATTAACAACACGTGTTAAGATACCTAATACAGCTGGAACTCTATGTCCTGACCATGATACGATTGCTTCAAGACCTCTAAGAAGTCCTGGTCCTGATGTTGCTGTAAACAGACGAACACCTGCTCTTGCAGCACCAGCGATAGCTGACATTGTACCAAGCTCTTCTTCAGCTCTGTAGTATTCTTTAATGTGACCTTGTGCATAAATATCACCAACAAGGTGCATTACCTCTGATTGTGGTGTAATAGGATAGGCAATCGCCATATCTACATTTGCTCTTTTAACAGCTTCCGCCATTGCTTGTGCACCTGTAATAAAGTGCTGCTCTCTTGGAGCCTCTTTTAGTAGGTAATTAATATCTACTTTTGTTTTTTCTAATTGTGGTCTTTCACTTGCATCCATTGATTTCTCCTTTATTCGACGTCAGTAACGTGCTCACCTTTTTTTGTCATGATGAGACTTCTATACTCACCATAATCAGCCGGTGACAATGTACCATGATCCTCTTCTTGCAAAGACGGATTTTCAGGTGGTAGAGTAGTTTCCCACTCAATGCCTAATTTGTTTCTTTCTTCAATTACGATCTCTTTGAACTTTTGAATGTCTGATGCATGTAGATCTCTAATTGATGCCATTGCTTCTTCATGTCCCATATAAGCACATAATGCAGTTGTATAACAATTAGTACCAGCACGGATCATTCTGAGCGATAGGTTCGCATAGTGACAATGTACCCCTACAAATACACAAGCTTCAATTCTATTATCTAGAATTGTAAGGTTTGGGTGATTTGGATTGATCTCAGCCTTAACATCAATTTTTGGATATTTTGGTCTGTAATCTGGCATTGGGATGATCTTACAGTTAGGAATCTCTGATGCAAGATCCAATATAGCTGCAGATTTTTCTGCAACATCTTCTTTCCAGTCCCATAGAACTTGTGGACCAGGGAAAATTGTTGGGTTCCTTCTTGTAAGTAACGCTTTAGCAGCATCTCTCATAGCCTCTTCGGGTGTGACAGCATTTCCATAAAGTAAAGCTTGACCTTCTGGCGCAAGCTCTACTCCCATTTCCGGTGCTGAATGTGGCATGTAACCAGCAGGACCTTCTATTACTCTTTTCGTCATATTTGACTCCTTATATTTATGAAAAAGTTCGAAAAAATACACAAAGGTGTATAAAACATTTTAAAATTCATTATCATTGAGATACAAAGTTTTTCAAATAAGAAGTACCATATATTATGTATTCAAATCTGTAAAACATGAATTTGTGTCTAATAGTAGCCAATATAATTTAAATATGGAATATCTGAACCATATGATACTATGTACATGAGTGAAATAGTTACCATATGAAGCATCACTCTTCTGTGTTAAAGAAGATATAAAAATCATACATAAGATTTTATTATAATAAGTGCTTCTTCATATTGCCAACCTCTCGTCACACATAACAGCAGACACGTTCTTTATAATATGTAGTTAAGCTTTAAAACAACTTATACCTCAAAGTCTGAGGGTATAAATAAAATGACAAGATGGTATGCACATCTAAAACTTTAAATAAATTTCAGCTTCTAATAATGTATAGTATACAAGTTGTATAAGTGTTACTTTTGCACCACATTTATTGAAGTAAGAGAGGTTGTGGTTGTTATTTTTGACTACATGAAGGGTAAAAATAGTGAGTAATTCATAATGATCAAATCTAAAGATATCTAGACTTGATCATGAGATGATTCTATACAAATAGATCACTTTTTTCTGGATGTTTTTCTTCATATTTTACGATGTATGAACATTTGGATACAGCTTTTTTATTTGCTTTTTCAATCTCTTGCAGTACATCTTCCAAAAGCATTCTAGCAAGACCTTTCCCAGCCAATGCTTCGGGTACTTGTGTTTCTGTTAAATGCATATTTCCATTTTGATCATCATATCTAATAAATGCTATATGTCCATCTATATGGTATTCGTATTTACATTCATCTTCATTGTGAATAAGTGTATGAGACATTATTTTTTCCTTTAATTTTTTGGGTATTTTATCATTTTTTATCTCTACTATGAATTAAACATTGATGCTAATACCTATTGCACTAGTCTTGATTTTTTAAGTTTAATTAGGACAAGTAATGCTAATATACGAAAAAATGATTATGGAGTATGATAATATGGCTGATAAAGAAACAAAGCGCTATATGGAATTACAAATGGAAGAGCTTAAGGCTGCTCATGGTGAAAATGAGGAAGAGGAAACTCCTACTCCCAAAAAGAATAAAGTCAATAATGAAAAGAATGCTAAGATCGCAAAGATGTATGAAGATGCAGCAGAGTATGAAGAAGATCTAAAAGGTTTTGAAGAAGAACTAGAGATCGTAAATGCGAATGAACTTAAAGATATCGCCGCAGCATTGATCCAAAAGTTTCCAAATGAAGAGAGGGATTATGCACAAGAGTTAAGAACCATACTAGAAATGGGTTGGTCACACTTTGTAGAAGTCGAAAAAACGCATCCTAAAGAGCAATTAGAACTTATTAAAGAGACAGAGTTTGGTGATGTTGTGGAAAAATTAACGACTGTATATCCTGATTATAACGGTAATTTTGAAATGGATATAAGAGGACTTCTCGTAAAAAGATGGGAAAATCTAATCGCAATTAAAAAAGAGCATATTAAACAAGAACTTGCAGAGATAAAAACTACAGGACTAAAACCAAAATATGTGAAAAGAGTTTATGAACAATTCCACGGAATTAAAAAATAACGCATCAATTGGCAGGCTAAAAAGAAATCTTTTCAGCCTACTTAAAATCTTTTAAAGGGTGTTTCTCTTTAGCCCATCTCTACAGAGTCGATCTCTGTTTTAAATTGTTCAATGGAAAAAGTAACCAAATTAGCTATTTCTTCTGGTGTATTTTTCAGATATGTATCTGTTAAACGAATCTTACGTGTCGGTCTTGTATATTCACTCACCACATAAGTCAATTCAATATAAGGATCTCCAGAAATATCACATGAATCTGATGTTGTTGCTACATCAGGTATACAATATTCAATATCAATGTCTGGATCTGCATTTGCATTATTTACAAGTGCTACGATTTGTTCAAGTTTTGCTTTAAGCGCTTGCTCGTCAAGTTCTATCTCTTCAGGATTCTTTACAAGTGCCAAAATTTTTCCTAATTTCTCTCGTAGTTCATTTGCTGTTACAGTTGTATCCGTATCATTCATAAGTGCAACAAGCTCTTCTAATTTACCCTTTACTTCTTTCATAATAATAACTCCTAAAAATAATATAGCTGATCATATCAAATGAAAAGCATGAAGTGTGATGATCTTTTTCATATCTTCATCTAGACCTCATATTTTGATTATATCATAATAAAATAGAGGTTTTATTGTAAAACTTAAAAAAATCTGTAAAGACGAATAAAGAGATTTTTTTACTCGTTCATTATTGAATTTTTCTATCTTGCAGTGAATGGAATCTCATCCAATGAGAACTCTTTTAATCTCTCTGATAGCCATTGATGTTCTTTTGAGCTTTCATTGAAATAGAGATATATCCCTTCCCCATCTTCATCATTTTGGATTAGTATGCTATCGTTGGTATCTGACTCCCAGGCACTCAAAGATTCGTATTCTACATACTCTTTTTGTATCACATAGCTTTGTAATGTTATCTCTTTCTCTAAAGAGTAAAATAGAAATCTTTTTGAAGCAACATCGTCTATCTTTACTGATATAGCAGAGTGTAGGTGATGTATTTTATACTCAAAGTGTTCTAGAAGTTCTGATAAAAACCCCTGTGTCCAGGCAAGTACTTCTTTCATGCATTTTTTGGTTTCTGGATCTGTATTGTCCCGGTCCAAATATGATGTATTGTAGTTTTTACAGATGTTACTATAGTCTATACCAATACCTATTTTTTTCATACTAAGCCTCTTTTACCACAGTTACTTTATCTCCTAAGGCAATGCCACCGTAATCTAGAGGAGATAAAAAAAGACCACGTTTTCCACGAATTAGTTCTGGAACTTCAGGTGCAAATGCATAGAGATAACGGTAATCCTCACATGACCCAGTTACTTCAAAAAGCATTTCACCTATCTCGATAATAGATCCTTTGTTAAGATGATACAGGTCTACATCTACATAAATGTCTTCCATTAAAGTACCTTTGTCAAGAACAAGATCTGCTTCCTCTATGATGTCATAACTCACTTTTGAAACCAAAACCACCATATGTTCTGTTCCATTTTCATAGTCTCTACTACCTACGATGCCGTTGTCGTCAAAGTCAAGATCTTCAACCCTCATACGGTGACCAGATCGCATCATATCAGGCATAGTCATATATAATGATAATACTTTTCCACTTGCCATTCGTTCTCCTTTAGTGTAATAATACAAATTTTGGATGATACTAGCATAATTTATCTGTAATCTCATTATTTTTTTAGTTAGACAAATAAAATCACAAAACAATTAGTGAATTTAGACATCCAATAATACGACTAATTACTTCTCATACTTTTAAAATTTGAAATATAAAAAAGAGAGTCCCCTAACCTATCTAGTGATATAATACGGGAAAAATATAAGTGAGTACAATAATATTATGGCAGATAAAAATGAGAGTTATGCATTTCCATGGGGATTTCATTTAGGAGATCTACACAAAGACCAAGACGCTATCCCTTTATATACGGATAGTAAAGATGGTGGATTTTGCCTATTGTATGACAATGTCTCTGAAGCAAGGGCTGACAATTTACTAGAGAGTCTATGCTTGGAGTTGCTCTCAACAATGCCTCATGAGAGTTTAAAAGTGGATCTTTTTGATTTTGGTAAAAAGAAATTCTATCATCTTTCGCCTTTGCAGTATATCCAACTCTATCAGACAGCTTATAATTCTGAGATGATGTTATCACTTTTTGAGGACCTTGAAAAGACTATCATCTCTCGTCATAAAGAGTTGTTATGTTGTAATAGACCTACTATAAATGAACATAACCAAAAGTCTAAACTTAAAAAGATGTATCATCTGGTGCTGATCAATTTAGAAAACTTTCCAAAAGAAGATTTTGACTTAAGAAGAATCAAAAACTTTGTAGAATCTGCTTATCAAGCAGGAGTCTATGTCATTGCATTTGGGGATCAAAAGATAGAAGAAAGTAAAAGTAAAACAACACAAGCCATACTTGAGCAGTTCAAGAAGATAAGAGTATCACAAGGTGAATTTGCAATCACAGAAGAGATCTTCGAATTTGTTGAACTTCTAGAAGATCACCGTTTTGAATCACTTGCTCTGGACAAAAGTTCCTTAATGGAGAAGACACTTGCCAATGCAAACATTGAAAGTCTAATGAGCCCGGAGAACATTAAGCTAGAAGAAAATACAAAAGTCAAATAAAAATATTAGAAAATTAATCTTTAGAAACTTTTTGATTAGATACTGATAACAGCGTTATTTGAAATGGTGGGGAACAGTAGGGATTCTAACCCTAGTTTTTAAACCCCTTAAACAGTCAGCTGTTGACATACAGTTATCAAACATATCTATACATATTCAGCTTGTAATTTTTTCTTCAAAATAATTTTTCCTGCTTCTACACCAGGTTGATCATAGGTGTTTACGTCTATAAGTTCTCCTACAAGTGAGGTGAGTAGTTCATAATAGAACATTAGTGCACCGATATTATCCTCTGTCACACTTTGTATGGTGATCGTATCTAGAGGAATATCACCTTGATCAAGTAAGGCTTCTATCACAGAGTCACATTGCATATTGATCAATTTGGAAAAAGGTAGATTATTTAAACTATCAAGCATTTCCAAATTTGGAAGTGTTATATCAGGAATAGTAGTATTGTCGTGAAAATCGTCGATCTTGATAAAGGTCACTGACTTGTCTCTGGTACCTTCCATGATCAGCTGCAGAAATGAGTGCTGATCTTTTGGTCCGATGAGTCCAATAGGTGTAAGTCCAACATGAAAGGCACTGTGACGTTGATGTTTTCCTAGACTTTCACCCCATAGTTGTACATACCATTGACAGAAATACTTGAGTGTTTCAGAATAGGCAAAAATACAATTAATATTATACTGTGCATGATTTTTTGCATAGTAAACTGCTTTAGTAAGAAGCATATCCTGAGTATATCCATGATCAAAAAAACTCTTTTTTATGAATCTTGCGCCTGCAAGTAAAGACTTAACATCAATACCACACATTGCCAAAGGTACCAATCCTACAGTTGAGAGCACAGAGAATCTTCCTCCTACATTGTCGGGGAGATACAGTACAGAAGCACTGATCTCTTTAGCATATTTCTCAAGCGGAGAATCCGGATCAGTAATAAAAGTATAAGCTGAGGGATCACTTTGCAAAGAATAAATATATTTATAAATAGAAAAGGTCTCAACTGTACTACCTGATTTAGAAATCACAAGAAAATGGGTTTTGTTAATATCAAATTTAGAAAGCAGATCCGTAATATTGATAGGATCCGTACTTTCAAAGAAATAAAGCTTTCTAGGCAGATCCTTCACCGGTTTCATAAATTCATACACTGCTTTTGCGCCTAGAGAACTCCCTCCAATACCTATTACAGCGATCGTTGCCACATCATCTGAAATAGTATTACTATATTCTAATATTTGAGTGACATCTTGATCCGGGAGCGAATAGTAGCCAATTGATGCCTGTTCTTTCTTAATGGCCTCAAAGGCTCTTTGTTCTTCCTTTATACTATTTGAATTAAAATAGAGTTTATTTTTCAAACTATCCCCTTTGTTGATTTTATTATATGCAATGCCTCTTTGCAAAGCTTTGTGATTTCGTGAAAATCCTTATTCTCTATGGCTGCTTTGGATACGATCCAACTTCCCCCTACGCAGACGACATTGGAAAGAGATAAAAAGTCATTTACATTGTTTAGATTTACTCCACCTGTTGGACAGAAACGCATAGAAGCAAAAGGACCGTTAAAAGCCTTTAAAGCGTTAACACCACCAGCCAGAGTAGCTGGAAAAAGTTTACAATGTTCAAAACCGTTGTTTTTAGCCAACATGACTTCAGAAGCTGTAGCCACACCCGGAATAAGAGCAATGTCCAATTCTTTTGAAACTTGCATCAACTCTTCACTGATACCCGGACTAAAAACAAACTGTGCACCATGGGCAACCGCCTTTTTAAAATCATTTGCATTAAGTACTGTTCCTGCACCAACATGCATTTGGGGAATCGACTCGGAAATAACTTCTATTGCTTTAAGTCCTGCTTCCGTTCGAAGTGTTATCTCCATAATAGAGATACCACCTTTCAACAAAGCCTCTGCGAGTGCCACCGCATCATCTGTACTCTCTAATGCTATCACAGGTACAATAGGTGATATTTCCATCACTTCTTTTGCTGTCATGCACGCTCCTTTCCACTAATATCAAATAGACATGCACCCTCTTCTGCCAAGCCTATACTTTGACGTACAGATACAAAAAGTTCTCTACCAAAACCATATCGATTTTCACTTAAATCCGGTACTTCTATCGAGCGAGATTTTAATTCCTCTTTGTCTACCAAAAGTATGATCTCACCTTTTTGCGCATCAAAACGTATAGTGTCCCCAGTTCTGACCTTTGCCAGCATACCACCATCAAGAGCTTCTGGTGTCAAATGAATGGCTGATGGCACTTTACCTGAAGCTCCGGACATACGTCCATCAGTAATAATTGCCACTTTAAACCCTTTGTCCTGAAGTACACCAAGCGGTGGCATGAGTCCGTGGAGTTCTGGCATACCATTGGCTTTAGGTCCCTGATAGCGAACAACAGCGATAAAGTCTTTTTCCAATTCACCTTGTTTAAATGCAGTCTGCAAAGATTCCTGAGATTCAAAAACGATAGCTTCGGCTTCAATTGTAAACTGTTCAGGCTTAAGTGCAGAAGTCTTGATCACACTGCGTCCAAGATTACCTTTAAGCAGTTTGAGCCCACCTTCCTTACTGAACGGATCTTTGATACTTGAAACAACACCTTCATCTCTGGATGTTTTTTGCCCTTCTTTAAAGCTCAAATTTCCATTGCTAAGACTTGGTTCTGTAATGTATGTATCTAAACCTTTTCCCACTATTGTTTCCACATCATTATGAACAAGTCCGGCATCAAGAAGTTGAGAGATCACTACACTCATACCCCCTGCTTCTCTAAAGTGATTAACATCAGCTTGACCATTAGGATACATTTTGCACAACAGAGGTGTGACTTTGGAAATGGCATCAAAATCACCCCAGTTAAGTATGACACCTGCCGCCCTTGCCATAGCGATAATATGAATCGTATGATTCGTAGAACCCCCCGTTGCCATCAATCCCACTATGGCATTGACAAAACTTTTTTCATCAATGATCTCTGCTATAGGTTTATAGGTTCCAGATAGATCTGTCATAGTTAAAATCGTTTTTGCAGCATGTGCGGTTAAAGCTTCTCTAAGAGGTGTATTTGTATTTACAAAAGAACTGTTAGGAAGTTGCAGTCCCATCATTTCCAATAACATCTGGTTTGAATTCGCTGTACCATAGAATGTACAGGTACCACTGCTATGGTATGACGCGGCTTCAACTTTGAGTAAAGAATCTTCACTCACTTTTCCCTGAGCAAAGTCTTGACGTACCTTTGCTTTTTGTGCATTACTTATACCTGAAGGCATAGGACCTGCAGGTACAAATAGTCCTGGAAGATGACCAAACGCCAAAGCACCGATCACTAGTCCAGGAACGATCTTGTCACATACTCCAAGATATAGTGCTCCGTCATACACATTATGAGAAAGTCCAATTGCTGTTCCCATTGCGATATTGTCTCGACTAAAAAGACTTAATTCCATACCTGGCTGAGACTGCGTTACACCGTCACACATAGCAGGTACACCACCTGCAACTTGTGCAGTAGCTCCTAGATCCATCAACGTACGTTTGATCAGTGTGGGGTAAAGTTTATAAGGCTCATGTGCAGAAAGCATATCATTATAAGCTGTTACGATAGCAATATTTGGACTTTCCATTCCTGCAAGAGAGGTTTTTTCACTCTGATCCATAGGTGCCATGGCATGGGCAAGATTACTGCAGCCGAGTTTATTACGGTTTACACCATGTCCCTTAGCCTTTGCAATGCGGTCAAGATATATAGCTCTACTCTTGGCTGAACGTTCTATGATATCTGTTGTTACTTTTTGGATGATCTCATTCATGCGTAATATACCTCTATATCTTTACTATCCTCATTTAAAACTGAGCGTATTGGCATTTTATACATATCATCTCCGGTAATTGCATCGCCATACACAGCAAGTTTTTCTTCACCTTCAAAATGCAGATAAATATGACTGGCACTCAAAATGGCCGAGCGTGTTAAGCTCATGCGCATATAAGGTGCAGTTGTAGGTTCAATAGCGATACATAGGTCTTCATTTTCAAGATCAAAAGCCTTTTCCAATTTTACATTCTCAGGGAAAAGAGACGCCGTATGCGCATCATTTCCCATTCCTAGAATAAGTACATCAAAAGGCAAAAGTGATTCTTTCATTGTTTGCGTACACCATTTTTCTGCACTTTGTACATCTAACTCTTCATTATACATACCTACAAATGTAGCTTTGCTTGCGTAACCTTTAAGTAAATATGTTTTTACAAGATGTTCATTACTGTTTTCATCTGAAGTAGGTATCCATCTTTCATCACACAGGCCGACACTGACCTTCTCCCATGCCAGAGAAGACTCACTGAGTTTTTTAAAGAGTGGTTTAGGTGTATTTCCTCCTGAAACGATCAAAGAGGCTTTACCATTTTCATCTATCGTTTCTTTAAGTTGATCAACAATCCTTTTACTGAGTACTTCTATCAATGATTCCTGTGACTTAAAACTATGTAGTACTCTACTCATCGTGCCAACTCCTTCCATCTCTTGCAATGAGCTGTACAGCCGCACTTGGACCATCGGTTCCTGCAGTGTAACTTTTCATAGGCACAGTATCTTCTGCCCAACCATCTAAAATCACATCAGCCCACTTCCATGCAGCTTCAACCTCATCAAGACGCATAAAAAGTGTCGGATTGGCACGAATTACGTCTAAAAGTAATCGTTCATAGGCATCTGGCTTATGTTCTGTATTCAATGGAGTATTGAGTTCAAGCTCAACTTTCTGTAATCTCATCTGTTCACTTAACCCGGGGATCTTGTTCATAAGCTGCAGGTGAATACTCTCTTTTGGCTGTAATGAAATAACGAGTTTATTCTCAGAGATACATTTACCCTGATTTGCAAAAATAGAATGAGGAATCGTTTTAAAATGGATCACGATTTCTGAGTTTCTCTGTCTCATACGCTTTCCGCTTCTAAGATAAAAAGGTACGCCATTCCAGCGCCAATTATCTATATCAACGCGAAGAGCAGCAAAAGTTTCTGTTGTACTCTCTGCCACCCCTTCTCCCTCAAGATAACCTGGAACCGGTTCACCGTTACTAGACCCATGCGCATATTGTGCGCGTACAGTCTTTTGTTCAATATCAGCAGGTGTCATCATACGAAGAGAGCGCAATACTTTTACTTTTTCATCACGAACACTGTCTGCATCAAGTGAACAAGGTGGTTCCATAGCCACAAGGCAAAGCAATTGCATCAAGTGATTTTGAACCATATCACGCATAGCACCATACTGATCATAATATCCCCATCGGCCTTCAACACCTACACTTTCTGCCACGGTGATCTGTACATGGTCAATATTACTTGCATCCCAAAGCGGCATGAAAAATCTATTTGAAAAACGAAGTGCCATAATATTCTGTACTGTGTCTTTACCCAGATAGTGATCAATACGATAGATCTGTGATTCTTCAAAATACTTTAGTACTTCCACATTGATCACACGTGAAGATTGAAGATCACGACCGATAGGTTTTTCAAGTACCACTCTACTTTCCGGGCTAATTAATTCCCACTGACTTAAAGACTTACAAATAGGACCAAAAAAATCTGGTGCAGTCGAAAGGTAATTTACTCTGTCCCTATCTGGATACATATCCAGAAGCTCTTTAAGTCCACTGTAACTCTCATCATCTCCAAAATCTATTATCACTACTTGGAGTTGTTTTTTAAAACGAACGAATTTTTCTTCAGCAAAAGCGTTATCCGGTAAAAATTCCAGAAGTTTTGATCTCACAAGGCTGCAATGTTCTTCAAGACTCATAGCATCTCTTGTAGCTGTAATGATACGACTTTTCTCATCCAAATAACTATCATTACTAAGATGGTAAAGCGCTGGCATCAGTTTTCTAAAAGCAAGATCGCCATGTCCACCAAAAATAGTAATATCACATACACTTTTTATTTCATTCATCATTTTTTTCCTATTGTGTTCCCACTAAATACATTTATGACAATCATATTTAATGAGTATAACGCAATAAGAAGATTAAATAATCAATTAAATGGTTATATTTTAGTCAATGACAAACAGAATGAATATTTTTACAGTCTATTGTGTGCATAATATGCAGCACCCAGCAATGCAGTCTCAGGGTTTAAAGAAATTTTTACCTGCATACCGCGCAACATCTCTTCAAAACGTCCTTTACTTACAAATCCGTTCATAAAATGATTGTTTACAAGGACCGGTAAGATCTTAGGAGCTATACCTCCACCAATATACACTCCTCCAAGTGACATACTTTTTAATGCAAGATTTCCTGCTTCGGCACCATAGATTTCTGCAAACATACGTAGTGCTTCCATACAGAGAGGATCACGCTCACTTAAAGCACATTCACTTACCATGGCACTACGGTCCTTTCCCTCTGGCATATGTATCATGGAAACAGGTTCTGGTGCAAAACCGCTCTCATATAAAAACTCATAGAGTGTATAAATTCCGGGACCAGATAGTATTCTTTCATAACTGACATGTCCAGGGTAGCGATTACGCATCCATTTCAATAGTTCATCTTGCTGTGCTGTTACAGGTGCAAAATCGCTGTGCCCTCCTTCTGAACCTATAGGATGGTAATGCATACCATCATAATACAGCATTGCCTCTCCCAGGCCTGTGCCCGCAGCTATAACAGCACGATTACCATTGAACTGCCGTCCAGTAGGATTCAGGTCCACAAATTCATCTTCAGGCAGATACAACATACCATATGCTGTGGCTTCAAGATCATTCATCAAACGTACTTTATCCACAGCTAGATCTTTTTGCAGATTCTCAGTACTGATATCCCAAGGCAGATTGGTAGTTCGACAACGACCATCTATGATCGGACCGGCTATGCCAAAGCATGCTGATTCTATTTTTGGCATTAAAGTCTCTTCTTTAAAAGCCGTTATCACATCCGAGAGACTAGAGAAATCTTTGCTGGAAAATTGCTTTTGTACACGTACTTTAAGCATGTTGTCTTCTACCTCAAAAAGTGCGAGGTTGGTTTTTGTCCCACCTATATCACCTGCTAATATCATACTGCAATCCTTGTCATATTATGTTGTAAGTTCACTCTCCGCATCTTGGGGTGCAAGTAAATACATAAATGCTCCAATAAATGCCTGGTCTGTTTGATTAGGAGACAGCCCATAAAATGCTTCCCATGCCTGCCCTCTGTGTTCATCGTAATTGCCAGTATGACTATTCTCCCATGCAACACGTACTGCATGACCTATCAGAACATCCAATATAAGATCATCTTTAACATACAGATCAGGATTTTGTCGAAAGAGCCTTACTAAACTCTCTATAGCTTCAATATTCAACTGACGATAATCAGGCGCAGCAATACTTTGTAACAGTGCATCGATCTTCAATGCAAAACTACGTTCTCCTGCCGTTGCATCCAGTGTAAACTCTGTACCTATACGATTCTCTATATTATATTTGTCGCCGATCACCAAAGCACTGCATTGTCGCAACAAATACCAGATATCCTTATAAAAAGTTTCAGAGAAAGGCCCTACCATACCTCTCTCTTCTCTCCACTGTTCCCAATCCTCTACTCCGGACAATTCCGTAAGAAGCGGGACTGTTTTAATCGCATTAGTAGACGATGTCCCAGTAGCATGCAAATTTTCCAGATGAAGCAGGTTCTGAACTTCCTGAGCGAAAGACTTCAAGATAGCCCGAAGACGATCATAAATAAGATGTGGAGACAAACAAAGCAAGTGCTCATAAGCATCCCCCATAGGCAAATGGCTTTCCCGGCTTATCTGACCGACCAACAATTGTATAAAATACCATGTACGTAACGTTAACATATTTGTAAAAAGTTCAGGTTCACTTCGTATCAGGTACCCCAAATGTAAAATAATTTCCTGTGTCAAGCTACTTTCAGCAGTGTTGCTACCACAAAATGCATTTATAGTTTCCACAATGGCTATGCTTTCGTGAGGTTTTGAAAAGGTTGCCTGTTCACTATATGCACGACCAACTGCAAGACGTTTTTGACGAATCAAGATATCGAGCAGAACATCTTCCAAACGGTCATCATATTTCCCCGTCAGCTCTGCGAGACGGCGTATAACAGACCATTCATGACATACAGTAGCTGACGCATACAGTTTTTCAACTAACTGTGCCAATGTTACACTGCCCTCTTCCATCAAGATTTCAAATTCTGGTCCCTTGCGTTGCCATAACAAACCAAGTACATGGGCTTGCATCAAATGCGTTTCATTTCCTTGTAGTATAGCGATCAATATTTCATCATTCTTCACTTCAAGCTCATGTACTTCTTCAACACTCAATGGATAGTTAGGTTTATTTTCCTGAGAACAAATATCTGAGTCCTGGTTATTCATCTCAATTTCATGATCTTCTAATTTAAACCCTTGCAAATCATGAATTCGTTCTATATCTGCTCTGCAAGACAATGCTTCAAATGTTCCGTTCTGAATATTTACAGAGTCAGATTCACCATTTTGTATCTCACGTAATAACTCGATCACTTTATCCTTATCTTGATCACAGAGCATGGCTGCTCGAACAAGAAAAGGGATTATAGGCTGGTCCTTTTTATTCCACTTTCTTGAGAGAAACTTTAAAGAGGCACGAAAGTGTTCAGTCAGTAATTGATTGTCATAAGAGAAATAGAATCCTTGAGGATTAAAATAATAAGGAAGGAAGATGATCTTTTCTCCCGCAACTAAATACAAACGTGATGTAGTTATCGTACGTGCAACCAAATAGGGACGACCTGTTAATGACAGTTTCCTGTTCTTTCCTAGTAGTGTATGCACTTCAGAAAGCGAAGAGGCATGCATGATCTTTACAGGTTTCACTTCTTCTGCTGTCTCACTGATGAATCCAAGTTCAAGCAGTTGTTCTTTCACAGCTTCATTCTCTGCCAAAACTGGCACTAGAGGTCGCACATCGTATCTTCTGCCTACAGATCCACGCCGATCCAAAGGATCAATATCAGCAGGAGATAATACACCATCAAACATCATGTCTGAAAGCATATAAAGGCTTTGTGCCCAGACCAATGGTACATTTTCATTAGGTATACGCATCTGACTTCCTGGATCTTGTTTCTCTGCAGAGATAGATTCTTCAGGAACTATATAGAGTTCAGGCAAAAGCTTCTCTCCATTCTGTTCCACAAAAAGGGTCTGCAGTTTCTTTTTCCAGTATACAACATCTTCACTATCCTCACGCATCAATGCATCAAGCAGCAAATAGGTAAAGAAAAGTGGCCATTCAGATTCAATATGTTCAAATTCACGTAACTCTGAAGGTTCATAATGCAAGCGACTGGCATCTTCTATACTGCTCTGATGCCCATCAAGCAAAAAACGTTTACATCCATAGTTTCCGGCAAGCTTTTTAATGATCTTATCACGTGTACGTTTGAGCAGGTCTTCATCTTCCACAGCATACGCCGGATATCCTATGATACTCAAAAGTGCCGCATCTGTCTCTTTTGAATTGGATTCCCTAGGCAAAAGTCCCTGTAGTGTAGCACGAGAACGTGCCACATCACTTGGAACCACGTGGATCACAGATTCATGACTTAAAATATCACCAAAGAGATTGAAGCCATCCATGGCTTCAAGTGCTGCTTTAGCCATACCCACAGAACTGCCATTGATCTCTGTAGTTCCGTGATTGATCTTGTTTCCACGTTCCCAAATACCAAAGTCTGGTGTACAATAGGTACGACTGATATAGTGTACAAGATTCTGAACAAAATTGACTTCATCCATGGTATAGATAATACGTAATCCCGAAGCGGTCATTTGTGCGATCATTAATAAATAAAGAGAGGTTGCATCCAATTGCAGATGGCCCCATTCATCATCACCCACAACTGCTAAACCGGTGTTTGTTCCATACTTTGCATGAAGTGCATCTATAGGATTGAGTGTATTCTTAAATGCTTCAACACGATCTGATTGGCGCATCATCGCTAAAAGTAAACCTCTCATGAGTTTTACCACACTCTGACTCAAAAGAAAGCTACGATGATGATCAGGATAATATTTACGATAAGAAAGTGAAAGTCCCCAAACACTTAGAATACTATACACATTATCTCTTACCCAGGCATCTGTATAGTCTCCATGTGCATTCACTGCTGTACTTGCAGGGAGCAATCCAGTGACGGGGTCCTGACGCGACAGAATAATCTTTTCAACCACTGAAAAATGTCTGTCAAGCGTATCATGGAGTTTGTCTTGATTCATATATTTAACCTTTTATTATCACACTGATTACTAATACTGCCTATATGTCTTTTACTTCATTATTGTTTTGATATATTATAATCCAATTCGGAATAAAAAGAATGACACTATTGTTTCAATTTTAAGCAGTAGCATATGAAAATTCATATAACAGAGATGATAAACTGTCACATATCAAAATATAAAAAGGTAGATAATGTCTCTTCATCCCTATGCCGGAAAATTAGCACCTAGATCAGTGCTTGCCAATATTCCTGAACTCATCAGTGATTACTATACTAAGATACCTGATACGCGAAACAGTGCCCAGCGTATCAGTTTCGGAACTTCGGGACACCGTGGTTCTTCACTGAATAAAAGTTTCAATGAGATGCATATATTAGCTGTCACGCAGGCTGTGTGTGATTACAGAAAAGAAGCCGGTATTACTGGTACATTATTTATGGGTATGGATACACATGCCCTCTCCTATCCTGCACAATTGTCTGCTTTAGAAGTACTCGCAGCCAATGAAGTCACAGTATACATAGCTAAAGACCTTGGCTATACACCTACACCGGTCATATCTCATGCCA
Organism: Sulfurovaceae bacterium; assembly: GCA_963796395.1. GTDB lineage: Bacteria > Campylobacterota > Campylobacteria > Campylobacterales > Sulfurovaceae > Sulfurovum. The sequence goes on from CAWCLM010000016.1 coordinate 38,534, forward strand.
TTTTGACACATAATGTAGATAGCAGTCTACTTTGTGACGGCATTGTTATTACACCGTCACATAATCCACCCACTGACGGAGGGTTCAAATACAATCCGCCGCATGGTGGACCAGCCGATACTGATGTAACTGACTGGATAGAAGCCCGTGCAAATACCCTTATGGAAAATGAACTCACTGATGTAAAAAAACTTGCTCTGGATGATGCGCTGCATTCTGATTATGTTGTTGAGTACGATTATGTATCTCCGTATGTCAATGATCTTGAGAATGTGATCGACATGGAAGCTATTGCAAAGTCTGGTATACTCATCGGTGCTGATGCTATGGGTGGTTCAGGCATAGCATACTACTCTGCCATCAAAGAGCATTATGGACTCAATATGGAGATCTTCAACGATACACTTGATTCGACCTTCTCTTTTATGCACTGTGACAAAGACGGCAAGATCCGTATGGACTGCTCGTCTCCTTATGCCATGGCAGGACTTGTGGCGATGAAAGAAAAGTATGACATTGCCTTTGGAAATGACACAGACTTTGACCGTCACGGTATCGTGACAAAAAGTGTAGGTTTGATGAACCCAAACCATTATCTCAGTGTGGCCATCAACTATCTGGCACAAAACCGACCACAATGGAAGAGTGATCTAGGGATAGGAAAAACCCTTGTAAGTAGTTCAATGATAGACCGTGTTGCAGATTCGCTCGGCAAAAAAGTAATTGAAGTCCCTGTTGGTTTTAAGTGGTTTGTCGATGGTCTGATGGAAGGCAAGATCTTTTTTGGTGGAGAAGAGAGTGCAGGTGCTAGTTTTCTTCGTAAGGATGGTACCGCATGGAGTACAGATAAAGACGGTATGATACTGACTCTTCTTTCTGCTGAAATCCTAGCAAAAACAGGGCGTGATCCAGGTGAACATTATCAGGAACTTACAGAGAAATTTGGTGCACCTATCTATGCCCGTATCGATGCACCTGCAGATGCGAAGCAGCGTGCTATACTCAAAAAATTGTCACCTGAAGATGTAAAAGAAGAAGTTCTTGCAGGTGAGCCTATCGAAGCTATTTTAACCAATGCTCCGGGGAACGGTGCTGCTATCGGTGGTCTTAAGATCGTGTCAAAGAACGGATGGTTTGCTCTTAGACCTTCAGGGACTGAACCAATCTACAAGATCTATGCAGAAAGTTTCATCGATGAAGTACACTTAAAGGAGATACAGGATGAAGCCCAAGCGATGGTTAGCAAACTTTTTTTAACCACTCTCTTCAAATAAATAACACCTAGCGGCGGTAGTGTTAATGTGATGGAATACTCACGGCCGTGCATGGGTTCTTTTTTGGCTCTAACAGGTCCTGAATTACCGATATTCCATCCTTCATAATACGTAGATTGAGAATTAAATATCTCAACATACTCACCCGCATAAGGTACACCTACGGTGTAAGATTCCCGTGTCTCATCAGCAAAGTTACACAAAACATACACCGTCTCATCATCGACATCACTTTTGCGCATAAAGCTGATACAGTTATGTTGATGATCAGCATCATCTATCCACTCGAAGCCAACATGTTTCTCATCATATTGATGTAATGCCCTTTCTTTCCGGTAGATCAGATTTAGATCTGTACCATTCTTTGAAGTTTAGCATGCAAAGGATTTTCCAGCAAATGCCAGTCAAGACTTTTCTCAAAATTCCATTCAGAATACTGTGCAATGTCACCTCCCATAAAAAGCAGTTTTTTACCTGGATGTGCCATCATATAGGCGTACATAACACGAAGGTTGGCAAACTTCTGATTTGTATCACCAGGCATTTTATTGATGAGTGAACCCTTCATATGTACTACTTCATCATGGCTCAGTGGCAACATAAAATGTTCATCAAAAGCATACCAGAGACTAAAGGTAAGCTGGTTGTGATGATACTG
>CAWCLM010000017.1:0-56936 GCA_963796395.1 Sulfurovaceae bacterium
CTGAGACAAATGTCTTGGCATAGCTTCCATGTGTTACAGGAGAGATGATGATACCTTTGTCTTTAGAGGCAGCGTGGATGAAGTTTCCATTGCCTATGTAGATACCGACATGTGTGATAGGGATACCTCTTTTTTTGTCTGTAAGAAAGAAGAGCAGGTCTCCTTTTTGCAAATTCTCTTTTTCTACGACTTGGCCTTTTTTTGATTGTGCCCATGCAGTTCTTGGCAGGTTGATGTTATGCTTTTTGTAAAGATATTGTACATAACCTGAACAGTCAAATCCTTCTGGTGTAGTACCACCCCAAACATACTTCCCGCCTTTAAAATATTTAGCATCTTCCAATAGTTTTTGTTTATCTAATTCTGAGATCTGATAGGTCTCTCCTGCCTGTTTCGCCTCTTCCTGTGCCTTCGCGATACGTTCTGCCCGTAGACGGGCTGCTTCAGCTTTACGGGCAAGATATTCTGCACGGTGCAGTTCATCATAGATGGCCTGAAGGGAGTACTCTGTGGCTTTTTGGTTCAAAAAAGCATTTTCTGTAGGTATGATCTGCGTACTGTGAACAACATTTCCCTGTTGATCTGTGATAGTAAAGAGGCTTGCGTGAGAAAATGAAAAAATGTATAAAGAGATAAAAAGAAGTTTTAACATAATCCCATCCATATTTTTTTATACTATAGCACAAAAAGTATGAATGAAAGTTTTCTAGTGAACTGTTCCACAGAAGTTAGCATCACAGCCATTCACTGCACCGGAGTACTTAGAATTGTCTATAAGAAATTTCATGATGCGTTCTTTACGGTTCTGAAAAAGTGAACTTTTCAGACTTGCAAGGGCTTCAGGTTTATCTTTGTGTATCTTTTCAAGTTTACCAGGTGTTTCAAAAAAGTATTCCCAGTCATCTTCATCTATCTGTTTGGCCATATAAAATGGTGTTCCATGACATGAAGTACAGAGTTTTTGTACGATTCTTAATGCCTTCGTATCATATTTTTCTGCAGCATAGGAGAGGGAGGTGACAGCAGAGATGAGGAACAAAAATGCGATGATCTTTTTCATACGGAATACCTTTTTTACTTTCATTCTAATGTAGTTATGTGTACTTTATGTGTAGCTGTGGCTTAACAGACCCTTTAATAAGATATAATACTGTCCATGGATAATCAGATCATCATTATAGGAGGAGGAGCAAGTGCATTGATGCTTGCTGCCTTACTTCCTAAAAACAGTGCCACTATTATAGAGAGTAATGCCAAACTAGGTGCAAAGATCCTAGTCTCAGGTGGTGGTAAATGTAACATTACCAATATCCTTATGGGGACAGAGTATTTTCTTGGTGAAGAAAACTTTATACAACAATCTCTAAAAAAATTCAATGAAAAAGCACTTTTAAGATGGCTTGAGAGACAAAATCTACATCCTGTACTCAGGAAAGAGACACAGTACTTTTGTCAAGATTCAGCTAAAGAGTTATTGGATATTTTTTTAAAACAGAGTAAAAAGCAAACACTTTGTATGTCAGAGAAAGTATTGGAAGTAACGAAGCGTGATGAGATCTTTTATGTGAGAACAAATCAAAAAACACATACTGCAAAAGCTGTGGTAGTTGCTTCAGGAGGACTCAGTTACCCTAAGATTGGTGCAAGCAGCATAGGGTATGAGATTGCAGAGTCATTTGGACATACGATCGTCAAAACTGCACCTGCTTTGGTAGGATTTACCGTACAAAAGGATCAGTTCTTCTTTAAAGAACTTTCAGGTGCTTCTACAGATGTAAAGATACGTATTGGTGATCACATTTGTGAAGGTGCGTTGCTTTTTGCACATAAGGGGTTGAGCGGACCAGCAGTATTGGATGCATCACTTTATTGGGAAAAAGGGAAAATAGAGATCGATTTCCTTCCAAATTTTTCCTGGAAGAGTATAGAGGGAAGTAAAAAACAGATATCCTCACTTTTACCTATGCCAAAGCGCGTTACTAAGGCATTTTTGTTACAATTGTCCTTGGAAGATAAATCTTACAATAAACTTACAGTGATAGAACGTGAAACACTTCAAAGGTTGAGTCACTATAGTTTTGCTCCAGCAGGGACTTTTGGTTATGCGAAAGCGGAAGTTACCAAAGGCGGTGTGGATACATCTGAAGTAGATGGTAGTACAATGATGAGTCAAGAAGGAAGAGGGACTTTATTTCACTGGTGAAGTTTTGGATGTAACAGGGAGACTGGGAGGCTACAATTTTCAGTGGGCATTTTCAAGTGCCTACAGTTGTGCTAAAAGACTATCAAGCAGAGATGCTTAAAGTAAAATTTGAGAAAAAATAAACTATTAGGGAAAAGTAGTGAAAATAAGAATTACATTGGCAGTATTGTTTGCTGTAGTATTGAGTGGATGTGTGGGAACACCGGATGCCGAGGGCTGGAGATCAGCACAAAAAGATGAATTTTTAAATATCTTGGAAACAGACAAGTATGCTTCTATCTGTGATAAGCAGGCACTTTATGCCAAAGTGAAAGAGAGTGAAAACTCTAAACTCATGTCTAAGTTACTTGTAGCCTATACAAAAAACCTCGCTAATGGTTGTATTGTTGATCCATCCCTTTCGTATAAAGAGGGAGAAAAGACAAAAGTAGGATATGGAATCTATCCTCAAAAAGTAAGTGAATCAGATATCAAGATGAAGCTTAAGGCGGGTCAGAGTATAGAGAATATACTTAAGCCTTATGTGCCTAATTTGGTCAGTTTTCATGTCTTATAAAAGCACATGCACGTTTAAAGAATGATGCCAATATTTCTGCATATACACTACATAAAATTCGTTTGAATATTGAAAGAACGAAATTAATGAAGCCAGGTCTTGGAGAAAATTATGCGTTGATCAATATTCCTGAGTATGTAGTTCGGATTATTGAAGATAAAAAAACAGCTGTAATGATGAATGTAGTAGTGGGTACACGAAAAATGAAGACACCAATATTTTCAGAAGACCTTTCATATATAACGCTAAACCCTCAATGGAACGTCCCCGACAGCATTGCTAGAAATGAAGTGATCCCTGACCTGTTGAAGGATCCAGAATATTTGAAAAAAAATCGTATGGTAATGCGTCCAGACTATAATCTTAATTCGAAAAAACTAAGTCCAAGTTCAGTGAACCTGAATGCCTATGTAGGTGGGAAAGGGTATGTACCGTTTAAATTTATAGAAGTACCCTCAGAGAAAAATGCTTTGGGACGTGTGAAGTTCATCTTCCCAAATCATCACTCAGTGTATATGCATGATACGCAGTCAAAAAGTCTCTTTAGCCGTAAAGTGCGTGCCTATAGCCATGGGTGTGTAAGACTTGCAAAGCCATCACTGATGTTGGAGCATATTTCGACACATTATACTTCAACACCTCCTGAAGAGATCAAAGAGAAGTATGACTCTTTGAAAACACATTATGTGAAAATCACCAAGAGGTTACCGGTGCATACCGCATATTTCACAATCTACATGGATGAGTGTAACAACCTTTTACAATTCGATGACGTATATCGTTTTGATAAGTTGCATAAACTGAACTTCGAATAAAAATGTTGATGGCAAGGGCATGGCTAATTTTAGCTGATTTTCTTGTCCATCTTTTACTTTTCTTTTCACTCATACTATTTCTTGCGAAGGATGTACAGATGGAAAAAGAGGAAACGATCATTAAGAAAGACCTTTTCAATGTGAGCCTTGAAGAGAGACTTGCTTTACTATCTGCCACAGTAGGGGATCCTGTTTTTATACGTATCTTCAAAGAGGAGTCTCTCTTGGAAATATGGATACGTTCTGGTGCAGAGTATCAACATCTAAAAGATTATTTTATCTGTGCGTATTCTGGCACTCTTGGACCTAAATTACAAGAAGGGGATAGACAAGCTCCTGAAGGTTTCTACAGGGTTAAAAAACATCACCTCAATCCAAACAGCAAGTTTCATCTCTCTTTTAATTTAGGTTTTCCTAACGCATATGATCGTGCACATGAGCGTACAGGATCCTACCTGATGGTCCATGGAAACTGTGTTTCTGACGGATGTTATGCTATGACAGACGAGAAGATTGATGAGATATATAGCTTAGTTGAAAACGCTTTACAAAAAGGTCAAAAGTATATACAGGTACACGCCTTTCCATTCCGTATGACAGAAGAGAATATGGCATTGTATGCAGACAGTGAATGGTATGACTTTTGGGTCAATCTTAAAGAAGGGTATGAATACTTCGAAGCAGAACATCTACCACCTTATATAAAAGTAGAGAATGGATTGTACACGATCTGTGAAGCAGATGAATAGTCATATATTGTAATGATAATGTTTACATGATTTAAGTGCAAGGGGAAGAGAAAAAAGCATCGATCTTTTCAAAGAAATACTTAAACGACCTTTTGCTCTATTTTTCCCTCCGCTGGAAGAAAATAAAGAAGAGAGTAGGGAAAAAGATGACAAGCATTAGTCGACCTATTTACATTATTGACCTAGTAAAAAATCTTCTTTTCAAAAACTTATAAAATAAATATATAACTTTATGAGAATATGTTTAGATAATTGTTTAATACTTATATAGTGATCTTTAAAAAAGGCAACTTTTAAAGTTTGGACAAGATCATAGGAGGCATTTCAATGAAAAAATTATGCAATCTAAAATTAAAAGTTACCAGAGAGCCCTATAAATTTAAAAGGGCTTTATGATTTTCTAAGGCTCTCAAGTTGGTATTTTAGCTTAATTGAAATAATATTACTCAATTTATTGTATAAAAAATAATCATTTGAATACAATCTGCAAACTAGACAATGAAAATCTTTATAATCAGCATTAAAATTTTTTTAACGCGTTCCCATCATGCTTTAGTCGTCATTATGGAGTTGTCCAGTAAACTCAAAACCAAACTTCATTTTGTTGGCTATTTCTTCTTGTACCTCGTCTATGATGTCATCTGTTTGACCTTCTATCCGTTCTATGAAAAATTTTTGTTCTCTTTCTCGTTTAAAGGGGTGTACCTTGTAAGGTTTATCGGTACCATGTTCTTCTATAAACTTTTCAATCGTATCTTCCCAAATGAAGGTAAGTTCATGTTCTATGGTTTGTGTCTCTTCTTCATCAGGCAGTGTGTAGTTAAATGCTACATTATCTGTATAGGTTATGACCTCGAACGCTGTATTTTCTTTTTGAGACGTTACTTCATTGTTTGTCATGATGATGTCCTTTGTATATGATGTTTATTAACTGTTATATCAAAGATAGCTTTAAATAGGATAAATTTTATCTGATTTAGTTTTTTTGTGCCAAGAGTGTAATCTTTTGAATCTCTTTTTTCAACGTTTTAACCTATGGCTATCAACATTAGATACTATAACCATAATTTATTATTTGCTATTATTTAAATAATCAGATATAATTATACTATTGAAAGATGATTTAGAGTTCATCTTAGGCTTGACTTTTATTGCGACCTTTAGTTTACAGTAACATCCTCCCGAAAGAATACTCCAATTTATATTTTGAGCACATTCAGTAATGAAGTGTATAAACAACCAAAGGAATTACAATGGCAACATTAGTAAACGGAACCGTAAAATGGTTCAACAGTGAAAAAGGTTTCGGTTTTATCGAACAAGAACAAGGTGGGGATGATGTATTTGTACACTACCGTCAAATTAATAGTAACGGTTACGATCGTGTTTCTCTTAACGATGGCCAAAAGGTTACTTTTGAGATCGGTAAAGGCGAAAAAGGCTTACAAGCTGAAAACGTTACCGGTCTTTAAGACCATCAATGGGCAGAGTTATCTGTCCATATCGTAAACAAATTTATAAATAGACCAATAGGTCTTTTTCTAAATTTGCTTAAAGGAAACGTATGAAAAGTAAAGAAGCTGTTTTTGAAGCGTTACAAGAGGGTAAAAATCTTATTAGTAGTATTACAGGGTTGCAATATACTCTCATCAATAATACATTACACACTCGCAATAGTGAAAGAGGTGAATGGAATCAGAGTGAACTGAAATTTTACAATCCACCATCATGGCTCAACCTCAAAATTATAGAAAAATAGATATCCATATAAGAAACAACTGAACGAGAATTCCGAATTTAAATATCTGCTTTCTGATACAATTCTTTCTTTGGCGTATCTAATCTTATTTTATGACTTTATTATTGCAATTATTTATATTTTTCTGATACAATGAAATACAAGCTAGAGGTGTGATTGAGATGTACATTTCGTGTAGCATCTCAATCATAATAAGATTTTATGCTGATCATTAGTAATGGTTGGTTATATATTCTAGGAGAAACGAAAATGGAAAAAGCACTTAAAGATAAATTGGAAAAAGTAGTAGAACTTATTGATAAAGTAATGGTAAATCCAGATATAGAGATTGAATATTGTATACCTGAAGTATCAACAACATCAGAGTCTTGTGATGTTTCTGGGGACCCTTATATACACTTGAGATATACAGCCAATGGAACACATATAATGAAACAAAATATACCTCTTAAACACCACTATATAGAAAAGACAGCAGAAGATCTAGCAAACCTTGTTACCTTTTATATTGAACAGTTTGTTGAACAGATCGATTCTGTTGAAAATGGTGCACAGTAAAACGTTCAGTACTTAGAGTAGACTATAGTTGTTATAGTCTTACTATTTTTTGAATCTCTTTAACAGACATCGAAGAATTACTATTCTTCCGTAATAACAACCTTTCCGAAACAAAACTATCAATTAAACTTAGTAACACTTCCATAACACTCAAGTAACACTGTTCACGATACACTTCTTCATAAACAAATTAAAAGGACAGGTATGAAAACAACTTCATTGAAACTATCGGCTTTAGCCTCTGCACTTCTCTTGGCTGGATGTGGTGGCGGATCATCTACTGCAGACACAGCTATTACAGATACAGCAACTACAACAACCAATTCCCTATCAAAGATCAGTGGTACTGTTCCAGGAACGCTTATTGAAGCTTTTTGTGAGGATGGTAGTTACTATAGTGTCAAATCTACTGAGAATAATACGGATGAGCATCCATTTGAGATTGAGATACCAAGCACACTTAGCTGCTCTTTGGTCATGACAACCAATGAGGATGATAATGTAAACAAAGTAGTGACTCAGATCGGTATCATCACACCTGATGCAAACGGTACACTCTTTACAGCAGCATCAGATGTAGATCTCGGTCACATACCTCTTGCAATGGATCCTTCCAATATTAATGATATCAATGGAGATCATGTCTCAGATGATGTATTGAACATTCAAGTGGATGGTACCGCTATTAAGATCGAACTTGAGAATCCTTTGGATGATGATAATGACGGGTTGGTAAATGTCTATGAAGATGATGACAATGATGGTATCAGTAACCATGATGATGACGATGATGATGGTGATGGTGAAGTGGATATCGATAATGATCTTGATGATGACGGTATCGACAATGAAGAGGATGTCGATGATGACAATGATGGATATCATGATGATGAAGATTCAGATGACGATAATGACGGTATAGATGATTATTTGGATTCAGATGATGATAATGACGGTATCGATGATGACGATGAAGATCCAAATATTCCATTAAGATATCGTTTGAAATGTATACGCTGTGCAGGAGACTTTTATGTTTCACTGTGCGCAGTGTCATGGTACGAATGGTATCTCCTCAACTGAGTGGGACAGTATCGCAGGGGAAGATAACCTATTATGATGAGATAAGATGATGAAGCCAATGAATAGTACCCAGGCTCATGGATATACCAGTGAAGAGATCATACTGATCGGTAACTGGCTAAAAACACTAAAACTAATGATTAAAAAAGGATAGTAGATGAAAACAACCCATTCAAATTCAAGACGAAATTTTATGAAGTTCTTAGGAGCAAGCTCACTCGTTGCAGTAACTCCTGGTATGGCAGAAGATACTACTACTCCACATATCGTGGTAGTTGGTGGTGGATTTTCAGGGGCAACCTGTGCAAAGTATCTAAAGATGTGGGGTGGAAGCAGTGTGAATGTAACCATCATAGAAGCAAATCCAACCTATGTATCACCTATCTTAAGTAACTTGGTACTTAACGGGCAGAAAACGATCTCTGATCTCTCATTTACGTATGGAGACCTGAGCAGTAAATATGGTATCAATATGATCCATAGTCCAGTAAACAGTGTGGATAAGATCAACCAAAGTCTTACATTGGAAAATGGAAGCAGTGTAAAGTATGACAAACTTGTTTTAGCAGCAGGTATGGATTTTATACAAGTAAATGATTATGATTTCACGAAAGTACCCCATGCTTGGAAAGCTGGAGAACAGACAGAACTGCTCAAAGCACAAATTGATGCAATGGTGGATGGTGATACCTTTACCATGACCATTCCAGCTGCACCTTACCGATGTCCTCCTGGTCCTTATGAAAGAGCTTGTGTGGTGGCTGACTATCTCAAAAATGTGAAAGGGTTTAGCAACTGTAAGGTAAATGTGTTAGATGCCAATGCAAATATTACGGTAGAAGCAGATACTTTTGGTGCTAAATTTGCAGAGTATGGTGTAGCGTACAAACCAAGTACAACCGTTACAGAGGTTGATGATGAGACTAAAACTTTAACATACACAGAAGAATAGTATATCAAAAACGTTGATTCAACGGTTTTAAATGTGATACCAAAGCAAAAAGCAGCGTCTATTGTCTTTACAGCAGGAGTGAATTCTGGAAACTGGGCACCTGTTAATCCATTGAGCTATGAATCTATCATGGCAAATGGCATTTATATTATCGGTGATTCGCAAGGTACTGGGCAACCAAAAGCTGGACATATTGGTAACTCTGAAGCAAAAGTGTGTGCAGATGCTATTTTAAGAACTTTGAATGGTGTTGCATTATATGATTCCCCAAAGACAAACTCAGCTTGTTACAGCCCAACATCTACCACAGAAGCCTCATGGCTATCCGCTGTCTTTAAATATGATAGCGAATGAGCAAAAGATGGTTATTGCCAATATAGGATGCAGGTGAACCAAGTACTAGTAATTATAGTCAAATGTTTTCATGGTCAGGGAATTTATTTTCTGATACTTTCTCTTAATTCGCTTTGTCCAAATTTGTAGGATGTACTCCCATCCTACAAAATTTCAAAACAAATACTAAATTCATCTATCAACGCTACTTTCATAATGCTATTGTATAATTTATGTTAAAATAATTCAATTCAAATTAAACGGTGAAATATGGCATCTAAAGAGATACGCTACAAACTACAGACTTTAAAACTCGCTTATGAATTGGTGAATCCTACACAAGAAAAGGTACTGCTCGTACTTCACGGGTGGGGAAGCAATAAAGAGATCATGAAGCAGGCTTTTTCTACTACTTTGCCTGACTATAAACATATCTACTTGGATATGCCAGGTTTTGGTAAAAGTACCAATGAGATGATCTTGACCACAAAAGATTATGCAACTATCGTACAACTCTTTTTGGATGCATTGGGTGTTAGTGCAACTATCGCTATGGGACACTCATTTGGCGGGAAGGTTTCGACACTTTTGAACACGCAATGTTTGGTACTCCTCTCTTCAGCTGGTATTGTGACGGTAAAGCCTTGGTCTGTAAAGTTGAAGATCGCTACATTTAAACTTCTTAAACCTCTAGGCATGAAGAAGATACGTGAACTTTTTGTAGCCCCTGATGCACAAGGTATGAGCCATGAGATGTATGAGACATTTAAAAATGTGGTAGATGAGGACTTTGAAGCCGAGTTTGCCAAAAGTAAAAGCAAGGCACTCTGCTTTTGGGGCAAAGAGGACACAGCAACACCGCTTTATACTGGAGAAAAGATCGCAGGTCTGATAGAGAACAGTGTTTTTTATCCGCTGGATGGGGACCATTATTTCTTTTTAACACATAAAGACTTTATCGCAAAAGCAATTACTGAACACTGTAAGGAAGCAAGACAATGATTTTACTGAACACCATTTTTTACGCACTTTTTATTTTGGCCGTAGGCTACTATTTTATAACGAATTTACAGTGGTACAGCTATAAGCTGAACCGTGTGTTATTTCATCACACTAAAACGTGGTGGCATTTTGTCTACTTTCTGGTACCATTTGCACTATACGCTTTTGTAGATGGTATGAGTGAGTATGGTTTTGTTGTTGTCATTACGTATTTGGGCTTACTGTTCCAGTGGTATAGAGGATTGGATAAGCCTTTGGTGTTTACAGGAAGAGTCAAACGTTTCTTTGCTGCTTTGATCCTTTTTGCTGTTTTCATTGCGGTAGTGTTTAAACATTTTGCTGTGGTCTTACCACTCTTTTTGGCGTATTTTGTTTCTATGCTCATAGAAAAGATGCTCTTTAACGGATTTAAAGTCAAAGCGCAAAAGAAGATAGAGAGTATGGAAGATCTTATCGTCGTTGGTATTACTGCAAGTTACGGAAAGACAAGTATCAAGAACTATATAGAACATCTACTCAAGTCGAAGTATAAAACCTATGCCACACCTCGTTCTGTCAATACCCTTGGCGGAGTGATGAAAGATGTGAATGATGATCTTCCTGTCGATACAGAAGTCTATGTCGTCGAGATGGGTGCAAGAGGCGAGGGTGACATCGGTGAGATAAGTACTTTTGTAAACCCCCATTATGTAGTGGTAGGAAAGATCGGTCCAGCACATATAGAGTACTTCAAGACGATGGAAAATATTCGTAATACAAAGATGGAGATACTTAAATCAGGGAGACTTAAAGAGGCATGGGTACACGAAAGTGCGAGAGTGAAACCAGAGTCAAACGTACATACCTTTGGAAGTAACGAGAACTTGGATATACGTACCATAGAAGCTGCGCCGCAGTATGTTATAGAAGATGTAGAAGCGACACTGGACAGTACAAGCTTTACACTTGATGGCGTAAGGTATTCGGCTAGTATCCTGGGTGCATTTAATGCGATGAATCTCGCTGCAGCAGTACTTGTTGCTAAAAAGCTTGGACTTCATGATGAACAGATCCAAGAGGGGCTCTCTACACTTAAAGCAGTGGATCATAGACTGCAGCGTATCGATGCTGGCGGAAAAGTGATACTCGATGACAGTTTCAATGGTAATATCGATGGGATGATGGCTTCATTTGACTTGGTCAGTACGTATGAAGGTCGTAAAGTGATTATCACTCCAGGACTTGTTGAGGTCGATGATGCGTTGAATGTTCAAGTTGCACAAAGAGCCAATGAAGTATTTGATGTGGTAGTTGTAACCGGTGATCTGAACTATGGGATATTTAAAGACTATGTGGAAGCGGATAAGTTGGTGAAACTTGCGACCAAAGGTGAGATGGAGGCGATGCTTGTAGAACAAACACGCCCGGGAGACTTGATACTCTTCGCTAACGATGCGCCGAGTTTTATTTAAGTATCGTATTTAAGAGCTCATCCATTTAAAAAAGAGCTCATGCTTTGATCCCTTAATAAGTATTCCCTTTACACCATTCTGCTTTGCTTCTGTGACAGTAAAGCCTTCTTTTACTGTATTATGCAATCTTGCGCGTACATAACTATGTATATTCTCTCTGCATTCCATTCTGGTGGTTGCAATTTTGGTTGATTGCAGTTGGTTCTTGTTTGTTTTCAATTGGCTTGATATGCGGTTGCATCCATCAAAACCGTTTAACTTCATATTTTTTGCATCAAAGTCCAAGATAGCTCTGGCTTTGCGTACATCTTTTCCGTCCATACTTCGTAAGTGCCAGTTCCCATGAAGTTCATCAAGGTCTACACTATTTGTTTTTGCTAAGAGGGAAGTGGTACATAATGATACCATTAACGTCACTATAAAACTTTTTTTGTCCAACATATACATTCCTTGATATTATATAGTATAATGAAAATTGTATATTTAAATGGTTAACGGAGTATGTATGAGATTTATTTTCTTTTTTATTTTATTGATTTCGACACTTTTTGCTACAGAAATCAAGTTGACGCAGAAACAGGCAGAGTATATTGCACAAAAAGTATGGCAGAATGAAGGTGCAGGACTTGATAAGTATCTGGTGCATTGGAATGAGGGTGAAGACTTCGCTTCTGTAGGCATAGGTCACTTCATCTGGTTCTCTAAAGGGCATACGGAACGTTTTAGAGAGGTTTTCCCTATGGTGGTGGCCTCTATGGAAGAAAAGGGCGTAAAGATGCCAACTTGGCTCAACTCTAAAACACCACTGCCATGGAACAGTAAAGAAGAATTTTATGCTGCGAAGAAAGTAAAAAGCAAAAAGTATGGAGAACTATTCAAATTTCTCAAGGCAACCATGCCTGAGCAGGCAGACTTTATGGCACAGCGTTTAAGTGCAGCTTTACCTCAAATGTTGGAGACCATAGAAGAGTCTGAAAAACAGGAACTTATCAAGAAACGTTTTTATGAAGTGATGCATAACAAAGATGGTTCAGTCAATGAAAGAGGGCTATACGTCCTGTTAGACTATACCAACTTCAAGGGTGAGGGTACACTGAAAAGTGAACGCTATAAAGGTCAAGGCTGGGGACTCTTACAGGTCCTTGAACATATGGATCCAAAAGAGTCGAACAAACTCAAGGCTTTTGCCGAGTCTGCAAAAGCAATGCTTAGCAGACGTATCAAGAACTCTCCTCCTGCACGAGGAGAAGAGCGTTGGAGAAAAGGATGGAATGTCCGATTGGATACCTACTGGAAGTAGTTAGAGTTTAAGAGCCTTTTCTTTGAACTTATGCAGTTTTTTCTTAGATTGACGCAGTAGCTTCTCTTGGCTCTTTGACGTTTTTTTTAAGAGTCTGCGTTCAAGTTCTTTGCTGTGAGATATACTTTTTTTCTTTGATTTGAAATAGTTATGTAGAAGTTTGCATTGGTTGACCGTATCGTTGAAGTCGCCAAGTAAAGTTTGGAGTTTTTTACCTTTTTCTATCATTTTCTCTATCTTCTTTTCACCAAAGATATGCTGGAACTCCTCGAGAAGATAACGAAGCTTCTTAAATGAGATTCTGATCTTATGGAGCTTTTTATCATCAAAATCTTTCTCCAAAGCATCGATCTTCTTGATAATGCTCAAGTGAAGATCTTTGATCACTTTTCTGGCTGTAACTTCTATGGTACCACCTGGTATTGAAAGAGCTCAAAAGGGTTTCTCTTTTTAATGCATTTTGATAAAAGTGAAAGAAGTTCTCGAATGTTTCACTTTTTAACATCTCTTCTATCTTTTGTTGTTCCTTTTCTCTTTGTTCTTTGATGTCTTCTTGGATAACGTCATGGTCTGTGTCTACTTCTTTTAAACGCTCTTTAATGACATCCAGATCACGTTTATGATTTGTTTGCGTACCAAAACTGCTTAGGCTGTCATTGAAATATCTATGTTCTTTCTTTGGAAATAAAAAGTCGAATTCTTTTAAAAAAGCCCTGGATTTTCTAATGTTGATCCTGAACTGGTGCAGATCTTCAGAGTTATCATATAGAAGGATGCGTTCTTTGTAGAAAAGTATGGAGAGGGAGAACTTGTATAAGATGATGCGAAGTGCATCTATAGGTGAAAGGTTTGGAATGAAATAGGCATCAAGTTCATCACTGTTTTTTGTTTCAAGTTCTGAAAAGATATTATCCAGTTGGGAAACTGTTTCTGGTTTTCCATGTAAAATAAAGTTCTTATTTTTAAAAGATTCATCAAAACTTACATCTTTGATCACATGTATTTGAAGTATTTTAGGAAGATCAAACGCTTCAAAAGCTTCGATATCAGGAAATTCAATTTCGAGGATATAGAGACCTTTCAACCCTTTTTTAAACACATCTATAGAGTATTCTTTCTCTCTAAAGTGAAAAAAGTATCTCTCTTTTTGTATGGGCTTATTGATTCGATCTTTGAATTTTTTTTTAAATTTCTTCTTGCTTATCTCTACCTCTTCTTCCTCTCTTGAAGCACCGGTACCATGTTTTACGGTCTTGAAGTAACGGTCGTCCATTTGTCTGTAGCGTACACCCCTTAGAGGAGTAATGGTTGTATAAAATTGTGTGATCTTATGTTTTTTTAGTGCATACTTGTTTATAAGAGAGATGACGGAGTCTTTAAGCAGGTATTTTCTTTCTATCTCTTGCACTCTTTTTCCTAAGGTTTGGATAGTTTTATTATAGCATATAAATTTTCTTATAAATCATGTGGAGAAAGCAACTCCTCATCACAAAAAAGATAAAATTTAAAAACATTATTAAAAAGAGAAAACTGATCATGACCCCAACACTTTCGTATTATCTGGAACGCATTTCTAAATATGCAGGGGTTATAGCAGCATTTTTGGTCGTACTTCTTTCTTTTTTGGTAGCTTATGATGCCGTTATGCGTTATCTTTTTTCAGCAGGGTCTATTGCACTTCAGGAAGTAGAGTGGCATCTTTTTGATGTCATTTTTTTACTGGGACTAACCTATGCCCTTAAACATGATAAACATGTAAGGGTAGATATATTTTTTGAGCGTTACAGCAAAGAGAAAAGGGCGATTGTACAGATATTCTCTATGCTGCTTTTAGTTATTCCTTTCTCTTTGGTTTTTTTGACTGACTCAGTAGATATGCTTACGCAGAGTTATCTTCAAAATGAGATCTCAAGTGATCCAGGCGGATTGACACATCGTTATATCATTAAAGGTGTATTGGTACTCTCTTTCATTCTTCTCATCATACAGGCACTGAGTGAGATACTCAAAGCATTTCAGAAGCTAGAGAGTAAAGAAACCTTACTACGCGTTTTAGGCATTGTGACCCTACTTGGTACGCTTATCTATAGTGCTGACCATTATGACATGGCATACTGGTTCGATCCTGTACTTCTTATGTTTGCTTTGACACTTTTTTTACTGATGACAGGATTTCAGGTCGCCTTTGTGTTTGCAGGGGTAGCACTGCTTTTTGCTCTTATTGACAATGACGTAGGACTTGCTACACTTGAGATGCTGCCATATAGAACCTATGGTATCATGGGTAATACTACACTGATGGCTGTGCCGCTTTTTATCTTTATGGGATTGATACTTGAAAAATCCAAGATGGCAGAGGGCTTGTTGCTTTCGATGGGGAAACTCTTTGGTTCTATCAGAGGCGGGTTGGCGATCTCAGTAGTATTGGTAGGAGCCATACTTGCAGCAAGTACAGGTATCGTTGGAGCATCTGTGGTGATGATGAGCCTCATAGCACTTCCTTTGATGCTCAAGAATAAGTATTCTCCTGCATTAGCTTCTGGGTCTATCGCTGCAAGTGGTACACTCGGACAGCTTATCCCACCTTCCATCGTACTGATTATCCTTGGTGATCAGATGCACCTGTCAGTGGGGGACCTGTTCCGTGCTGCAGTGATTCCGGGACTTTTACTCATAGCACTCTATATCATTTATATTTTGTTTATCTCATATATCAACAAGGATGTCGCACCGGCCATCAGATCAGATGACGCGTATGGTAGTGTACTTAAAGAGGCGATCAAAGAGATCATACCTCCTTTGCTTCTCATAGGAGTCGTTCTGGGTTCCATATTTGCGGGTATCGCATCTCCTTCAGAATCTGCTGCTATTGGTGTACTGGGTGCCATGGTATTGGCATGGAGTAAAGGAAATTTCTCTTATGAAATGGTACGTTATGCAGCTATAGAGACAGTCAAACTTACTGCTATGATCTTTATGATCCTCATCGGAGCGACAGCATTTTCACTGGTCTTTAATGAACTGGGCGGAGGAGATATGGCGATGGAGTTCTTTGCCGGAGATCTAGATGATAAATGGATGTTCATTCTCATAGCGATGCTGGTCATTTTCTTACTAGGATTTTTTATAGATTTTATCGAGATAGCCTTTGTCGTTGTGCCTATCTTGGTGCCTATCGTGGCATCATTAGGTATAGACCCTGTATGGTTTGCCATACTTATAGCCATGAATCTGCAGGCATCGTTCCTTACCCCACCATTTGGCTTTGCACTTTTCTACCTCAAAGGTGCTGCAGGCGACAAAGTAACTACAGGAGCCATATATAAAGGTGTCATACCGTTCATAGGCTTACAGCTTTTAGCACTGCTCATCATCATCATTTATCCGGATCTTATCTATATGTTTGGGAAGTAGCACAGATACATTGATTCATGATATAATAGAATATAGAGTATGAAATTATTTAAATTTAGAAGAAGGGTTAAAATGACACCAAGAGAAGCGATCCAGATATTAGAAGATAGAATGAACGCATCGGTTTTGGGACAGGAACATATCGTTTCCAGATTGGTCATGAGTCTACTTGCTGACGGTAACATACTTGTGGAAGGGCTGCCGGGACTTGCAAAGACTAGAGCTGTACGTGCCATGGCGGATGCGATAGAAGGTAAATTTTCACGTATCCAGTTCACACCTGATCTTCTTCCTTTAGATGTAACAGGTGCCGAACAGCTGAATGTCGAGGATGGAAAAAAAGTACGCCATTTTTATAAAGGACCTATCTTTGGAAATATTATTTTGGCCGATGAGATAAACCGTGCCCCTGCAAAGATACAATCTGCCATGCTAGAAGCTATGGAAGAGAAACAGGTAACGGTGGCAGGACAAACACATAAGCTTCCTGAACTGTTCATTGTCATGGCAACACAGAACCCGCTTGAACAAGAGGGAACCTTTCCTTTGTCTGAAGCACAAAAAGACCGTTTTTTCATGCATGTAAAGATCGACTATCCAAAGATGGATGCAGAATTTCAAATGATCAATTTAATACAAAAAGAGAGGTTTACTCCGAGTGAACCTCACGAAAAAGTATCTCAAGAGATGATTTTTGCTGCACGCCGTGAGGTGGCACAGGTGAAGATTTAGCGAAACTATCGGGCGTTATATCGTCGAGCTAGTATTCGCCACACGTTATCCGCTTCGATACAGTAAACAACTTGAAGTGATGATCGATGTAGGGGTAAGCCCGCGAGCGACGCTGGCACTTATCCAGTGTGCCCAGGCAAATGCATGGATGCACGGCAGAGAGGAAATGACTGTAGAAGATGTTCGTGCTGTTATTCATGATGTATTTCACCATCGTTTAGTCATTAGTGAACATGCCCTTACGAATAAAAGAACGCCAGAAGAGATCATAGATATTATCTTAACACAGGTACCAACACCAAAAGTTTAAGTAAAGAGTCGACTGAAAAAGGAGCCTTTTCCTGCCAGTTTATCTATGAGCTCGAAGTAATAGGTTTCATGTTTGAGTCCCAGTTCGGGGTATTTGAGTTTTTCATCTTTCAGTACGGCTATCGTGAAAGGTACTGAACGTACTTTAAATGCAGATGCCAGTTTAGGGTTTCTTGATACATCGCATTTGACGACCACTACACCTTGTTCTTCCGCATACTTTTCAAGTCTTTCATCTATGAGTTGTGTGAGCATTTGACAAGGTCCACATGTAGGCGAGTAGAAGTCTATAAAGACCGGGCTTTCGTTGTTCTTTATAATCGTTTCATAATTATTATCTGTAAGTTCCATATGCAAGTGTATCCAGCGTTTCTTTAAATTTATGTTTTGCAGGGTTCCCAGCGGTTAGGCAACAGTTCATCCAATGTGATGTAGTTCTCTGTAGAAATGTACACTTTTGTCTTGATATTCTTTGTGTCGACTTGAAAGAGTAGCTCCCTACATCGTCCGCATGGTGGTCTGATAGTCTCAGAACTCACTGCAACGATCATCTCTATTTGTGTTTCTCTATGCTTTAGCATTTCAGCGATGGCTGAGTGCTCAGCACAAAATCCAATGCCGCAGGCAACATCGATATTAATGCCCGTGTAGACATTCCCATCGGTCGTCAAAAGTGCAGCAGCTACAGATCCTGCAGAATAGTCAGAACTGCTTAGCGCATACTCTCCAAGTATTTTCTCTGCTTCTTTGATCAATTCTTTTGCTGTCACACTGTCCCTTTCTAGATCTCATTTTTATAGTGTCAGTATAGCAAAATATTCTGCCATTGAAAAAAAGAAGAAAACAGACTTCTTACTGTAAAATACTAACATGGAACAACAAATAAAAATAGAATTTAAACAATCAACTGTAGACAACTTACACCTCTTTTCTGAAATGCTCAACAAAGACATCAACAGTATGCTTGAAGAAGCACTTGAACAATATTTCGATAGTGAACAAAAAAAGCTTATGGAGAAGAACATCAGTGATGACAATGCTATGACGAATTTGGACTTTGATGAGTTTTGGGATGACTTGGATATTTAAGTGCAAGAAGAACTCAGTGAAGCGCTAGGTCAAGAAGTAGAAACGTTAGGTCTGTTACAGCAAGGACAGATCGGTGGTATCTACAAAGCTAGAGTTGAGGGACGAAACTATCTGGTAAAGAGCTCTGATGAACCAGAGAAATTAACTGTAGAAGCGAAGATGTTAAATGATCTTTATGATGCCAAGATCCGTGTGCCTGAAGTGATCCTTTGTCAAGGGTCTTATTTGGTGATGGAGTATATAGAAAGTGGCGATCAAGCCAAATACTCACAAGAGCTAGAAGCAGCAAATCTTTTAACTACACTGCACTCAAAGACCAATGAAAGTAGAATGTATGGGTATTATTATGACACTACCATTGGTCCTTTTCCTCAAAAAAATGAACAGACACAATACAACTGGACACTTTTCTTGGGACAGATGCGTATCATGCCAATGGTAAAACACTGCTATGATGAGGGAAAGATATCCAAACAACTTCTGCAACGATTAGAAGGGTTGTCTCAAGATCTTTATAAACGGATAGACATGAGCAGTATCAATCCCTCATTATTGCATGGTGATGTTTGGAGTGGAAATGTACTTTTTGACAAAGAAGGTGCTTGTTTGATAGACCCTGCCATCTATTATGGAGATAAAGAGATGGAGTTAGCATTCATTTTGCTTTTTGATACGTTTGGAGAAACATTTTTTAATGCCTATGGGGAAGTACATCCTTTAAGTAAAGATTTCTATGAAACCAAGGTTCCACTCTATCAGATCTATCCACTTTTAGTCCATGTTGCTCTTTATGGCAGTGGCTATAGATCTCAACTTGAAGAAATACTCAAAAGGTTAAAAGTATGAACATAAAAAGTATTTTGAAAGAGATCACCATTGTTTTAGTACTCTTATTTGTCATCAGTAATATCATCAGTTATATTCGACAACCAGAGTTGGGTTCAACCCAACTGCCTAAGATAGAAGTAGAACTCATAGATGGGACTATTTTTAAACATCAAGAGGGTAAACCCTTAGTGATCCATTTTTGGGCTACATCATGCCCGGCTTGTAAATTAGAAGCCCCCAATATAGAAACTATCTCAAAAGAGTATGAAGTGTTAAGCATTGCATTAAATTCTGGGAGCAATGCAAAAATAAAAGCCTATATGCAAGAGAATGATCTGAGTTTTAACGTGCTAAATGATTTTGATGGAGAATGGGGCAGAGCATTTAAAATAGGAGTTTATCCTACGACGTTCATCTATGATGCCAAAGGTGAGTTGAGGTTCACTGATGTAGGCTATACGACAACGGCTGGTCTATTGGCACGGTTGGAATGGATAGAGTAGGAATTAAATGATATGAATTGTCTTTCGTTTTTGGATAGTAAATGGAAATAAATCAAGATATAATAAACAACAAATCATTTTCATAAAGGTATCATGATGAAATTCATAATAAAACTCAGTGTTATTTTCTTTGCATTTACACTCGGTCTTCATGCGGAACGAATCAAAGTAGATGCTTCAATGGTCATCTCTGGGGGTGTCAGTCTAGGAGCCTATGAAGCAGGTTACAATTGGGCACTGATCAAAATGTTGACTACGGTAAAAGAAAAAAGTTCATAAGTAGACCCTGAGTTGCGTTCCATTGCCGGTGCTTCTGCCGGGTCTATTAATGCTTTACTCTCTGCCATGTACTGGTGCCAAAAAGAGAGTGTACCGTTAAGAAATCATGTGGATGATAATCTATTTTATGAAACATGGGTAAACCTTGGTATAGAAGATCTTGCAATCAAAGGGCAAGACCCCGACAATACGAGTTCTCTGTTCACACAAAAAGGTTTAAGAAAAAAAGGTGATAAGATCATTGAACATCTGAAGAAGCCTATATTCAAAAAAAACTGTGAAGTACCTCTTGGTGTTGCGGTTACAAAGGCAACACCCATAGTTGAAACAATCAGCGGTATCAAGGTGAAAAATCAGAACTTTTCAGTTCCTCTTACTTTTAAAGAAAAAAATGGACAGGGAATCGTGGAAAACAAAGTGCTTCCTCCAAGCACAGACTTCTATATTTCGATCCCTGGCATAGAAAAAGACAGAAAAAAAGTGATTAATCTTCTCATCGCCTCAGGGGCTTTTCCTGGTGCTTTTCAACAGGTAAAATTGGAGTATAAGTATAAAGACAAAGTACATTCACATTATTTCGTAGACGGTGGTTTATATGATAATGTCCCTTTGGATCTGGCGATTTCACTTGATGACAGGGCTTCCACTTTCTTCTTTATGGACCCTAGTAATGTAAGAAAAGAGATCAGTGAAGTTAAAAAAGAGGAAGAAGAACCTCCAGTCGGTTTCATCATCACCAATCTTACGCCGGTTTTAAATAGTTTTGACATCATGCAATCAATGAAACTCTACGAAGCCATCAACCAGAATTTTAGAGGGAACAGTGATAAAAAACTGGTATTGTCATCCAGATATCATCCACTTACAGGGAAGTATTTAGGACATTTTGGGGCATTTTTAGACCAGAATTTTCGTATCTATGATTACTATGTCGGTGTGTATGATGCTATCTATCATCTTGCCAACGCTTTTGGAAGACATTTCCCTGATAAATACAGCAATATCACTCAAGTAGAAATCATGGATTATTTAAAGACTCTACTGGATTTGGATGAAAATCCTGAAGCTTTGGCGGCATACAATCTCTTGTTGAAGACAGAGTTTTACGGTCTTAAACCAAAAACGACCGACCGTTTTTCAGCTATTTATAATGCATTTAATTTACAAAAGAATGATGCAAAACGTTATGATAATACAGAATTTAAGACCTTTCTTTCAAAATTAGATATGAAGTACTTAGATGAGTCTAAAAATTCTTTTATTATCTATGCACAAAAAGATATTGACAATTGGTACAAAAAACCTTTAAGAGGCATTGTGAACCGTATTACCACGTTAGAGGATCAGCGGGCTGATTACTATAAAGATAAAAAAGGTCATGTTACTTTGGACGCAATGACCAATACGGCAGCCTGGGTTTCAAGTGATCTAACCAAAGAAAAAAGAGGGTTTGAATTTTTACCGCTAAATGTACCTGAGGATGAGGGAAAAGAAGGGTTTAGAACAGCATTGAGACTTATACCTGGGGAGATATCTTCAGATGCCATCAACGGAGGAATGAGTTTTGGGTATACAGCTCGATACTATACTTTGGATAGAGACCTAATCAACGGTTTTGAAGCGAAAGCCTCTTATGTTTTCAGTGATGATGTGATTGATTTTGTGCGAGTGGACCTGGATGCATTTAAAGCATATAATGATTTTATCAATTTTGGAGCAGGCGTAAGTTTCTTTGGTGATATGAAAGGGTCATTTTATAAAGAGAACACTGCTTTTGGCGTGAATACCTATGTTGATCTTATGGATATATTCAGGGTGACTTATGTGTACAGGGGCGGGAATATATATAATGACAATTATCTCTTTTTCGGTATTCAAAATATACCAAGTCTTATCTATTGGTTTAATAGATAAATGCGTTGAAAAGATAAAGTATATTTATCTTATAATATAAATATCTACACTAAAGGAGGATAGAATGATGAAAGTATTGAATATTAAAAACTTGGTGGTAGCAGGTGCGACGGTAGTATTGATGACAGGGTGTGTATCAACTGGAAGTAAAACGGGAGATTCAGCTGTTGTTGGAGCAGGAGCAGGAGCGGTTGCAGGACAACTTATAGGTGGTAGCACAGGTGCAACATTAGGAGGAGCAGTGATAGGTGGTGCTCTAGGTGCAGCTTACGGAGACAGTCAAGAGAAAAAATAAAAGTTGTAATCATATATAGTTACATATGTCCTGTTCTGCTTCATTAGGTGGAATGGGACAAACCCATACATAAATAATCCAGTCTTCATTTTCTTTGTTCTTTCATTATATATTTAAGTATATAACGCTATAATTTTCGCTATGTATCTTAGTATATAGGGAAACGAGTGGAACTTTCATCAAAGCTTACTTTAGAAATGTTAGGTAAACCTTTTTTACTTGAGAAACGTATAGAACTGCTTCATGCGATAGAAAAACATGGGTCCATCTCTAAAGCAGCCAAGGCTGTACCTATGAGTTACAAAAGTGCCTGGGAAGCGGTTGATACGATGAACGCTCTTTCAACTGAACCGATAGTTCGTAGAGAGACAGGTGGAAAAGATGGTGGGGGTACAACTATCACAGTTTACGGTCAACAGCTTTTAAAGAATTATGCGATCCTTAAAGATGAACATACACGTTTTTTAGAACGTTTATCTGAGCTTACAGATATACAAAGTGGTTCATTTAAGACCATTGGAAGATTGGCTATGCAAATTTCTGCACGAAATCAGATACAAGCAGAGGTAGTCTCAGTAGCATCTCATGATCTAAAGGGAAAAATAGTTTTAAAGTTGAAGGGTGGACAAAAGCTTGTGTCTATCATCACCAAAGAAGCTGTAGAGAATTTACATCTTGAAGAGAAGCAAACTGTTATAGCGATCTTTAAAGCCAATGTAGTGTCATTGTCTACTACAAAAGATGCAAAGGGCGAAGAGAATGAAGTTAAAGGCACTGTAACCAAGATAGAAAAAGATGCAGACAGTGTTAAAGTGTTAGTGGATATAGGAGATCATGACACGATCGTGGCAGTAATGCCAAAAGAGATATTTGATAAGATGGAACTTAAAGAGGAAAGTTCTGTAATGGCTAGTATAAAAGCTGATGATATTATGATAGGGAAATAAAGAGTGAAACACGTGAGATTGGTATGGATTTTAGTGGCTTTGTTAAGTATAGCATATGGGGAAGAAGTCCCTCAATTATCTGATGAGGAAGAGACTCAGACACTGAGGATAGAATATGATGAAGAAGGCTCCCAAACACATAGTTTAAAATGTAATATGATGCATCTTTATGATGAACTACCAGGTGAAGTTGACAGCATAGGTGCAATGTTTTCAGAAGGTATGTTTTACTGGCGAGTACGTTTTAACAGCTTTGGTTTTAGATGGAAAGATGAGATAGAAAAAGATGATGGCACTAAGATAAGGTCCAACCATATTGTAGGGGCAGTTGGTGGAAGTTTGATCTATAAAAGTGCTACGCTGAACGGATTTGGTATAGGTGCTGGACTCTATACAAGCCAAACTTTGGGAAATCTTGATACTAAAGAGGTCTTCCTCTATAAAGGAGGTAAAGGTACATTTAGTAGATATGATGTGCTCACAGATGAATCGATCAATCTAACTTCGTTGGCACAAGCTTATTTAGAGTATACCCGTGAAGCGTTTTCTGTAAAAGTAGGACGGCAGATTGTGAGAAGCTACCTGACTAAAAGTAATGACACAAAAATGATACCAAATACCTTTGAAGGTGCTACATTGAACAGCAGATTGATACCTGATACATCACTTCAATTGGCGTATTTAACAAAGCAGAAACTCAGAGACCACTCTTCTTTCCACCATCTTCTGGCAGTTGGAGATGATCCTAATGATCCTTATGCAGTCTTCACCGAGAATGATGATTCTGCAATGCATTTTGGTCTGAAATTATCTGAACTGGAAGCTCGGGGTATAGAAGACAGGCTGATTATTGCAGAGGCTAGAACTGAAAGCATTGAAGACTTAACTCTGATGATGAATTACACTGCTGTACCTGAACTGATCTCTTCAGCGATGATACAAGCTGATTACAGGTTTGATCTGGGTAGTTTTCTTCTTATACCAGGATTTAGATATATGAAGCAGTTTGACGATGGTGCTGGTGAGATAGGCGGTGCAAACCTTAAAACATTGACATCCGGGTATGGTGATCCGGAGAGTTTGGACTCTGAACTTTTTGGTGCAAGAATCGCTTTTGTTGAGGATGGATTTAAATTTAGACTTGGATACACAAAAGTAGCAGACAAAGGTGACATCATAGCACCATGGAGAGGTTTCCCTACAGCCGGTTTTACACGTTCTATGGCACAGTATAACTGGTATGCCAATACAGAAAGCTATATGGTCCAAGTTGATTATGAATTTGATTCATTTGATGAGTTTAAGATCATTTCACGTTATGCAATACAAGATTTTGATGATAATAAAATAGGCGTACAGGCAGACTCAAAAGTTTTTGAAATCAATTTCTTTAAAGGGCTAGGAGAGAGTCCAGTATATGTTAAAACAAGATTTGCTCATGTTGTAGGAGATGATGATACGTATGCAGCCAATGGAAAATTAAAAGCTGATCCTTCTTACAATGAGCTTCGTATTGAACTTAACTATCTGTTTTAAAGGAAGATGTTTGTGAAAAAAGTAGTTTTAAGCATTTTACTGAGTTTGGCAACATTGAATGCGGGTGAGATAAAGATCGCTGTAGCTGCCAATGTCAGTTACGCTATAGAACCACTCAAAAAAGCTTTTAATGGGTATCATCCTGATACAAAGATAGAAGTGATACTCGGAAGTTCAGGAAAACTTACAGCACAGATAAAGAATGGTGCACCCTATGAACTTTTTTTATCAGCGAACATGAAATATCCTGAAGCACTTTATAAAGAGGGGTTGGCTGTCACAGAGGCTATCGTATATGCACAGGGCTCTTTGGCATATCTATCGGTCAATGAACAGAACCTTAGTAAGGGTATGGGACTTTTAATAGATAATAATATCAGTAAAATAGCTATAGCAAATCCTAAAACAGCACCTTATGGTGCAGCTGCAGCAGAAGCGTTAAAAAATGCTGATCTTTATGATGTGCTCAAAGAGAAATTTGTCTATGGTGAATCAATTTCTCAAACAGTGACCTATACAATGACAGCTGCAGATATAGGGTTTATCGCTAAATCCTCACTTTTCAGCCCTCAAATGTCACATTTTAAAAAAGGTCTCAACTGGATAGAAGTGGATGAGGCACTTTACACACCTATTGATCAAGGAATGGTGATATTGAAAAAAGGTGAGGGTAACAGTGAGGTGAAGGCTTTTTATGACTTCATGTTGAGTGCTGAAGCCCGGGAAATATTGAAAAATTTCGGATACAAGGTAGAGTAGATGTTTGAGATGACTTCATTGGATCTTGCACCATTTATACTGTCGTTTAAACTTGCAGGGATCACTACCCTTATCTTGTTTGTTTTGTCTCTGCCTTTGGCATGGTATCTTTCTCAAACCAACTCAAAAACAAAACCGGTCTTAGAGGCGGTGACAGCACTCCCGATCGTACTTCCTCCCTCTGTTTTGGGATTCTATATCCTAGTGGTACTCTCTCCAAACTCAGCAGTTGGAGCCTTTTTTGAAGATCTTTTAGGTGTAAAACTGGTCTTCTCATTTACAGGTTTGGTCGTGGCAAGTTGTTTTTACTCACTCCCTTTTATGGTTCAGCCTTTACAAAGCGGATTTGAATCTTTGAACAAACATATGTTAGAAGCATCTTATCTTGCCGGTAAGAGTAAACTCCAAACCGTACTTAAGGTGGCACTGCCAAATATCAAACCTTCTCTCATCACAGCACTTATCATTACCTTTGCACATACTGTTGGTGAGTTTGGTGTTGTACTCATGGTGGGAGGAAGTATCCCTGGTGAGACAAAAGTGGCTTCAGTGGCTATCTATGAAATGGTTGAGGTGATGGAGTATGGGACAGCACACATCTATAGTGCGATCATGGTTTTGATGAGCTTTTTGGTACTTCTGTCTGTGTATGTGTTTAACCATCAACAAAAAAAGATAGGTCTCCTCAGATGATACACATAGAGATACAAAAACAGTTACATGGAAGTCAGGGTGAGATGTATCTTGATGTAAATTTAGAGATACAACAAGGTGAGTTCATAGCACTTATGGGTGAAAGTGGCTCGGGTAAGACCACACTGCTTCGGATATTAGCAGGCTTGGAAAGAGCAGCGGGTAATATCAGTGTTGAAGATGTTACCTGGCTAAGAAGTCAAAAGATGCTTCCTCCCCAACAAAGAGAGATAGGGTTCATATTTCAGGATTATGCACTGTTTGATAATATGAGTGTAGAAGAGAATCTATTGTTTGTGAATGATGACAAAGTACTGGCTGCAAGACTTCTTGAACTGACAGAGCTTACACAGTTGGCATCACGTAATGTTAAAGGTCTCAGCGGGGGACAAAAACAGAGGGTCAGTCTTTGTCGGGCTATGATGAAAAAGCCTAAACTCTTACTGATGGATGAACCTCTTTCTGCACTTGATCCAACGATGCGAACAAAATTGAAAGATGAGATACTCAAACTACATAATACATTTGGAACAACAACGATCATGGTAAGTCATGATACGGATGTCTCTTATCAGCTTGCTGATCGAGTATTGGTTCTTGATCATGGTAAGCTTATTGCTGATGGAACACCCAAAGAGATATTTAAAAAGACCTCTACCATTACGTACACGTTTAATACATGAATATTTAGATAAAATGTCATGAATTAAATGGATCAAAGGAATAATATAAGTATGAATACATGTCAATTATGCGGTAGTGAAGAGGGATTAACAGAGTATGCTGTAGCACCAAAAGATGAAACTATAACCATCTGTAGTACATGTGCAGCATCTATAGAAGACCCAACTACTGATGAAAAACACTGGAACTGTCTACATGACAGTATGTGGAGTACAGAACCAGCAGTGCAGGTAATGGCATTTAGGCTGCTTACGAAACTGGGTGCACAAGACCAGCTTGACATGATGTATCTTGAAGATGATGTGAAAGCGTGGGCAGAAGCAGGAATGGAAGATGAAAATGCTGAACCGACACGAGATGCAAACGGTACGATCTTACAAGCAGGTGACTCGGTAAGCATTATCAAAGATCTTGTAGTAAAAGGTGCAGGTTTCACAGCTAAACAAGGAACGACCGTCAAAAACATTCAGATGGTTCAAGGTGACCCTTTACATATACAAGGCCGTGTCAATGGCACGAAAATCTTTATACTTTCGGAATATTTAAAGAAACTATAGTATTTTTTATCTAACAAGCGATGTGATTTATCACTAGTACATAATCTAAGACGTTCAGCAAGGATCCATCATGATGAGACTCATTCATTACTTTATTAAGAATAAAAGTCTAAACTATGTACTCCTATTCTTCATTCTTTTTTTAGGAATCAATGCTTACTATAACATACCTAAAGAACTTTTCCCAGAGATCTCCCTAGACAAAGTCTCTATCAGAGGTGCATATGCCGGTGCCAGTGCAGATAATCTTGACAAGATGGCTGTTCGGGATATCGAAGATGAACTGGGCAATATACAGGGTATAGATAGGATGGAAACGGTCATCAAGTCTGGGACTTTTTCCATTATACTCCATCTCAATGACGGAGCGGACAAGACGGATGCACTCAACAAATCCAAAGATGCCATAGCCCGAAGCAGACAATACCTTCCTGCAGATATGACCGAACCGACTGCCGAATTATTGACACACAATAGACCGCTTATCAGACTTTCTCTTTCCTCGGCAGAAATGAGTAAAGGGGAATTGATAGAGACAGCCAAAGAGATTAAGTCCAAGATCTCTAGAAATCCTTATATCAGTGATATAGAGATCTATGGAGATTCAGATCAGGAAGTCTCAGTACAGATCAATGAAGAGGCTGTCAGGGCCTATGGATTAAACCCATTTGATATTATTAATGCCGTGTCAACTACCTCTTATATCTATCCGATCGGTGATATCAAACAGAGTGGAAACTATATCTTCATTTCTACGGTGAATGGAAAAGCGAACAAAGAGGAGTGGGAGTCCACACTGATAAAAATAGGGGAGAAACAGGTTAGGCTTGGTGATGTCGCTAAGGTCGATATCACTTATCCGCAAAATACAACGCTTTCTACCTTTAACGGACGTACGAATGTGACACTGGTACTCTCTAAAGCAGCAGAAGGGAATGCTATGCATATTTCCCGAGATTTGCAGGAGTATACGAAAGAGAAACTCTCCAAAGAGTTCCCAGGTGTCTATTTTGATTTTTACCAGGATAGCTCTAAACCAGTGAAAGACAGGCTCGATACAGTGATCGGAAACTTGATGTTTGGTTTGGTCTTGGTCTTCCTCTCTATGGCACTGCTGATCAATGTACGTATCGCAACTGTGGTGGCGATGGGGATACCGATCTCTTTTGCCATAGGTATCATGTTCCTTTACTTTATGGGATACTCCATCAATATCGTCTCTTTGCTTGGCGGTCTAATCGTGATCGGTATCGTAGTGGATGATGCGATCGTTGTCTCTGAAAACATTCAGCGTCATATAAATGAGGGGATGGAGAAAAAAGAGGCAGTCTATCAAGGCTTAAAGGAGATGGTGCTACCTGTAACCTTGGCAACCCTCACAACAGTTGCAGCTTTCCTTCCACTGTTCATGCTCACAGGAGAGATCAAGAACTTTATTATTCTTATCCCTATCGCAGTGATCATGATCTTGCTGGGATCTCTTCTTGAGAGTTTTTTCTTTCTTCCTCTGCACGCAGAAGAGTTACTCAAAAAGCAAAAAAACTTCATTAACTGGGAGCCTTTACAGGAGAAGTATGAAGCGTTATTGCATCTAATGATCCGTTTTAAATATATGTTCCTCTTTACATTTGTCGTTGTGATACCTATCTTGACGATACTTACGCTCAAAATGCTCAATTTTCAGTTTTTCCCAGGGTTTGACGGTAACTATCTCTATATTACAGGTAAAGGGAATGTAGATACTTCTATTGAAAAGACAGAGAAGATCGCTAAAGAGTTAGAAGCGTATGTCCTTTCACAAAAAGATACCTATGCGATTAAATCGACCTCCAACGTTGTAGGATATAGAAAAGCACTTTCGGGTGAAAATGAGAATGGTGACAATATGCTCTATATTACGATGGAGCTCTATGATATGAAGCCTCAGAGCTTTATTGATGCCTATATAAATCCTATCTTTAATTTCACATTTAATTTCAATGATCCTGAAAAGATAAGAGATACGCATACTTATAATCTGGCACAACAACTCAAAGAAGAGATCGCTCCGATGCAGCAAAAATACCAGCTTGAAGAGTTGGGTGTGCTGGAACAAAGACCTGGTTTGATCAAAAATGATATTCAGATCAACCTTTCGGGAAAAGATGGAGATAAAATATTTGAAGCGATGCAGAAGATCGAAGAAAACCTCTCAACAATCCCTCATGTAAAAGATGTAGGTAACAATGCGCAGCTTGGAAAAATGGAGTATAAACTGCGTATCAATGCCTATGGTGAACAACTGGGACTGAGTGAAGTAGGGATAGCACAAACACTTTCGGGGTATTTCCTTGACAGTCGTAAAGCGATGACATTCAATGAAAATGGTGTGATGGAGATCAGAACAAAATCTTCAGAAAAAGATTCGGAAAAAACACTGATGCAGTTTATGCTTCCAACACCTTCAGGAAGTTTTGTGAAACTCACCGATGTGGTAGAGATCAAAAAGATTAGAGCTTATGAAAAGATCGAAAAGAGGGATGGTAATACGGTCAAGACGGTCTATGCAAACATAGATAAGAAGAAAACAACAGCAGTAGATGTACTTAAGAAGATCGACCCTCTGCTTGAAACGATCCGAAACGAAGGTATTGACGTGAGTCTATTGGGTGAACAGGAGAAAAATCAGCAGTTTAAAAATGACATGATACGTTCATTGATCATTGCAGTCTTTTTGATCTTGATCACACTGCTCTTCATCTTCCCCAAGATCCGTTATGCGTTGATGGTCATGTCGGTCATACCATTTACTATGCTTGGGTGCGTTATTGGGGCATATGCTGATCGGAGTTAACCTCTCTATGCCTTCTGTCATTGGTATGTTGGGACTTGCAGGGGTTGTTATCAATGATGGTATCATTATGCTTGACTTTCTTCATGGTACGGACAAAGCAGATAAATTCTACGAAAGAGCAAAACTGAGACTGCGTCCTATCTTGATCACATCGATCACCACTTTCCTGGGACTCTTTACGCTTATTTTTTATGCAACAGGACAGGCGGTTATTCTCCAGCCTATTGCGATCTCTATCGGATTTGGGTTACTTTGGGGTACAGTGCTGAACCTTATTTATCTGCCGGCACTCTATGCAGTGGTGAATAAGATACAACCTTCTAGAGAATCATAGATATAACTTTAATTTGCAGGTAGGAGTATATATGTTCGACATTATTTATATCGGCGGCGGGCTCAATTATGCCGGAGCCATTGTTGCTGCAAAACATGGTCTCAAAGTAGCCCTTGTTGAAACATCACTGGATCAATTAGGAGGCGCATGTCTGCATAAAGGGTGTATCCCTTCCAAAATGTTCCTTCACCATGCCAATACTCTCCGTCAAAGCAAAGAGAGTGTGTTTACGGGAGATATCATGCTTGATATGAAAGTACTCACTGCAAAGAAAAACAAGCTCATCAGACAGTGCAACTAAAGCGGTGACAGCCCAATGTGCTCAAGTGGAACTTATTGAGGGGAAAGGGTATGTCATCGCACCGCATAAAGTTGAGGTAGAGGGCAAGGTATATGAGGCTGAGTATATTGTCATAGGAACGGGGTCTTCTCCTTTCATTCCTGAAGGTATAGCCTATGATGGAAAAGCTATCATCACCAGTAATGAAGTACTTGAACTTCAGAAACTGCCCAAAGAGATAGCCATTTATGGAGATGGTGCTATCGGTTTGGAGATGGCATGTTTCTTTGCTTCTGCGGGTGTGGAGGTGACACTTCTTTCCCGTGGTGAAAGACTTTTAGGCAAGTCTCATCCGATTATCCAAAGTGCTATGCTGAAAGAGATTGAGAAACTGGGCATTACCCATCTTTCAAACCATACTGTAATAAAGGCGGAAAAAACAGAGCAGGGAGTGGATATCACTTTTGAGGATGGTACTTCTGGTTATTATGAACAGATGCTTGTTGCAACAGGTCGAAAACCCAATACCGATGTCATTGCTACAAATGAGATTGTTGTCAATAAAGGAATAGAAACAGATGCATGGTATCAAACGTCACTGGCTAGACATTATGCAGTTGGTGATTGTAACGGTAAAGTGAAATTGGCACATGCAGCGAGAGCACAGGCATTGAATGTAACGATGCAGATATTGGGTAAAAAACCTGAAAAACTTAATCTGGATCATGTGGTTAAGTTCATACATACATTGCCGATGTCTTACGCTACGATTGGAGAGAATAGATATTCACTTGAAAAAAACAATAAGGTATTCAATGAGAGTGTGGTCAAACTAAATCATTTTACCGGTTCGGCATTTCATCATTCAGGTAATGGTTCTATGATCGTGTATGCAGATGAAGAAGGTTTGATCTTAGGTGCTGAGATCTTGGCACCTGAGGCGGAAGAGCTTATTTCACCTGTAGCGATGGCGCTTGCAGGAGAGATGACTGCTGCGAGTGCGCAAAAGACCATTATGGCACATCCTACTTTTTCTGAAGCATTAGAGAGAGCCTATTTTAGATTATAGGATTTAAAGAAAGGGATCCTTATAACCCTTTCATGACGATCTCAAAGAGATAGTCCACTTCATGGTCTTCTAAGAACACCGTCTTTTTGCTCTCAAAAAAATCCAATACTTTTTTGGTAGGTAAAGCAGCAGTATAGAGGCATGCTGGATGGGCAGGGATGAAAGACTGCATGAGCGCGATCTCTTCTTCTATACGGTTTTCACAAATGTAGCAGTTCTCATCATAGTGCAGTCTTCCTTCATACTCTAGCAGTTCGATATAACTCTCACAAACAACACGTTTAGGGTTTTGTTTGTCCCATTTTTTCGCTGCAGAAAGAAGCAGCTCAAAGTAGAAAGAGTCTATCTCTTCAGCATCTTTGAGATGAGGTTCGAAACGCTTGATGAAGTTGTGCCAGAGCAGGAGTTTATTTTTGTCAAAGAGCCATGGAAACCCCATGTGAGAGAGCGAACGCAGTCTGGGAAGAAAACTGCTTCCTTCCCCTTCTACTTCAAAGTCAATGAGATTTCCAAGCTGTAAAATGGAGTGTCTTGCACCAAAAAAACGGTAGTAGGTTCTTACTTGTGTAGGACTGAGTACAAGTGCTATAGAGTCTTCATTTTTAGCTTTTCTGACAGAAAGTATAAACCCTTTGATGGTAACTCCTTTAGTTATTATCATTGCCTAAATTATAGGCAAAAGCATGTTAAAATATCCAAATATAGGGAAGATTTGGTAAACTAAATTTAACAACCTTTTAGCTATAATCCCTCCCATTATAAGAGCACTATATGATGCTCTGGTTATATTATTTTTTAAGGTTGGAATATGCAAGATTTATTTACTTCATTTAAGGATAACTGTGGATTTGGGCTTTTAGCCTCTATTGACAACACACCTTCACATAAAAATTTGGAAGATGCAGTGACATCTCTTTCACGTATGATGCACAGAGGCGCAATAGCAGCAGATGGAAAAACTGGAGATGGTGCAGGTTTGCTTGTTTCTATGCCAAAATCATTTTTTGCAAAAGAGGCAGCAGCAAATGGCGTACATCTTCCGGAGAATTATGCTGTAGCAATGGTATTTTCAAATACCCCAACTGATTTTGATGTGATCAGTAAAATCTGTGACAACAATGACCTTAAGATCATCTATACACGTACAGTACCTGTAGATACAAATGCACTAGGAAAGCAAGCACTTGCATCACTTCCAACCATGAAGCAAGTATTTGTAGCACCTAACTCGCCAGTGGCTATCAACCGTTTTGAAGCCCTTGTTTATCTTTCACGTAAAGAGATAGAAGCTGAACTTATTGAAGACCCTACATTTTATATTCCTTCTTTTTCAACTTCAGTGATCTCTTACAAGGGTCTTGTTATGCCTACGCATATCAAAGAGTTCTATAAAGACCTGGCAGATCCAGATTTTGAAATTTCATTTTGTCTTTTCCACCAGCGTTTCTCTACCAATACACTTCCACAGTGGAAACTTGCACAACCGTTTAGAATGATCGCACATAATGGTGAGATCAACTCAGTGACTGCAAATAGATTTAATGTGAAAACTAAAATGGCCAATGCTAAATCAGATATTTTTACAGATGAAGAGATGGATAGACTTAGAAATGTGATCCAGGATGGTATGTCAGATTCAGCGAGTCTGGATAACTTTATGGAGTTTTTACGTGTCAATGGGGTAGACTTCTTTAAAGCAGCTCGTTCACTAGTACCTGCACCATGGCATAATAACCCACAAATGGATACAGACCTTAGAGCATTTTATGAGTATGCAAGTGCAACATTTGAGCCATGGGATGGTCCGGCAGCGGTGAGTATGACTGATGGACGTTACATTGGATGCGTACTTGACAGAAATGGACTTAGACCTTCGAAATATATAAGAACAAAAGACAACAGACTACTTATATCTTCTGAGTATGGGGTACTTCAGATCCCAGAAGAAGAGATTGTTGAGCGTGGAAGACTTCAATCTGGTGAGATGATGGGTATTGACCTGAAGCATGGAAAGGTACTTACAAATACAGATATCAATGATTATCTGAAAGCCGGTAATGCATATGATAAATGGTTGACTTCAAATCTCTCTTACCTTCAAGAGTATGTACCCGATACAGATGCCACTTCATGTGAAACACAATATGGTGATATGGCTGCTAAGCAACGTTATTTTAATTTTACTTCAGAAGTCATTAGAGAAGTTATCAGACCAATGATCATTGAAGGTAAAGAGACAACAGGTTCTATGGGTGATGATACACCACTTGCAGCTTTCTCAACAGAACAACGTAACTTTACAGATTTTTTCAAGCAAAAATTTGCTCAGGTAACCAACCCGCCAATTGACCCTATCCGTGAGAAGACAGTCATGAGTCTTAATACTGGTTTTGGTGAAAGTCATAATGTCCTTAGTGATAGCCCAACACACGCAAAGCGTTTAAAAACAGTACTACCAATAATGTCTGCTGAGAAGTTCTGCCTTATTCAAGAGTTTGGTACCCCAGGGAATGAGAAATATGATTCATGTTACAAAGTCGGGAAATACGATACTACGTATAAGGGAGATCTAAAAGCAAGTCTTAATGCACTTATTGACCGTATTATCGAAGATGTAAGAAAAAATGATGTTAGAACCATTATCTTGGATGATAGAAATCTCAACGCAGAGAATAAAGTGATTCCTATGCTTATGGTTGTTGGACGCCTAAATCAAGAGCTTTTAAAAGCTAAGATTAGATATCTTACAAGTATTGTTGCGGTGACTGGTGAAGTATTTGATCCACATTCTGCGGCATGTCTGCTTAGTTTTGGTGCTGCTGCGATATTCCCATACTTACTCTACCATACAGTTCAAGAACTAGAAGAGGGTAATGAAGCGATCAAACCTATTCTAAAACGTTTTAGAAGAGCGATGGGTGCAGGACTTATGAAAATTATGTCTAAAATGGGTATCTCTACACTTGCATCATATAGGAATTCAAGACTCTTTGATGTGATTGGATTAAGTTCTGAGATTGTTGAAGAGTGTTTTGAAGGTGCGACTGGTTTACTCCCTGGACTAGGATATGAAGATATCGATGCGCGTCTAAATGCAAATCATCAACGTGCCTACACTAGTGCATTTGAAGGTAAGAAGAATGCACTCTATAAAGGTGGTTTCTACAAATATAAAAAAGGTGAAGAGTTTCACGACTTCTCACGTCCAACTATTTCAGCTATGCAAAAAGCTTCTGAAAGTGGAAAAGCTGAAGATTATGCAGAGGTTAAGAAGCTTGTTAATGAACGTGATAAAAAGTTCATACGTGACTTCTATGAACTTAAGAGTGATAGAGCACCGATCAGTATCGATGAAGTAGAGCCACTTAGTGAAATATTTAAGCGTTTCTCAACTGCAGCGATGTCTATGGGTTCTATCTCTCAAGAGGCGCATGAAACACTTGCTGTTGCGATGAATACTATCGGTGGTAAGTCTAACTCAGGTGAGGGTGGGGAGTCTCCATTACGTTATGGTACTGAAAGAAATTCAAGTATTAAGCAGGTTGCTTCAGGACGTTTTGGTGTGACGCCAGAGTATTTACGTTCTGCTACTGAGATTCAGATCAAAGTTGCACAAGGTGCAAAACCTGGTGAGGGTGGACAGCTTCCAGGAAGTAAAGTATCTCCACTGATTGCAGAACTTAGATTTACTAAGCCAGGGGTGACACTTATTTCACCACCTCCACACCATGACATTTATTCGATTGAAGATCTTGCCCAGCTTATCTTTGACTTGAAGCAGGTTAATCCACATGCCAAAGTAGCTGTTAAACTTGTATCAACTGCCGGTGTTGGTACGGTTGCAGCGGGTGTGGCAAAATGTTATGCAGATAAGATCATTATCTCTGGTGCTGATGGTGGTACCGGTGCTGCACCAATCGGGTCTATAAGGTTTGCCGGAAACTCTTGGGAACTTGGACTCATTGAAGCGCATAATTCACTTAAAGCGAATCACCTAAGAGGTCAAGTCACTGTTGAGACCGATGGTGGGCTTAAAACTGGTCTAGATGTTGTTAAAGCAGCTATCTTGGGTGCTGAGGAATATGCATTTGGTACAGGTGCACTTGTACTTGTTGGATGTATCATGCTTAGAGTATGTCACCTGAATACATGTGGAGTGGGGGTTGCAACGCAAGATGCACATTTACGCGAGAAATTTACAGGTAATGTACAAAAGGTAGTGAACTACTTCACATTCATTGCAACGGAAGTAAGAGAAATCCTTGCTGAGCTTGGATACAAGTCACTTGAAGAGATCGTTGGTAAAAATGAGTTACTTAAAGTGATCGATGATGAGTTTGCTAAGAAATTTAACTTTGATGAGATGCTTTATGCCATTGAGGGTGATAATACATGTCAAGTACCATTTAATGAACCATATGATCAAAACGAGTATGAAAAAGAGATACTTGAAGAGCTTATGGAGACGATCAAAGATCCATCGAAGAAAATTGTACTCAATAAAGAAATTTCTAACCTCAATAGAAGTTTTGCAACACGTATCTCTGGTGAGATTGCTGCGATTTACGGAAATGCGGGATTGCCAGACGGTACGATCACACTTAATGTAAAAGGTACGACTGGACAATCACTGGGTGCATTTATGTCTAAAGGTATCAACATTAATGTACACGGTGCAGGAAATGACTACATCGGAAAAGGCATGAACGGTGGTCAGATCGTCATTACTTCTGAAAACGCTGGACATGAGTTTGCCCTTGGTGGGAATACATGTCTATATGGTGCAACAGGTGGGACACTCTACATACATGGTAAAGTAGGTGAGCGTTTCGGTGTACGTAACTCTGGAGCTACAACAGTTGTTGAAGGTACTGGAGATCACCCATGTGAATATATGACAGGTGGTGTAGCCGTTATACTTGGTGAAACAGGTGTGAACTTTGGTGCAGGTATGACAGGTGGTAAAGCATTTGTCTATGACATGGAAGGTAAATTCTATGAGAAAGTAAACCCTGAACTTGTTGAACCACTACGTATCGATACGGATGAATGGGATTCAGAGATGTTCGAGCTTAAAGCCCTCTTGAAAGATTACGTTGTAAAAACAGGAAGTGTTAGAGCAAGCTATATCTTAGAGAATTTCAGAAGTGAAATACGTAAGTTCTGGATGGTTGCACCACGTGGTATAAAACCAACGATAGTCACGGGTGCAAAGGGCGAATAAAATTTTTATGACACCGTTCATACAAGCCTGTATCAAAGCGAATGAAGAGATAAGCTTAGCGCTAAAAGATGGCTTTGATGCTTCTTGGTTTGAAAAAACTGAAGTAGGTGCAGGTGGTGATGTCAGTTCTAAGCTTGATCTCTTTGCCGAAGCGATATTTGTAAAACATTTAGGCTGTTTTTGGGCAGATAGAGTCTGAAGAGAGTGGAATCATAGGAGAGGGTGAAGAGAAGATCATCATTGACCCTATAGACGGTTCCTCCAATGCACTTTCACTTTTCCCCTATTATGGTACTTCGATTGCAAAGATCAATGCGGATGGTCTTTTAGATGCAGCAGTGGTCTGTAATCTTGCCAATGGAGATATTTTTCTGAAGACCTCTACAACTAAAGTACAACAGGGTAAACTTTTTTCAGATATCTTTCATACACCACATACGAGTGAAAATGGGGAAATAGGACTCTTTGAAAAAGCGTACGCAAATCCTGAATTGGTTTCAGCACTAGACCAGGAAAAGTTAAAGTTCAGGTCACCTGGGGCTATAGCACTTTCACTGGCTTATGCACATACAGTGAATTATGTACTGTTTATGGGGGAGTTTCGAATTTACGACTTTGCAGCAGGTTTAGCTCTTTGTGAGGGCTTAGAAGTAATTGTTGAGGCGGATTATGTTATAGTATCAAAAGAAAAAAGCATAGCAACGCAAATAGAAACATTAATAGATAAATTATAGGTATGCAGGAGTAA
Source organism: Sulfurovaceae bacterium (assembly GCA_963796395.1). Classification (GTDB taxonomy): domain Bacteria; phylum Campylobacterota; class Campylobacteria; order Campylobacterales; family Sulfurovaceae; genus Sulfurovum. Next base: position 37,789 of record CAWCLM010000017.1, read on the forward strand.
GAATGTTTGGAAATATTTTTAATAAAACAAAAACAACACCAGCGCAAACAACACAAGAAACACCTAACCAATGGATAAAATGTCCTAAATGTACCTCTTTGATGTATTATAAAGAAGTAGAAGCCAAACAAAATGTATGTCCAAAATGTAACCACCATTTTCGTATTTCTGCTGAAAAGCGTATCGCATCTATCGTAGATGAGGGATCTTTCATAGAACATGACAGTACGTTAGCACCGGTAGATCCATTAAAGTTTACAGATAAAAAGTCTTATAAAAAACGTATTGAAGAGGCTAAAGCCAAAACAGGTAAAAGCTCTTCAGTGATGAGCGGTTCATGTACGATCGGTGGTCAGCCAGTAGAGATCGCAGTATTTGATTTTTCATTTATGGGTGGAAGTCTCGGTTCGGTTGAAGGTGAAAAGATCGTTCGTGGTATCAACAGAGCAATTGAAAACGAGTGTGGTTTCATCATCGTTTCTGCTTCAGGTGGTGCGCGTATGCAAGAGAGTACCTACTCACTGTTGCAAATGAGCAAAACATCAGCTGCGCTCAATAGACTACATCAAAAAGATCTACCGTTTATTTCTATCTTGACAGATCCTACCATGGGTGGTGTATCGGCATCATTTGCAATGCTTGGAGATATTATCATGGCTGAGCCTGGTGCACTTATCGGGTTTGCAGGTCAAAGGGTAATTAAGCAAACAGTTGGTGTTGATCTTCCAGAAGGTTTCCAGCGTTCAGAGTTCCTGCTTGAACATGGACTTATAGATATGATCGTCAATCGTGCTGACATGCATCAAACACTTTCTGACCTCTTTAAACTTTTCAACAAAAAGGCAAGTTAACATAGCTCATCATGTCTAAAACAATCTGTGGTATGATCATTGACCATACCTACAGCTTGCATAAACGCATAACAGATCGTCGGTCCTACAAAGTTGAATCCACGCTTCTTTAGATCCTTACTCATCATTTCAGATATTTCTGTTTGTGTCGGAACCTCTGCTATAGATCTCCATTTATTTTGTATAGGGGTACCTTTAACATAACGCCATAGATATGCATCAAATGAGCCAAATTCCTCTTGGATCTGCAACACACCCCGTGCATTCTTGATAGCCGATTCAATCTTTAAACGATTACGTACGATACCCGGGTCATTCATGAGACGCTCTATGTCATGTTGCGTATATTTGGCTATGGGTTCATAATCGAAAGAGTCAAATGCCTTTCTGTAGTTCTCTCGTTTTTTCAGGATCGTTATCCAGCTTAAACCAGCTTGTGCTCCCTCCAAAACGAGGAATTCAAACAGAAGTTTGTCATCATGAACAGGTACACCCCATTCTTGATCATGATAATCTATGTATAAGGGTTCAGTTCCACACCATTCGCATCTGTTTTTCATCTCGTTGTATTTCTCTTATGTCATAAAGTTTAAAATATTTATTTGCGTACTGCCTATAAATTATAAGGAAGTCAAAAATCTTATAGAGTAATATATTATAGTATTTATATAACGTAGTAACTTAAAGTGTTTCACTTAAGTTTTATATGATGGATTCCAGTTTATACGTTCATAGATCCAATCATATCAAAAATGCTATGAGAGCATTTCCTCCTGTTAGACCAAAAATGAATTAGAATGTTATAAAAAGTTTGAGTGGACCAATGAGTTGTATACTTCTTTTCACTTATCTCTTAATTCAATGATTATCTAGAAACTATGGTATTATTTTCAAAGAAAATATTTTTTCAGTGAGGAAATCAGATGACTTTTGAGGAGTTGGATACGTATATTCGTACCAAACAAGGTGTGACCTTTGACTATCCGTTTGATGAGAAGGTACGTGTCTATCGTATCGCAGAAAAAATGTTTGCTTTGACCTCAGAAGATAGACCGGTATCTGTCAACCTTAAATGTGACCCTATATATGCTTTAGAACTTCGCTCACTTTATGAAGGTATCATCGCGGGGTACCATATGAATAAAAAGCATTGGAATACAGTGACAGTAGAAGATTCTGATGTAGATGAGGAAACAGTAAAAGAACTGATAGATCACTCTTATGAGTTGGTATATGAGAAATTGACCAAGAAACAAAAAGCGTTACTGGGGTAAAGATGGATAAGATCAGTATACAGTACTTCAATACACCTGTTGGAGAAATGATCTTGGGTTCCTATGCGGATAAACTCTGCATGGCTGACTGGCGATACAGAAAGATGAGGGATAGGATAGATAGAAGAGTACAAAAGGGTTTAAATGCTACTTTTGTCGAAGAAGAGAGTGTTGTGTTAAAGAAAGCAAAAGAAGAGCTTGAAGCGTATTTTAAAGGTGTACGGAAAAGATTTGATATTCCTCTGCTGATGGTTGGTACAGAATTTCAAAAGTCCGTTTGGCAGGGACTGCTTCAAATTCCTTTTGGTGAAACAGTTTCATATCTGGATCTGGCTAAAGGTATAGACAATCAAAAGGCTGTACGCGCTGTGGCTTCTGCTGTGGGTGCCAATGCCATCTCTCTATTGATTCCCTGTCATCGTATCATCGGTACAGATGGTTCATTGACTGGATATGCAGGAGGATTGGATGCAAAGAAAAAGTTATTGGAAATAGAAAATAACTTGTTTACGATATAATCATTTTAACTATATACATAAGGGTACAAAATGGAAGAAAAAAGAAGACTGCATATACATATCTCAGTGGATGATATAGAGGAGAGCATTCCTTTTTATAGTACACAGTTTGGTGCAAATCCAACAAAAGTAAAAGAGGATTATGCGCAATGGCTCGTAGATGACCTGTCACTTAATTTTGCTATCTCTACAAGAGGCCATGAAAAAGGACTCAACCACTTAGGTGTACAGTATGAGAGCGATGAAGCACTACTTGAAGCACAACACGATTTCGAAGCAAAAGGGATCAAAGGAAAAGTAGAAGAGGGTGCTGTCTGTTGTTATAAGGAATCAAACAAGTATTGGGTGACTGACCCTACAGGATTGATCTGGGAGAATTATCATTCTATGGATGATATAGAAGTCTTTGGAATAGACGGGAAAGATACACAGGATGGATGTTGTGTTCCATCGTTTGGCAAATTTACTGAGACACCTTCTTGTACACCAGATGGTAGTGATGAGGGTATGTTGTTCATAAAATATAAAGTAGGAAATGATGGAAGAGAAAAACTTTTTTGAATCAATATATGAAAATGCAGACCATGAAGACTTAGCTGCCATACCATGGGCGACACTTGCACCCAATGTATATCTGGAAAAACACTTAAGTCTACAGGATGTTGTAACAGGTAAAAAAGCACTGGTCATTGGTTGTGGTTTGGGAGATGATGCACTCATACTCGAAAAGCATGGTTATGAAGTAGAAGCACTGGATATCTCGCCTTCAGCGATAGCACTGGCTAAGAAGAGGCACCCTGAAAGCAAGGTAGATTTTCATGTAGGTGACATCTATAATATGCCTGAATCCTCTATAGGAAAATATGATTTTGTCTATGAGGGATTGACCATTCAATCTTTGCCACCGTCTGATAGAAAAAAGTTGGTGAAAATTATCGTTTCTCTTGTAGCAGAGAAGGGAGAGTTGTTGGTCTATGCCAATACTCAGGATGATAAAGACAATTATGGCGGACCACCATGGCCACTTTATGATAATGAGTTTGCACTTTTTGAAAAAGAAGGGCTAGAAAAAGTGCATGCCCAAAAAGCAGATGAAAGAAAACCTGTCGCACCTTACCAATGTTGTGTGCTGTATAGAAGATAGGATCATGCTAAAAACTTTTTTGCATACGATTATTTTACTGTTTACACTTATGGGTTTTACCGCGTGCAGTTCAAAACAACTCTATGACACTGCTGTAGCGTATCAGCGTAGTAGTGCAGGGATGCAAAAAAAGTCTATTACGTTGGATTATGGAAAGATCGTTTATCTTGAAAATGATAAGAAGAGTGATACAACAATAGTATTGGTGCATGGGTTTGGAGGCAGTAAAGACAACTGGACCAAAGTGATCGCTGAGTGGCATGACAGATATCATGTGATCGCGATCGATCTGCCTGGTAATGGGGAGAGTATTTCAGACAAAGACTTAGGTTATACCACTACGCACCAGGCCCAAATGTTAAATGATTTTATAAAGGCTAAAGGTTTAAAACACTTTCATCTTATAGGCCATTCAATGGGTGGGGCGATCGTATTACGTTATATGGAACATTATGCAGAAGATGTGCGATCACTCGTACTCATAGATGCCATGGGGATGGTACAGACGAAAAGTGATGGCGTAAAACTGGTAGAAGTCTCTGAGAAAAACCCACTTTATGATGTTTGTACCCAAGAGAGGCTTGAAACACTAATAGACTATTCCATGCATAAGCAACCAGCTTTTTTTGACACCTTTAAGCAAGTACTTCTTAAAGAGAAATGCCATAGAAAAGAGATAGAAGAAGTGATGTATGATGACCTTTATAAAGATGTCGATCTGGGCAATGTGGCTAAAAGGGTACAAACACCTACACTCATACTATGGGGAGAGAAAGACAGAATGACACATGTAGACAATGCAACACTGTTTCACAATACCATTCAAGGAAGTCAACTGGTGATACTAAAAGAGATAGGGCATGTACCGTTATTAGAAGATCCGGCACGCACAGCTAATGAGATAGATACATTTATCAAACAAATAGAGAGATAGTAAAGGTTGAAAGATCTCTCCTGTATATCATTGATGATACTAAGCAAATGATGTTATTATTCCCAATAACGCTAAAGTATAATCATTGTGCTTAGAGTAACTAAGCTTTCATAATTTATGATCAAAAGGAAACATTTATGTATACCGTACAAATGGAAAAAGAATGTGAATGTTTTAAAAAAAGTGAATACTCAAATAATAATACATTTAAAACGCAGCAGGATGCATATCAATATGCAAATATCATCGCTGAATTTATGAATGAAGAATTTTGTGGTAAACATACTTTCTTTTCACAAAGAACTGAAGATGATAACTTTGTCATTAGAGTGGCTAGAAATATTACTTTTGTCTCCGGTTGCAGCACGGGTGTTAGTTGTGATGTGGGTTGTGGCTCTACGGATGATTGGACTCTTGAGTCAACAGATAACGCTAATGATGAAAGCTGTGGTACTGGCTGTGGATGTTCTTAAGAGATCAATCACTGATCATTATTCTTTTAGACCATTAAAAGTTAATTCACACACTACTTGGGCATGATCACTTGTCAGTAATGAACCATCTTTATTGTCTTGCAGATGATCATCTAAGACAGTATAATCAGTGACTTGGGCAATTTTATCTTTATTGTCTTTATTAAAATCATTTGAGATAAAAATGTAATCCAATACATTCCCCTTTCCTAAGAAATAACTCGTAGCTTTTCTTTTGGCTTCTTTTGCCTCTGGATGGGGATTATATACCTCTTCTTTGTATTGATAGCTTGCATCATATAAGACAAAATTTTCTTTGCTTTCATCCTCATGGTATTTGGTGTTTGATAATGCATCAATGGTGAGTGAAAACTCTTTATCATTTAGATCACACAGTAGAACAGTGGGTGTATTTTTGTATTTTTTTATATCATAAAAAAGTGAAGATGCTTCGCATAACCTTTGTACTAAAGATTTAGAATATTTACCTTCCAGCGTTTTTGATACTAATTCTTTTTTATGCTCTAAACTATGGCTTTCATTAAATACGTATTCAAACTCATTGAGTCTATTTGATTTTAGATGACAGACATATACTAAAAGTTCTTGTTTGTTAGGAAGTGTTATCGTTGCCTTTATAGGTACTCTGGAAAACTTGAAAGGGTCTTTATGGCCCTCTCCAAAGTAGTGCTTTTCAATGCTAGGTTGATGTACTTCTACGGCCTGTATATCTGATATGGGGCATTTTGAAGCAAGGGCAACGGTAGTAGTAACATATTTGTATCTGTTATTGGTACTTAGTTTTGCTACATCAACAATTTTAAAATAGGTAAAACCTAACTCTTTGACAAGATCTCTTAAAGCCTTTCTGGAAAATACTTCTTGAAATCCAATAATATCACAATCCATTTTTACTATTTGATTTTTTATCCATGTAGTCTTTTCAGACCATTGTCTTGGATTGAACTTGTCTTTTTTTGTATACCAGGAGTAGGGAGGTTCTACAAATTGAAAAAGATTAAACGTACCTAGTTTTATTTTCATGAGGGAAGTTACAAAACTCTCTTATCTAAAATAAAATCAAATATAAGATGTATGAAAACTGGTATCCTTTGATTGGCATCAACACTGAAGTGTGCCAGTTCCCTATAGGTATCTATACGCTGGTCAAACAACTCTCTGGCTCTAGATTCATCTTGAAGTAAAGGCCGTTTGTTGCGTTCCCTCGTTGACAAGCGCTCCAGTATCACATCAAAGTCAGCATCTATGTTGATAATAAGAGACTTTTCCGGTATAACACTGTATATAGGAAGTCCGCCACCTGTAGCAATGATCTGACCCTTATTTTGCGTGAGTTCATTAATACATTTTTGTTCAAGAGAGCGAAAATACGCTTCTCCCTTGTTTTCAAAAATATCAGTAATACTACAGTTCTGTTCTGCTTCAATAATAGTATCAACATCCTTAAATTTTTTATAGAGTTGCCTTGCAAGAGATTTACCCACACTCGTTTTACCACTTCCCATAAAGCCTATTAATACTATGTTGTCGTACACCAATGAGTACTCCTTTTGCTATTTTCTTTAGTTTATATTGATATTGTACATCAGGTTCTACCAATGTATGTATAATTTAATGTATTTTGCAGGCCATTTATAAGGAGGAGCTACAAACTGATAAAGGTTAAAGGTACCCAGTCTTACTTTCATGATGGTAGCTAGAGGAGACTTTATGCCCATAAAGTAAGCTCTACACGGGAAAGTTGTCTACTTATGCGGTTTACCTTTTCACCTTTGTAAAAAGCGATGATAGTCTTCATCAACTAAGACTTATGCAGGTGTGAAGGAAATTGAAAAAGGTTAAAAATGCTGAGTTTCTTTACAGGGATAAAAGAGAGAAATGAAATCATACTTCACTCCATAGAAGAAGGCTAATCTCAGCATAGGATTGCTACAGTATTAGGAGTATCACTACAGGACCTCTTAGAAGTGTTAAAAAGGATTAGAACATGAGTATTTCAGATCAACTAGAGCCATTACCAGTAGACATAAAACGTTCCAGAGCCAAAGCTGCTTTGATAAATCTGTATATAGGTGATGCTCTTTCTATGCCAGTACACTGGTTCTACAATCCAGTGGATATTATGAAAGCATTTCCTCCTCATGGCATACGCAAAATGGAAGCTGCTCCTCCATATCATCCAAGCTCTATCATGAAATTACACTCAACTACCAGTGGCGGTAGAAAAAACAAAAATAATACGATGCAAAAAGAAGTTGTCGGGGAAGTCATTTTAAAAGGTAAAGCCCACCTCTGGGGTCTTCCACATGGTCATTATCATCATGGGTTGGAAGCAGGAGAAAATACACTCAATGCATGGTGGGCAAAATGGCTCATGAATAGTCTAACTAGAGCGGGTCATTATGATTGCGAAGTTTGGGTAAGAGAGTATATAGACTTGATGACTGCAGATAAACCTGCACACCCAGATACGTATGCGGAAAGTTGTCATAGAGGATTTTTCGCAAACTACATCTCTGGAAAAAATCCAAAAGATTGTGGAGCAGTTACGCACGATACTCCATCAATGGGTGCATTGGTAACCGTAGCACCATTGGCTTTAGCACTTCTATCTTCTGAACCTTTGGCCCTAGTACAACAACAGTGCAGAGAACATGTATGGTTGACACATCCCGATAAAGGTTTGATGCATGTTGTCGATAGCTATGTGGTTTTATTGCATACCCTGCTTAATCGTCCTGTAAATGAATCAGTAGAAGAAGCCATTGAAAAAGCTGCCAATGTTATTCCCGGTACCAAGCTTGGCAAATTACTTAGCCAAAACAAGGAAGATTCTTATGTGGTGGGTCGTCTCTACTCTCTTGCATGCTATATAACAGATTCATGGCCTAGTGTTTGTTATCTTGCTTCCAAGTATTATGAAGATCCACGAAAAGCCCTGCTTATCAATACAAACTTAGGAGGAGAAAATGCACATAGAGGATCTGTATTAGGAACTATAATAGGATTGGCATCAAACAAGTTTGATGAACCATTTTATACCACTTTGGCACAACACGATGCTTTGGATATGCAAATAAACCAATGGCTAAATAGATTCTACCCAAAAGAATAGAGTCAATTGAGATCAAAAACACTCAGTGCATCTGCTTTTTTCTTACTTTTTACGACGATGACTACTTGTGTTTGTTTATAGTCATTTAAAAGTAACCCAAGCATAGACATCTTGTCATGTTCTTTAACAAAGTAGATACTTTGAGGTGAACGAAGGGCGACACTTCTTTGGTCATGATAAATTGTTTCTTCAGTTGTATCAGTTTCTTTAGACATGAGATGCTGTCCTTAAAGTCTTTTTGAGATTATAGCTGATTACTTCACTGTTACAGTGGTGACTATTCGTTCAACAGCTAGAGCTGTTGAACGAGCAATATCAGTTTTATGTTTAATATGACACGATGGAGACATATTTTACACACAGTTTTATTATGCTATAAATGAATGATTATTTACTTTAAAGGAATTTACAAATGGATCTTTTTTCACCCATACAAATAGGCAAGTTGAGTTTACAAAACAGAGTTATCATGGCACCTTTGACACGTTGTAGAAGTGTGGAAGAAAATGTACCCAATGACTTGATGGCCACTTATTATGCCCAACGTGCCAGTGCAGGGCTTATCATAAGTGAGGCGACACAGATCTCAACGCAGGGTATCGGGTATCCTTGTACTCCGGGCATACATACGCAGGCACAGGTTGAAGGTTGGAAAAAAGTGACTAAAGCGGTACATGACAAAGGTGGTACGATATTTTTGCAGCTCTGGCATGTGGGACGTATATCACATTCTGCCTATCACGGGGGAGCTTTGCCCGTTGCACCTTCTGCCATAAAACCGACTGGAGAAGTCTATACATTTGAGGGCATGAAAGAGTATGAAACACCCAGAGCACTAGAGATAGATGAGATTAAAGAGATCGTGAAAGATTACGCGAGTGCTGCGAAAAATGCCATAGAAGCAGGCTTTGACGGTGTGGAGATACACGGTGCCAATGGTTACCTCATAGACGAGTTTTTACGTGATGGTACGAATATCAGAGAAGATTCCTATGGTGGGAACATAGAGAACAGAAGCCGTTTTCTTTTTGAGATTATAGAAGCGGTCACAGCAGAGATAGGTGCAGACAAAACAGGACTGAGACTCTCTCCAAGCGGTACGTTCAATGACATGACTGACTCCGACCCTAAAAAACATTTCACTTATGTTTGTGAAAAATTAAACGACTATGGGCTTGCCTATCTTCACATTGTAGATGCTCTTGAGGGTGACATACGCCATGGTGCCAATGTCGTCGAGCTTTCTACACTAAGAGATGCCTATAAAGGTGTACTCATCACTTGTGGCGGTTACGACAAACAAAGAGGTGACAAGGTCATAGAAGATCATCAGGCTGACGCAGTAGCATACGGCACGCTCTTCATCTCGAACCCTGACTTACCAGAGCGTTTCAAAATAAACGCAGACCTCAATGAACCCGACACAAATACATTTTATACACAAGATGAAAAAGGGTATACTGATTATCCTACGCTGTAAAGTGTAGGGGGTCAGATATAGTCTCTTGTTGTTCAGACATGAGATGCTTCCTTGAAGTTTTTTCTAAAGTATGTCTGATTACTTTATGAGGTAAAGCATCTGATGAGGTACTAGTGAATGTGCAGAAGAATGTTTTCTTCGTTCCCATGATGCTCGTGGGAATGTATACCAGAGCATGTGTACAGACCTACATTTTATGAGTATAATGAATTAAAATATGGGTTACCACGTACAACGCAGAAACCAGAGAAACCATAAAGAAGGCTATTCTCAGCATAGGGTTGCTAAAGTATTAGATATATCACAACCTGTTATTTATGGGGTTATTAAGAGGAATAAGCAATGCGTTATCAACTCAGTCTTATTTTTATCATTTGAACTGTATTTTATTACCCAAAAACGCTAAAAGCATTAGTGACCCAGAACAAGTCACGCATATAAAAGAGGTACTCAAATCTCAGGTAGGGGATAGTTTAACCATTGCTGAGATTGGTGGGTACATAGGCAAGGCTACTATCACTCATATCAACGATAATGAAGTCCTTCTCACTGATGTTATGCTAGATAAAAAACCACCCGCTAAACTTGAGCTAACCATTGTTCTTGCTTTGCCCCGGCCAAAAGTGCTACGTAGATTGATTATGGATATGACATCTCTTGGTGTCAATAAACTCATCATCGTCAATAGTTACCGTAGTCAAAAAAGTTACTGGCAAAGCCCACTACTAAAGCGCATAGATGAGTTTATTTTTGAAGGCCTACAACAAGCCATAGACACTGTGCCACTCGTTGTTGAGTTTAAAAAACGTTTTAAGCCATTTGTTGAAGACGAATTTCCTGCTTTACTGGTAGATAAAAATGCAGAGGGGAAGCAAAGTCATGCAGTGATCGCTCATCCTTATGCCACGCAGTCTTGGAAAACCTATCTTGATATTGCAAAGTATAAGACCAACCATAAAGACACTATGCCAAAGGTACTATGTATCGGAGCAGAAGGCGGGTGGATAGACTATGAAGTTGACTTACTTTGCCAACATGGTTGTACATCTGTGAGTTTAGGAGAAAGGATCCTAAGAACTGAGACTGTGGTGAATGTGTTACTTGGTCATTGGTTAGAGGCATGATGGTCACTTACTTCTCATACCCAAAACATTATTGTGCTAATATTCGGCCTTTAAAATAGAGGATACTATAAATGGGAATTTTTGCTTTACAGTCACTTGTTGGAGGTTTTTTAGATGAAGATCTAAAAAATTTCAATAAAGTTTTTGATGATTGGTGTGTACAGTTTGAGAGTATGGAAGATGCACAACTTATACTCGATACCCTTGAAAAGAACGATCAGATAAAGATCGTTGAGATCACACCGCTAAGTTATCCGAAATACTTTTTCCCAAAACTACAGGGTACCATCCACGCCACACGAGAATATGAAGGAAAGATCATCTGCATCGTCGAGCCACAAATGGGTATGAGCTTTCGCATTGCCATATGTGATATGCAGACCAAAAAGGTAAGGGTACTTGCTACTCGCTATAAGAATGCACTAAGTGCCGAAGGGGCATTTGCCAATCTATCTTTTGATTTATAAAAGAATAGGTGTTAGGTAATAGCTGCAACTCAAGTATTTTTTTCATTAGAGAGTTTTATTAAGATTACATTCTACTTACCCCTCAAGGTAAAATTGATGCAAATAGAATTTCTATAGCCAATAATGTGAAAGAGTCTAAACATATGGTGTATGCATTTTTGTTGAAGTTGGGTGTGCCAGAAGTGGCAAGTTTGGACAGTAAAGATGTATAACCCCATATCATCCGAGTTTTTTGATCAACTCACCGTTGCCATGGAAAGAAAGATCGAAGAGCTATACTGCATACTGTAAAAGTATCTCTTTTTCTACATACCTTGTGGTTAAGTTTGAAGTTGCTTCTGCGATGATCTTTGGCGCACAACCCGCCTCATACGCTTCTTTCCATCGGAGCGCACATAAACACCATTTATCACCTTCTTTGAGCCCAGGGAAATCAAAATGCGGCGCAGGGGTCATCAGATCATTGCCTTGACTTTTTGAATACTCTAAAAATTCTGTGGTGACAATGGCACAAACCGTGTGCGTTCCGGTATCTTGTTCAGAAGTTCTACAAACGCCATCTCTATAATATCCAGTCATTGGGCTTGTACAACACACTTCTAAGTTTGTTCCTAAAATATTTGTTTGCATATTTATCCTTGTTTTAAAAAGATAATACTCTTTTAAACTTTATATTAAAATTGTCTCGATGCTCTTGTATGTTTAATCTCTAAAAAGACAAATTTAGCCTACTAAATGTGTGGGATCTTCTTTATAATACTTTAAAATGAACTAACAAGGAATCACTATGGAAAAAGGTTGGAGGCAAACATGGAAAAATCTTCTCTTTCAACATTTTGAGATAGAAGATATAAATATGTTACTAAAGTATCTTCCCAAAAATTGTACATTTGATAGTTTTGAAGGGAAATATTATCTAGGTCTTGTTTCTATGAACATGACAAACGTAAAGCATAAAGCAACAGGTGATATCACATGGTTTAAGCACTATAATGAACTCAATGTAAGAACGTATATAATTCATGATAAGAGACCTGGGGTATTATTTTTAAGTTTAGATGTGGATAGTTTAGTCTCCATTTTCGGAGCGAGGGTTTTTTATGGATTACCCTATAGATCAAGTAAATATGAAAATAAAGAAAATCAAGTTACCTCTTTTCGAAACTCTGAAATTCAATTTCAAACGCAATATAAAATTACTTCAGAATCAAAAGTGTATGATAAAGAAACTTTTGCATTTTGGGCAACACAGAGATACTTCTTTGCCAATAAATATTTAGGCGTCAGTTTTAAAGGTGAAATATCACACAAACCTTGGGAACTTTGTACAGCAAGTGTAGAAAATTCTAATATATCAGTATTAGATACCTATAATCTAAAAACGCAGCACCCAGATATTTTATTTTGTAAACATATTAATGTGCAAACCAATAAACTAACTAGAATCTAAGAGATGAAAACTTCTTTGTATTTTAACAGTTTTACTAGAGTAGGCTTTGATTATTCAAACGAGCAAAGACAATGATGATAGCACCGAAAGTCATAAACCCTTTGATCTAAAAAAAATCACGTATAAAAGTCGATACGCTTTGACTTGAATCAGCACGGAAGGTTGTGAGTACTTCATATGTGTCTATACGTTGGTTAAACAAATCACTTGCTCTAGATTCATCCTGAAGTACAGGCCGTTTATCACGTTCTTTTGCTGTCAAGCGCTTCAATATAACATCAAAGTCAGTGTCTATTTAAATAATGAGAGATTTCTTTAGATTGTTTTCAAGTCTAAAATAATCATTTAACCCTCCATAGGTTTAGTGATCAAATAACCACCCACAAGTACAGGAATGATACCCATCATCTGACGAAACTCAGGCACTTCACCTAAATAGAGATACGCAAAAAAAAGTGTCATCACTGGCAGGAGTGCCAACATAGCAGATAACTTCGTAATGGACATACGGTTGAGGGCTTCTATCCACATGATCTTAGAGACTACATAGACACCTGTGGCTATGAGAAACAGATAAGGTAAGGCAGACATAAAATTATCATAACTTACAGAAGGTTCCAGTAGGTACGCCAATAGTGCGATAAAAGGCAAACCAACCACCGTTCTAAACCCTAAGATGGTCTCAGAAGAACAGTAAACACGTGCGCGTTTTTGGTAGAGGTTGACTATAGGGGCCGCTGCTGCAGAAGCCAAAATGAGCCAGTCACCTTTGTTGAATTCAAAATTTTCAGGAAAGAGTATGATGAGTGCTCCAGTTCCCATGATGACGGCACCTATGAGATGAATGGTTTCCATTTTTTCTTTACCAAAAACATTGAAGTAGAGGTAAGAAAAGAGCACCTGCAAAAAGACAATGACTGCCATATTACCCGCTGTAGTGTATCGCATACCTATGAAGATGAGTGTAAAAATAAAGGTGATCCAAAAGGTTGTAAGGAGTAGATCTTTGTATGCTGCTCTGTTTTTAAGTTCTTTAAAACGGTCACGTTTATACATAATGGCTATATAAAAAAACAAAGCGATAGCAAGGCTATACATATACGTATGTAACGCGCCTACATAAGACATGGCTACGATGGAAAGTATGGGAAACCAAGACTCAAGCACAGTAAGCCCTAACATTAGTAACTCACCTTCACGTGCTTTTGTCATAGAATATCCTGAAAATTTTTACGTATTGTATCCTAAAGTGTGTAACTTAGTACACAAGGAATACAGAGAGATTGTTTACTATACTATCAATAGAACTTCCAAGGACATATCAATGACAAAAAATAGAATATTTATCCTTTCTCTATGGTTTACGATTTTTAGTACATTCATTTTTGCTGGAGAGGGTGCAATACAAAGCACAGTGAGCATCAAGCAAGACCTAACCGTCAAGGAACAGGAAACGCTTGCTAATTGCTCCTACCTCGATACAGACCTTGGGCTTCGCGAATCGATCGCTAGCCTCCGTCACGGCCAGGTGATGGGTGAGGGTAAGAAGGTACTGATCGTGATCGACCAATTCGAGCAGTGGCTGTATTCGGTCGATCAACCTGATCACTCGGAGTTAGCGAAAGCACTGCGGCAATGCGACGGAGAGCATGTGCAGTGCCTCTTGCTCGTCCGAGATGACTTCTGGTTAGCTTTCAGCCGTTTCATGGATCATCTTGAAGTTGAACTGCTGCAGAATCAGAACATGGCACTGGTGGACTTGTTTGACCAGCTGCACGCGAGAAGAGTCTTGGCCGAGTTCGGACGTGCGTTCAATCGCCTGCCGGAACATTACTCTGATTCGAACCGCGACCAGCGTGCTTTCATCGCCCAAGCGGTCGACGATCTATCTGAAAACGGAAAGGTCACGCCGGTGCGTCTTGCCCTGCTGGCCGAGATGATCAAGGGCAAGCCTTGGTCCACGGCGACATTGCGAAAAATCGGTGGGACTTCCGGTATCGGCGTGATGTTCCTGGATGAAAATTTTGTTTCCGATAATGCTCCGGCCGATTATCGAGTCCATCTGAAGGCGGTCTACGCAACGCTTGGCGAGCTGTTGCCTCAGCCCGGCATGGACCTGAAAGGGCATATGAAATCGCAGGATGAATTGCTGGAGGCATCCGGTTATGCGGATCGTCCAAAGGAATTCCAGTCGCTGATGCGCATGCTTGATTCAGAACTGCATTTGATCACGCGTACCGACCCCGAAGGTCGCGGGGACGGAATGTCGAGCAGCCAGTCGAGCAGTCAATCGGGGCTTCAGTCCGCGAGTCTCTACAGAATCGTTACTACCAACTGGCATGATTACCTGGTGCCGTCGATCCGCAATGGCCATCGCGGATGCAACGGGAGACTCGCAAAGGACGCGGCGAGATTCGCCTGGGCGAAAGGGCTGAAATTTGGCGAACGCGGCCGGAGTCGCGTCACTTGCCAACCTGGCCGGAGTGGGTGTCGATCATGACGTTCACCCGCCGGGACCGCTGGGACGACAGCCAACAACGAATGATGAGATCTGCGACGCGGCACCATTCGTCACGTACGGTTGTGGTCGCTCGGATTCCCGCTCGCTGGATGCGGACTTTACCAGTTTTTGCGGTGGAACAAGGCAAGTTCGCTCACCAGTCAATTGCCACCGCCAACGTCGCTCAAGTCAGCGGCTTGCTCGACCAGTTAAAGGGATACGAAGGCTGGACCGTCAACCCGTTGCGGGAAATCCAGTCAGAGAATCGTCCTGACAGCCGTCCCTATCTTTTTTCAAGCCTGGCGTTGCGACGGGCGGCGACGGCAGATTGATGATCTGCGTTCGTCTTTGTTCACCGCAGACCCCGATACACTTGCATTGTTGTGCGAAGAACTTCGGCCGGATCGCGATCGATTGAAGCAACAACTCTGGGAGCATTTGGCGGACCCATCGATCAAAATCGGGGCAGACGAAGGGTCGCCCATTTCATCGTCGGTTCAACGCTGCGCGGCGCCGGCCAGCTACGCTCCTCGACCGTCGGAGGGCTCGTCGCTAGCCGGTGAGAACAAAGTCGCCGGAGCGAACACGCGACCTTCATTACCGATCAACTGATCTACTTCGCCAACATTGATCGGCAGTATTACCCGTCGCTTTTGGCACTGATTCGCCCCGCAACGCCCATCTTGGTCGATCGTCTGTCCAGCGTGATGATCGATCCAAAGGAGCAAGACCTGCGCCGGAGTGCGGCTCAGACGTTGTTGACCGATCTGCTTCGAGACGATCCCGTGCAACTGACCGACCGATTCCTGATCGCGAGTACCGAACAGATCCAACCTCTGCTTCAATCGATCGACGCGAGTCCCGCAACGGGTCTTGGCGATCGCTTGATCAGGCGGTCGACACCGAATTGAACATGGAAGACCCGAGTGGCAGGTCTTCTCGCGACGGAAATCGATGGCGGCTGCCTTGCTGTTGCGAATATGGCGCTTCGAACTAAACGATCTGGTCCGTCTTCAAGATGGAGGGGATTCCCGACGTGCGGACGCAATTGACTCAGCGAGTTCTTCCCATTGGGGTCGATCCGCAAATCATCGCCGAGCGGTTACAGGCGGAACAGGACAATTCGATTCGCTGCGGTTTGATCCAAGCGTTGGGGGAGTATCAACCTAAGCGACCTGACCGGTGATTTGAGGGACACCTACATGGTCACCCTGATCAAGGATTTGTTCAGCACGGCCAGCAAGGCCAGCGTGCGTTCCAACGCGTTGTGGTTTCTCAGGTGTTGGGGGCAGGAGTCCTGGATCAACGATCGACTCTGGCGGCCGACTCCGGAAGATCCGATCCGTGATTGGTATGTGGATGCTCAGGGGTTCACGATGGTGCGACTTCCAAGACTCAAGCCGGAGGATCACTATCGCCTTGATGCGGCAGTTGCTGAGGTCACCGTCGAGCAATATTTGAGAGCTAACTCGGCAACTGAAGCCGGACGGAAGAGACATCGCCAACACTGGATTGTCCGCTCAACGCATCCGGATTATCACGAGGCAGTCGTCTACTGCAACTGGCTAACGTTGCAGGCGGGCCTTGGTGAGGATCAGCTGTGTTATCCAGACCGCGAAGCAGGTCACGGACCCGCCGTCGAACTGTATCCTGATTATCAGCAACGAACGGGGTATCGATTGGCTACGGTGGAGGAGTGGTTCTTTGTGTATTACGGCGGATCAAAGACCACCTTTTCGTTTGGTCATGACGAGGCCCTCGTGGATGGATACATGCAGCGTTCGTCGACATCGGTCGTCGCGGCTGGCCGGTCGGAAAAACCAAGCCGAATGACTATGGGATTTTCGATATGATCACCAGCGTTCGAGCAGAACGGGGTGTCTGACGCAGACACAAAGGATCCGTTGCGGCGCGGGCTGTGTGGACAGAGTTTCCGGTAAACGAAGTCCGGCCTTGTGCCACCAAGAATTGGATTCGATTCACCCGATCTCTGGGTATACGTTTCAGGGGTTTCGCGTTGTTCGATCGCGTCCCGTCGAGGCCAAAAGTAAGCACCATCATCATCTTTCACGGCGAGAGCCTTCGTCTAACGGCAAGCCGCAGGCGACGGCGTCCGCCTTAAGCAGTCCCCTGCGGCTGGCCGTGAAACGATCAAGATCGATGCGAAAATGTGATCGGTATGGCCGTTCAGGGACAAATCACCGGAACATGCGGTTACAATTCTCTTGACCACACATCGTTACTGACGAGGCCCCCCATCATGCGATTTTCGATTCTCGCCCTTGCTGTCATATTGTTCTCACCGCTGCAATCCAGCGCCGATTCACCCAACCAGCTTTCGCCGGACGAAAAGGCTGCCGGGTTCCAAGCCCCGTTCAATGGCAAAGATCTCGAGGGCTGGGAGCATGGCGGGCAATTGGATCGTCGAAGATGGCGTGATCACGTGCGAAGGCAAGGGAGGATCGCTGGTTTACGCCGATGCAAGATTCCTGACGACTTCGAACTCTTCCGAGTGGAAGGTCGCACGCGGCAGAACAGCGGCGTTTACTATCGGCCGACTCAATACGAGTACCAGATTCTCGATAACGCGGTTCACCCCATGGGAAGAACCCGCCAACCAGTGCCGTATCGCTCGACTTCTGCATCCAACCGTCGGTCGATGCGACCAAACCGGTCGGGGAGTGGAACAGGGTCGCGTGGTCTGCAAAGGGACGGTGATTCAACATTGGCTCAACGGTGTCAAAGTCATTCACCTCGACTACAGGGACCCGAAGTGGAAGTTCAACGTGGAGATGCTTCGCCAACGCGGCGGCAATCTCGAGGGCCCGCGTGGCGCGAACCTCAGTCTGCAGGATCATGGCGACCCGGTCTGGTACCGCAACATCTAATCCGCGAGCTATCGACGGATGATCCGATCGATTAAACACCGGTGACCCCCGCCGAACTGTCCCAAGAAATTTTGGATGCGAAGCTAAGAAGCTCGCAGGAATCGTGAGCCGCAAAGAAAAGGCCTCACAGAACAAGAAAACGAAAAAGAAACAGTGATCCAACTGATCCATTCATACAGTCCGAAAAAGTAGGTACCGACAACGATGATTCAATCTCTCTTTAAAATTTCTCACAACCTCCGCTTTCTGATTGCTGCCTTGCTGATCAGCAGTGCGAGCAGTGTGCAGGCCGACGTTCAGCTACCCAACATATTCAGCGATTCGATGGTACTTCAGCGTGACCAGGAGTCGCGTTTGGGGTTGCGCCGACGCCGGCGAAAAAGTGACCGTCACGATCGCCGACCAGTCCCATCAGACGACCGCCGATGCCGACGGCAATTGGCAGGTCATGCTGTCACCGCTGCAGGTGGGCGATCCATTGGAACTCACCGTCAAGGGAAACAACGAAATCAAGTTTGGCGATGTGTTGGTGGGAGAAGTTTGGATCTGCTCTGGCCAGTCGAACATGGCGATGACCGTCGGCGGAAGCAACGATGCCGACTTGGAACAAGCCGCCGCACAATTCCCACAGATCCGCATGATCAACTTCCCTCGGGTTGGCTCGCAGGATCCCGTCTGGTCGCACGACAATAGTTCCTGGATGGTTTGCTCGCCGGAGACGGTCGGTAGATCTCGGCGGTCGGTTACTTCTCCGGACGTCAACTCCATCAGACGATCAACGTACCGATCGGCCTGATCAACAACGCCTGGGGCGGATCTGCCTGTGGAAGCATGGATTAACCGTGACCTGCTGAAATCCGTTCCCGCCTATCAACCGATGCTGGAACGATGGCGCACAATGCAAAAGCG
>CAWCLM010000018.1:0-20456 GCA_963796395.1 Sulfurovaceae bacterium
ACCTGCTATTTGACTCATGGGCTCAAGAAGGGGTAATTTTCCACCATCTTCAACAGTTTCATATGCAATGGCTATGACTTCTTTATCTTTAAGCACCTCTGTCAATTCTCTTACGGGTGCAAGATGAAGATAGGTAAAGAGTATTTGTCCAGGCCTTAAAAGCTCATACTCTTGTGGTTGAGGCTCTTTGACCTTTAAGATCATTTCACAGATATCAAATATCTCTTTGGCACCTTCTAAAATAAGAGCACCTGCCTCTCTATAATCAGTATTAAGAAATCCACTTTTTTCACCAGCATCTTTTTGAATATACACTTCATGACCGGCTTCTACAAGTATCCTTGCACCTGAGGGGGTGATCGCAACTCTAGATTCCTTTACTTTTATCTCTTTTGGAATACCAATTTTCATGTACAGTGATCCTTTTACGCAATTAAAATACTTTAAAAGAGTTCTTACATATAACTCCTACCAAAAGAGAACGCTAATGAATAGATAAACTATTTTTAATCTTCTACACCTACTCTAGTCCTGGCTATAGGATTTACTCTTAATCTTTCTACAGGAATAGGCTTAGCACTTTTTTCACATATTCCAAATGTGCCATTCCGTATCTTTGCGAGTGCATGAATAGTCTCTTTTAGCTCATGTTCCTGCTGATTTAAAAGAGTATTATCTTTTGCATTAAGCGTTTGAAGAGATGCAAGATCTTCAGGGTCATTCATCCCGTCATCGCTTCCTACACTGTCCAACTCTGAACGTAACTGTTCAATATTCTCTTCGATCTGTGTCACTCTCTCTTTTAAAATAGTCTCAAATTCATTAAGATCAAGGTCATCTCTTTCTTTCATCTTACTTCCTTTTTTTAATTTATCAATAATTCACTTACTCATGTTCTATGGTACATAGACTAAAACATCGGTAGAAGTCTCTCTTAAAATATATGTTGCCACACTTCCAAGTAAAGCATTCACACCTGCTGTACCTCTGGAACCCACCACTACAAGATCATAAGAACCATCTTTAATATACTCTATAAGCGTCTCTTTTGCATAAAGCTCTCCATCGATCACTTTACCTTTTTTGACACCTACATACTTCATGAACTCTTTTAGGTCACCTTGGGCACAAGATTTTGCCACATCATTATATTGTGAAAGATCACGACCCACTACAGAGTATGGACCTTCCATATAGATCGTTTCATACGCATGAATTATATTCATTTTAGCCGAAGGGAAGAGATTCTTTGCAAATAAAACACTCTGTTTTGACTGCATTTCAAAGTCTGTTGGCGCTATGATACTTTTATAAGAAGTTTTTGCACTATTTTTAACGATAAGTACAGGAAGGTGTGTCTTTTGTGCTACTTTTTGTGCTGTAGTTCCTACAAAACCTTTTCTGCCTTTTTTCTTACTATGCTTACCTATAACGATCATATCTACCTGATTTATTTTTGACTCATAAAGTATGATATCATCAGCATTACCCTCTTTTGCAAAGATAAAACAGTTTACTTTATTGCCTTTGTTCAATGCTTTAACGTGCTTTTGAATTTTTTTGCCAATAGCCTCAGTATCAATACCTATCTCTTTAGAACCAAAGTAGCTTGGCACACTTAACCATGGTGTTCTCACTGCATGTACGATAAATAAGTCTGCTTCATGTTCTTTAGCCAAGATCAATGCCCTTTTTAAGACATCATTTGATCTTTCATGCACATCTACACCTACAAGAATTCTTTTAAGCTTTTTCATAACCTTCCTACCTTCTTCAAAATTTTAAGATCTAAATTTATTTTCTATATACCTATATTCTACTATTAAAATCTTAATAGCGCAACTCTGAAATATTAATGAAATTGTTAAAATAAAGAGAGTAAAATATATTACTTTTGAAATAGACTTTGAACTACATATTATAGACAAAAAAGAGGTTGAGCATCAATTTTCATACAAAAAATATTGAACAGACTTTTAGCATTTTAGAGACAAATAATTCTGGACTGACAAGTGACGAAGTCCAGAAACGGCAAAAGAAGTATGGTCTAAATATTCTGCCTTCAAAACCTGACATGTCACTTTTGGAACATTTCTTACAACAATTTAAAAGTCCGATAATCTATATTTTGCTTATAGCAGCGTTCATGGCACTCATTATACAAGAGTATACAGATGCCGGTTTTATCTTACTTGTTTTATTCCTTAATGCCATTATTGGAACCTATCAAGAGTATTCTGCATCTCAAAAAGCAAAACTTCTTCAAAATCTTATCAAAACCAGTGTCATGATACTAAGAGATGGACAAATTCAAGAGATCGACAGTAGAGAAGTTGTTACAGGAGATATTCTGATCTTTGAGCCTGGAACCAAAGTAGCTGCTGATGTCAGAATGACTGAGACCAATAATCTCTTGGTAGATGAGTCATTACTTACGGGAGAATCCATTGATGTACATAAGGATGCCCAATTTGAAAGCGATAATGATACCCTTTTGATCCCAGAGAGAAAAAATATGCTGTTTGCAGGAACTTACATTTCCAGTGGTAGAGGCATGGGTGTTGTTACGGCTATAGGTAAAGATACGGAAGCCGGTAAGATCGCACAGTTACTTAGCACAAAAAGTAAAGCCAAGATACCTTTGGTTGAGAAAATGGAGAGGTTCTCATTCAGCATCTCCATCGTTATTGCTATTATGGTTGTTATACTTTTTGCCATAGGTTTACTTAAAGGCATGGAGTTTTATACGCTCTTCCTTTTTTCTGTAGCACTTGCAGTCTCCACAATACCAGAAGGTCTCCCCGTAGCTATTACAGTAGCTTTAACATCTGCGTCCTTAGCCATGTCCAAAAAAAATGTCATTATACGGAAACTTGCTGCAATAGAAGGATTGGGTGCATGTACACTTATAGCCAGTGATAAAACAGGAACATTAACACAAAACAGACTCAGTGTAGAGTACTTCATTTCTCCAAATCAGGTCTATGACACCAACACACTCAATGATGTTCATGATAAAGTCTACCTGGCATCCATTCTTTGTAATGAAATACGTTATGAACAATCCAAAGAAGGCAGTGTTGATTTTTTCGGTGATCAAGTAGATATTGCTTTGGCACAGTTCGCTGAAAATGCAGATGAATCGTATATCACAAATGCAAGATCATATCGAAAAATAGACGAAATACCTTACGAACCTGTCAATCGTTTTTCTGCAGTGATGATGGAATTGGATGATACTATTTTTCAATTCAGCAAAGGTTCTCCTGAAACAGTACTTGAACACTGTAATGTAACACAAGAAGAACAAAAAGAGATCCTGTCTGATGTAGATGCATGGGCCCTCAAAGGATACAGAACCATCGCACTAGCATACAAAGAGTCATCCGATGAATCCACTATCAATCTTAAAAACTTTACCTATCTTGGATTTGTAGCTATCATTGACCCTGTGAGAGAAGAGAGTCCAGATGCCATTAAGAAAGCGAAAGAGGCAGGGATCAAAGTGGTTATGATCACAGGAGATCATCCCAACACAGCACTCTCTATTTCTCAAGAGCTTGGTATTGCCTCTTCTGAAGAGGAAGTCATGAGTGAAAAAGAGTTGCTCGCTTGGGAAGATAGTGGTTCTAAAGCCGAAGAGTTAAAAGATAAAAGCGTATTCTCTCGTGTCACTCCTGCACAGAAAATGAAGATCGTTATGGCCTATCAATCTCTTGGGCATTATGTGGCAGTGACCGGAGATGGTGTCAATGATGCCCCTGCTCTTAGGCATGCCAACATTGGTGTTGCAATGGGTAAAAGCGGAACAGATATAGCTAAAGCATCCAGTGACCTCATATTAACTGATGATAATTTTGCTTCTATAGTCAATGGTATAGAAGAAGGAAGACGTGCGCATGACAACATTCGTAAAGTTATCTATCTGCTTATATCTACAGGATTTGCTGAACTTGTCTTGGTAATGCTTTCATTCATCACAGGTATGCCCTTACCACTGCTTCCTGTGCAGCTTTTATGGTTGAACCTTGTGACCAACGGTATACAAGATGTGATGCTTGGTTTAGAGAAGGCCGAGCCAGGACTTTTGAAAAGAGATCCAAGATCACCTAAAGAACCTATATTCAACAAACTCATGCTTAGGCGTATAGCAGTAGGTGGTATTTACATCGGTGTAGTCTCTTTTGTACTGTTTTATTTATTACTGCAAAGCGGAGAGAGTGTGGAGAGTGCAAGAAACATTGTATTGCTGCTGATGGTTCTATTTGAAAATGTGCACGTCTTTAATGCCAGATCAGAGATCAATTATTTGCATAAGATCAATTACAGAAGCAGTATGCTGTTGATCCTTTTGGTTATTTTTACACAACTTCTACATATTTCATGTATGCATATCCCATTTATGCAAACTGTACTTTCATCCCAGCCTGTGACCTTTGATACCTGGTTAGAGCTTGCGATTATAGCTATTGGTCTGGTCGTTATAATGGAAATTGATAAATGGATTACATTCAGAAAAGAAAAAAGTATATAATACATACAGAGTCAAATAGATAATCAAGGTGATGGAATGAGAGTTGTGATCATTGGCGGTGGAATAGCTGCAGTATATATAGCCAACCGTATCAAACAATTGGCAGCAGATGTAGATCTCTTGATCCTGTCTGACGAAGCATATTCTCCATATGACAGGATACATTTATGTGGACTTGTCGACAAAAGTACGACCATAGAAGCAATTTCCTTAGCAGTTGACCCAACCGTTCAAATCGCACTAAATGAAAAAATACTCTCCATAGATAAAAATGCAAAAAGAGTCTTTTCAGAACACTCTGCCTTCTCCTATGACAAGCTTATCATTGCTACGGGTTCTACACCTCAAACACTTTTTGACATCTCTACCCTTAAGAATGCAACTGTGTTTCGTAATGCAAATGACTGCATAAAGATAGCAGAAGGTATCAGTGACAGAGAAGTGGTTATTGTTGGTTCAGGTCCTATAGGTCTGGAACTGATGGAAACGTTAGATAAAATGCAAAGTGTAAATCACATCACACTCTTAGTACGTGGTGATTCTCTCTATGATAAAACATTGTCACCTCAGGCAAAAAAAGTCATGGAATCTTCCTATCTTAAAAGCGGAAAAATAACGATCTCGTATGAAGATGAGATCATAGACAAAGTGATCGAAAAGAGTGAGATCAAACTTTTAAAAACCAAAAAACTAGAAATACATAATCCCTTTTTGATCTTTGGTGTAGGGATCAAACCCAATATCGACTTTGCAAGAGATAGTTTGTCCTGTGATAAAGGTATATTGACCAATAACAAAATGCAAACTGAAGATCCGGATATCTATGCTGTGGGTGAAGCTGCACAAGTAAAAGATATCAACTTCATTGCAGGTCATGTCAAAGAGTGTACACTTCAAGCAGATGCTGCCATTGCGACTATACTTGGATTGGAAGAGAAAACCTTTGAGCTTGAAGTGATGATAGATATGCTTAAAGTAGATCAGTATGAACTCATAGAGGTTAGATCTCCTGAGTACTCACCCAATTTTGAAAAGATACTGATCACTTCAGACAAAGATCAACGTATAGATGAGTACTTTGTAGAGGATGACAAACTAACACGGTTCATAGGGATCAATACCAATGTCGATATAGGCTATCTAGAATCTTTGATGCAAAACAAAGAAAGTATCGATCCGTCTTATCTTTATCAAAACAGACTTATAGGAGAGAGAGGCAGACTGATCTGCTCTTGTGAACATGTCTACCATCAGGACATTGTCGACAGTGTCACTACATACGGTATAGAGAACTTCATGGAGTACGGAAATTTCTCACAGGCAGGTAGAGTATGCGGTAAATGTAAAAAAATGGTTCAGGATGTGATCAACGATTCACAGCATCTCATTGATCCAAACATGCCAAAGAGAAGTGCAGAAGATATCGAAAGAGAAAAAGAGATCGCTTTAGCAAAAAAGCGGATCGAGAAATATAACAGACTACATCCTCAAAATCAACTTGACTCTGAACAGCTTGCATCTTCTTTAGATGCTTTTGACATAACGACCAAAGAGGTGAACAGTTGGATATCTATGGTAACAGCCACAATGCAGCTTCATCCTGAATATGAAGGTATTGTTAAAGATGGGATAGACAACCTAAATAGACTTCCCATCATCTGGCTTGAACTGGCTGATTGTTCCGGAAATTCTGAAGCGTTCATCAAATCTTCACATCCAGGAATAGCAGATCTGATATTTGACTACATATCTCTTGATTATCATGAGCTTTTAATGAGTGCAAGTGGAGATCAAAGTGAGAGTATTTTAGAAAATATCATTAAAGAGCAAAAAGGGGCCTATGTACTGATCGTTGAAGGAGCGATCCCAATGGGTATGGAAGGTAAATATCTTCGTATCGGTCCTAAAGGGGAAACAGGGCTTGCATTACTGCAAAAGTGTGCCAAAGATGCTGCGTTGATCATCTCCGTAGGCTCTTGTGCTCTTGATGGGGGTGTGGTTGCAGCAGCACCAAATCCTACAGGTGCTGTAGGTGTATCAGAGGCCCTTGGTCGAGATGATGTCATCAACCTCCCAGGCTGTCCGGTCAATCCAATCAATATCGTAGGGACCCTACTCTCTTACTTAATGTTTGAAGAGCTTCCTGCACTTGATCAGTTCAATAGACCACTTTGGGCATATGAAGGTAGGATTCATGATAACTGTGAAAGAAGAGGACATTATGAACTCGGAGAGTTTGTTCAGGAATGGGGAGATGAAGGTGCTCAGAAAGGCTGGTGCCTTTTTGAAATGGGATGCAAAGGCCCTTATACCCATGCAAACTGCCCTACGATGAAATTTAACCAAGGTACAAGCTGGCCGATACAGGCTGGACATGGATGTATGGGATGTGTAGAGATGGGATTCTTTGATAAATATGCCAATGAGAGAAAAATAGATGAGCAGAAAAATAGACGAGGATAAAAAGTGAAGAAAATAGTCATAGATCCGATCACAAGAATTGAGGGCCATTTACGCGCTGAAGTTGAAATAGATGATGAAGGTATCGTCCGAGAGGCCTATGTCAGCGGACAACTCTTTCGTGGTATTGAGATCATACTAAAAGATAGAGACCCAAGAGATGCAGGGCTATTAGCCGGCAGGATATGCGGTGTGTGTACCAATTCACACTTCAGAGGTGCCGTAAGTACCGTAGAGGATGCCTATGGGATAGAGGTTCCTAAAAATGGAGAGATCATCAGAGATCTCATGTCACTGGCACTGTTTATTCAAGATCATGTAACACATTTTTATCATCTGCATCTTTTGGATTTTGTGGATGTCACCAAGGCACTAGAAGCAGATTCCAAGATGACCAGTAAAACCGGTCATCTCTACTCTTCCAGACCCTATGCCAATTCCCATGCGCACTATGACTATGTAAAAGGAAAATTAGCAAAGTTTGTAAATTCAGGAAGACTGGGTCCTTTTTCTAATGGATATTGGGGACATAGTGACTATAAATTAACTCCTGAAGAGAATTTGCTTCTACTTTCACACTATCTTGAAGCTTTGAAGTTTCAAACAGATATCTCTAAAGCCATTGCCATTTTTGGTGCAAAAACACCACATCCACAGACTATAGTTGTTGGTGGGGTCACCTCAGTAGCAGATATGTTAAATCCCCAAAGATTAAATGATTTTATATTTATCCTCAAAGAGGCCAAAGGGTTTATAGACCGTGCCTATCTGCCAGATATGAAACTATTGGCAACTGCCTATAAAGATGAGATAAGAGCTGGTTCTGGCCGAAGCACAGGAAATTTCCTAAGTGTTGGCGGCTACTGTTTTGATGATGAACATCAGCTTTTTGAAAGTGGTGTCATCTATGACCATGATTTTGAAAATATAGAACATTTTGATGAGCAGTTGATCACTGAAGAAGTAGAAAGAGCATGGTATAAAGATGACCAGCCTTTCTACACTGACCTCAACGAAGATGGAACACTTAAAACTGCCAATTCAGATGACAAATACTCTTGGATAAAAGCCCCTAGATACAATGGGAAAACCATGGAATCAGGTCCATTGGCAAGGGTACTGATCTCCTATAAACAAGGAAACAGATTTATCAAGCCATTTGTAGATGAATTTTTAGAATTTTGTGACCTTGAGCTCTTAGACCTCTCTACCACCGTAGGTAGAAATGCTGCCAGAGCCATAGAGACTGCATATATCAGTGAAATATATCTTCAGACTGATTAACAGACTTGTAGAAAACATCAAATATTACGATACGAGACATGGAGCAAATATACCTTTGAAAACTTGCCACAAAAGGCAAAACGCAGAACATTTTTAGAAGTACCCAGAGGTGTATTGTCACACTTCATCAATATCAAAGATCAAAAGATAAAAAACTATCAGGTGATAGCACCGACCACCTGGAATGCATCACCAAAAGACAGTAAAGATCAAAGAGGACCTTATGAAGAAGCACTTATAGGCATAAAACTTGATGACCCTAGCAAACCGCTTGAAGTACTGAAAGTATTACATTGATTTGATCCCTGCCTTGCATGTGCTGTGCATGTCATCGATATAAAAGGTAATGATTTAAGGGCATATCAGATGAATTCTGGGTGTACCCTCTAAAATGGTCTTATTTTTTCAAAGCTGCTAAACCACTCTAGTTCATCTAATAGCTTCCCAAGGGTACTCTGCATATCCTATCTGCCCTTTTGCTGCGATGTCAGCATATAAGAAACGATCTTCTTCACTCGGACGATCCAGTCCGAACTTCTGTGTGATCCATCTAGGACTTAGAGAGAATTTATCTGCAATGATCTGTGAAAGTTCTTCATCTTTTAGCTTTGTCAAACTTGTATGTTGTGTATCAACCGTAACAGAAGAAGGTCTGGTTTCAGCGATCACATAAGAGATCTGAATCAGTGCCTTCTTGGCTAGTCCAGCTGCAACGATGTGTTTAGCCAACCATCTAGCAGCATAGAGTGCTGTACGATCTACTTTCGAATAGTCTTTAGAGCTTTGAGATCCACCACCTATAGGAGCATATCCTTCATAGGTGTCACAGACTACTTTCCTACCCGTCAAACCTGAATCAGCGATAGGTGAATGTTGAACAAATCTTCCTGTATTGTTAATATAGAACTCTATAGTATCATCATAGTGCCCAGCATCAGAATCTACATTTTCTGCAATGATCTTTTTGACCAACCGCTTCACTTCTTTTTGTTCAACTTTCCTTGTTATGTGCAATAGCCACAATGATCTTTGAAGATACGCTGAGGATTGCAATTATCAAAATTTTCTTTCGTACCGTAATCCATTACCACTTGTGTTTTCATATCTACCCCAGATGTTTCTTCGTATGTTCAAGTGCATAGGTATACAATACATCTCTGATCTCCCTTGCCATAAGAAAAAGCACTGGGCATATAATCTTCTCTTTCAGAGCTAGCATATCCAAACATCATACCCTGGTCACCTGCTCCTATCTCATTGTCTGCTTTTACCACTCCCATAGTGATATCTGGGGATTGTTTACTCACATAGACATCTATCTGAGCATCATCAGGGAAAGCTAGCTTTCACCTACTCTAAAACCCTACTTCGGGGTATCCTATCTGATCAAAGGCCTTTTTAACGATCGCTTCATAAAAAGTATCATCAAGAGTGACTGTCGTTTTCACTTCACCACCTATGATGACATGCTTACCACTGATAAACACTTCTGTGGCCACTTTAGAATCAGGATCAAGTTGAAGCAGTGTATCAACAATAGTATCAGCGATGATATCTGCACACTTGTCAGGATGTCCTGCTGAAACAGATTCTGAGGTAAATAATGATACATGTATATATTACTCAACATCTTGATTATTTCTCTTCTATTATTTTAATAAATAGTTCTTTATCTCCACTGTTATGAAAAACAAAATGTCACCTTCATATCACGTTGTCTGATCTAAAAAATCATTCACCGTCTTACAAGCTATTTGTGCAGCTTCCTCTTTAGGATAACCATATATCCCCGTAGATATCGCAGGAAATGCAATATCTTTACAACCCAATTCATTAGCAATATTCAATGCATTGGAGTAACACGATGCCAAGAGATCAGCACATTTCTCTGCCACATTGATGGTAGATAGGTCCTACTGTATGGATCACATACTTTGGCAGGTAAATTTCCGGCATTTGTTGCTACACTGCTTCTCCTGTAGGCAGACCATTAGGATATTGTATGCTCTACGTATCTCTTTACACTGCTTCAAGGATCTCAGGTCCCCCTGCTCTATGAATCGCACCATCCACACCGCCACCACCTAAAAGTGAACTGTTGGCTGCATTGACTATGGCACAGACATTTTCTTTCGTAATATCACCTGTTTTAACGAATGAACCTATCCATCATTTTGCCTTTTAAAAAAGATTTATCCTATAATATCATAAAAAGCGGAGTGAATTTGACATGACAGAGATTGGAAAAAGTCTTATTTTTGTAGGTATTATGATCGTACTTATAGGTGTAATACTTCTCTTTAGCGACAAACTTCCTTTTAATCTTGGTAAGTTACCCGGTGACATCTCCTATAAAAAAGAGAATTTTTCTTTTTACTTTCCCATTACGACTTCAATACTCATCAGTATTGTTTTGTCACTCTTGTTCTATCTTTTTAGCAAGTTCCTTAAATAAGTAATTTCTAATATCATGATATAATACTAACAACAAGGGAGATTGTATGCCAAAGTCACACAAGCTTATCTATGCTCTTTATGTGCTCATTTGGATGATTGCGGCGATCAATTCCAAGCATCCTCCAGGATTGGCTTCTTGAAAATGTATTGGTTTTATTGTTACATTTCCCTTCATAATCTGGCTGGATAAACGATATAGCCTTAGAAGCTTGATGAGTATTGTATTTCTTTTGATTTTTGGCAGTTTGCATGCGCTGGGCGCACACTATACCTATACGCATATGCCTTACTTTGATACTATCACAGAGTTTTTCGGGTTTGAACGGAACAATTATGACCGATTCGTTCACTTTTTCTTTGGTCTGCTTTGCTTTAGGGCTATTTTTGAAATTATCATAACCTATGTCAGCAAGATCAGTGAATCTGCTTTGCTTTTTGCCTTTTCGCTGATTATCTCCATCTCTACACTCTATGAGATTCTTGAATGGCTTGCGATAATAGAGTTTCGTCCGGATCTTGGTATTGCATTTTTGGGAGCCCAGGGAGATATATGGGATGCACAGAAGGATGTACTCTTTCGTCCATGTTGGTGCTTTGATCAATATAGTCTTTTTATCAAAGTTATAAAAAATTATGGGAATCAAGAAAAACATGGGAAGCTACTTATTAAAATCAAACAGTCTTTATATTCCCAAAGCTTTTTTCTTGTATTTTATCACCCGTCCGTCATCATCAGCAAGATAGACAAAACCTTTAGTATCAAAAGCGATACCTTCCCAGGCACCTTTTTCCAATTTAACTTTTTGTACAGTTTTCTTTTTTTGAAGGTCATACTTGATCAAAAGGTCTTCTTTGTCACTTACCATATAGAGATACCCATCATGAAAAGTCAATCCGGCAGTATCTGCAATATGATGTTCGATCAGATCAACAATTTTAGATGGATACGGTGAGAGTTTCACTACGGCAATGAAAGAATCTTTTTTCTTTTTGGATTGTTTAGACAGATAGATCATATTGCCCTCTTTGACTATACCTTCAACCCCGGATTTCTTATTGAACAGAGGCAGTTTTTTTCCATTGTACAGAGTGTTTAAAATGACTTTTTCTTTTTCTGTCTCTCTGTCAACAATTAACATACCTTTATTTTCAAGAGCAAAGATCAACTGCTTATGTTCACACACGACACCTTCAAGATCATATTTTCCCAGCTTTATTCTCTCAAGTATCTTGCCTTTTCTACTAATCTCATAGTAAGATCCTTCATCATTGGCTACGATCAGTGTATCACTCTTACTGCAGTAACTTATCCCTGAAGCTTCATGGATATGAGCAATGATCTTACCTGCTGGTTTGCCACATGCAGTAGCCAATAAAATAAAAGGTATGCATAAAATATATCTCACTTGCGACTACCAAATTCCCTGCCGAGTTTTAAGAGATCCTCTTTAATGTGATACTTTTTAAAGGCAACCTCTCTATCTTTTTGTGATTGAATCCGCAATTGCTATAGCAGACAACAGATTTTTCATATCCTTCAAGTAATCCGTCTATGGCATGTGTCACAAAATGAAAGGCCATAAGACGGTCTTGAACTGTAGGATTTCCACCTCATTGTATATGCCCTAGTACCATAAGACGAGACTCTATACCTATCTCTTCTTCAAACCATTGGACGATCTCCTCAGAATTTTTTAACGCTTCGGAGACTACAGCGATAAAATACTCTCTACCTTCTGTGATCTCCTTTAAACCTCTCTTTATAGTTATCCAATTCATATGGAATTTCAGGTATCAGACACATCTCCGCACCGGAAGTAAGGGCTGAAACCAATGATAAATATCCACACTCTCTACCCATCGCTTCTATCACAAAAGCCCTGCTAAATGATGAAGCTGTATCTCGTATAGAATCTATAGCATATTTAATCACATTCAATGCCGTATCTACACCAAGGCAGTACTCTGTCCCTGCAATGTCATTATCGATAGTGGCAGGGATACCTGCGAAGCTCAGCCCCTCACTCTCATCACTGAGTGCTTGTATCCCTTTAAAGGAACCATCTCCACCTAAAACGATCAAAGCATCTATGTCATGTGACTTGAGGTTTGCAACCGCTTGTTTACGATACTCTACCTCCATGAAACGTTTTGATCGTGAAGAGTGGATCTTCGTACCCCCTCTTGAAATGATGCCTGCAACATCATGGTAATCAGCTTGCACTATTTTATTGTCTATCAAGCCTTCAAAACCACTATCTACAAAAAACGGTGTAAGTCCTTTTGCAATACTGTATTCAACAAAACGTTTGAGTGCAGCATTCATTCCTGAAACATCACCACCAGAACAGAGTATGGCTATATTATTCATGGTCTACCTTTGTTATTTATTCAAAAATTATAACATTAAAACGATTCAAAGGAATTCAGATAAAAAATATGTATAATATTCGTAGAGGAATGAATATGCATAAAAAGTTAAAAGATGATCCAGAAGCATTAGAGAAGCTCAAAGCTATTATTGATGACTCCACGCATGTCTTTGCGGAGGATGATATCGACTTTATCTACTCTGATGAAGCAAGAGCCATCAGACTTCAATATGATTATATTAAAGCTGAATCAAAAATGCAAAAAGAAGGTATCGATCATACGATCGTTGTATTTGGCAGTGCCCGTATCGTTGAGTTTGATGTTGCGATGAAAGCATTAAAAAAAATAGAAAAAGAGCTGGAAGCCTCTCCTCATTCAGAATCACTTCTTACGTCACTTAAAAGAGCAGAGAGTATGGTACGCAAAAGTGTCTATTATGATGAAGCACGTGATTTTGGTCAATTGGTAGGGAAAAGCGGCCAAAACCCTGAAGACTGTCATGTCACATTGATGACAGGAGGGGGACCAGGTATTATGGAAGCAGCAAATCGTGGTGCTATGGATGTTGGAGCAAAATCTATAGGTCTGAACATTGAACTGGCACATGAACAATCTCCAAACCCATACATCACTCCGGAACTCTCCTTCCAGTTTCGTTATTTTGCCATGCGTAAACTACACTTCATGCAACGCGCTAAAGCATTGGTCATCTTTCCTGGCGGTTTTGGTACGCTGGACGAACTCTTTGAGATATTGACACTGATACAGACAGGTAAAAGCCCTTGCATTCCTGTTGTACTTGTCGGAAAAGCGTATTGGGACCGTGTCATTAACTTTGACTTTTTACTGGAAGAAGATGTCATTGAAGCCAATGATCTTCATATGATTGAAAGTGTAAATACTGCGCAAGAAGCATGGGATGCCATTCTCCAATGGCATGAAAATAACAAAACACCACTCTTTTAAACAGTGCCATAAAACAAAAAGCACCATTACGCTATAATCGCGACAATTATTATACATAGGAACAAAAGCTATGAGTGAAACAACAGAAAAAAAAGCAGTTTATAATCCAAAAGAAGTAGAAGATCATTACTATAAACTCTGTGAAGAGCGTGGGTATTTTGAGATAGAGGGTAACAAAAAGATCCAGGAAGAAGGAAAAAACTTCTCTATCATGATGCCTCCTCCAAATGTTACAGGATCTTTACACATCGGACATGCCCTTACCTTTACACTTCAAGACATCATTACACGTTATAAGCGTATGGATGGGTTCAAAACACTTTGGCAGCCAGGTACTGACCATGCAGGTATTGCAACACAGAATATTGTAGAGAAGCAACTTTTAGCTGAAGGTACAACGAAAGAAGAACTTGGTCGTGAGAAATTTTTAGAACGTGCCTGGTTACAAAAAGAGACCAGTGGCGGTAACATCGTACATCAAATGAGAAAACTTGGTGTGACGCCTGCGTGGAAACGTGAGCGTTTCACGATGGATGAAGGACTTAAAGAAGCTGTAAAAGAAGCATTTGTATCTCTTTACAATGAAGGTCATATCACCCAAAATAATTATATGGTCAACTGGTGTACACATGATGGTGCACTCTCTGACATTGAAGTAGAGCACGATGAAGTAAATGGTAAATTCTATACGATGATCTATAAATTTGCTGATGGTTCAGGAGAGTTAGAAGTCGCTACGACTAGACCTGAAACATACTTTGGAGATACCGCCATTATGGTACACCCAGATGATGAGCGTTATACTGATATCGTGGGTAAAGAGGTACTTCTACCACTTACTGACAGAACGATCAAAGTAATCACAGATGAACATGTAGATATGGAGTTTGGAACCGGTGTCGTAAAAGTGACACCTGCCCACGACCAAAATGACTACGCTGTAGGGAAAAGACATAATTTGGAATTCATCAAGGTCTTTAATGAAAAAGGGATTCTAAATGATTATTGTGGGGAATTTGCAGGATTAGAACGTTTAGAAGCCCGTCCAGTGATCGTAAAGGCACTTGAAGAAGCTGGACATATCGTCAAAATAGAAGAGCATGTGCATCAAGTAGGTCACTGTTACAGATGTAAGAACATTGTTGAACCTTTTATCTCTCAACAGTGGTTCTTGAGTGAGAAGATCGCTGAGAACTCTATCAAAGAGACTAAAAAGCATAACAATTTCCACCCTGCGCATTGGATAAACTCTTACACAGCATGGATGGATGAACTTCGTCCTTGGTGTATTTCCCGTCAACTCTGGTGGGGGCATCGTATACCGGTGTTTACCTGTGATGATTGCGGACATCAGTGGGCAGACAAAGCAGATGAACCCGAAGGCTGTCCAAAATGTGCATCCAAAAAGATCACACAAGACCCAGATGTGCTTGACACTTGGTTCTCTTCAGCACTCTGGGCAATGTCACCTTTAGGTTGGGGAAATAACGGAAAACTCACAGAACTCTATAATGAAACAGATATGGAAGATTTCTATCCTAACTCACTGCTCATTACAGGTTTTGACATCATGTTCTTCTGGGTAGCCAGAATGATGATGATGGGAGAGCATTTCCAAGGTAAATTACCGTTTGAAGATATCTATATGCATGCGCTTGTAAGAGATGAGCATGGTGCAAAGATGTCCAAGTCCAAAGGTAATGTTATTGACCCTCTTGATATGGTTGAAGAACACTCTGCAGACATTATACGCTTTACCCTCGCCTATCTTGCAGTACAGGGGCGTGACATCAAACTGGGTGCTAAGAATTTAGAACAGTTTAGAAACTTTACCAACAAGCTTTATAATGCAAGTAACTACCTGCAGCTCAATGTTGAAACATTCCCTGAGCTTGCAGACATAGAAGTCAAAACACCACTTGGACGCTATATGCAAAGCCGTCTAAGTGTCGCTGTGGAGAAGATCCGTACTTCTATTGAATCATATAAATTTGATGAAAGTGCAAAATCACTCTATAATTTTGTTTGGAATGAGTTCTGTGACTGGGGAATCGAATACTCTAAAGCAGATCGTGAGAGTATCGTAGAACTTGGTGCGATCTTTAAAGAGACACTTAAAATGGTTTCTCCGTTCATGCCATTTATCTCAGATCACCTTTACCATAAACTCTCAGGTACCACTTTGGAAGATGGTGAGTCACTCATGGTGATGCACTTCCCTAAAGAGATACAAAAAGATGAAGAAGCTGAAAATATGTTTGCGATCATCGAAGAGTCTATTACTGCATTGAGACGTGCAAAAGTCGTCATTGATATGGGTAACTCCAAGATAGAGAAAGCATATATCAAACTGGATAAAAATATAGATACGCAGATGGCTCGTCCATTCATACAAAAGTTGGCTAAAGTAGCAAACATTGAGTTCGTAGATGCAAAAGTTGAAAACTCGATCACAGATGTTTCTGATAACTTAGAGGTATATCTTCCAACAGGTGAGATAGACATGACACCTATCATCAACAAACTCACTAAACAAAAAGAGAAACTTGAAAAAGAGATACAGAAATTAAGCGGCATGCTCAACAATGAGAAGTTTGTAGCCAATGCACCAGCTGAAGTACTTGCAACAAACAAGCAAGCACTTGAAGATGCACAAAACAAGATAGAAAAAGTAAGTAAAGAACTTACAGGGTTCGGTGCATAATGACTACTCTAGCACAAGAAGCGTACAACGCACTACTCGCAAAAGAATATGATAAAGCACTGGAGCTCTACACTGCTCTAGAAAAGCAACAAGACCCTGTATCTTACTACTATCTGGGTTTTTTATACTTTAAAGGCTATGGTGTAAATCAAGATACCAAAAAAGCTTTTGATTACTATCTTGAATCTGCAACCAGAGAAGTACCTTTGGCACAATTTGAAGTGGCACTCATGCTTGAAAACGGTGAAGGTTGTGAAAAAAATGAGTCTGAAGCAGCTTTCTGGTACGAAGAAGCAGCAAAAAGAGGTAATATAGATGCCTTTAATAACCTGGGTGCTATGTACAAAGAAGGTCGTGGCGTATACCAAGACTATAAAAAAGCCTTTATCCTCTTCTCAAAAGCTGCACATGCAGATCATGCAAAGGCACAGTTCAACTTAGGTGCATTGTATGATATGGGGCTAGGTTGTGAAGAAGATAAAGAGAAAGCCATAGAGTGGTGTAGAAAAGCTGCCTATCAAGGTCATGAAATGGCACAAGGCATCATCAAACGTATGCAACACGATGGACAGATCGTTTTCTAAGCGTTCAAGAATTTATTCTTGAACGCTTCTGCATGTAGGGGTCTGGAAAAATAATACCCTTGATATCTGAGCTTATTATCTAGCCCTAAAAGCAACTCTTTTTGCTTTTCCTCCTCGATACCTTCTATAACAATGTTATAGTTAAATTGTCTTCCTATATGCAGTATCGTTGAAACAAGTTCCAGTTCTTTAGGATTTGACTCTATATCTTTTATAAATGCTTTGTCTATTTTTAATGTATTAAAGGAAAGCTTTTTCAAATAAGATAAAGAAGAGTAGCCTATACCAAAATCATCAATAGCACATCTTATCCCTTTTATTCGTAAGGTATTGATAACATCTTGTGTATGGTCGAAATTATCGATCAAAGACCGTTCTGTGATCTCTATCATAATATCTTGGGTCTCTAATCCATACTCATTCAATTTTTTTAGAAACTCTACAGCAAAATTATTTTCCACGAATTGCTCAGCATTTACATTGATTGACACATATTCAAGCTTCCATTGATCTTCTTTTTTCCAGTGCGCTATATGCTGACATACTCTATCAATGACCCACCATGTAATATGTGAAAGTAGGCCCGCTTTGATGGCCAATGGTATGAAGTCTTGCGGAGACATCAATCCTTTTTCAGGGTGTTCCCATCTTATAAGTGCTTCTGCCGAACGCAGCTTATCTTTTTTCATCGTTACGATAGGTTGAAAGAAGAGGTCCAGCTGATCTTTTTGGACGGCATATGCAAGATCATGCTGAAGCATGAAAAGCGCTTTTTGTTGCTCATCCAAAGATGAGTCATAATAAGAAACATTATCATTGGAAATTTTTGCCTGATACATTGAAAGGTCAGCATGTCGTATGATCTCATCAGTATTCATATAACCAGGTTCCATAAGAACGATACCTATACTCGACTGAATATGTAAATGCATCTCTTTTATGATAAATGGTTCTAAAAAAAGGTCCTGCATCTCTCTGGAAAACTCTTTGGCTTGAGTATTTGCCATATTTTGATCTTGCGATACATGAGGCACAATAATAATAAATTCATCGCCTCCCAATCTGCTTACCATACACTCTTTGCCTAAAAGATATACCAACCGTTTCGAGACAGCAAGAAGGACATCATCTCCGACTTCATGCCCTAAAGAGTCATTGATACTTTTGAACTGATTGAGGTCAAGATAAAACAGTATAGAAAAATATGTTTTATGTTTCTTATGATTTACGAGGTTTTCTATATAATTCCTAAAACCTCTACGATTTAACAAACCTGTAAGTACATCATGTTGCACCATATATTCAAGTTCTGTAAGTGCTGCATGTTCTTTTGTTTTATCCTCGATCATACCTACACCACCAAGAACTTCATTATTTATATCACTAAACGAAAATACTTTTGCATCTATCCAAAATGATTTACCATTCAATGCTATATAAGGCCCTTCATAAGATTGTGTCCCATCAATGATCGCATTTTGCAATGGTTTTAATATGCGTCTATCTGGAAGCAGATTAAGGTCCATGCCTATTATTCCTTCCTTGTCGTGTTCAAATAAACTGTTTAATCTCTCATTGCACTCCAACACCTTCATATCCTTGCTGTAGGTAAAGATACCAAGGGGTGCATTCTTAAATAAACTATTTAAGAGCATATGTTCCGATTGTAAAGTATTAAATTCATTTTTTTGTTTATACATATTGTAGATATTGGTCACTTGTGCAATAAAATACAAGATCAGGGAAACAGAAAGAATGATGTTCAAAGGTGTGTCATCAAGAAATAGCATTGTAAAAATAAGAGGCAGTAAAAGAATAGTTGAATATAAAATACTCAGTCGTGCATCAGGAGATAGGGAAACCGTAGAACCTAATGATAGTCCTAAAAGTACCGCAACGATATAAAGTTGATAATAGTGATCTACCTGATGGATAAAGATAAAACCTATTGTTGAAAAAATAAATGCTGTGATGATGGCATCAAAAATAAATTTTTTATACCATAAACTCATAGAGTATTTTTGAGGATTTCGTTTAAAAATATATGTAAAATAAAGTCGGTAACCTGTCAACAGAACTAAACTAAAAGCCCAAAGTATAATGCTTACTCCAAGTAATGGATATAAAGCCACTGTTGTTAAGACCACTAATAGAAATAAAACTAAATGCGCTCTATCTGAAAGTGTATAAAGTGCTGTGACGACAGATTCATCAACAGATTGAAGCTCTTTTATTTTGGAGAATAGTATTTTTAAATTCATGTAGTATTGTAGCATGATACCCTAACAACTTAATTTACTTTATTCTATTTCATAATTCATTTCCTGTTTTGATAATATCCAGTCCAAAACGGATTCTTAACGCATGTATATTCAGATGTAAATGTTTTTCTTTACTATCGTTATCGAAGTCTATGAGGGAGAGTGTCTTTAGATTCAATGAAGAGAAATTTGAAACACTCACTGTAAGCTTGATGGCACCTTTATTTCTCTGTGCTATCTCATCATACATGTTTGAAAGCATAGATTTAAAAAGCCTTTCAGAAAATACCCTCTCTACCCTCAATGTCTTTTTTACCCTTTCACCATATTCGTACCCTATCTTCAGATAATAACTTGTGGGGTTCACCTCTATACTCATCACCATATAGATAATATGTCTTGCCATGATCATAATACGTCTTTTTACTTCATCTGCATCATAAATGGCGTCGAAAGTACGACTGATACCTATAGACTTTCTCTCTCCTCTCATGCTTATCCCTTCGTTATCGGTTCCCAGCACACGTCTATACAGTTGTATACCGGGCTTTTTCCAGGACTCGAACAGTTTTTTATGTCTCTTCACATCCCCCAGTGTATAAATGTAGTGATCGTTAAGTCTTCTTTGAAACCCCTTCCCTATACCCGGGAACTCTTTAATGGGTATATCCTTTATATAGGCATCTATATCTTTCACTTCATACACACCATAAGGCTTTGCAGACTCCGTTGCAAGTTTAGCGATCCATTTCGCTTTTGAGATGCCTATAGAAACAGGGATGTCAAAATGTTTCACTATCTTCTCTTGTAAAAGTTTGGCAAACGCATACACC